>CALUQB010000013.1 GCA_944322815.1 uncultured Bacteroidales bacterium | reverse complement strand
GACAAAAACCTTCGGACTAACAACGCTACGTGGCGAAAATGCGGTTAGTCCGGCAGAAAACTTCCGGACTAACAACGATATGTGGCGAAAACGCAGTTAGTCCAGCATAAAACCACTGGACTAACAACGATACAGGGCGAAAATGCGGTTAGTCCAGCGAAAAACCTCCGGACTAACAACGCTACAGGCCGAAAATGCGGTTAGTCCAGAGAAAAACCTTTGGACTAACAACGCTATGGGGCGAAAATGCGGTTTGTCCAGACAAAAACCTTCGGACTAACAACGATATGGGGCGAAAATGCAGTTAGTCCAGACAGAAAACCCCCGGACTAACAGCGATACAGGGCGGAAATGTGGTTAGTCGAAAGAAATCGGGCGACGGACTGCATCATGACCAGAAGTCTCGATGCGATCCGCCGCCCGGGTTTACACAAATATCAAAAACGGCTTACCAGCCAGGATTTTGCTTGAATTGTTTACAAAGGTCCATATCTCTCTGCGGTATAGGCATGAGTTCATTCTTCCCTTCGATAGTAAAATCAATACATCTGTAGTAGGACGCTGCCTGATCATGCCATGTCTGAAGATCATAGAATGTCTGCTGTATGGAATCGTAGAAAATTCCCCAGCGGATAAGATCCTGACGACGATGACCTTCAAATGCGAGTTCATATGATCTTTCATCGCGGACAGCCTGCTGGAACTGTTCGTATGAAAGTCCCTCTGGAAGATCGGCTGTGCTTGATGTCGCTCCGACAGGGAGACCGAAACCGCGCCTGCGTACCATATTTACGGCATTATATGCTTCAGTTGTAGGGCCTTTTTTCCATTCGTTCATGGCTTCGGCATAGAGAAGGAGAACGTCTGAATATCGGAGTATATACCAGTTCACATTCGATTTATTTGCGTCTACGACTTCATTTCCTGGCTCAATGTATTTAATCATGTCCCATTTCCCAGGATATAGAAAATTGTCGTTGAATTTCGATCTTCTGGAATCTGACGCGCCATCTACCATCGCATCAGTGAAACGCAGAGTGATATTTGTCCCGTTTTCTGAAACCGTAGCATATTCAGGAGTTGTCCCGCTTGCTGCGGTATATCTGTAGTCGGCGATGGAAATATCCCACCTTTTGTCTCCAGGGTAGCTTTCTTTCCAACTTTTTGCAAAAGTCGTAATGACTCTCCAGTTTCCTGCACTACGGCCGTTGTTTCCGACACCATCAGCGATAGGCACGCTGTTCCATTTACCGATACGTCCGCTGGCATCATTCGAAGAGTTTCCAGTGATGATAGGAGAATAGAAACTTACTTCTATCAGACTTTCTGTAGGGTCCCATACGCTGTTTGCGCTGTTTTTCCAGAGCTGTTCATAGTCAGAAAGAAGACCGTGTTTTCCTGATGTTACGAGGATTTCAGCCGT
The DNA here is from genome assembly GCA_944322815.1 of uncultured Bacteroidales bacterium. GTDB lineage: Bacteria > Bacteroidota > Bacteroidia > Bacteroidales > UBA932 > Cryptobacteroides. The sequence goes on along the minus strand of CALUQB010000013.1, from coordinate 62,969 downwards.
CTTTGCTGCATCTTCCCATTTGGTTTCATCATAAAGTGGGTAGCCTGCCCATGTGGCGTAGACTTTGGCCAGCAGACCAAGAGCTCCGCCCTTGGATATCCTGAAACTATTGTCAGAACGGACAGTGTCATCAGTAGCATATGGAAGTACTTCAATGGCGTACAGAAGATCCTGTTCAATGAACTTGTATACATCGACCGGATCAGCTTGGACGAAAGTCGATGGATGCTGGTCTGACTGGCTTGTCTGAGTCATAAGCGGAACATGCCCATACCAGCGTACAAGTTCGAAATAGAACAGAGCCCTGAGTGCCCGGGCTTCGCCCATATAGGCTGTCGCAGTCTTTTTGTCATTATCCGAAAACTCTTCCATTTTTGCGGCCAGACCTTCTATGAAGTCATTAGCCTGGTAAATGGAGTTGTACAGATATTCCCACGCTCCCTGAATTTCATCCTCGGTGCTTGTGAAAGCATTGCAAGGCACATTTCTCCAGTTGGTGAGTTCATTGCCGGTGATTTTTGCGATGTCCGATGGCAATGTGAAATATATGGACAGATAGTATCCGTACATTTCATCATATGTCATGTTCTTGTAGATGCCGAGAAGCACTGTATTTGCCTCAGAGGCGTTATTGATATATTTATCCTTTTCTATCTCCGTGAAACTCTCTTCATCAAGCGAACAAGCTGCCGCCGTGAAGATGCATGCGATGGAAATAAGTATGTATCTGATATTTTTCATTTTCAATGTCATGATTAAAATTGAACTTCAAGGCCGAAAGTGAATGTCCGTGACTTAGGATATGCACCCCAGTCGAAGCCAGGCATCAGAGGACTGCTCAAAGTGCTGACCTCAGGGTCATATCCACTATACTTGGTCAGGCAGAAAAGGTTCTGTGCGGATGCGTAAACCCTAAGCTTGCTGATATAAATCTTCCTGGTCCATTTTTCAGGGAAAGTGTATCCAAGAGTAACGTTTTTCAGTCTGAGGAACGAACCGTCTTCGATGAAGCGCGAGTAAAGCTCGGACTTGATATATCCATCCCATGCAGGAACAGTGTTGGATGCGTTTGTTGTAGTCCAGCGGTCTGCCACTTCTGCTATTTGGTTAGTTCTGTCATCCTGTGTCTGTGTTGAGTACAGTCTGGTAGCATTGTAGATATCATTTCCGTATGTAAACTGGAACATAAAGCTGAAGTCTACACCGTAGAAATTGAAAGTGTTGGTGATACCGCCATACCAGTCAGGCTGTCCGTTTCCGATCACGGTTCTGTCGTTCGTTGTTATAACGCCGTCTCCATCTATATCCTTATACTTGACCATACCCGGCTTTGCAGGTTTTCCTGCATGGTCTGATATGTCAGGAACGCCAGGTTTCAGGACCATGCCCCCATCTCCTGTCATATTGAAGTCAGAATACTGGTAAACTCCATCATATGCATATCCGTACATGTCTCCGAGTGCAGAACCTACGTAAGAAATATAATCATAGCTTGAGAAGTTCGAGTTGAAGCCTGAACGGGAAAGCATATAATCTGTACCGTCTTGCAGCGCTACAAGCTTGTTGTCAATGAACGAGATGTTGAAGTCGGTAGCCCAATAGAAGTTCCTTTTGTTGAAGTTTATTGAATTCAACGTGATTTCGATACCTTTGTTCCTGATCTTACCGATATTCTGCCATTGTGAGTCAAATCCTGTCACATGTGCCAGGTTCTGGGCAAGAAGCAGATCTTTGGTATCCTTGATGAAAGCATCCACGTTCAGGTTCAACCTGCTGTCAAGTACGCTGAAATCAATACCGATATTGGTCGTAGTGGATCCCTCCCATTTCAAGTCCTGATTTGCTATTTGCTTAGGAGTCAGAATTGTTACCTGGCTGGTTCCTACACCATATTTCCCTGGAGTGTACAGGTCCATGGACAGGTAGCTTGATATTCTGTCATTACCTACAGTTCCCCATCCTGCGCGGAGTTTCAAGAGGGAAATCCATGAAACATCTTTCAGAAAACTTTCATTGGAAATTGTCCACGCAGCTGAGAATGACGGGAAGAATCCCCATTTGTGTTTCTTGGAGAATACGGTCGAGGCATCAGCCCTGACAGTACCGGTTATCATATATCTGTCGTCATAATTATAGAAAGCTCTGGCAAAGAATGACATACGGAGGTTTTCAGTCTTTGATGTATTTACCACGCTCGGAGTAGCACCCAGACCTAAATTGTTGTTTGCAAGATCCCCGAACGGGAATTCCTGAGCCTGTCCGAGGAGGTATTCCGTTCCGCTGTATGATACTTCGTGGCCGATCATTACATTCAGATCGTGTTTCTTGTTGAAAGTATTGTTGTAGGTCAGAACGTTGTTATTTGACCATCTAAGGCCTCTTGTCATCTGTGTCTGGCCGTATTCAGAGCCCGACCTGTATGCCTGGCTTGTCCCGTTGTGCCAGAACTGGTCTCTTCTTTGATACTGGGCATTGTATGTAGCACCGCTCTTGAAAGACAGATGTTTGGTAAACTGGAAGTTCAATGATGCATTCGCTACCCACTGTTCTACCTTGCGGACATCATCCGTATTTTCCGCCTGAACAATAGGGTTGTTGTTAGAAGAGTTGAAGTTGGAATCTCCGATAGACAGAGGGTCATATGCGGAGTACCTCAAATCGTAGTCTGAAACATTCAGACCGCCGGTAGGCCTGTATCTGATCAGATTTGCAAGCAGACTGCCTCCGGTACCTACACCGGTTCTTTTTGTCGATGTATAGTTGATGGATGCATCAAGGGTCAGCCACTTGGTGATTTTCTGATTGAGCTTCAGACGAGCTGAGTTCTTGTCGTATCCGCTGTTCTTGAAGATACCGTTCTCATCGAAATGAGAGAATGAAACAGTATAAGTAGAACCTTTGGCTCCGCCTCTGAGACTGATGTCGTGATTCTGGGACCATGTAGGCCTGAATGCCTCATCCTGCCAGTCAACACCTTCTAACCCTATGTAGTCATCTATAGTCTGGTATTTGTATGGAATGCCGTCTGAATCTTCGCCGACACGGAAATATGTATTCCCGTATTTGCCTGGATTGGCTTCAAGCTGAAGTTGCACGAACTCATATGGATTGAGAAGATCAAGCCTTTTTGACAGTTCCCTGTAGCTTGCTGAACCGTTATATGTTACCTGAGGCTTCCCTTCGATACCGGACTTGGTAGTGACGAGGACTACACCGTTGGCAGCACGTGCTCCATAAATCGCAGCAGCTGACGCATCTTTAAGGACGTCTATGCTCTGGATGTCCTGATTTGCGAGGTAGTCAATATTGTCTACCTCGAAACCGTCCACGATAAACAGAGGAGAGGAGTCTCCGTTTACGGTTCCCACACCACGGATTTTGATATCATATCCTGCACCAGGAGTACCGTCTGAAGCCGTAATGTTGACACCGGCTATCTGTCCTCCAAGAGCTTCGACTACTGAGCTGACCTTGAAATCCTCGATTGCCTTCGAGTTTACCGATGATACTGAACCGGTCAGGTCGCTCCTTTTCATGGTACCGTATCCTATGACCACGACTTCTTCGAGAATGTTCGTGTCAGGAGCAAGCTTGACGTTTATTACAGACTGATTTCCGACCGCTATTTCCTGAGCAGCGTAACTGATATAGTTGAATACCAGGGTAGACCCCGGATTGACGGAAATGCTGAATTTTCCGTCAATATCCGTGACTACTCCGTTGGTCGTACCTTTTTCCTGAACACCCGCCCCGATCAGAGGGAGGTCTGTCTCATCGACAACAGTACCTGTGACTGTGACCTTGTCCTGGGCCAGCGCTGTGATGTTGAACATCACTGCCAGAAGGGCTATAAGCCCGTATATACCGAATTTATTATTTTTCATTACAATGGATTTTCATTAGAATTTCTCGTCGAACCATATTGCAACAGGAAGATTCCTGTGAGCCTTATCTGGCTCGGTTCCGTCATTCGAGTATGCTATTTCAGGAATGAGGACACCGTTAGCGTAAGTTCCAGTGGCATCTACCCATACGCCAGGATTTATTCTGATAGAGTAGTCGCCGGTAGGATTGTCAGGAGTCTTGCAGTTTATATATCCTAAGGCATATGTGTTAAGCCATCCGTCTTTAGTCCCCTGATAGTATGACATAGGCCATTTTTGACCGTAGTTCGGACTCTTGCTGATTTTTGCATAGAATGCATCCCACAGTCCGCGCATGAATGATCCGGCTACTGACGGTGCACCTGAAATATGGCTCTCAGGGCCGTTGACATTTCCGTATCTGAAGTTTGTACGGAATTCCATACGGAAATTATCATCGGCTCCGGTTATAACCGGGGCATGAGATGTGCCTCCGCTACGAGGATTTACCTGATATACAAACGGTGTGAATTCCAGAGAAATGCTTGATGAGCTACCTTCGAAGGTGATAGGGTTCGAGCATTCGAAGAATACAGGAATCTTCACTGAAACCTGGCTGGCTTCGTCAGAACCTGCTGTTACTTTCACCAGCGCCATAGTGACACGCTGCTTGCTGTTCCATACTTTGTCACCGAGTGTTATTTCACCTGTCGTTTCGTTGATGGTGACAGCCTTTTTAGTGTCCTCATTAGGTGCTACAGAGTTGTCTATATCGATTTCATATTTTACAGCCACGCCTTCCGGCAGATCGCTGTCTGCGACCTTGATCGTAGCTGCTGTCATGTCTGCTTTTGACGTAAATCTGTACTGGCTTGCATAATCTGTAGCAGGAGTCAGTCCGATGTTGTTGCCCCAGTGTACAAATGTGAACATGTTAGGGTTTGCAACTACTGTTATGGTAAATGTAGCTGTAGCTTCACTCTTTATATTCTGGACTTTTACTGTGACGTTGTGTGTCCCGAGAGGAATCTTGTTGCCTTTTTCGGCATAGACAGTTCCTGTCGCTGCATCTATCTTGAGGTCAGACAATTCTGAAGGAAGATCCACAAATGAGTATGTAACAGACTCACCATCCATGGTCTTGACAGGATTCTCGAATGCTACTTCCTGGATTACTGATTCCATGTTGTCATAGACAAGAGTGCTTACAGGCTGGATGAAGTCGACTACCGTAATAGTATAGATATTGTCGAAATCTGTCGACCCGTAAGTATTCGTAACCTTCACTGAAACAGTGTAAGTGTCACCGATAGGGAGAGTGTTTTTGTCTGCAACGGAAATGACACCTGTGGTGGCATCGATGGAAATAGGGGTATCGGAAACAGTTTCCGTTCCGTTTCTGACAATGGATTTAATTTCATATTTTATCCCATCGAGAGATCCGGCAAGTACAGGAGCTTCTGATGAAATGGCATATCCTGATTCGACGTCAGTTCCGGCCGGAGTATATGTAAGTCCTACTGGTTCAGAAGTGACATCTATAGTCAAAGCGTCAGAAAAGATTCCTTCTTCAGAATCCGCACCTACCAGATATGTGGTCAACTTGAAATCAAGGACATATTTTCCAGGCACGAAGTCAGGATCATTTCCTATGATGGAAACGACTCCGTCTGAAGAGACTTCAAACAGTTCGTCAGCGTTTGAAATGACGATTCCGTTTCTGCGGACATTCGTTATGCTATAACTTTTTATGCTGACAGATGTCCCGTCCGTGGTGATTTTGGATGTCGGTAGCACTGTTTCATCTCCAGGAGCTGTGATGTCGGTAAGTTTTACGGTGAGGACTGCCGGTTCGGCAATGATTCCGTCAGGTACCGCCTTGAGTACGTTTATAGTAATGACGTCCTCAAAAGAATACCTTTTGCCTCCGGAGACGCATGATATAGTAAAACTATAGAGACCAATTTCAAGATTCTGTGTATTGGTCATGGAGAATAATCCTGTGTCCGGATTGATGCTGAAACAGTCCGTGGTTACAGGCTCCCCGTCAAGGGTGATTTTGTCAATGGAGAATTCAGAAGGTTTTGCTCCGTGATATGTCGCGTCCAGATTCATATCGGTCGTATTAGGTCCGATATCAGTGATGCCTGGATAGTAGAGCATGAAATCTGATGTATCGGTGATGCCTTCCGGCTCACATGAAACAGCAGAAAACGCCAGCCCAGCTATCGCGAGCAGCATGATGATTTTAGTTATCAGGTGTTTCATCTTGTTTGAATTAAATGATTAGTCCAATTTGTATGAAAGATTGTAGTCGGTGCCGTTTACTGTCACTTTCACTGACGCTCCCTCTGAATGAAACGTTCCTTCCTGTCCTGCTGCATTGTCAGTGAATGACGCGGATATGGACATGTTGGCGAAATCGGCAGGTGCTCCGAGCGGATAGATGACTGTTATGAAACGGGCGGCCTTGTCCGCAGCTTTCTTTACATCCACTTTATAGAATGGCCTCTGTACCTTTTCCCCGATTTCAGGTGAATAGTATTTTGTATTCCATGTCGTTTTCAATCCATCGGTCGTTTCAGTGAAGGTCTTGAATATCATATTGTTGTTGTCGCTGAAAATAGTGTGGGCTCCGTATGCGTTAGCTTCGCTCTCATACTTGTCCTCAGGAACATCATTCTTTGTCTCGCAGAAAAGGAATGAAAGGCAGGCCGTGTGTTCCTTGTCTCCATGTCCTTCATCCACGATAACAAAGAACTTGTCTTCAACGAAGAATGTGGCCCTTCTGTGGGACATTCCGTCATATGAGTCATTTTCTGTGACTATGAGATTGTAATTGGACCCTTCCTCTGATTTGAGGAGACGTCCGCGCATACGGTCATCAGGAATATCAGCACCGTTGCTTGTCAGTGTATTGTGCATGGATGTGGCTGCATATGCGGCTCTGTCTGACTCATTCTGCTCGTTTCCTCCATAGGAGAACGCACCTGCATCAGGCAGGAAGTGTCGGCCGTTGCTGTACAGTCCGATGGTGTTGTTGTCAGGCTGGCAGTGCCACCTCTGGTCATAATTGTCATTGTTTTTTATTATCAGCATGGTGGATTCTTTTGTCCAGCCGTTGCGGAGCATGTAATATCCTCCGTCCGAGTAAAGGGCCATTTTCTTGGTAGGCATGGTCCCTCTTTCACCTTCGGTAGCCATCCACAGGATTTCCTGATCTTCAGGGAACATTTCACTGTAATGTCTGAAGTTCCTCTTCATTACGTTTTTGGTAGTCTTTCTGGTGTCATTGAAATATTCAAGAAGATAGTCAGGATAAGTTACATCGATCATGAACCAGCAGGCGTTCCTGAGTTTTGTGAGAAGGTCTGAAGGGAATACTTCTGAGCGTTCGTTGGCCTGTACCAGATTGTATGTAGTGTAGAAGTTGTCAAGTGTGCCTCTATGGTAGCTTGGATCCAGGTCGTTATGTACTCCATCAGGTCTGAATTGGAGATCAAGCTGGCTGTTTATCTGCTGCGAGGCATAAGTGAGCCAGTCCGGAGCATTCTTGAATTCAGGAAACATGACTCCTGCCGTGGTCACAGCTTTGATCTGAGAGAAGTAGATGTTGTTTTCCGGAGCGTAATAAGGGTTCTGGATTATGCTTTCCACTCCTTCCGCATAAGTGGCGAGAATCTGTGTCAGCCAGCCGGGGGTGAAGTTTACAGAGCCCATGAAATACTTGAAAATAGCAGGCTGCTCCGATGTCCTTTCTGCTACCTGGAGGTTGGTCCACGCTGTAGCGGGTTCATCGCTGCCTGAAATCTTTCCTTCCGGACAAGGATATTGGTTCATGAAGTCGCCATAGACTTCTATCCATGATGTGACATATTTTTCGTCTTTTGTCATCCCGTATGCCTTGGCCTGAGGCATCATCCACTGATGGCGGAATCTCTGGGATTTCCATTCATTTTCACTCGCAGTCAGATTGTCTGGTACATATGTCCAGTCTATAATTCCTGTCCCATCGGTTTTTTCAGGGAACAGATAATACTGTTCTTTGCCGTCTGCCGTAGTGCCATCCGAGAAGTTCTTTACATAAAATCTGTGCTCTATGGCCTGGTCTGCTATGTTCAGGTCGCTTTCAGATGCATAAGGATTTATGAAAGAGTATTCCGGCATGATGAAAGATCTGTTTCTGTAGTAATCCAGCAATTCGTACGCTGCCAGATAAAGTTCCGATTCATCGACCGGATCTGTCGCCGTTGCCTTGGAGTAGTGTTCCTTTACACTTTCAAGTCCGGGATAATCAAGGTTAAGATAGTCGAAAACCTTTACGGATATGGAATCCTGCAGATCAATCTCCGGGGAGATGACAGGACTCTGGTTTCCTGCTTTTTTGCTGAAATCCTCCTCTACTGTGCATGCGGCCATTGCCAGCAGGAAAGAGGATAAGATTAAGATCGATTTTCTCATATTTTGTTGGTTTTTTGGTGTTATTCTATGTCTGCAAAGTTACTTCATCGGCGGCCGGCGGTGATTACGGATTGTTCCATCTTAATTCAAAAATGTATGACCGATATCAATTTTGTTGAAATTGATTTAAATTTTGTGTAATGGACGCCATTCGGTTCCGATTTGAAAAAATATTAACTCATTTTAGACAAAATTGATATTGCGCCCATGTCTTTTATACAATATTGTTCCCCTGCCCTTTCAGGATTCCGTAACTTTGTAAAACAAAACCGCACGATATTGACATTAAATTTTATAACCGATTATATTATGAAAAAAATTCTCCTGACCATTTCCATGGCGGCCCTTGCGATCACGGCCTGCCAGAATCAGACAGAAGACTACTCATGGGTAAAGAAAGGCATTGACACCGCCTCGCAGCAGCTCAAATGGACTGCGGAAGAAATCAAGGGTACCGGTATGCTCCCGCGCTCCATCCGCGTGGGTTATGACATGGATTTCCTCGAAAGACAGCTCGAACGCGACCGCTCCACTTTCGCGGACTCGCTCAGGGCACAGCCGGCTCCGGGACAGGAAGGCCAGCGCCGTCTCTGCAACATCTACGACTGGACCAGCGGTTTCTTCCCGGGCAGTCTCTGGTATGCCTACGAACTTACCGGCGATGAAGCCATGAAAGCCGAAGCAGTCCACTATACTGAACTCCTCGACCCGATCCGCCGCTACACCGGCACCCACGACCTCGGGTTCATGATAAACTGCAGCTACGGCAATGCTCTCAGGCTTTCGCCCAATGACACCATTCCTGCTGTCCTCGTCGAGACTTCGGACAATCTCTGCAGCCGCTTCAAGGACTCTATCGGCTGTATCCGCTCATGGGACTTCGGACCGTGGAATTTCCCTGTCATCATAGACAATATGATGAATCTCGACCTGCTTTTCACTGCAAGCAAGCTCACCGGTGATTCCAAATATAAGGATATAGCCGTCCGCCATGCAGATCACACCATGGCTAACCACTTCCGTCCGGACTATACCTGCTGGCATGTAGTCAGCTATAACGATGACGGCACAGTGGAACTCAAGCAGACTTTCCAGGGAAAGAACGATGACTCGTCATGGGCCCGCGGCCAGGCATGGGCAGTCTACGGCTATACCTCATGCTACCGTGAGACCGGAGATGAGAAATATCTTGACTTCGCATGCAAGATAGCCGATATGATCATGTCAAAAGTAGTGGCCGAAGACGCTGTCCCGTACTGGGACTATGACGCTCCGGTGACGAACGAGACGCCACGCGATGCATCCGCAGGTGCAGTGACGGCCTGTGCCATGCTGGAACTCGGCACCATGGTACCTGACGGACAGAAATACTTCGACTATGGCGAGAAGATACTGAAGAGCCTTTCTTCCGATGCGTATCTGGCAGCGCCGGGCACAAACCAGGGCTTTGTCCTGATGCACTCGACCGGTTCACTGCCGAACGGCTCTGAAATCGACGTTCCTCTGAACTATGCCGACTACTACTATCTGGAAGGACTGAAAAGATACATGGACCTGAAGGGCCTTTCCTATAGCGAACTTTAAAACCACGAAAAGACATTGGTGAGGGATTGCCCTCGCGATAAACCGATAATCAACGATGAACAGAAAATTTATTTCAATTGCTGCGGCAGCTGCCGCAGCAATGTCATTGTCCTCAGGACTCCTGGCCCAGGAATTGAGGCCGGAGGCGTTCGACCTGCTGGATCTGGACTGGCCCGGGCTGGAGCAGGTGAAGACATTGCACGCCGAAGGGCGTGATTCGGCTGCCGCAGCGGCACTTCTGGAGTACTATCGCGGCCGCGATATCAAAACGCCTGAGATTCAGGACATAAACAAGGTAAAAATCAGCAAGAAACAGCAGAAATGGGCAGATGAGGCCTTGGAACACACCTTCTATGTGCATGACGGATACCAGCCATCTTTCAATTACGGAGAGGATATAGACTGGCAGTATTGGCCGGTAAGGGACAACGAACTGCGCTGGCAGCTCCACCGTCACAAATGGTTTTCTCCGATGGGGTATGCCTACAGGGTGAGCGGTGACGAAAAATACGCGAAAGAGTGGGCTTTCCAGTATATGGACTGGATCAGGAAGAACCCTCTCGTGCAGATAGACCAGGAGGAGTATGAACTGGTGAGCAGCGGGGAAGTGAAGGGGGCGGCCGAGAACGTGCGTTTCGCATGGCGACCTCTGGAAGTGAGCCACAGGCTGCAGGACCAGTGTTTCCAGTTCCAGCTTTTCATAGACTCTCCGTATTTTACCCCGGAGTTCCTGACGGAGTTTCTGGTGAACTACCACAGGCATGCAGACCATATCCTGCACAACTACTCCGAGAAGGGGAACCACTTGCTCTTCGAGGCGCAGAGGATGATCTATGCGGGGACATTCTTCCCTGAATTCAAAGAGGCTTCGGTATGGAGGCAGAGCGGGGTGGATATCCTGAACAGGGAGATCAAGGTGCAGGTCTACGATGACGGAGGCCAGTTCGAGCTGGACCCTCACTATCATCTGGCTACCATCGAGATTTTCATCAAGGCCCTGTCCATGGCCGACCTGAACGGATTCCGCAGCGATTTCCCGCAGAGCTATATCGACACTGTGGAGAAAATGATAGTCTTTTATGCGAACATCTGTTTCCCTGACTATACGAACCCTCTGTTCAGCGATGCCAAGCTGACGGGGAAGGACGCCATGCTGAGCCATTACGCGAAGTGGACGAAGATATTCCCTGAAAACCAGTTCATCAGATACCTGGCTACGGATGGTGCGGAGGGCGAGCTGCCTGACTATCTTTCGAAAGGATTCCTGACTTCCGGTTTCTTCGTGTTCCGCAACGGATGGGGCATGGATGCCCTGCAGATGGTCGTAAAGGCCGGACCGAAAGGTGAGTGGCACTGCCAGCCTGACAACGGTACCTTCGAAATGTGGTACAACGGGCGCAGTCTCTTCCAGGATTCCGGCTCCTATGTCTATGCCGGAGATGCCGAAGTGATGCAGTGGAGAAACTGGTTCAGGGCTACCGCCCATCACAATACGCTCACGCTTAACGATGAAAACCTGGAGACCACGGAGTCGGAGACCCTGCTCTGGCAGCCTGAAGGCGATGTCCAGATATTGGTGACGGAAAACCCAAGCTATCAGGATCTGAAACACAGACGTTCCGTCTTCTTCGTGGACGGGACATATTTCGTGATAGTGGACGAAGCGGTGGGCCCGATATCGGGTAACAACAATGTCAACCTGCATTTCCAGATGCCGCGCGGAGACGTGCCGAACAGCCGCGAGGACATGACATTCTACACGAATTTCGAGGATGGGAGCAATTTCATGTTCCGCTGCTTCGGCCCGGAGAACATGACCATGAAGAAAGAAGCCGGATGGCTGTCTACGGCTTACAACAAGAAAGTCCAGCGCATGAACGTCAGCTTCAATGTCAAGAAACAGGACTCTCCGTCCGTACGCTACATCACTGTCATATATCCTAAGGAAAAGGCCGGGAAGGAGCCTGCTCTCGATGCGAAGTTCCTGAACAGGGAGTTCAATGAAAAAGCCTTGAAGATACGGGTAAAGGTCGGAAAGGAAAAGAAACGCATACTGGAATATGAACTTGAATAATATAGGAGCATTGGCAGCCGTACCGGCTGCCTTGCTGGGCTTGTCCGGCTGCGGCCAGCAGAAACCGGAGCGTCCGAACATAATATTCATCATGACCGATGACCACACTACCCAGGCCATGTCCTGCTATGGCGGGAATCTCGTGCAGACACCGAACATGGACCGTCTGGCCCGGGAAGGAATGAGGTTCGACAATTGCTATGCAGTCAATGCATTGTCCGGTCCTTCCAGAGCCTGCATCCTGACAGGAAAGTTCAGTCATGTGAACGGTTTTACCGACAATGCCTGCACCTTCGACGGAGACCAGCAGACTCTTCCGAAACTCCTGCAGCAGGCCGGATACCAGACAGCCGTGATAGGAAAGTGGCATCTGATTTCGGAACCTCAGGGTTTCGATTTCTGGAGCATACTCACCGGACAGGAGGAGCAGGGAGACTATTATGATCCTGACTTCAACGAAAACGGCCGCCATATCACGGAAAAGGGGTACGTGACGGATATCATTACGGACAAGGCCCTCGACTTCATCGATCACAGGGATCCTTCGAAGCCTTTCTTCATGATGTTCCATCACAAGGCCCCGCACAGGAACTGGATGCCTGCACCACGCCACCTCGGGATGTTCAACGACACCGTGTTCCCTGAGCCTGAGAACCTTCTGGACGACTATGCGGGAAGAGGACGTGCGGCTCGCGAACAGGACATGAATCTCGAAAACACCTTTACGGAAGACTGGGACCTGAAGCTCCTGACACGTGAGGAGATGCTGGCGGATACCACTAACAGACTCTACAAGGTCTATAGCCGGATGCCTGCGGAAGTCCAGGAGAAATGGGATTCAGTCTATGCAGGACGTATCGCCGAGTACAGGAGCGGAAAACTCCGCGGTGACGAACTGGTGAGATGGAAATACCAGCAGTACATGAGGGACTATCTCGCTACTGCCATGTCTGTGGATGAAAGCATAGGACGCCTTCTCGACCACCTGGAGGAGACGGGCGAACTGGACAATACCATTATAGTCTACACTTCCGACCAGGGCTTTTTCCTTGGAGAACACGGGTGGTTCGACAAGCGTTTCATGTACGAGGAATGCCAGCGGATGCCTCTGCTGGTGCGGTATCCGAAAGCCGTCAGCGCAGGTTCCGTGTCTGACGCCATCTGCATGAATGTGGATTTTGCCCCTACTTTCCTGGAATTCGCCGGTGCGGAGATTCCGGATGACATCCAGGGCGTATCGCTGAAACCTGTTCTGGAAAATTCCGGTGCCGAACCTGAGGGATGGCGCGAGGCTGCGTACTATCACTACTATGAGTATCCGGCAGAGCACTCCGTCAAACGCCACTACGGCATCAGGACAGCGGATTACAAGCTCATCCATTTCTACAATGACATAGATGAATGGGAACTGTACGACGAGACTAAGGACCCTCACGAGATGCGGAATGTCTACAACGATCCTGACTATGCCCAGGTCCGTGCCGATATGCACCGGATACTCGAAGAGGTTCAGGGGCAGTATGGTGATACCGATCCTGACGAGAAGGAAAAGGTCCTGTTCAAGGGGGACCGCCGATATCAGGGGCGTGCCGGTTTGTAGTCTGTTACGGCTTGTTCCGGCAACCGGACTTGGAGAATTGAAAACGATATTCACAATGAAAACAAAATAACCGATATGGACAGAAGAAAATTTCTGAAGACATCAGGCTGGTCCCTCGTGGGACTGGCAGCTTCCGGCAGCCTTCTCCAGGCATGTGCGAACGGCACTAAGGAAGCGAAAAAGATCATGCCGTCCCCTACAGGGCTGAAATTGTTCTGGGGAGACCTGCATAACCATTGTAACATCACATACGGTCACGGAGACATGCGTGATGCTTTCGAAGCGGCAAAGGAACAGCTTGACTTCGTCAGCGTCACTCCGCACGCCATGTGGCCTGACATAGACACTCTGAAAAACGATCCGCGCCTCGAATGGGTGATCGGCTACCATACCGATGCTTTCAAGCGGCTCCGCAGCGGAAACTACGAGAAGTATGTACGGATGACGAACGAGTACAACGATGAGGGAAAGTTCCTGACATTCATCGGATATGAAGCTCACAGTCTGGAGCACGGCGACCACGTGGCCCTGAACTATGACCTCGATGCCCCGCTTGTGGAGTGTACATCCATAGAAGACTGGAAAGAAAAGGCCAGAGGCCACAAGGTCTTCATCACACCGCATCACATGGGTTACCAGACAGGCTACAGAGGCTACAACTGGAAATGCTTCACGGAAGGTGACCAGACTCCGTTCGTGGAAATGTACTCCAGACACGGACTTGCCGAGAGCGACCAGGGCGACTATCCTTATCTTCATGACATGGGACCGCGAGAGTGGGAAGGGACCATACAGTACGGTCTCAGTCTCGGCCACAAATTCGGTCTCATAGGCTCTACGGACCAGCATTCGGGCTATCCGGGAAGCTACGGAGACGGACGTGTCGGCGTGCTCGCACCGTCCCTGACACGTGACGCCATCTGGGAGGCCCTGCGTACCCGCCACGTATGCTGTGTCACCGGAGACAAGATCAACATAGATTTCAGGATAAACGACGCTCTCATGGGTGATGTCGTGAAAGGTGTCCGCCGCCGCATCTATGTGAATGTGACCGGAGACAGCTGCATCGACTATGTGGACCTGATCAAGAACGGCAGGCTTCTCGCCAGGATGAACGGTCCGTACACGCCTGTGATTCCTGACGGGGACACGGTACGTTGCAAGGTCAAGGTAGAGTTCGGATGGAACCGTGAAGAACAGTATGTGGAATGGAACGGAAAACTCTCCGTCAACAAGGGCCGCATCGTCAGCGTGACCCCATGCTTCCGCGGGGCCGCCTTCACCTCGCCGCAGCCTGGCGAAAAGGAATTCCATACCAGGGTGAACAGGATTCTGGGCGTGTCGGATCAGGATGTCGAACTGAAAATGTTCTCCACTAAGAATCCGAACACCCTTACCCCTGCCACCCAGGCCGTAACCCTCGAACTGGAGGTTCCAAAGGACTGCGTCCTGACAGCCGATTTCAATGGCAAGCAATTCAGCCACACCATCGCAGAACTCCTCGAAGGTTCCCGTACGCATTTCGTTGTGGGCTGGCTCAGCGAAGCCATTCTCTTCAACCGCGCTATGCCTGAGAGCTGCTACACCATCGAACACTACATGGAAGACCGTGAACCTGAAAAGGATACCGACTACTACTATGTCAGAGTCCGCCAGCGTGACCAGCAGTGGGCATTCAGTTCTCCTATCTGGGTCGAAAGGGCATGACGATGAAGAAACATGAATATGCCATAGGTATCGACCTCGGCGGTACCAACGTGAAATACGCCCTTATAGACAACGAGGGCGTGTTTCATTTTGACGGCATATTGCCGTCAATGGCAGAAGTTTCGGCGGAAGCCGTCACGGGCCAGCTGGCAGAGGCAGTCTCGCAGGTGAAGAAAGTGGCGGCGCTCAACGGCATTGACCTGAAAGGTGTCGGAATAGGTACTCCGGGTATCGTCGATGAGACAGGAAGGGTAGTCGTGGGCGGTGCAGAGAACATCAGAGGCTGGGAGAACATCGCATTGGCCGACAGGCTGGAAGAAATATCCGCTCTTCCGGTCCGTATGGGAAACGATGCGAACCTCATGGGGCTCGGCGAAACTGTCTTCGGAGCAGGGCGCGGCGCATCTGATGTCGTCTTCATTACCGTAGGTACAGGGATCGGAGGTGCCGTGGTCATAGGCGGGAAACTCTTCGCCGGATATGCCGGCAGGGGAACGGAACTCGGCCATGTCCCTCTCATCGCTGACGGCGAGAAATGCGCCTGCGGCTCGGTCGGCTGTCTGGAGCATTATGCCTCGGCCTCCGCTCTGGTCCGCAGATTCTGCGACAGGATGAAAAGGGAGTCTCCTGCATTCGACCCGGGAAATGTGGACGGAAAATATATTGTGGGCCTGTACAGACAGGGCGATGCCGTGGCTGTGGAGAGTCTGGACGAGCACTGTGACTTTCTTGGCCACGGGATAGCAGGTTTCATAAACATATTCAGCCCGCAGAAAGTCGTCATCGGAGGCGGTCTGTCACAGGCCGGAGAATTCTACATTTCGAAGGTCCGTGAAGCGGCCATGAAATATTCCATGCGTGACTGTGCGGTGAATACGGAAATCGTAGCGGCGGAACTTGGAAACAGGGCCGGCTGCCTCGGTGCCGCATCACTGGTCCTGTCCTGCGGAAGCGAATCCTGAAGCCAGGATGTCCGCGGCGAGGTCCTCGTATGTGGCCACAGGGCTGTCGTCATATACGCTGTGAATCACCAGGTCGCCAGAAGAAACATATACTCGGGGAACCCCCATCCTTGCAAAAAGACTGTACACCGTACGGTCTTTTTGTGCTGAATACGGAAGCGTGAGTCCGTTTTCCGCCCAATATTCCGCTATGTCTGAGGCATCTTCTTCCCGGCTTATGCAGAGAACGGCGGCTTCAGGACTGAATTTATCATGGATGCGCTGTATGACAGGAAGTTCGGCCTGGCAGTCAGGGCATCCGGTATGGAAGAATACTATCACGGATACCTTGCCGGACAGATCTCCGGTACTCACGACCGAACCGTCATCCAGGATCACGCTGAATTCCGGAAGTCTGTCTCCAGGTCCCAGTTCGGCGCCTTCCGGTATTTTGTCTCTGATGCAGGCGGATACCGCCAGCATCAATGCCGCCAGTATGAGGACTGTCTTTTTCATGAATGCAAAAATAGGCAAAATTCAAATATAACCGCAATCATAACGTGAGGCCGATGAAAAGAACGGAGCGGATTCCAGAGAACTTGCGTTAATATAACGTGAGTTCGATGAAAAGAACGCAGTGAATTTCAGAGAACTACCTCTTTTAGAGGATTCGTGGAACGAATCCGTAGGCAAGTCCTCCCATACGTAGGGGAGGATTTAGGTGGGGTGACACGTAAAAGGAAAGAGATTTCGAAGAAATCGTAATGTCAGTTCGACGAAATCTCTGGTACAGAGTAAAGTAATTCGTCGAACTGACGTTAATATAATATTATAAGGTATAATACGCTTAGGTGTCAAGTGTCAGATATGTAAATACATTGTGTTTAGTGTGTTGGCTGGTTTTGCGCAGTTTTGTACAGGAAAATTTGTGTACGTAAACAATTTTCTCTAACTTTGCATTCCGTTATATGTTCACTAAACTGATATCCGAATTCTGATATGAAAATTTCCAGATTTCTGCTGTGTGTGACAGTTTTGTTCGCATTACAGAACACGGTTGACGCGCAGGTCGTCATCACGCCTGAAGATGAAAAAATCGCTGAAGAATTGGTTTCCCGTATGACCCTTGACGAAAAGATAGGGATGATCGGGGCTGAACGCTCTTTCTATCTCCGCGGGGTGGAAAGGCTTGGCATACCTGCAATCAGGATTGCCGACGGGCCTCAGGGAGTCAGGAACAACACCAAGAGCACCCTCTATCCGTGCGGCATACTTACCGCATCTACCTGGAACAGGGAGCTTGCCTACCAGATGGGTGCAGGGCTTGGCCGTGATGCGAAAGCACGCGGAGTGCAGATCATGCTGGGACCTGGAGTGAACATCTACAGGGCTCCGATGTGCGGAAGAAACTACGAATACATGGGCGAAGACCCTTATCTGGCTTCGGAAACCGCGAAGGAATACATCCTCGGCGTACAGGACCAGGGGATCATGGCTACAGTCAAGCATTTTGCTGCGAACAACCAGCTCGAGAACATCAGGCACAGCGTAAGCTCCGACGTAGACGAGCGGACGATGCAGGAAATCTATTTCCCTGCATTCAGGAAAGCTGTCCAGGAAGCCGGTGTGGCGCTTGTCATGGACAGCTACAACCTTATCTGGGGTGTCCACTCTACGGAGAACCCGTGGCTGAACAACGAGGTGCTGAGAGGCCAGTGGGGCTTCAAGGGCATAGTGATATCTGACTGGACATCCGTTTACTCTACACCGGGCGCTGTTCACGGCGGACTGGACTTGGAATGCCCTAAAGGGGTCTATTTCACACCTGAAAAGCTCAAGCCGCTGATAGAGACCGGAGTCATCAGAGAGAAGGATATCGATGAGAAGGTAAAACACATACTTCAGACATACAGCGCTTTCGGTTTCCTGGACAAGCTTCCGGTGGACACTACGATAGCGCTTGACAACGAAGAGAGCAAGGCGACTGCCCTGGAGCTTGCACGACAGGGGATCGTGCTTCTGGAGAACAGGGAAGGGACACTTCCTCTGTCCAGGAGGGCCAAAGTGGTGGTCATGGGTCCGAACGCCGATGTGATCACGACAGGCGGCGGCAGCGGCTTCGTGACACCGTACGCTACAGTGTCGCCGTATGAGGGACTGACAGAAATATTGGGGAAAAAGAGGGTCGTCCTGCTTTCGGACGATATCCTCTATGAGGACATCCTGACAGGAGTATATGTAGATGAAGGCTCTGCTGAACAGGGATTCAAGGCAGAGTACTACAACAACAAGACTCTCACGGGCGAAGTCTACCGGACAGAAACGGAGACTAACCCTACCCACTACTGGAGCTACGGCCATCCGTTCGACGGAATGCCTGATGACGGATTTTCGGTACGGTGGACAGGCGTCTATAAAGCCCCGTCATCCGGTACCGTGAGGGTGAAGATGGCCGGAGATGACGGCTACAGACTTTACGTGAACGGTGAACTGAAAGGCGGCGACTGGGGAAACCATTCGCTGACGACACGTTCGGTGTTTTTCGAAGTGGAAGCAGGGAAGACATACGACCTTCGCTTCGAATTCTATGACAATGCCGGGGAAGCTACCGTAGTCTTCGAAGCCGGTCTGATGAACAAGGCGAAGATGGAAGCCGCACTGTCGGAGGCGACAGACGTGCTGTATTGCGCCGGATTCAACAGCAGCACCGAGGGTGAAGGCTGGGAAAGATCGTTCCGGCTTCCTGAGGACCAGCTGAGAATGATCAGGCAGATATCGTCCATGCATGATAAGGTGACCGTGGCGGTCAATGCCGGCGGCGGCGTGGACTTCAACGGGTGGTCTGAGGATGTCGAGGCCGTGCTGATGGCATGGCATCCGGGACAGGAAGGCGGCCGCGCGATCGCGGAGATACTGACAGGCAAGGTGTCGCCGAGCGGAAAACTGCCGATATCGATAGAAGACAAGTGGGAGGATAATCCTGTACATGACAGCTATTATGACAAGAACAGAAGGGTGACATATACGGAAGGAGTATTCATGGGGTACCGTGGATATGACCGGACAGGGAAGACACCGAGGTATCCGTTCGGATACGGACTCTCCTATACGGATTTCGAGTATTCCGGACTGGAGATAAGCGAACGTGAGGGAGGAGTCTATGAGGTCAGCTTCGATATCACGAATACCGGAAAGACGGACGGATATGAGACAGCACAGGTGTATGTCGGCGATGTCAAGTCATCCGTGGTACGTCCTCTGAAAGAACTGAAAGGATATGAGAAGGTTTATGTGCAGGCCGGAAAGACTGTGCATGTGACAGTGGAGCTTGACAGCGAAGCATTCTCATTCTATGATTTGGATACGAAGAGTTTCGTGGTGGAGCCGGGTGATTTCGTGGTCTCTGTCGGTCCGTCATCTGCGGAACTGCCGCTGACGGCTGTGATAACGGTTCCTGACCCGGTGATGGAGGGACTGGCTACCGTATCTTTCGAGCCGGATTCAGTCCGTGTCCTCGACAATCCGCTGAACGGCTGGGTGATGTATCTGGCCAGGAACTGGGACCGGAATTTCTGGGAGAAACAGGGGTATGACGCCATGCCGGCGGACAGCGGAAAACTGACAGTGAAAGTTTCTGACTACGCCTCGGTGGCATATCTCAGGACCAGCTGGTCATCCATGGAGCCTGAAAAAGGCCGTTATTTCTGGGATGATCCGGATTCCCGCCTTTCAGGACTGCTGGAAAGTGTCAGGGAAAGAGGGATGAAACTGGCGTTCAGGATAGTGGTGGATGGCCGCGACCAGGGTCCCAACACACCGGACTTCGTTTTCGAGGATGGAGCGAAGTATTATCTTCAGGATCCGGGCCAGCCGGACAGGAAGACACCTTTCCCTCAGGATCCCGTATTCCGCAAGCATTATGAAGAATTCATAGAGGCTTTCGCCCGCGAATTCAATGACCCTGAAACCACGGCCTTCATAGACGCATACGGACTCGGCAAGTGGGGAGAAGGCCATAATGTGGCATACGAGCCGGGCAATGCCATATCCGACAGCACCTCTTTCTTCAAGGAAGATACCATGGAGTGGATCACCGGTCTGTATTCCAGAACATTCACGAAAGTCCCTCTCGTCATAAACTATCACAGGCATATAGGAGCGCCTGTCAGCGAAGGCCGGCAGGTAGAGCCGGACAGCGAGCATCTGCTGCAGATCGCCATTGACAACGGCTACTGTCTCCGCGCAGACTCGTTCGGTATGAACAATCAGGACTGGGGCTACAACGACTGGGAGCGTTCCTTTGTGAAAAAATGGGCTTACAAACTTCCTGTCATCATGGAAGGAGGATGGATCGTTGGGCAGCATGCGTGGTACAATGACCCTGCCGGATACAAGACTCCGAAAGATGTCCGCATAGGCGAGTTCGTCACTTCCGAAGAAGAGAAGGTGAACATGATGGACTTCCGTGCCGGAAAGGAAACAGCATCTTGGTTCAGGGATGCTTTCGATTACGTGCAGAAATTCGTGGCTGAAGGCGGCTACAGACTTTATCCTGTAGAGATATCCGCTCCGCTTGAGCTTCGCAACGGCTCGGACGCCACCATTATCCACAAGTGGGCGAACATGGGCTGGGGATACTGCCCGAACAACCTCAAGCAATGGAATTACAAATACAAGGTGGCCTTTGCCCTTCTCGATGATCAGGGCAATGTCGTAGCTGAATTCATCGACAAGGATGCCGATCCTTCCAAATGGATAAAAGGTCATGATACCGGCTATGATTTCAAATTCACTCCGGAGAACGTCCCTGCAGGCGAGTACACCCTTGCGGCAGCCATCGTCGACACATCTGTTGACGGATGCAAGCCGGGAATAGAGGTCGCCCTGCCGGAAGATTGTCTCACTCATGACGGATGGGTGAAGGTCAGGAGAGTGTCGGTAACGGACTGAGACGTCTGGCATCAGGTCCTGCTGAAAGAAATACAACGAAATACTATTACTAATCCTAATCGTCGTAATTATGTACACTAAACTTTATCGGCGCATAGGAAAGCTATTCTTTTCTATCTGCGCAATGATGTCAGCGACAGCTGCTTATGAGGCAGTCGCCGCTCCTGTTTCCGGGGGGGGTATGCTTCATATACAGCCAGCCAGACTGACGTAACTTCAGTCACCGGAGTCGTGACTGACGATCAGGGCGAACCTCTCATAGGTGCTTCTGTCCTGATCAAGGGTACAACTACAGGCTCTATCACGGATATCGACGGAAAATTCTCCATTGATATTCCTGTGGAAGGAGCGGTCATCGAGATTTCCTACATTGGCTTCATCACACAGGAAATCACTGTTACCGACCAGGACAACCTCCTCATCACCCTGGAACCTGATACCAAGCTTCTGGATGAGGTCGTGGTCATCGGTTACGGTACTGTAAAAAGAAAAGATCTCACAGGCTCTGTCGCATCTGTCAGAGGTGACGACATCGCAGCCAAGAAAACCACCACACTTTCCACCGCACTTCAGGGTACGCTTTCCGGTGTGCTCGTCCAGCGAAGCAGCAGTGCGCCTGGCGCATCTGCCAGCAGCATACGCGTCCGCGGTGTGACAACCATGGGTACTTCCGACCCTCTGATTATCGTGGATGGTGTCCAGACAGACGACCTGGACTATGTGAACTCGAATGATGTCGAGAGCATCACGGTCCTGAAAGATGCTGCAGCGGCTTCCATCTACGGTTCCAAGGCAGCGGCCGGTGTCATCCTCGTCACTACGAAAAGAGGTTCGAAGTCCGATCTGAGCATCACCTACAACGGTGAATTCGGACTGGAAATCCCTACCGAACAGCCGCAGATGGTAGGTCTGACCCGTTATCTGGAGATGTCCAATGAACTCCTGTACAACGACAACAATGCAGCAGGTTTTTATCAGCTCTACCAGCCGGACCAGATAAAGAACTGGGTCAAGAACAACGCTACTGATCCTGACAATTATCCTATCACTGACTGGAACAGCCTGATATTGAAGAAATCGGCGCCGAGGACCACCCATACAGTCACAGTAAACGGAGGAAATGATGCCGTAAGGTCATCCGTATCTCTTTCATACGATGAAGTGGACGGTCTGTACGAGAACAGGAAGTTCCAGAGGTACATGCTCCGTGCGAACAACGACTTCACCATCATCAAGGACCTGCTTTACGCTACGATGGATATCAATGTCCGCAGGGCCAAGAACAAGAGACCGGTTTACGAGCCGTTCGATGAACTGCGCAAGATTCCGGCCATCTATCCTGCCGTATGGGAGAACGGAGCTTTTGCCGACGGAAAGTCAGGAGCGAACCCTTATGCCCTTTTGAAAAGCAGCGGGGACTATACCGCATGGAGTACCCAGATAGGAGGTAAGGCATCTATCGAACTGCGGCCTGTAAAAGGTCTCAGTATCCAGGCCATAATCGCACCTTTTATCAATTATACAAAAGCAAAACAGTTCAAGCAGGCAGCTTACTGGTACATGAAAGAAGATCCTACCGTTATCGGCGGTAATCTCGAAGGCGGCGGATCCACATATACCACTACTGCACTCAGCGAGACCAGGAACGACAACTATCACGTCACCTCCCAGGTCATAGCCAACTACATGAACACCTTCAAGGAGAAGCACAACCTCAATGTCATGGTCGGCTACGAGAACTATGTGATGAAAAGCGAAAACCTCACTGCCGGCCGGGACAATTATGACCTTACGAGTTATCCTTACCTGAATGTCGGTCCTGAAGAATTCCAGACCAACAGCGGTACGGCTTCCGAATATACTTCCAATTCATTCTTCGGCCGTATCATGTACGACTATGACGGCAGATATCTCATCCAGGCAAATGTCCGTGAAGATGCATCCTCACGTTTCGCCCGCGGCTACAGATGGGGAACCTTCCCTTCATTCTCTGCCGGCTGGGTTCTCAGCGAGGAGAATTTCATGCAGAGTACGAAAAACTGGCTGTCATTCATGAAGCTCAGGGCATCATGGGGTATGCTCGGAAATGAGCGTATCGGCAGCAACTACTTCCCGTACATGGCTCTCGTCAGCTTCAACGATGCCCTCTTCTATGACAGTCCGGACGGCGGTACGGTAGTTTCGGACAAGGCTTCGGTAATGAACAGCCTCGCCATAGAAGACATCACATGGGAGACTACCACATCCACGGATATAGGTGTCGACCTCGGTTTCTTCAACCAGAGGCTTCATGCTACATTCGACTGGTACTGGAAGACTACCGATGACATGCTTCTGGGTATCAATATCCCTTACATCATAGGATATGACAATCCGTCTACCAATGCAGGAAAGATGGCTACTCAGGGTTTCGATCTTGAACTCGGATGGAGCGACAGAGTGGGTGACTTCTCTTACAACGTGACTTTCAACCTTTCCGATTTCCAGTCGAAGATAGTCGAAATCAACGGCACAGAGATCATCAGCGGCGGTAAGATCCATCGCGAAGGCACATATTTCAATGAATGGTACGGCTATATCTGCGACGGTATTTTCCAGACACAGGAAGAGGTCGACAATTCCGCGAAGCTTGCCGGAACAGCTGTCGGCGACCTGAAATACCGTGATATCAGCGGTCCTGACGGAGTGCCTGACGGCCAGATCAACGCAGAGTACGACCGTGTGCCTCTCGGCAACTCGCTCCCTCGTTTCCAGTACGGCGGACAGTTCTCCTGCGCATGGAAAGGCATAGATTTCTCCCTTGCATTCCAGGGTATAGGCTATCAGAATTCCTATCTGCACGAAGAGATGGTACAGCCGTACAGGGACAACTATGGCGGCTTCCCGGCTATTCTCGAAGGCAAATACTGGAGCGTGTTCAACACTGCCGAGCAGAATGCAAAGGCCGAGTATCCTCGTCTTTCATACACAAGCAGGAGCAACAACTACACGACTTCCAACTTCTGGCTGTTCAACGGAGCTTATTTCCGTCTGAAAAACGTGACTTTGGGCTATACTTTCCCTGAGAAATGGATGTCCAAGGCCAGAATCAAGGACCTGCGTATCTATGCGACAGCCAACGATGTCTTCTCTATCGACAACTTCCCTAAGGGGTGGGATCCTGAAATGGGCGTGACTTCTTATCCTATCACCACTTCGGTATTGGTGGGTCTTTCAATCAAATTTTAAAGGAATCGGAATATGAAAAATATATTGACAGCAGTTTCATGTGCTGCAGCATTGACGCTTTCCTCATGCGTTTCGATGGACATCACGCCGAAGTCGCAGGGAAACAGCGAGTCCTGGTACAGCACCGAACTCGAACTGGAGATGGCTGCCAACAGGATGTACACCATCGGTTACTGGGACAGCCCGGCTCAGGATCCTGAGACCTGGTCCGACAACTTCACATACAGGCTTATCAACTGGCACCGGGACAGCGGTGCGCCTCTGAACGGAAACCTCGACGGTAACGACTACATCACCTATCATATCTGGCAGCAGGACTACAAGCTCATAGCCCAGGCCAATCTTATTCTTACACACAGCGGCAGGGCCAAGGCCAACGGTGTCGCCGAGAGTGTCGTAAACCAGTACCGTGCCGAGGCTTATTTCGCCCGTGCATGCAAATACGCCGAGCTCATGGCATATTTCGGTGATGTTCCGTATGTGGACAAGCCCCTGACGATTTCCGAGGCGGAAGCCATGGAACGCATGTCCATAGAGGAACTGAAGCCTAAGGTATATTCTGACTTCGACCATGCCATAGACAGCCTTCCTGCGACTTATGCGGAGACCCAGCGTTTCACCAAAGGTGCAGCCCTCGCGATGAAAGCCCGTTTCGCCCTTTACATGGGTGACTGGGAGGAAGTCGTGGACGCTACTGAAAAATGCATGGATCTCGGTATCTATTCATTGAATCCGGATTTCGGAGCTGTTTTCCTCCAGAATACCAAACAGATACCCGAAAAGATCTTCGTGATACCGAGGTCTGCGGCAAACAATGTCGTGGTAGCCACCTGGTTTGTCCAGAACGGCCTTCCTCGTAATTCCGGCGGTTACGGTTCGGACACTCCTTCATGGGACCTGTTTGCAAGTTACCTCTGCACGGACGGTCTTCCTATCGACGAGTCACCTCTCTTCGATCCGAACAATCCTTTCGAGAACAGGGATCCGCGTCTGTCGGCGACCATAGTTCCGTTCGGG
Organism: uncultured Bacteroidales bacterium; assembly: GCA_944322815.1. Lineage (GTDB taxonomy): Bacteria > Bacteroidota > Bacteroidia > Bacteroidales > UBA932 > Cryptobacteroides. The sequence goes on along the minus strand of CALUQB010000013.1, from coordinate 37,544 downwards.
GCCCTTCACTGCGGCTGGTATTTCGAACCTGACAACAAGACCGCCACAAGTTCTACCGGAGCCACCAAGTCCAATCAGGACTGCCGTCTCAATCAGGAATACACTTCATACAACGGCCTGTTGTGGAAAAAGGGTATTGACGCGACCTGGCAGAATGAAAGCGGCGGTATGAACGACAAGGTGGAGAACGACCTGATAATCATGCGTTACGCCGATGTCCTTCTGATGAATGCAGAGGCCAGGATCCAGCTTGGCCAGGCAAGCCAGGAAGTCTTCGACGAGACCATCAATGCCGTAAGGGCGAGAGCATACGGCGTCACGGCATCTGATAAGGGCATGTATCCGGCCGTGACCTATTCGGGGGACAAGACCACTGATATGCGTGCCCTTCAGATCGAAAGAAGGATGGAGACCGCAAAGGAAAGCCTCAGGTACCTGGATGTCATCCGCTGGGGGCTTTACGACAAGGCATTCAACGGATTCAACTACCTCCTTCCTGTGAATGACGACCTGGAGAAGCATATCACATCGAACAATACCGACAATCCTGATTCCGACGGCTGGTTCTGGGGAGGTATCGTCCCGGACATAGATGAAGACGGCATCGCCGACTTCTCGAAGCTGGAAGCTGCCGGATACGCGCGAAAGGGAGCACAGAGGATATTCCCGGACCATCAGGTCCTTTTCCCTATCCCTACATACGACAGGACGCTGATGCCTAATCTCAGCCAGAATGAAGGATATTAACAGATAAATCCATCCGGAAATGAAAAATTCTATAATAAAATATGCGGCATTCGCCGCAATATCGGGGCTGTTCATGACAGGCTGCACCGAGGAGGTGGACAACGAATATTCCCGCTTCCCGTCAGTCATCAAGATTACGGCCTCCGCCGAGGAGATAGTCCTGAACGAGGACACTCCTGACGATGTCGCCCTCACCCTGTCCTGGAGCGAGGCTGCAGACCACGGGTCAGACTATATGACGACCTACGTGTATGAATATGATCTTGAGCAGAAGTCGGCACCGCATTCGGAAGAAGTCTTCGAAGGAGAAGAGTTCGTGAGGACATATACGCATGCGGACCTTCAGGAAATGCTCGTAGATGACTATGCCTATTCTACAAGCACCTGGGGTACGATGGTATTCTCCATTACGGCGAATTTCGAGGGTACTGCCGGAGCAGCTGTCGTACTTCCTGACCAGGATGAAGTGACGGTAAGAATCAAGACCTACGGAGACAAGCAGTTCGCTGCGGACCAGGTATTCCTCGGCGGTACTGCCGTCGGTTCTGAAAATATCGGGCTGACTCCGAGCGAGACAAATCCTGACCTTTACGTGTACAACGGGAACCTTGCAGCAGGCGGATTCAACTTCCCTGTAGTCTATGGAGACGAAAACAACGTGATCATTCCTGCCGGTTCACAGAATGTCACGGTAGAGAGCGGGGAGACTTATGATGCAGTAGTGGTCGGCAGTGACGAGACCGCATATTCATGGAATATCACGGAGGCTGATTCATACAGGGTATCGCTCAATTTCAGCAACCATACCGTTTCCGTAATCAAGACCTCCGAGATCATGGAAGTGGACAAGATCTTCATGTCGGGTAGTGCAGCAGGCGCAGCCGAGATCGAGGTCACGCAGACCCTTGAAAACGAAAGTCTCTATGCTTGGAGAGGAACCCTTTCCGCAGGTACGCTTTCATTCCCGATAGAGTTCGGCGGAGAAAGAAACCTCACCATGGTTCCGAACAGCAACGACCATGGTTTCAACGACGGTCAGGCCAATCCGTTTACGACTGTCAACTCATCGGCAGCCGGCTCACGCTACTGGGAGATCCCTGAAGAAGGTACCTACAGAATAGTGATCGATACCGATGCCCGTACAGTGACCATCTACTCTGCGGCTACCGATCTGAAGCCGATGACCGTGTCATTCAAGAGAACACAGGCTCCAGCAGAGGATCCTTGCACCGTTCAGGTAGAAACCCTGTATATATTCGGAGACGATGTCTACTACAGCGGCAGCCAGCCTAAGGGCGATCCGTACATCCTGACCCAGAGCCTTGCCAATCCGAGACTCTTCGTGTACAAGGGCGAAGCGCTCAAGAAAGACAACATCAAGTTCTGCGTGACCGATCACTGGAACAACGAGTATGCTTTCGGTTCCGGTCCTGACCGTGACAAAGATCTTGCAGTGACTGCCGGTCAGACTGTATCTCCTATCTACGGAGGCCAGGGCAACAACAGGTATGCGATGTTCTCGCTCCCTGACGGCGTCATCAACTACATTGAAGTCTACGTAGGTCCTGAATCGGCCGATGAAAGCGATTATGCGTTGAGCAAAGTCTTCGAACGCGCAGGTTCATACGTGATCTTCGACCAGCGATAATGACCATATAGTAAAATCGTACTGAATGAACAAGTGGAAATACATTATTGTTTTCTTATTTGCCGCTATCCTTGGAGCTTCCTGCTCCAAGGATAATGGCGAAGATAAGGACCAGGGCGTAACCGGGGACAATACCCAGGTGACGGTAGCTCCTGACAGAGAGCGAATATTGCTCAAGAACCCTCTTTCGGGATGGGTGACATACTCGGGAATAGGCAGCGGACTTGCCGATAATTATTGGGATTTTTACGATAATCTGCCTTGTGCCGATGCTCCGGACGGTTCCGGTCAGGTCAGTGTATGGGACTATTCGAATGTTCTTTACATAAAGGCCGACTGGGCCGACATGAATCCGGAAGACGGTGTCTATATATGGGAAGAACAGTATCAGGACTATTCCGATTTCGCACGCAGGCTGAAGATTCTGATGGACGGGGCGAAGGAAAGAGGTCTGAAGATAGCGTTCACCATCAACACGAACAGCGAAGGAGACCATGACAACTCGACTCCGGATTTCGTACGTGAGGAAGATCCGTCGAGCTGTTATACGACGACAACAGGATCGGCTACGGTTTATTCCGGCTATCCGGACCACCCGGTGTTCCAGAAATATTACGAGAAATTCGTAAAAGCCTTTGCCGCGAGATTCAACAATCCGGACGAGGTGGAATTCATCAGCGGTCTCGGTCTCGGAAAATGGGGTGAATGCCATACTTTCAGATACTCTACGGAGACTACCATTGCCACAGGGGATGATTCCCCGAAAGAGGCAGTATATGACTGGGCTACATCCCTGTATGCCGACAATTTCACCAGGGTGCCGGTAGTGACGAATTATCACAAATTCGTGGGCTGCACTACTGGAGAGGGAACCACGGGAGACCCTGATTCCGAAGGTCTGCTGCAGTCGGCTATCGACAAGGGATTTTCGATGCGTCATGACGCTTTCGGTATGAAGAATTCCGGCTGGGGATACGGTCCGTGGGAAAGGAATTTCATTGCGGCCCGCCGTTACAAGGTCCCTGTCATCGGGGAAGGAGGCTGGGTCCAGAGCTCGCACGACTTTACGAGCGACTATGCGAACGCCAGGGAACTCAGGGAAGGAGAATACGATGCGATGGCCGGGGCTTACGTGAACATGATGGATTTCCGTTACAGCAGTTCGATGGCCACTTCGGAAACATACTCATGGTTCAATGACGCATTCGATCTTGTACTCCAGTTCCTGCAGGAAGGCGTGTACAGGCTTTATCCGAACCAGCTTTACGTCCCTGAATCAGTCTCTGCAGGTTCTACGGTGACCCTCCGCTCACGCTGGGCGAATCTTGGCAACGCCTATTTCCCTGCCGATCTCAAGCAGTGGGAGGGACGCTACAAGATGGCTTATGCCCTGCTCGACAAGTCGACGGGAGAACCTGTGTGTGTCTTTGTGGATGAGAATGCTGCCCTTCAGAATGTAGTGAAGAACAGCATGCAGGTCTTCGATACCGAGATCACTGTTTCCGACGTTCCTGCAGGCTCGTACACCTGGGGCCTGGCCATAGTCAACACCCAGAAGGACAATGTCCCTGCAGTAGGACTTGCCGTCAAGGAAGAAAACCTGACAGACAGCGGCTGGTTCAGAATTCTGGATGTCACTGTCATGTAATCGTAAATGAAGAATTTATTCCAGCAGTTATGAATTACGAATCAAACCATTATGAAACTCCGGTACTGACAGTATCGGACATAGAGGTGGAAAAAGGCTTTGCTCTCAGCGATGCTGATTTTTCCATTCCGGATTTTGAAGACGGAGGTACATTCTAAAAAAGAAAGTCATGAAGAGAATTATCAGCATTGCAGCGGCAGCTGCACTCATATTTGCGTACGGCTGTTCGGAAGAACCTCTCGACCGGTCTCAGGAAGGACAGGACCGGGAAGAAGTGTCTGCAGAGGGTTTTTCGATAAAGGCCGGTATCGCTGCGCCGTCGGACTCCAGGACTTCATTCGATGCCGCTACCGGCAAGGTGGAGTGGTCCGAAGGTGATGCCCTCGGCATCCATATAAAGGGAGGTGAAACAGATGCCATGTATAAATTCGTCAAGAATGAGGGAGCGGACACTTTCTCTACGGATGAATTCACACCTGACCCTGAAACCAAATATACATACTATGCGGTTTATCCATATCCGGAGTCCGGAGCATCGGACCTCACCGCACAGGTATCCATCGTATCCGGCACTTATGATTCATCTGATCCTGACGGGCATATCGACACCCCTCTCTGGGGCAAGTCCGAAGCCGTTGCAGGCACGGAGACTCCTGAAATCACTCTCAGCCATCTGGCATCCGTCATCGAAGTCAATTTCGTGAACAATACCGGTTCTGACCTGACCGTTTCGGAGGTTTCGCTCGAAGCCGCCGGGGATGCAGCTCTGTCCGGCACGTTCACTCTGGATCTCGAAACAGGCAGACTGACTCCGGCAGAGGCATCAGCATCGGCTTCCCTGACAGTGAATGCTTCCGCCGGCGCTTCATCTGCTTATTATATAGCCTGCGTCCCTTATTCAGGTGACCTTACGGTCAATGTCGCCGCAGGCGGGACATATTCGGAATCCAAGAGCGGAGTCAATTTCGTGGCGGGAAAATTCTACAACACGACAGTGACTGCGGCCGGTGAACCTGAACTTCCGGAATCAGTGGAATCACTTTCCATTTCCGGTGCTGCAGCAGGCGGGACTCCGATCACGGTAGAGAAGACTCTTGAGGACGAAACCCTCTATGCATGGAAAGGCGAACTCCAGGCCGGCGAGTTCAAAATCAATGTCAACGATACGGATGCATTCCTTTCCGTGGCTGACGCCAATTTCGAAGGCACTCCGTCCGGTTACTCGATAGCTTTCGACGGCGGTTCATACACTGTTCCTGCTGCCGGCAGCTATCGTATCATAGTAGATACCGAAGCCGCTACGGTCGAAGTCCGCGATGAGGAACATGATCTGAAGAACAAGAGCGTTTCCTACAATAATACTGTGGATAAAGTAAATCCATATACTCAAGAGGTGACCGTACTTTGGATGTGGGGAGGTTTCAACAGCTTCTCTACAGAAAGTGGAATGAAGACAGGATTTGATTCTGACTATACTTTGACACAGAGTATGGCTGATCCTTGCCTTTTTGTTTATCATGGAGAAGTCTTGCCTCGTCTGAGTGCTGTCGATGCGAATAATAACAATGAGCGGAAGACCGGATTCATTAAATTCCTCGTATCGAATATCGAAAACAATGTTTATGCATACGGTTCTACAGCCGATGCCAAGAGGAATGATCATAGCGGATATCTGGAAAACATAGTCCTTGGTGAGACTCAGACTCTGGTCGAAGGACAAGGTGATAACAGATATGCCTATTTCATTATTCCTGAGAATGTGAATTATGTTGAGGTGGATATTGAAAATCTGACAGTTATTTTCGACAATCGTCCGCTCTGAAATTAATCATAAACATCATTCTGAATGAAAAAAAAAGGGTATGATTATGATTTTTACTTATGATCATACCCTTTTTATTATTATTTTTGGTGAAAATAAAGTTAATCTGATATGAAAAGACTTGTGATATTCGCTCTGGCTCTGTGTACATACACAGCGCTCGTATACGCCGGAGAGCAGCCGGAGACATCGCTGTCCGGGAACAGTATACTGGTCGAGGCTGAAAGCTTCGCCGAAAAGGGAGGCTGGTCAGTGGACCAGCAGTTCATGGACCAGATGGGGTCCCCTTACCTTCTGGCTCACGGTATGGGAAAACCGGTGGCCGATGCAGTCACGACGGTAGAAATACCTCAGGCCGGAGAATGGCGGATATATGCCCGTACGTACAACTGGACATCTCCGTGGACCGGAAATCCGGGTCCAGGGAAATTCCGTATCAAGGTCGGCGGCAAGACTGTGAAAAACATCCTCGGTTCGGAGGGTGACAGATGGGGCTGGCAGTATGCCGGCAGCATCAGGCTGAAAGCCGGGGAGACCACGCTTGCACTTACGGACCTGACAGGCTTTGACGGACGTTGCGATGCGATTTACATGACTATGGACCCTGAAAAAGGACCTGTGGATGAAACTGGCGAGGCATCCCTGGATTCATTCAGGGCAGCCAGCATGGAAAAGGCTGCGGAAGAAGCCGATGCGGCCTCGTTTGACTTTGTGGTAGTCGGTGGCGGAGTGGCAGGAATGTGCGCTGCAGTGGCCGCAGCCAGACTTGGCTGCGATGTAGCCCTCGTGAATGACCGTCCTGTCCTCGGAGGAAACAACAGTTCCGAAGTCCGTGTCCATCTCGGCGGATATTCCGAAGTAGGACCGCACGAAGGTCTTGGCAGGATGATACGCGAGTTCGGCCATACCATCAAGGGAAACGCCCAGCCTGCATCGAACTATGAAGACGGGAAAAAGCAGGCTTTCATAGACGGCCAGGAAAACGTGACGCTTTATGCGAATTTCCGTGCCGTGAAAGTGAAGACGGACGGGAATCGGATAACGGCAGTCCTCATACAGCATGTCGAGACCGGAGAAATGCATTGGCTGGAAGCCCCTCTCTTCTCAGATTGTACGGGTGACGGCACCATAGGCTATCTGGCGGGAGCACATTGGACGACCGGCAGGGAGGCCAGAGCCGAATACGGAGAATCGTTGGCACCGGAGAAGGCGGACAGCATGGTCATGGGAGCGTCCGTGCAGTGGTATTCTGAAGACATGGGCAGAAAAACGAAATTCCCGGAGTTCAGCTACGGCGTGGAATTCAACTCTGGAAATTGCGAGAAAGTGACTATGGGCGAGTGGACATGGGAGACCGGAATGAATCTCGATCAGGTCGAAGATGCCGAGCGTATCAGGGACTATGGCCTGATGGTGGTGTATTCGAACTGGAGTTTCCTGAAAAACCATCTTGAAGACAATGAAAAGTGGCAGGACCGTGATCTGGCCTGGGTAGCTTATGTGGCAGGAAAGCGTGAGTCGCGCCGTCTGCTGGGGGACTATATCCTCAAACAGGACGATATAGACAAGGATGTATTCCATGAAGATGCATCGTTCACTACGACATGGAGCATAGACCTGCATTTCCCTGATCCGAAGAATACTGAAAACTTTCCAGGAACAGAATACAAGTCAGCCACTGTACACAACTGGATCCATCCGTACGCTGTCCCTTACCGCTGCCTGTACTCCAGGAATGTGGAGAATCTCTTCATGGCCGGCAGGAACATCAGCCAGACCCATGTGGCTCTGGGTACCACCCGCGTGATGAGGACCACGGCCATGATGGGAGAGGTCGTAGGTATGGCGGCATCCATCTGCCACAAATACGGATGTACACCGAGGGAGGTTTACTGGAACCATCTGGACGAACTGAAGCCTCTGATGATGGAAGGCGTTGGCAAATACGAGGGAACGAAGGAATCGCAGAGGTTCAATCTCCCGAACAAGCTTCTGGAAAAGCCTAAGGCATTTATGGAGAATAACTGACAATATCGATATGTACCGGAAACTGATCATTTTCATGTCAGCAGTGCTGACTCTCATTTCGTGTAAGGATACGGCTACGGGCGTCGGGACTGCACCGATGGTCTCCGGATGTTACAGCCGTCTGGAAAAAGACACCCTGACCATAGGAAACAGTCTGATCGAGAGGAAATTCGTGTGGAACGGAGGAAATCTCATGACATGCAGCATTACGGACAAGGTTTCCGGCAAGATACACCGGTTCGTGAAACTGTCCCCTGATTTCGTGATGACTTCAGGGGGCGGCTCCGGACAGGATGCCGTTTTCAGTTCCGCAGACGTTCCTCAGACTGCAGTAAGTCCGGCACATCACCGTGTCACTGTGACTTTCGGCATGGGAGCGCTCCGGATCAGGAGAGAGTTCAGGATTTACGGGAACAGTCCCGCGATAGCATGCGACACCTGGCTGAAAGGCAGCCTGACCGGCAAGCTGGCATCTGCTGTCGAAAACAACGCGGACAGGAAGAATATAGAATTTGCGGAAGACATGTCTTCTCGTCCCGTGTCGGCAGTCCTCGACAGGGTAAGTCTGGCAGGAAACCATTGGCACGCACGTGCCGTCGAGTTCTGGGATGTCACGGACTGGAATGACAATCTGGTCGCTGTCAGGGACATCATTTCCTACCAGAAGAATTCGTATCGCGGAAATCTGCTTTTCATGCAGGACGGAGTGGACGGAAGCGGTCTCTTTTTCCTGAAGGAAGCTCCGTGCTCAAGTGTGCAGCTGGAATACGGCGGAGCGGACTTCATCGCTGATTTCGGCACTTTTTCAGTGACAGGCCCCGGGATAAGCACTTCTGATATCACTCCGGACAAGTGGACGGAGGTTTATTCCTGCGCGCTGGGTGTCTGGACAGGAGGGGAGCTGGAGGCGCTGACCGCACTCAGAAAATATCAGAAGAATATTCGGAGGCATGTTCCCGAGCGGGATGAAATGGTGATGATGAACACATGGGGCGACCGCAGCCAGGATTCGAAGGTGAACGAGACTTTCTGTCTGGCGGAACTGGAAAAGGCTGCCCGTCTTGGTATCACCCATTTCCAGATCGACGATGGCTGGCAGGTGGGCAAAAGCCCGAATTCCGCAGTGGCCAAAGGCTCTTTCAAGAATATATGGGACAATCCTGACTACTGGACTCCTGATCCCGTGAAATACCCTCACGGCCTTACTCCGATAGTGGACAGGGCGCATGAACTGGGCATCGAGATCGGTCTCTGGTTCAATCCGAGTATACAGAACGATTTCGAAGACTGGCAGAAGGATGCGGATGCGTTGATCAGACTTTACCGCGAGTACGGGATAAAGGTCTTCAAGATAGACGGCCTCAATATCCCGAACAAGAAAGCCGAGCAGAATCTCCGCCGCTTTTTCGATGCTGTCAGCGAGGCCACGGACTATCAGGTAGTGTTCAATCTCGATGTGACTGCAGGCCGCAGGGGAGGATATCACTATTTCAACGAATACGGGAATATCTTCCTCGAGAACCGTTACACCGACTGGGGAAACTATTATCCTTACCATACGTTGAGGAACCTGTGGCAGCTCTCGAAATATGTCCCGGCGGAAAAGCTCCAGATAGAATTCCTGAACCGCTGGAGGAATGCCGACAGGTATCCGGCCGGAGATCCGTTCTCGCCGGAAAACTACAGTTTCGGCTACCTTTTCGCTATCGCCATGGCTGGCCAGCCTCTGGCGTGGATGGAGGCTTCGAATCTGCCGGAAGAGGCTTACGGGATTTCGTCCCTGATTTCAGTTTACAGGGAAGTCATGAACACGATGCACGAAGGTGTCATCCTTCCGATAGGCGAAGAACCTTCAGGACGCTCCTGGACAGGCTTCCAGTCCCTTTCCGATGAACGGTCGGGATATATTCTGGTATTTAGGGAGGCTGATCCGGAAGAGTCATCGGAAGTGAGAACCTGGCTTCCTGAAGGGACCAGGGCGGTTTTCGAGCCTGTAGCCGGTGACGGAAAGAAATTCCGGGCTACGGCCGGAGATGACGGCAGGGTGAGGTTTGCCCTTCCTGAGGAAAACAGCTTCGCCCTCTACCGGTATGAAGTCAGGTAGGCATGCTCCGTCACAGAGTCGGCTTCAGGTTTTCAGGGGCCCGTGCGGCGGGCCATGTATCCGATAATCAGAATCAAAAACAGATATGAACCACAGAACAGCTTATTTTTTTGCAGCTGCGATCATGCTGCTCAATGCATTGGCCGTACAGGCCGCCGGTATTGACTCTCCGTTCATGACGAATGTCTATGGACGCGACTATCAGTTCCTGAACGGGAAATGGAACGCGATAGTGGACCTGTACGATCAGGGAGAGAAGATGAAGGTGTACGAGAACAGGACACCGCAGACTAACGAGGAATTCTACGAATATTCTTTCGAGGGAGGCTTGCGCCTCAATGTTCCCGGTGACTGGAATTCCCAGACTCCGGAGCTTAAATACTACGAGGGTACTGTATGGTATGCGCGTCATTTCGATGCGGACCCGCAGCCGGGAGAGAGACAGTTCCTCTATTTCGGGGCAGTGAGCTATCGCAGCAAGGTCTACCTGAACGGAGAACTGATAAAGGAACACGAAGGAGGATTCACGCCTTTCGAGGTGGAAGTGACCGGGAAACTGAAGCAGGGAGACAATTTCCTGACAGTACAGGTGAACAACAGGAGGACGGAAGATGCCATTCCTGCCCTGGCTTTCGACTGGTGGAACTACGGAGGCATCACACGTGATGTTATGCTCGTCACTACTCCGGACCAGTATGTCCGTGACTATTTCGTCTGTCTGGCAGGGAAGGACCCGAAGGCTGTGACGGTATCAGTGGCCCTGGCACAGCCTCAGGCTGCCGATGTACGGATAGACATCCCGGAACTGAAGATATCGGAAACCGTGAGAACTGATGCAGAGGGCAGGGCCGAGGTGACATTGAAGACCCCGAAACTACAGCTCTGGTATCCTGACCGCGCGAAACTGTATGACGTTTCCATCACATGCGGAGAATCCACTGTGAGTGACAGGATAGGTTTCAGGTATCTGGAGACTGAGGGTACGAAGATACTGGTGAACGGCGAGCCTGTTTTCATGCGCAGCATATCTTTCCACGAGGAGATACCTCAGAGAAAGGGCCGTGCGTTTTCACAGGCTGATGCACAGATGCTGCTTTCGGAGGCAGCCGCACTAGGGGTCAACATGATCAGGCTGGCGCATTATCCTCAGAACGAATATATCGTAAGACTTGCCGAAGAGATGGGCATAGTCCTCTGGGAGGAAATCCCTATCTGGCAGGGCATCGATTTCGACGACAAGAACACTGAAATGAAAGCGCAGGGTATGCTGCGTGAGATGATACACAGGGACATGAACCGTTGTGCAGTATGTTTCTGGGGAGTGGCGAACGAGACCAAGCCGTCGGCATCCAGGAACGCCTTCCTGATGTCCCTTCTGGACACGGGCAGGTCCATGGATACGACCAGGCTGTATGTAGCCGCCTTCGATCTGGTTTACTTCAACGAGGAGACCCGTCATTTCGAGATGGATGATCCGTTCACGGAGAATCTGGACGTAGTGGCCGTGAACAAGTACATGGGCTGGTATCATCCGTGGCCGGTACCTCCGACAGAGGCTGTGTGGGACGTGGTGCCTGACCAGCCGCTGATCATTTCCGAATTCGGAGGGGAATCCCTTTACGGACAGCATGGTGACAGGAACGTGACCAGTTCATGGAGTGAGGAGTATCAGGCCCGTCTGTATGAGGACAACCTCGAGATGTTCCACCACATACCGAATCTGGCGGGAGTGTCTCCGTGGATTCTCTTCGATTTCCGTTCGCCGTACCGTTTCCATCCGACAAATCAGGAAGACTGGAACAGGAAAGGTCTCGTCTCTGACCAGGGTTACCGCAAGCAGGCATGGTATCTCATGCATGACTACTATTCGGAAATAAAATAAGCCGGAATGTTGATTGATGGAGTGATTCAAAAATATTTTTGGGTCACTCTCTTTTTATAATCTTTTTAACTGCTGTCCGGAGAAATTTTACCATAACAAAGGCCACATAACCCTTGTCCATCAGGTAGAAAGTGCCAGCCTCGACAGGGATCTTGTCCATCACCTTGGCATCGTTAACCTTGCCTGGCGTGAGCATGACAAACGTGGGAATCGAGCCGCGCAGATCCAACAGTGTGTGCATCTTGAACGCGCCTTTGCCGTGATGGAACTCGGCCCATGGACACAACTTAAGACAAAGTTCAATGGTACTGCTGTCAAATGCATATATCATCTCTTCAAGGCCAATCCGCAGCTTTTCATCTTTGTAAAGCGTCGTACCGGATTCCCTATAAGAAGATACAACCAGTCTTATGAAATTACGGTAGGGTTCGATTTCATAGGGTCTTATGAACTGTCGAAGAAATTCATAGACAATACTGTCAAATATTTCAATGAAGAACTGCTGCCTGTCGGGTACAAGGCTTCTTCTCCGTCTTACGGGGGCTGGGGTGAGAAAGAGCGTTGGAAATACGCATGGCTTCTGCTTCTGGTGGCTGCTGTCATCTATGTCATGTGCAGCATGACGTTCGAGTCTCTTAAATATCCTCTGGCTGTCATCCTGCTGATACCAATTTCGTTCATAGGTGTGTTTCTCGTGTTCGGCTTTTCGGATTTTACGTTTGACCAGGGTGGCTTTGCGGCTCTCGTGATGCTGAGCGGTAATGCTGACAGTCATTTCCACTGTTCTCGGACTGGTTCCTTTCCTGTTCGACGGGCCTGACGAAGTGTTCTGGTTCGATTTCGCTATAGGTACCATGGGTGGGATGGCCTTTTCTGTCATTGCACTTCTTGTTTATTTCCCGATATTCTGTGTCCGGTTCCGGCGTAGTGTTGGGAGGAAAAGACGGGTTCTGTATTGAATTTTGAAAAATTGTCGTAATTTTGTGTACGGACACAGTTTTTGGAAAAGTCAACAGTTGAGTTTATATGAAATGCGTTAGAATCATTATCACAGGCCTTATGCTGCTCCTGAGTGCGGCAGGGCTTCTTACAGGCTGCCGCAATGCGGATTATGATCTTTGTATTTATGGAGCCACTGCATCTGGTGTCATCGCTGCCCATTCTGCGGCTCAGCTTGGCATGGATGTCGTTCTCATTGAGCCAGGAGACCACATCGGAGGCATGACCACAGGCGGACTTGGCTATACCGATATCGGTAACAAGCAGGTGGTCAAGGGACTTGCTAAAAAATTCTACAGGAATGTCGGAGAGCATTACGGTCGTCTTGAACAATGGATTTTCGAACCTCATGTAGCTTCCGAAATACTTGAGTCGTATCTTTTACATCCCCGGATAACGTTGCTTGAAAACCACAGATTGGAGAAAGTGGAGAAAAGAGACGGTAGGATATCGCGTGTCACGCTGGCTTATGGAAAGAATTTCAGTGAAAAGACCGGGCTTGGCGCTTCTTATTTCATAGATTGCTCGTATGAGGGGGATCTTATGGCTGCAGCCGGTGTCAGTTATATTGTAGGCAGGGAGTCCAATGGTGTTTATGGAGAGACTATAGACGGTGTGCAGCTGATGAACGGGCATCAGTTCCCTGACGGGATAGACCCTTTTGTAGAACCCGGAAATCCTGACAGCGGGCTTATATGGGGAATCTCGTCTGCCGTGAAGGCTCCTGACGGCTCCGGTGACACTCTGGTGCAGGCATACAATTACCGGATATGTCTCACGGACAGTCTCAGGAACATGATCCCGATTACCAGACCTGAAGACTATGATTCAACCAGATATGAACTTCTGGCCAGGCTGATCAAGTTCAGGGAAGGGAAACGTCAAAGTCTGGGTGATTATTTCATCTGGAGCAGGATGCCTGGAAGGAAGACGGATATAAACAACAAGGGCGGATTCTCGACGGATATGATAGGAATGAATCACCGCTATCCCGAGGCCGGGTATGATGAGAGGGAAAGAATCGTCGAAGCGCACAAGTCATATACTGTCGGACTTCTTTATTTCATGGGGCATGATCCGAGGGTGCCGGAAGAAATCAGAAACGAGATGCTCCGGTGGGGATATCCGAAAGACGAGTATTCCGATACGGGAAACTGGACACCTCAACTGTATGTGCGTGAGGCTAGACGGATGATCGGGGAGTATGTGGCCACACAGGCTGATTGCGAAGGTCGGACAGTGCCTGAAGACGGCGTGGCGATGGCGGCCTATACTATGGATTCGCATAACTGCCAGAGGATAGTGGTGGAAAAGGACGGTCGTCTGATGGTAAAGAACGAGGGGAATGTGGAAGTCGGAGGAAACGGACCTTATCCGATATCATACGGATCCATTACCCCACGGCGTGAAGAATGTACGAATCTGATCGTTCCTGTCTGTCTTTCAGCAAGTCATATTGCCTATGGTTCTATAAGGATGGAACCTGTTTTCATGGTTTTAGGACAAGTGGCTGCCATGGCATCCTGGTTTGCCGCGGAAAACGGAGACGTTGACGTACAGGATGTGGATTACAGAAAAATCAATGACATGATGGATTCCGATCCTTATCTGGACGGGAGCGTCCCTGATATTATAGTCGATGATATGGATGAAGGAGTGTCTTTTCCTGCAGGTTGGGAGAGGATTAGACGAGGGGTAGGCTATGGTCCGACTTATCTGGAATGCAAATCAGGTTCCGGTCCCGCAGAGTTCAGTTTCCATGTTCCTGAAACAGGCCGGTATGATTTGTATTGTTATCTGCATAAGGAGGGAAACCACGGACAGAAAACCTTTGTGGATGTCCGGTCGTCAGGAAACGGATCGAACTGCACCATGGAACATGACGGTCTTGTCTTCATGGGGCAGACTAAAGGCGAATGGTTCCATGTAGGGACATATGAATTCTCCGCTGACGGTGATTCCAAAGTGAGAATATCGGGAAAAGGAGGCAGGACACGGGCTGATGCCATTCTGCTTATAGCGGAATAAACCACTTCGCAAATGACATGCAAACACTGAAAACAATAATAATTATAACGTGAGTTCGATGAAAAGAACGAAGTTAATTTCAGAGAACTACCTCTTTTAGAGGATTCGTTTTACGAATCCGGCAGTAAGTTCTCCCCTTGATAGGGGAGAATTTAAGAGGGGTGACACGTAAAAGGAAGGAGATTTCGCAGAAATCGTAACGTCAGTTCGACGAAATCTCTGGTACTGAGTAGAATAATTCGTCGAACTGACGTTATATGTAATTTGCCTGAAAGGCGGAAATGATATGAAAAAGACTTATACGCTTATCATGATTATGGCGACCATGTTGTTCGCCTTTGTATCCTGTACGGACACTTATGCAGAAGAAAAGAATCCTGAAGATATGGAGCAGTCAGATGAGGGGCAGGACCCGGATGATCCGGACGAGAAACCGGAACCTGAGCCGGAGCCGGAACCTGAACCGGAGCCGGAAGGACCGGATCTCAATGGCGACGGAGTGGTCAAGATACTGGCCATCGGAAACAGTTTCTCCCAGGATGCCGTAGAACAGTACCTTTGGGAACTTTTCGATGCTGCCGGAATCGATGCTGTCATAGGGAATCTCTATATCGGCGGGTGTACTCTGGAGAGGCATTACAATAATATGAAGAACAATACTGCCGGCTACGCTTACCGCAAGGTAGTGGATGGTGTCAAGACCGAAAAAGGCCGATTCACCATGGCAGCGGGTATCGCTGACGAAAACTGGGACTACATCAGCCTCCAGCAGGCCAGCGGAAGTTCTGGAAAATATGATACATACACTCCGTATCTCCCGGAACTGGCAGCGTATGTCAGAGAAAGTGCGACCAGTCCTGTCATGGAGCTGGTTTTCCATCAGACATGGGCTTATGCCTCGAATTCCACACACGGCGAGTTCTCGAAATATGACAGCGACCAGATGACCATGTACAATGCCATAATGTCAGCCTCGCGGCAGGCTGCGGCTGACAATGATATCGATATCGTCATCCCGTCCGGCACTGCGATCCAGAACGGCAGGAATTCGTTCATAGGAGATGCGTTCAACAGGGACGGATACCATCTGGAAGTGAATTACGGCCGCTATACCGCTGCCTGCACCTGGTTTGAAAAAATATCAGGTATGAGTGTGGTGGGAAATTCATACGTGCCGGCATCAGTCGACCAGGCTTATGCGGAAGTCGCACAGAACGCAGCCCATTTCGCCGTGCTGTCCCCATACGAAGCGAATCCGATGACTGATTTCCAGACTCCGGCCGTCACTTCTGACGGGAATACCCCTGTCTATGTCGATTTCGGTTCGAGCCGCGCCACGGAGTGGAACAATGTCATGGTCTACGGTATTTCAGACGATGACAAGCCTGTCTATCTGAAAGACGCTGACGGAGCTTATACATCCGTTACCATCTCGTCCATGGAAGGATTTTCCAAGATGTATGACGGTGTCGGCGGAGAGCCGGACGATCAGGATATTGTCATAGACGGTTTTACATGGCTTAGGGATGCATGGGTCGACGGCATAGTGGTGTCCGGAACGAAAGGAAACGGGGATGTCGGACCGGCTACCGTGACTTTTTCCGGTCTCGATCCTGCCAGGTCTTATGATTTCCGTATCCTGTCGGTGAGGTTTAACGGAAGTGCGGATGCCCGTATCTCGCGCTTCACCGTTTCCGGGGCGGAAGAATCGGAGCCAGTGGAAATCAAGCCTGGCATGAAGTCCTGGACCGGAGAGAACCTGGAGAACTATCAGGCCGAGGTCAAGGATGTCGTTCCTGCATCAGACGGTACAGTCACGGTCTCTGTCACGGGAGTAGATACCGGTGCCGCTGCGGACGGCAACCTGAACGCGCTGGCTATTCTGATGTAGGTCAGGGAACTTACCTCCTGCAACAGACAGAAAGAAAAGACGGATGACAAAATAATTTTGTCGTCAGGAGGATGATGCGTATATTTGAGCCCTACACTGAGAGAAAGTTTTCAATATGAAAATGAGAAGGATATTGTATGCACTATGCGCCATGCTGCTGTCGTTGGCAGGCGTCACGGATCTTTATGCACAGAGGACTGAAACCACACTGGAAAAGGGCTGGAAGTTTTCACTCGGCGTGCCGGAAGGCAGTGTGATGCCGGAGTATGATGATTCCGGATGGGAAACCGTGACAGTACCCCATGACTGGGCCATAAAAGGTCCGTTCGATGAGAAAATCGACCTTCAGGTAGTGGCTATCAAGCAGGACCTGGAAGAAAAGCCGACCAGGAAGACAGGAAGAAGCGGAGGCCTGCCCTATATCGGGACAGGAACATACAGGAATACCTTTGACGTACCTGAAGGAAAATCAGTGACGCTTCTGTTCGACGGCGCTATGAGCGAGGCCAGAGTGTATGTCAACGGAGAGCAGGTATGTTTCTGGCCGTACGGGTACAATTCCTTCTGGTGCGATGTGACTGATTATGTCCGTCCAGGAGAGAATCAGCTGGCCGTGACCTTGGAAAACAGGCCGTTTTCATCCAGGTGGTATCCCGGGGCCGGTCTGTACAGGAATGTCCATGTCATAGCCACTGATCCGGTACATGTCCCGGTATGGGGAACGTATGTGACTACTCCGAGAGTCAGTGCCGGTGAGGCGGAAGTGGATATCAGGACGACAGTGACAGCTCCTGCCGGTGCCGGAAAAGTGAAGGTGGTGACCGGAATCTACGGACCTGACGGGAAAAAGGTGGCATCGGCTTCAACGGAAGAAATAACATTGGTCGGAGGCATTCAGGAAGTGGAACAGAGCGTGGTCGTTCTCAGACCGGAGCTGTGGTCGCCGGATACTCCGCGGCTCTATACTGCGGTATCCGAGATATTTTCGGCGGACGGCACGGCTCTGGACCGCTATGAGACAGTTTTCGGAATCAGGAAGATAGAATACATCCCTTACAAAGGATTTTTCCTGAACGGAGAAAGGACAGTGTTCAAAGGGGTGTGCAACCATCATGATCTCGGACCTTTGGGAGCTGCTGTCAACGTGTCGGCTCTGAGGCATCAGTTGGAATTGCTGAAAGACATGGGCTGCAATGCCGTGAGGACGACGCACAACATGCCGGCTCCGGAGCTGGTGCGGCTTTG
Organism: uncultured Bacteroidales bacterium; assembly: GCA_944322815.1. Classification (GTDB taxonomy): domain Bacteria; phylum Bacteroidota; class Bacteroidia; order Bacteroidales; family UBA932; genus Cryptobacteroides. The sequence continues at coordinate 19,502 of CALUQB010000013.1, read as the reverse complement.
CGACGAGATGGGTTTCATGATGATGGTGGAATCATTCGACGAGTGGGATATCGCGAAATGCGAGAACGGCTACCACAGATTCTTCGACGAATGGGCTGAAAAGGATATGGTGAACATGCTGCGCCAGTACAGGAACAACCCGTCCGTGGTGATGTGGAGCATAGGAAACGAAGTCCCGACACAGTGCTCGGAATCCGGCTATGAGGTGGCTTCTTTCCTGCAGGATATCTGCCACAGGGAGGACCCTACCAGGCCTGTAACCTGCGGAATGGACCAGGTGGACTGTATTCTGGAGAACGGCTTTGCCGACATGATAGACATACCGGGTATCAATTACCGGACATTCCGGTATCAGGAAGTATATGATTCCTTGTCGAAGGGTTTCGTGCTGGGTTCTGAAACTGCATCTACCGTGAGTTCCAGGGGCGTGTACAAGCTTCCTGTCATGAAGAGGTATGGTGCGTTGTATGAAGACCAGCAGTGCTCGGCATACGATGTAGAGTCTTGCGGATGGTCGAATATTCCGGACGTGGATCTTGCGCTGGGTGAGGACTGTGACTGGCTTCTTGGACAGTTTGTATGGACTGGTTTCGACTATCTCGGCGAGCCGAGTCCGTACGGTACGGATTCGTGGCCGAACCACAGCTCGATGTTCGGCATCATAGACCTGGCTTCCATACCTAAGGACAGATACTGGCTTTACAGAAGCGTGTGGAATGAGGAAGAAAGTACCCTCCACGTTCTGCCTCACTGGAACTGGAACGGGAGAGAAGGTGAGACAGTGCCGGTATTCGTGTACACGAGCTGGCCTGAGGCGGAGCTGTTCGTGAACGGGAGAAGCTATGGCCGTCAGAAGAAAAGCCGTGACGGCTATGCGATTTCTGTGGATACGGTGGCTGCGTCTTTCTATACCTCCTATGCCGGACAGCTCGGTGACGTGAATGCTCCGGTGGAGTCCAGATACCGTCTGATGTGGCCTGATGTGGTCTATGAGCCTGGCGAGGTGAAGGTGGTGGCTTATGACGAGGCGGGGAATCCCGTGGAAAAGGCCATGGTCCGTACTGCCGGAGAACCGTACACCCTGATGCTCGAACCGTCTCGCAAGGTCCTGAAAGCTGACGGGAAGGACCTGTCTTATGTGACGGTGAGTGCCGTGGACAGTGCCGGAAATGTATGTCCTCTGGACGGACGGCTGGTGGAATTTGCAGTATCGGGCGCCGGCACTTTCAAGGCTGCCGCCAATGGAGATCCGACCTGTCTCGATCCGTTCCAGGAGCCGCGGATGCATCTGTTCAACGGAAAACTGACTGTGATAGTGAGTTCGTCGGAAGAGGCGGGCACGATGGTGCTGGATGTTTCCGCTGACGGACTGAAGCCGGCGTCCCTGACTATGGAAACAGTCCGGTAAACGGAAAGAAGCATCCGGTGAAGAATGGTTTTAATGTCCTAAATATCGAGCAATGAGCTTGTACTCTTTCTACAGGATCAGCAAGCCTTCCCAGGAAAAGGTCCCGGCGGGAAAAGTGCCGGAAGTATACAGCCGGCTGAGACGTAACACTTTCTGGGCGGCTACCGTAGCTTACAGCCTTTACTATGTCTGCAGGCTCAGCCTGAGCGTGGTGAAGCAGCCGCTTATCGATTCGGAACTTCTGACAGCGGGCCAGCTTGGCATCATAGGCTCCTCCCTGCTTTTCGTATATGCTGTCGGAAAGTTCATGAACGGGTTCATAGCCGACTACTGCAACATCAGGCGCTTCATGGCCACCGGACTGGCCGTGTCCGCTCTCATAAATCTTCTGATGGGTGTTCTTGGTTTCCTTCATGGCGATATGGGGATAGCGTCAGTGGCTGTCTTCATCTCTTTCGCCATATTGTGGGGCATAAACGGATGGGCACAGTCCATGGGCTCGCCTCCGGGAATAATAAACCTGTCCAGGTGGTTTCCTCTGAACAAGAGAGGAACGTATTACGGAATATTCAGCGCCACTCCTTATTTAGGCGAATTCCTTTCCTTTATCGTCATCGGAGCCATAGTGGGCACGTTCGGATGGCAGTCGGGATTCATATTCGCCGCCATCGCAGGAGTAGTCGGCACTCTGACCATCCTTTTCTTCGTCAGCGATACTCCTGAGAGCAAGGGCCTGCCTTCAGTGCAGGAGCTTTCATCTGAGGAATTGAAAAAGGAGGACAGGATGAGGACTTCCGAGGTCCAGAAACAGGTGCTCAGGCATCCTGGAATCTGGATCATTTCCGCTGCCAGTGCATTTATCTACATCACCAAATACGCAGTGGCCGGATGGGGCGTGCTTTTTCTGCAGAAGGAGAAGCTGTTTTCTCTGGAATCGGCTTCGCAGATCATAGCATTCTCGGCAGTATTTGGGGTAGTGGGGACAGTGCTGGCCGGGTGGCTCTCCGACACTGTGTTCAAGAGCGACCGTATCAAGCCGGCCATATTGTCCGGAGCCGTAGGCTTCGTGGCATTGGCGTTGTTCCTGTTTTCCGGGGGCGGATATGTGTTGAACGTAGTATATGTTTCCGTATTCAGTCTGGCGATAGGGGTGCTGTATTGTATTGTCGCAGGCCTCATGGCCGTAGACATCGTACCGAGAAAGGCTACCGGTGCGGCATTGGGGATAGTCGGGATCTCGAGCTATCTGGCTGCCGGCATCCAGGATATTGCCAGCGGCTATCTGATAGAGGGTAATATGCGGCATGCCGGCGAGATAGCCGATGCCGTGTACAATTTCACACCCGTTTCTGTCTTCTGGCTGGCAGCGGCCCTGATTTCATTCCTGTTGCCGGTGTTCAACTGGAAGAAAATGATGAAATAAAGTATCAACAAAACGAAAAAATGATAAATTTGCGGGGAAACGGACGTCAGCAGATGAGATTCTCCCCGAAATTTATATTTCTCACCGGCTTGTTCCTGCTGTTTTCCAGTAGCGTTTACGCCGGGCCGACGGTGGCGGAAGCCATCGCCAAGGCAGAACGTTTTTCGTATGATTCATTAAGTCCTCTCGTCAGGAACGCCTCCATGCAGGTGGACTGGCTGCAGGGAGACAGGTATTTCCATTACAGGACTGAAGACAGTCTCGGTGTGCACCATTATGTCGTGGACACCGGAAAGTGGAAAAAACGCGAACTTTTCGACCCGAAGGCATTGTCCGGCAGGATAGCCGGACTCCTGAAAAACGAAAGGGAAGGGGTAGCTCCTCGCGAATATGCGGCTGACGAGCCTCTGACGGTTTATTCCCTGACGTTTGAAGATGGGAATCCTTTCAGGTTCGAATTCGGGTGGCACGGGCATCGGTTCAGATACGATGTCAGGAAAGACAGTCTGGAAATGGTCCTGGAGCGGGAAGTCCGGAATCTTCCCAAGATAAAGAACGAATGGTACAAAAGCTATTCTGCAGACAGCCTGTATTATATTTCCGCCATAGGCCATGATCTGGTGCTTTATTCAGACGGCGGGAGGGACAGTCTCAGGCTCACATACGACGGGGAGCAGTATTTTTCTTTCGCCATCGGAGGAGATTCTCGGAAAGAACCCGATGCCAGGTATGCCCCGATAGGTACATGGATAGGCTCTACCCATAAATTTTTCCTCATCAGGGAAGACAAACGGGAAGTAGGGACCATGTCCCTGATAAACAGTCTTTCCACTCCTCGTCCGACGGTCAAAACCTATAAGTACACACTTCCAGGGGACAAGCATGTGCCTCAGTATGACGTCTATATGGTGGATGCGGAACAAAAGTCCATCCGGCGTATAGAAGCAGATGCCTATCCGGACCAGCGGATAGTGGTGCCGCGGTTCAGCCGTTTTTTCCAGACGGACAGGTACATTTATTTCATCAGGATGAACAGGCAGGCCGATGTCGTGGATCTGTGCCGGGTGGATGCGGAGGACGGCAGCCTGAAGGTACTGATCAGTGAAGAATGCAAGCCTCACCTGAACGAGCAGCTGTTTTCATTTTATGTGATGGATGAGGGAGAAGAAATCCTCTGGTGGTCGGAGCGGACAGGAAAAGGAATGTATTATCTATATGACGGAGAAGGCCGCCTGAAAAATGCCATAACGGATGAGGATTTCGTGGCCGGACGTGTCGTCAGGATATTCAGGAAGACCAGGGAAGTCATTTTCGAGGGGTTCGGACGGGAGAAAGGCGTGAATCCTGCGTACACTTTCTATTACAAGGCGTCTCTGGACGGGAACAGGAAAACCGTATGTCTGACACCGGGAGACGGGGAGCACAGGATGACTCTTTCTCCTGACTTCCGCTTCCTCCATGACGAGATGTCCAGGATGGATCTGCCGCCGCAGAACAGGATTTATGACCTTTCCGGCAGGGAGAAGTTCAGAATGGAGGACTGCGATGTTTCCAGGCTGTACCGGCACGGCTGGAAAGAGCCTCTGCTGATGAAACTTCACGCAGCGGACTCGCTCACTGACCTGTATGGTGTCGTATATCTGCCTTTCGATCTGGATACGACGAAGAAATACCCTATCATAAGCAGCGTGTATCCGGGACCTCAGACCGACCTGGTACCGAATGCCTTTTCACTGGATGACAATTACAACCAGTCCCTCGCCCAGATGGGTTTCGTGGTCGTGAATTTCTCCTATCGCGGAAGCAATCCGTTCAGAGGCCGCGATTTCTACAACTTCGCTTACGGGAATCTTCGGGACTATCCGCTGGATGATGACTATGCCGTGATCAGGCAGATAGGAGAGAAGTTTCCGTTCGCCGACACCACCAGGGTGGGAATATACGGCCATTCCGGAGGCGGTTTCATGACTGCCACCGCCATGATGACCAGGCCGGATTTCTACAAGGTCGGAGTGGCTGCCTCTGGAAACTACGACAACAATATCTACATGCAGTGGTGGGGTGAATCATATCAGGGACTGCAGTCTGAAACGGCGGAGGATGGTTCAGTTGTTTTCCGGTGCGACGTGCCTGTCACTGCTGATCTCGCCCCGAACCTGAAAGGCAGGCTTCTGCTCATCACGGGCGATGTGGACAACAATGTCCATCCTGCCAGCACCCTCCGTCTTGCCAGGGCCCTGATCCGGGCAGGAAAATACTTCGACATGATGATCCTTCCGGGAGAGGACCACGGACTGGGTGACAAGTACTATGTGAATTTGATCCGCCTGTATTTCGCCGAACACCTTCTCGGCATGAGCGCGGATGACATCAACGATTATTAACAACTCATATTTTCGCCTATGAAAATATCCGACTACAAACTTACAGGATTACTGGCTTTTCTTCTGTCGGTACTGTTTGTCGCAGTGCCGGCGGCTGCAAATGCCCAGACTCCGCAGATCACGGTCAGCGGAAAGATTACGGATCCTTCAGGCGAGCCGCTTGCCGGAGTATCGGTGATGATACCGGGAACGATGATAGGCGTAGGCTCGGGACTGGAAGGCGACTACAGCATCACCGTGGATCTCGGTTCTACCTTGCGTTTCAGCTGTATCGGCTTCGAATCGAAGGACATCAAGGCTACCAAGACGCATTTCGATGTCGTCCTGGAAGAGGAAACCATGATGATGGATCAGGTGGTGGTCACGGGCTACTCCCAGGTGGAACTCCGCAAGAGTACGGGTGCCGTGGCAGTCATCGATGCCGAGGAACTGCAGGGCTCTCCTTTGAAGACAGTAGACCAGCTTCTCCAGGGAAAGCTCGCCGGAGTGAACGTCCAGATGACTTCCGGCCGTCCGGGTGCTGCGGCTTCCGTCAGAATCAGGGGTACGAACACCATCACCGGAAATGCCGAACCGCTATGGGTCATCGACGGGGTGCCGATGCAGAAGAATATCCCTCAGATGAACCTTAGCCAGATCCAGTCCGGTGACTTCGACAACATCTTCGCTACCGGTATCGGAAACATAAACCCTAACGACATCGAGTCCATTACTGTCCTGAAGGATGCCGCCGCTGCGGCAATATACGGGTCGCAGGCAGCCAACGGTGTCATCGTGGTCACGACCAAGAGGGGCAATGCCGGAAAGACGTCCGTCAGCTATATGGGTTCAGTGACAGTGCAGACCAAGCCGGCCAGGGACGCGAATCTGATGGATTCCAGGGAGAAACTGGCCTGGGAGCAGGAACTGTGGGACGAATTCTCTGCTGCCGGATATCAGGACTACATAAGCGGCAATACCTCCGCGCACTATCCTGTCATAGGTATCGTGGGCCAGATCCGTTCCGGTTACGGAAAGTTCGCCGGGATGTCTGTAGCCGAGCAGGATGCCTATATCGAGGAACTCGGTTCGCATACTACTGACTGGTTCGACGTGCTGTTCAGGAACACAGTTTCCACCAGCCACTATCTGTCGGTTTCCGGGGGAACGGACAAGATGACTTACTATGTGTCAGGCGGATTCGGCTACAACAACGGCCTGGTCCAGAAGACCAGCGCGACGAACTACAGCCTGAATGCGAAAATAGACTCGCGTCCTGCCAAATGGCTGAAATTCGGGATACAGACCGATTTCAGCTATCAGAAGGCCCTGTCTCCGTCGAACAATGTCAGCCTTTTCGACTATGCCTATTTCGCAAATCCTTACGAGCAGCTGTACAATGCCGACGGTTCATACCGTTCTGACGATACTTATCTGACCATCAGCAGCGCGAACGGAGCTGTCGGCGCCCAGATTCCGGACAACGGTTTCAACCTCATGCGCGAGATAAACGAGACCTCCAGCGAGGCGAATTCCACTACGTTCACCATACAGGGGAATACTACGATAAATATTGCCAAAGGTCTGACATTCACAGGTCTGGCTTCGTTTTCGTATTCGGGAGACATGTCCGAGAACATAAACGGAGCGAATACCTATGCCGCCTTCATGGACAGGCCGTTCGAGGGAGAGTCATATACATCCCAGAGAAAGTACGGTTCCATCACCCAGTCTTCGACATACAATACATCGTACATGCTCCGGGGCCAGCTGAACTATGCCAGGACATTTGCGACCGACCATGCCCTCAGCGTGATAGGCGGAGCCGAGATCCGCAGTTCCTACGCGAAAAACATCACTACGAAACGGTACGGATATGATCCGGTGACCGGCAACCATTCCACTCCGATGTGGCCTACGAATTCCGACGGGGACTACGACTATGAGGATCTGGTGAATTTCGGAGCGGTATTGGACGGCAGCGCCGGCCAGAATATCATAGAGAATGCCTTCGCGTCATTTTACGGGTCCGTCACTTATACGTTCAGGAACAAATACGTGGTCAGCGGGACGGTCAGAAGCGACGGGTCGAACAATTTCGGAAGCGACGAACAGTTCAACGTGAACTGGTCAGGCAGTGCCGCGTGGAACATTGACGAAGAGCCGTGGATGCAGGGCGGAATCTCGAAGGCGATCAGTACGCTGAGCCTGCGTGCAGGTTTCGGATATACCGGAGGCGTGAACCAGTCTGTCTATCCGGTGCTGATCATGAATTACAGGGATTATTTCAGGAATACCGGAGATGATTACTATCGGCTCGGGCAGATCAGCAACCCGCCGAACCCGCATCTGCGCTGGGAGAAGAACCAGACCTTCAATGTAGGCCTGAATTTCGGCCTGATCCATGACCGGATTTTCGGAGAGGTATCCTACTACAGGAACCACAACATGGACCTGGTAACGAATGTCCGTGTGCCCGAGAGCACGGGGTTCGATACCCAGAGCTACAACACTTCCGAGCAGGTAAACAACGGAGTGGAGCTTATGCTCGGCTCGACCATACTGAAATTCAAGCATTTCCATTGGAGGCTGACCGCCAATGCCGCCTATAACTACAACGAACTCACCAAATATGATTCCCCTACGGGCAATATTTTCGGCGACTATTATGTAGGCTATCCTCTTGGACATATCTTCACCGGAAAGACTTCGGGAATAGATCCTGCGACAGGGGTGTACAAGTTCATCATCCGTCCTGATGCGCAGATTTCGACCATCGAGGACTACAGGCTTTTCACGAATTACCTCTACTATGTGGGTACGTCGCATGCTCCGTGGACTGGCGGTCTTTCGACGACATTTACCTACAAGAGGCTTTCTCTCAATATCGCCGGAAACTTCTCCATAGGCGGGAAGATGCTGAACAACATCGAATGTCCGGTGTCATGGCGAGATGCCGGTTCCGGTACTGACAACGAGCCTATAGCCACGCAGATGAATGACGTGTATGTGAATCATCTGAATGTGCGCAAGGATGTGACCCACCGCTGGACCGTGGCGAATCCGGTGACTGACGGCTATCCGCGTCTGATAGATGCTTACGGACCGAGGATCACCGATCCGAGCGGACAGTATCTGGATGCCATGCAGCCGTATATTGACGATGTGACGGACTGCGTCATGCTGGAGGATGTGTCGTATTTCAAGCTCAGTACGATATCTCTCTCATACGACCTGCCGAAGAAGTGGGTGGACGCCATGAGGATGGGTTCGTTTACGGTGAGTTTCCTGATGAACAATCTGTTCATCCTGACGAACTACTCGGGTATAGATCCGGAGACTCCTGGAGCCGTTTACCCTCAGAGCCGTTCGTTTACGTTCAGCCTGAGCTGTAGTTTTTAATATCAGATCTCTCCACTGCGGTCCGCAGGACCTCCGGTCGAGATGACAAGGTGAAGGAATTTTGGCGGATAGTCATTAACAAATAATTAAGATAATGAAGGAAATCAAGGTAATGAAGAATATCGGTAAATATGCGGTGCTGGCCGGTCTGGTTCTGGCTGCGGTTTCGTGTACGGACTATCTGGACATCAAGCCGTACGGAAAGACGATTCCGCAGACGCCGGAGGAATATTCGGCCTTGTTGCAGACCCGACTGTACGAGATAGAGGAAGGAGAGGAGACCATCATCGGGGATGTCGGCTCTGTCGCGGATCTGGAGTGCTATGCCGATGATCTGGAGTCGAAACTGACCCAGTACCCTACAGGGAACTATGTACCCCTCTATGTAGGTGATGACCTCTCTGACAAACAGGTGCTGTATGCCCATCTGTATGAGGTCATCAGGGACTGCAATATCGTACTCGACGGACTGGCTGAGGATACTTCTGAGGAAGCCTCCGACGTGAAAGGTCTGGCTTATGCGCTGCGTGGCATATGCTACTACAACCTGTTGCGGAATTTCTGCGAACCGTGGGAGGGCAATGCTTCCGGGAAGCTCGGCGTGCCTCTGGTGACTGTATTCGATATGGAAGCCAGGACCATCCGCTCTTCTTTCAGCGAGACGGTGAAACGGGTAGCGGACGATCTTCAGTCGGCCATAGACTGCAATATCCGGAATGAGGACTACCTGTTCGACAGCGATGTGATGCTTGGCTATCTTGCCAGGGTGCATTTCTGGGCCGGCAATTACAGTCAGGCTGCTTCCTATGCTTATCAGGTGTTGGAAAGACACCCTCTGCTTGGCGGAGATGCCTACAAATCCATGATGGAGGAAACAGGAGAAGGGACCGGCAATATCCTGATGAAGGGGGGTACTCGATCCACGGGCAGCGGTGATTCGCAGGCTATATCCTATCTTCAGTGCAAGCCTGTCAGCAAGCAGTTCATCAACCTGTTCGCTGAAGGTGAACAGGATATCAGATACGGAATTTCTGTGGGCGAGAAGCGGACCTTTGCAAAACGTCCCATGGCGTGCCTCAGGAGTGCGGAGATGCAGTGTATCCTGATGGAGAGCCAGTATCATCAGGGATTGGAGACGGAGGCTCTTGCATCGCTGAATGAATTGCGCCGTCACAGGATCACCGGCGTGACTGACTATACTATGGAGACTCTGCCTCCGGTGGATCCTGATGACAATGTCAGGGTGGATGCCCGCGGGCAGGCCCTTACTCCGCTGATTTATGCCATACTGTGCGAGAGGCGGAAGGAGCTGTTTCTGGAAGGGGACCGCTGGTATGAGTTGAAGAGGAACGGGAGGCCTGAGATGTGGACGCACCGGCAGGGCCGCAAATACACGACTCTGGAGTTCATGTATACGTTCCCGCTTCCGATAGCTGATGTGATTCTGACGGACGGGCTTGTGCAGAATCCGGGTTATGATAATGTCAAGTAAAAAATTGATGATGATGAAAAGGAATATAAAATATATGGTGATGGCGGCATTCGCCGCAATGCTGATGGTGTCGGCTGTATCTTGTGATGATGCCGATGAGCTGCCGCCGATGAATGACGGTTATGCGACGGATTTCATTCTTCCTGATCCGGTGGATCTTACTGCCGCTGACCGGGAGGTCATTCAGGAGCTGCAGGATGAGTACAATGCGGATATTTCTTCTAATTGATAAGGACGCAGAGTGAAGATATGATTTGAGAATTTACGAACTGACAATATTAATTTTTACGCGTATGAAAAAAAGTTTGTTTATGATTTTCGCGGCCATGACGGCTCTGTTCATGGTGTCTTGCGAGCCTGAGGACACGGTGGAGGTCCCTACGGTAAGTTTTGCGGTCCAGCCTGTCAATGTGGACGGGGTTTTCACCCTCACTCTGATGGCATCCGGCTATAACGACACCGAGCCTGTCACGATACCTGTGAATTTCAGCGGAACGGCAGTTGAAGGCGAGGATTATTTCGTGTCGGCTGAAGAATTTGTCATCGGAGGTTTGGAGCCTGTCTCCACTATCACGGTCAGGGCTGCAAATTCCGATGCGGAAGGGAAGACCGTGACAGCGGCTCTTGGTGCACCGGACGGTTTCGCGCTTGGAAACCTTTCTTCCGTTACATTTACACTTGTACCGGTGCAGTTGTATGCGTCATTTGAATCGCAGGTAAGGAAAGGCGTCGTTTCCGCCGGTGTTAATGTACAGATTTTTGACAGATCCGGTATGTTCTATAGAGTAGGACAGGCTATGACCATAACTCTTGAAGTGGATGAGTCTAAATCTACGGCGGTTCTTGGAACCAATTTCGAGTTTGAAGGCGGCAAATCCGAGATAGTGATTGAGCAGAATGGTCTTGAGGGTACTCTCATATTGAATATGATTGAACCATATGATGAGAATCACAATAAAGTGGTCCTGAATATTGTCGAGTCAGACAATATTCATATCGGAACTTATGGCAGTGTAGAGGTTACGTTTTCGGGTTCTCCATGGGAGGCTCTTGACGGAGAATGGGTGATCAACGAATTGGTTACAGACCGTGAGTATTTTGAGGGTCAGTATTATGATATGTGTTCAAAATATGATCTGCTTCCGCAGTTCAATGCCAATGACAAGATCACGTTTGATTTGGAGACAGGTACATTCACTCCTGCATTCGAGTCATCGTTCAAGGATTATTTTATAGGTGAATCGTCTGTTAAGCAAGGAGATTATTATGATGCTTATGGAACGATTGATCCAGCTGTTTTGTTGGTAGAATTGGATAATGTAAACAGATTCTTCTCTCCGGCAGAGACAAGTGAAGATAAAGTTGCATATATCGGTGCTCGATTTATCACTGACGCAGAAACCGGCGATGAATTGCTCGATTTTTATGTGCTTGATTATGAATCCCATACCTTCTGTCCGGAGTGGCTTGACCCTATGTATGGAATGTATATGCCGGACAAGCCTACAGCTGGAATGGTTTATCTCGAAATGACCTTCAAACGTGCCGAATAGCTGACTGGTTCGTTGAATCGGCGGATAAACAGCGTATTTTACGCATTGGAGACTGTGTCAAAATGGTAAATTTTGCACAGTCTCTTTAGGTGTATCAGAATTGATAAAATGCAAGGCATTGAGGGTGAGGGCGACAGGAGTTTACTTTCGTAAATGACTTAGCCCGAATCCCGATAATAACGCAGCAGTTTGCATTTATGGTACACCGCTTTTTTTGGACAAACGTACCGGAATGTGTTTTTTGTAAAAAACAGAAGCACATCGAAAATGTTCTTTGTAAAAAACATTTAAGTATCTAAAATGTTCTTTGCGAAAAATACCTTATCTATCAGTACAGGAATCCGAAAGCCCATAGGGGGATTTTCCTGAATACGGCAGAGTCGATATCATCAGCCGCGACATAGCCGTTTTCTTCATTTTTTATCTGACTGAAACCTTTGTCCTGTCCTCCGACTTCGATGACATATTTTCCGTCTATCCGAAAGTCTCCGGTCTTGAGTCCTCCGTATTCCATGCTGTGTCCGGCTCCTGAAAGCTGGTTGCAGAAGAATGTTTCCCGGACTGTCCCTTTCAACGGCGTGTCCGGTGAAAGCGCGGACAGAAGATTCGGATTATCCATAAGTATCTTGTCCGGTTTCTGCAGGTCGCTTGTGGCGTTGAGGCCGGCGAACAGTCGTCTTATGAGTTTGGCCTCTTCCAGATATTTCAGATATTTCAATGTCGTGAGTCTCTGGATTCCGATATTCCTGGAGATTTTGGCTATGTCGATTTCGAATGGCAACATACCGGAAATGACTTGAAGCAGTGCCTTTACTTTCCTGACATTGCCGGTTTCGACATTTCTCTGGACCGTCAGTTCGGTATCGATGATGTAGTTTACTATGTTTTCTATTCTGAAACCATATGAAGCCTTGTCTTCGAAATAAAACGGATAGTATCCGGATTTGAGATATTGTCCGAAGTGTTCCAGAGGTCTGCACTTGCTTCTGATTTCACTACAGAATCCTGATGCATTGCCAAGCAGGTCTGAAAGCCTTACGGTATCGAATTTCTCTCCGGTCTCGAATATCAGGTATTCCCTGAATGACAGTCCCGGCATTTCATATTCTATCATCCGTCTCGACAGATCTGCCTTGCCGTTGTTTATCTCGAGAAGCGAACTGCCGCTGACCACTACATGCAAACCTTTGTGCAGGTCATAGATTTCCTTCAGTTCCTGACTCCACCCCTCATATTTGTGGATCTCGTCTATGAAAAGATGTGTGCCTCCGGTCTTGACGAACATGTCCGCGGTCTCTACCAGCGAGTGTGTCGTGAAATAGCCGGTATCGGCAGAGCAGTAGAGAACATGTCTGCTGCCTTGCGGAAATTCCGTCTTTATTTTCTGCAGCAGCAGCGTCGATTTCCCTACACCTTTGGAACCTTTGATGCAGATAAGCCGACTGTCCCAGTTCACTGTCTGCATGAAGTTCCTGATGAAATCCATGGGGACATTTTCCATGTATTCGTCATGTCTTTCGAAGAGCCTTTCCATAATTTCGCCTTGTTCTTTCTGCAAATATATGTGTTTTTTATAAAAAACAAAAATGTACTCAAAATGTTTTTTATAGAAAACAGATTTATATCGGAAATGTTTTTTGTAAAAAACACTCGCTTGAAAATTTCATTGGAAAGAAAAGATTTATGACATTTGCAGGAAAACACAGCCATATGGAATTTGACGGAGGTAAAAGATACCGTTCATTTGTAGGTTATTACAGGGAAAAATACGGAGAACGGCTGCAGAAAATAGTCCTCGATGCAGGCTTTACTTGCCCGAACAGGGACGGTACTGTCGGTACGGGAGGCTGCACCTATTGTGACAATGCTGCATTTCATCCGGGTTACAGCGTCCCCGGGAAGACATTGCGCCGGCAGATGGACGAGGGTATTGAATTCCATCGTGTCAGATACCGGAATTCCGGCCATTATCTGGCCTATTTCCAGGCTTATTCGAATACTTACGCCCCCGTTGGACGCCTGCGCTCCCTGTATACGGAAGCATTGGACCACCCGGAGGTGGTCGGAATAGTCATAGGAACAAGACCGGACTGCGTGGACGAGGAAAAACTGGACATGATAGCGGCATTGAAAGACGGCAGTCTTTTGCCGGAATGGCGGCGGAAAGTCGGGGAAAACGTCCTCAGTGCACCGGTGGTGACGGTCGAGTACGGGATAGAGTCGTGCTATGACGCGACTTTGAAGAGGATAAACAGAGGTCATGATTTCGCCTGTGCGGAGAAAGCCGTGGAGATGACTGCGGAGAGAGGGATCGACACAGGGGCGCATTTCATTCTGGGACTCCCGGGCGAGAGCAGGCAGATGCTGCTGGACCAGACGACCATGATCAATGCCCTGCCGTTGAAATCAGTGAAGTTCCACCAGCTGCAGATCATCAAGGGGACGGCGATGGAGAAGGAATATGCCCGTAAACCAGAGGATTTCCTGCGTTTCGGAATGGAGGAATATCTGGATTTCATCATCGATATTCTGGAAAGACTGCGGCCTGACCTGTATATCGAACGGATAGCAGGAGAGGTGCCTCCGCGCTTCGTGAACGAAACCCCGTGGGGCCTGGTGCGGAATTTCGAACTGCTGCGCATGCTGGACCGCCGTATGGAGGAGAGAAATGCATGGCAGGGGCGGCTCTGGCCGGGGCTGGAGGCTCTGACCGGGTCAGGACAGACATCGGATGAATAATTTGATATTTTCGTGCAAAAATCACTATCTTTGCAGATTATAAAATTTTCGAGCATGCAGACATTTACCAATTACGAGATTCCGGAAGGCTTGACCTTCGATGATGTGTTGCTTATCCCGGCACGTTCAGAAGTCCTACCGAGAGAGGTGGACGTCACCACATGGTTTTCCAGGGACATCAGATTGCAGACACCGATAGTGTCGGCAGCGATGGACACCGTGACCGAGGCAGATCTGGCTATCGCCATGGCCAGGGCAGGAGGAATAGGTGTCATTCACAAGAATATGACCATCGAGGCCCAGATGAATCAGGTGAAAAAGGTCAAGAGAGCCGAGAACGGCATGATCGACGACCCTATCACCATCAGTCCTGATGCTACTGTCGGAGATGCACTGGGAATGATGGCACAGCATCATATCGGAGGAATCCCTGTCGTAGATGGCAGCATGCACCTTATAGGTATCGTGACCAACAGGGATCTGCGCTTCCAAGACAACATGAAGCTGCCGATTTCCCGGATCATGACTTCCGAGAACCTGGTGACCGCTCCTGCCGGCATCAGCCTTTCCGAGGCTACCGAACTCCTGAGAAACTACAAGGTGGAGAAACTCCCCGTAGTGAACAAGGACGGTACTCTGGAAGGACTCATCACCTATAAGGACCTGATGAAGATCAAGGACAATCCTATCGCTTCCAAGGATTCGAAGGGCCGTCTTCTCGTGGCGGCTGCGGTAGGTGTCAAATCAGATACTATCGAACGCATTGAGATGCTGACTCATGCGGGAGCCGATGCCGTGGTGGTGGATACTGCCCACGGACATTCGGTAGGAGTGCTCAACGTGATCAAGAAAGCCTGCGAAGCCCTGCCTGACATACAGATCGTAGCCGGAAACGTGGCCACTGCGGAAGGGGCGAAAGCTCTCGCGGATGCAGGCGTGAGCGCCGTGAAAGTCGGAATCGGTCCGGGTTCCATCTGTACGACCCGTGTCATCGCAGGTGTCGGCATGCCTCAGCTTTCTGCAGTGATGATGGCTTCCAATGCATTGAAGGGTACAGGTATTCCTGTCATAGCGGACGGCGGTATCAGATATTCCGGAGATGTGGTCAAGGCTCTGGCTGCAGGTGCCAGCACCATCATGGCCGGATCGCTCTTCGCCGGAGTCGAGGAGTCACCGGGTGAGACTATTATCCTTAACGGCCGTAAATTCAAGTCTTACAGGGGAATGGGTTCGCTCGAAGCCATGCAGCAGGGATCGAAGGACAGGTATTTCCAGGATATGGAGGACGATATCAAGAAACTCGTTCCTGAAGGAATCGTAGCCCAGGTGCCGTACAAGGGTACTCTCGCGGAGGTGGTATACCAGCTCGTAGGAGGCCTCCGTGCAGGTATGGGTTACTGCGGCGCGAAGGATATCGAGGCTCTCCGCGGGGCGAAATTCGTCCGCATCACCCACGCAGGTTTCGTGGAAGGACATCCTCATGATGTCACCATCACCAGGGAATCTCCGAACTATTCAAGATAGTTCCGGGATGAAAGGATGGATTTCATCTGTATTGATATTGATAGTCGCCTTGCCGGTGTTCTCATCGTGTGAGGCGATTTCGTCACTTTTTGACAACGACCGCAAGGCCATAGCCAAGGTCGGCAGCCATAAGCTGAGCCAGAGCGATATTTCCACACTGGTGCCTCCAGGGACATCGCACGAGGACAGCATGAAGATAGTGATGCAGTATATAAACTCATGGGCATCGGATCTGGTTTTCGCCGATATTGCTGAAGCGCAGCTTTCGAAACAGGAAAAGGATGTTTCGAGAGAAGTGGAGGAGTATCGCAAGGCATTGCTGAAATACCGTTATGAACAGAGGTATGTGAATGAAAGGCTGGACACCAGCGTCACTCATGACGAGCTTTTGGAGTATTACGAGTCGCACAAGCAGAAGTTCGTGGCTGATGTTCCTATGGTCAAGGCCCATTTCATGAGGATAGCTGCCGATTCTCCTAATATCGACCTGATAATGAAGAACATGGCTTCGGACAATGTCGAAGATATGGTCTATGTCGACAGCCTGGCCTGTTCATCTGCCGACAGGTATACCGACTACGGAGGCAAGTGGATCAGGATAGTGGAACTGGCTGAGGATTTCGGGCAGAGTGACTACACGAAACTGCTTTCCAGGATGAGGAATTCTTTCATTCAGGTGAAGGATACCGATTATGACAGGATGGACATAGCTTATATATCGGACTTTGTCCAGGCCGGCGAACCGCTCCCGCTGGAGTATTGCGAACCGGAAATCAGAGGAATTCTCATAGGCATCAGAAGACATGAACTGGTGACCGATCTGGAACAGGACTTGCTGGAGGATGCCCGCGCAAAAGGAAAATTCGTGATTTATTGATAATTGGACAAACATGAAAGGTTTTCTTAGAATATCTGCCGTTCTGGCAGCCGCACTGGCGGTATTGCCGCTGGCGGCACAGCAATATCCGGACGGCATCATCGACAAGACTGTCGCTGTAGTGGGTAACGAGATGATATCCATATCGCAACTGGAGGAAGAAGTCCAGATCATGCGGGCACAGGGTATGGCATCGGACCGGAATATCCGTTGCGAACTGCTGGAGCAGATGATGACTGCGAAGCTGTTTCTGATACAGGCCAGGCTTGACTCGCTGGCCGTGAACAACGATATGGTGGAAGCCGAGCTGAGAAACAGGGTGGATAACATCAGGACCCAGCTCGGAGGGGACGAGAATGTGGAAGAGTATTTCGGCAAGCCTCTCTACAAGCTGCGTCAGGAGTGGCGCAAGACTCTGGAAGACCAGAGCCTGACACAGCAGATGCAGCAGAATGTCGCTTCTTCCGCTCCGGAGATGACGCCTTTCGATGTCCAGGAATATATAGACAATACCGACTCCCTCGATCTGCCGATCGTCCCGATCAAATACCAGCTCAGCCAGATATGCATTTATCCTGACCGCGAGGCGGCCAATCTGGCTGTAAAAGACAGGCTTCTGGCTATCAGGGAAAGGATAATGAACGGAGAAAAGTTCGCCGTGCTGGCGAGGATCTATTCACAGGACCCGGGAAGCGCCAGGCGCGGAGGCGAACTCGGAATGGCTTCCAAGTCCGTATTCTGGCCTGCATTTTCCGATGCGGCCATGGCCCTGAAACCGGGTATAGTTTCCCAGATAGTGGAGACCCCGGACGGTTTCCATATCATCGAGGTCCTGGAGAAGAAAGGCGACATGTTCAATGCCCGCCATATCCTGATGAAGCCCGAATACACTGTCGAGGACAAGGAAAAGGCATTCAAGACACTGGACAGCCTGAAAATCGAATTGCAGAACGGGGCCGTGTCATTTGACCTGGCTGCGCGTTTCTACTCGCAGGATCCCGCTACCAGGACCAACGGCGGCCAGATGGCGGATCCCAATTCAGGATCATCCTATTTCGAGATAGACCAGCTGAAGCCGGAGGACTACAATGCCATAAAGGATCTGAAGGAAGGCGAGATTTCAGTTCCGTTCGAGTCCAGGGACAATGAAGGCCGTTCAGGGAACACCGTGTACAAGATCATAAAGGTGGACAAGATCCTGCCTGCCCATACCGCTTCGTTCTCCGAGGACTATACCCTGCTGCTGCAGCAGGCTAAGAACGAGAGAGCCATGAAAGCCATTGATGACTTCATAAAGGAAAAGATAGCGGACACATATATTGTCATCGATCCCATATTCAAGGACTGTACTTTCGATCATGTTGAATGGTCGTCTAAAATCAGACAGGAACAATAGAACATGAGGAATATTTTCAGCATCCTACTGACGCTTGTGCTGCCGGCAGTGCTGTCCCTGAGGGTTTCCGCCCAGGAACAGCAGGAGCCGGAAGACAGTCTCGTGCGGCTGTTGAGCGGAAAAAGCGCACAGTTGCTGGAAATAGATGGTATGAGTTACCGTAAGATAGTCGGGCCTGCCAGATTTTTTCACAACAACACATATCTTATCTGCGATACGGCTTTGTGGAACGTGGATACCAGGGTGATAGACGCCATCGGGAATGTGCAGATCATTCAGGACCAGACGGAGCTCCAGAGCGAAAAGATGAAATACTACATCGATACCGACCTGGCCGAGTTCCGGGGCGATGTGGTCCAGCTTCAGGACAAGGACAACAATACCCTGCGAACCAAATTCCTGGATTACAACACGAAAGACAGTGTGGCCGTCTTTTTCAGAGGCGGCTCGATGCGCGACAAGGACGGGCAGATCATCGAAAGCCAGACGGGAACATATGATTCGAAGATCAAGACCTTCGATTTCGCGACGGATGTCAATATGTTCACCGATTCCATCTTCATCAAGACCAATACCCTCAGATATCAGTCCGAGATGTCCCTGGCCACCTTCGGGACCGGGACCAATGCCTGGAAAGAGGACAATATGCTTTCTGCGGAGCAGGGATGGTACGACCGCGGGCGCGAGCTTTTCTTTTTCACCAGACAGGTGCATCTTATGTCCGATACGCAGGAAGCATGGTGCGATTCCCTGTATTTCAACAGGAACACTTCCGACATACAGATGTACGGCAATGTGCAACTGACGGATACCACGAGAAATGTCTCGGGACTGGCCGGGAAACTCGACTATGTGGATTCCCTTTCGATAGTGACACTTACCCGTGATCCTGCCGTGATAGCTGTGACCGAGGAGGAAGGACAGAAGGATACTGTCTATTTCGGCGCCGATACACTCATACATTATACTCTGAAAATGTTTGAGATAGATTCTCTGACGATCGCGGATGCCGCGACGCGGAAAGCCAATCTCGATATCGATCCGGTGACCGAGTTCAGACGCAAGGCTGCAGAGGAAGCCGCCAAGAAGGCCGCCGAGGAGGCGGCCAATGATCCGAACAAGAAGGCGCAGATGGAGGCACAGAAGCGGGCACAGGAAAAGGCGCGGGCCGATTCGCTGAAGGCGGCCCAGGCGGCCGAGGCTTTGGCGAAAGCCAAGGCTGCGGCGGATTCTCTGGCGAGGGCGGATTCCCTTGCGGCGGTGCGTGATTCCCTGTCGGTTCCGGACTCGTTGGCCGCAGGCACGGACTCTCTTGCGGCGGTGCG
>CALUQB010000012.1 GCA_944322815.1 uncultured Bacteroidales bacterium | reverse complement strand
GCTCCACGAGCCGTTTCGCCCGGATAGCCTCGGCAAGTTTCAGCGTTTCCAGATTCTTCTGCCTGTCCTGCCTGTTGATTTCGGGGACAGGGTACAGTTTGAGGTATTCGTATGAGCGCTGCCCGTTCAGGTAGATGTCAAGGTATAAAGACTCCATCCCGGACGGGGTTTTTCGTTTCCGTAGTTTGATACGTTCTCTGGACTGTCCCATAAATTTGTTGCTTTTTGTAGCTTGAACAGACCGAGCAACAAAGTAGCAACAAAAAAACGACAATTCCAATACAAACCAAGCAAAATAACCCGCTGTTCGATTAGTTATCTAAATCGTTGGTATTACGCAAGTTATTTAACATTATTTGTATTCTTTTTGTATTTGAGTTGTCATAGTGAAAATTCGAGTTACTTGCCGATGCAGAAATTCTTGAAGATATTCCCGAGGACTTCGTCGGTGGAGATTTCGCCGACGATGGAACCGATGTGGTAGATGGCCTCGCGGATGTCCTGGGAGACAAGGTCGGTAGGAAGGCCGGAACGGAGACCGTCCTGGACGCGGGCCAGGGCAGATTGAGCATTTTTCAAGGCATCGATGTGGCGGGCATTGGTGACTATGACATCGTCCGAAGAGATCGCATATTCGGCACAGACCTCTGTCAGAGCCATCCGAAGATCATCAAGGCCCTCCCCTTTCTTTGCCGAAACATACACTTCCGGACTTTCCTGGAGACGATACGAAGCTTTCAGTCTGTCCAGTCCGGCACGTATGGCGAGAGGCGCAGGAGCATTCATTCCGGTCACACGATCCATTTTATTCACCACGAAAATCACTTTCTGACGTGAAACATCGACTCTGGCCAGCACATCCTCCACACCTCGCCATACGCCATTACCTGCACTGTCATATTGCCCTGTCATACCGGCATAATCGTCCTTCCCAGAAAGTAAAATATCACCGGAACCACTTGGCACGGCAGAATCAGAAGAATTGCCTGAATCCCCTATCCCGGAACCGGCAGCAGGAACTCCGGCATGGGAACCTCCATAAAAATCGGCAGCAGGAACTCCGGCATGGGAACCTCCAGAAAAACCGGCAGCAGGAACGCCGTCCTCCATGGAACAAGCCAGAGAAGCATCCACCATCACGAACACCACGACAGCCTCCTCCAGCTTCCTGAACGTCCTCTCTATCCCGATCTGCTCCACCGTCTCATCAGTCCGTCTGATCCCCGCAGTATCGATAAACCGGAAAAGCAGCCCGCCCACATTCAGAGTCTCCTCTATCGTATCACGCGTAGTCCCGTGAATATCAGACACTATGGCCCGGTCCTCCCCCAGCAAGGCATTCAGCAGCGTACTCTTCCCGGTATTCGTCGCCCCGGTTATCGCCACAGGAATACCATTGCG
Organism: uncultured Bacteroidales bacterium; assembly: GCA_944322815.1. Lineage (GTDB taxonomy): Bacteria > Bacteroidota > Bacteroidia > Bacteroidales > UBA932 > Cryptobacteroides. Next base: position 72,974 of record CALUQB010000012.1, on the reverse strand, counting down.
GATAGCATTGCCCAGCCTGAAAGACGAAATCAGACGCCCTATATGCCCGGAAACAGCATCCACCAGACCGGACAACTGCGACCGGTCCGCAAACTCCACCTCTTCCTCACTGAAATCCAGTTCCAGCTCCATCAGGGACACGATATTCAGCAGTTCACCCCGCATCTTCTTCAGTTCATTCGAGAAACCGCCCTTCAGCTGACTCAACGCCAGATGATGCGCCGCAGCCCCTTGAGCAGCAATCAGATCCGCCACAGCTTCAGCCTGAGCCAGATCCATCTTTCCGTTCAGATATGCCCTGCGAGTGAATTCGCCAGGTTCCGCCGGACGCACGCCAGCCTCGACGAGCAGATGCAACACATTGTCCACTATATATTGGGAAGCATGACAAGAAATCTCCGCAGAATCCTCCCCGGTATACGAATGCGGAGCCCTGAACACCGTCACCAGCACCTCATCCAGCAACTCCCCGTCATCCAGAAAAATCCGTCCGAACCGCACCGAATACCCCGGAGCCATCATGATCTCACGCCCCGGCGCACACTTCACCATCGCCGAAACCACCGGCAGCGCCTCTCCCCCACTCACCCTGATCACGGAAATCGCCCCCGTACCAGGAACAGTCGCCGGAGCACAAATCGTATCGTCATTCATCAAATACATATTCACAACCAGTTTATATTCAATCATTTCAGGATAGCCTGACGGCCAATGTACGGTCCTTGCAATACCGCTGGAAAATTCTCTCCTTTCCCTAAGCCTTCGGCCAATATTATACCGTCAGCCTTCCTTTCAGGCCTCAGCAGGCAACCCTCTTTCAGGCCTCCGGCCAATATCTTACTGCCTCTCCCGAACCGACAGGACAAGATCTGCAAAGTTAAGATTTTTTAGACGCCGTTTAAGTTTTTACCGTTATTTTATTAAATTCGCAACGGTTCCGGACTTCGTCTGCGCCGGACCGGGAAGAAACGGAAAACGGCGGAAGACGGAAACATTGGCCGGAAGGTCACAAGAACATTGACCGGAAGGTCTCAGGGACATTGGCCGGAAGGCCACCAAAATAGAATAAAAAAATGCATATAGGAGTAGCAGGAAACATCGGAAGCGGGAAAACCACTCTGACCAGAATGCTGTCAGAACACTACGGATGGACACCCAAATACGAAGCAGTCACTTTCAACCCATATCTGGATGACTACTACAGAGATATACCGCGCTGGTCATTCAACCTCGAAGTATATTTCCTCACACAAAGATTCAAGGACATACTCGAAATCTCGAACTCGGAAGACACCATCATCCAGGACAGGACCATACTCGAAGGCGTGCACATCTTCGTAGCCAACAACTTCGAAATGGGAAACCTCTCGGAACGGGATTACCGCACCTACATGGACCTGTTCAGCCTCATGATGTCCCTCGTCAAGGCCCCGGATCTGCTCATATACCTGAAATCCTCGATTCCGCACCTCGTCTCACAGATACAGAAACGCGGACGCGACTATGAAAAATCCATAAGCATCGAATATCTCACGGGGCTGAACACGAAATACGAAAACTGGATCGGCAGCTATCAGGGACAGGTTCTGACCATCGATGCCGACCATCTCGACTTCGAAAACCGGCCGGAAGACTTCGCCCTCATCACCGACCAGATAGATGCCAGACTGTTCGGCCTGTTTTCTGGCCAACAGCCATGAGGCGCGAATGGCAGGAAGCATACTAACTGACAGCAATTCACTGACTTACACAAAAACAGGCACAAAATATGGCAGACAATTATCTGGAAGAAAAATACGAACAGTTCCTGAAGAGGAAAGATGCTGAACATCAGGCCAAATGCAAACTATGGAAAAAACGCCTCGATGCATACAGGAAGAAAATGGAAGAGGAGAAAAAATTTTAGAAAATTTAACAAATTTCAAAAATCCCACTCATTTTTTCATACTGCTTACAGATTGTAAGCAAATTTCTCCGATGCGGCGATATGTTTAAGCCAAACAGGCATTTCATCATACTAATTGTTTTGAGCACAAGAGCCTTGCAGATACCTCAGCTATTGTTTTTGTCGTTTCGATTTGTTTATTTTGTAGAAAACAAAGCCTGAAACAGAGAAAATTAGTCACTTATAAATTTTAAAACAATGGATCATTTTGCTCAGAAGTATGTAGATGATTTCATGGCAGGACTGATAGCCAGAAATCCGGGTGAAAAAGAATTTCATCAGGCAGTAAGGGAAGTGGTGGAAAGCCTGGCCCCTTACATTGTGGAACATCCGTATCTGATGGACATGAAGATTCTGGAGCGCATTGCAGAACCGGAAAGAGTAGTCATGTTCAGAGTTCCGTGGGTAAACGATGAAGGAGAAGTGGAGATCAACAGAGGATACAGGGTACAGATGAACAGTGCCATCGGACCATACAAGGGAGGAATCCGTTTCCATCCGAGCGTGAACCTCAGCATCATGAAGTTCCTCGCTTTCGAACAGACTTTCAAGAACAGTCTGACCACATTGCCTATGGGTGGTGCAAAAGGTGGTTCCGATTTCAATCCGAAAGGCAAATCGGACAACGAAGTCATGAGATTCTGCCAGAGCTTCATGACAGAGCTTCAGAGACACATCGGACAGGACACTGACGTGCCTGCTGGTGATATAGGGGTCGGCGGACGCGAAGTCGGCTTCATGTTCGGCCAATACAAGAGGCTGAGAAACGAATTTACAGGCACTCTTACAGGAAAAGGCCTGAACTGGGGAGGAAGCCCTCTCCGCCCTGAAGCGACGGGATACGGCACATGCTACTTCGCATCAGCCATGCTCGCCACCAAAGGCGACAGTTTCGAAGGAAAGACTGTCTGCATCTCTGGTTCTGGAAACGTGGCACAGTATGCGGCAGAGAAGGCCCTCCAGCTCGGAGCCAAAGTCGTGACCCTTTCCGATTCCAACGGATACATCTACGATCCTGACGGAATCGACAGGGAAAAACTCGACTATGTGATGGAGCTGAAGAACGTCATCAGAGGACGTATCAAGGAATATGCAGCCAAATACCCGTCTGCACAGTATCATGAGAACCAGCGTCCTTGGGGCGAGAAATGCGACATAGCCATGCCGTGCGCCACACAGAACGAGCTGAACGGCGAGGAAGCGCAGACTCTGGTAAACAACGGATGTATCTGCGTGGCAGAAGGAGCGAACATGCCATCAACTCCGGAAGCCATCGAAGTATTCCAGAAAGCCAAGATACTCTACTCTCCGGGCAAGGCATCCAACGCCGGCGGAGTGGCTACCTCAGGTCTCGAAATGACCCAGAACTCCATGAGGCTCAAATGGACTCCGGAAGAGGTGGACGAGAGGCTTCACAGGATCATGGAAGACATCCATGCAGCCTGCGTGAAGTACGGAACCGAGCCTGACGGCTATGTAAACTATGTAAAAGGTGCGAACATCGCAGGATTCATCAAGGTAGCCGATGCCATGATGTCCCAGGGTGTCATCTAAGCCGAAAGAAAAGATGTTTGAGAGAGGCTGTGTCATAAATTTTGGCGCAGCCTCTTTAGGTGTGTATCAGAATTGATATTTTCCAGACCTCCCGTAAATTCCCTCCATTCTTTTCACTGGACTCAAGTTATTTTTACTATCTTTGGGAAAATCCAGGCCGTGATCGGAATCATCCGGCGCAAGCCTGAGAACTGACAACATCATGAAAAAGGGAAAAATCATCACGATAGCCACTCTGACTGTGGCTGCGGTATTGGCATTGGCCGTCTTCTTCAAATTCTATTTCGTATTCGGAGAAGGAGTGAAAGCCGGAGAACTGAACTTCGTGGTCTACAAAGGGTACATTTTCAAGACCTACGAAGGGAAAGTCATCCAGGCCGGATTCAATTCAAAGGCGAAAAACACTTCAGCCATACAGTCCTACGAATTCGAATTCTCCATCACCGATCCTGCCGTAGCCGACTCGCTGATGCGATGCAGCGGAAAGACCGTAGAACTCCACTACAAGGAATATCTCGGCAGCCTGCCATGGAGAGGACAGCAGAAATACATAGTGGACAGGATACTGGCGGTTCGATGATATGGCTATGACGGAAAAAGAAAAGATGCTCGCCGGAGAGCTGTATGATGCCACGGATCCGGCACTCCTGGAAGAACTGGCGCGCGGACGGTCTCTTGTCCATAAATACAACTCGCTCGACCCGTCTGATGAGACAGCCAGACACGACCTGCTGAAAGAGCTTCTCGGGAAAACCGGAAACTCATTCACTTTCATACAGCCATTCTATTGTGACTACGGATCAAACATAGAGATAGGGGAAAATTTCTTCGCAAACTATTGTTTCACCGTCCTGGATGAAGCTAAGGTCACCATAGGTGACAATGTCTTCATCGCCCCGAATGTCAGTATCTACACGGCCGGACATCCCATCGACCCTGCCGAAAGGAACACCCTCGCAGAATACGCGAAGCCTGTCACTATCGGGAACAATGTCTGGATCGGAGGTAGCGTCACCATCGTCCCGGGTGTCACCATAGGTGACAATGTCACTGTCGGAGCCGGCAGTGTAGTCGTGAAAGACATTCCTTCAGACTGTGTCACAGCCGGAAATCCATGCCGTGTGATCCGGAAAATCAAGTAAAATACAGGGATCAGGGACGGATTTTGGTTTTTTTATGATAAAAAATGCAGATTTTTTCGAAATTTTTATCGAAAAAGTTTGGAGATATCAAAAAAAGCTGTACCTTTGCAAACGAGTTGATCGAAAGGTTAATCCAAAACCTTCACAGCTTATTGGTTATTAGTTTTAGTGTTATTAATTATGTGGTTAGTATGAGGGTCCGCACGTGAGGTGCCGACACTCATTTTTTCTTTTATACCCTTCCCGTATTAGGGTATTCTGCATCAACGGAAGTTCAGACCACTTTCCAGTCTCCGATACGTCTGTTCGCGGTCGAAAAGCTCACTCCGACTCTGAAAATTCTCCGATCATCTGATGCAAACGGCTTGGCAAAACGGTATTCACTGTACTCAGAAGTGTCGAATCTGCCTCTTCTTCCGAAAGTTTCGTAATATCGAACGAAGTGCGTTGCATCACTTTCACCAAAAGAGTCGGAGTACCTGTCTCGAACCAATAACCGTTGAATTCCATGTCCTGCAATGAATTCAACAGACTGAACGGATTATAGACCCCCTCGCTATTCTTGCTGAAATGGTATCCGTCATACATCTCCGCCAGTTTCGTATAACATTGCTCTTCAGTCATGGAATTGGACTCGGCTATGGACTTGACGCTCTCTTCGAAATACTTGTGCAGATCTTTCCCGGAAATTCCGCATATATCGGAATATTGCGGCAGCAGCGAGATGTCTCGCAGGTTGTTCAGTCCGCTGAACACGCTCAGTTTCACTATCTTCGTCACCCCTGTCAGAAAGCCGAACCTGATACACCCGTCCTTAGCATTCAAAACGCTGTAGAAACCTTGAAGCACACTGCGGTTATATTCCTGAACGGACGGCCGGTCCAGATTATCTATAATCGGCTTGTCATATTCGTCTATCAGAATGACGACCTGGCGCCCGGTCTTGGCATAAGCAGCGTCTATGACATCCTGAAATCTAAGCCCCGGAATATCAGACATAGCAGAAACACCGTACTGATGCTCCCATCCTGACAATTTCCGATTCAGGACTTCAGACAGGACTTCCTTAGAATCATAAGACACTCCGCTCAGATCCAGATGAAGCACAGGATATTCCAACCAATCCTTTTCCAGTGATTCCATGGCCAGCCCGCCAAACAGATCCTTCCTCCCTTCGAAATAGGACTCCATCGTTGATACCAGAAGGCTCTTCCCGAACCTCCGCGGGCGACTCAGGAAGTAATATCCTCCGTTTGACACAAGACTGTATATTTTCGCAGTCTTGTCGATATACACATAACCTCCTTCACGGAGTTTCTCAAAATTCTGGATTCCTATCGGATACAACATGACCTCAATATTTTCTCTTCAGACAAACTTACGAAAATTTTTCCGACCCGCACATCCGGTTCCAGTATTATATACGTGAAATATCCGTACAAGACAGGTTCTTATTTCCGCCCTCGATAAAGAGTCTCGTACTGCTCCGCTATGTGACGCCAGGTATAATTCTCCTCTGCGACACGTTTCAATGCCGCTCCGTCCAGATCATCTCTGGAAACAAGCCCGGACAATTCCTCCGCAGTCGAAAAATAATAAGCCAGACCATGCGTCGTTTCCCGATTGTACACCACATCATAGGCCAGGACCGGACGGCCGAAAAACATAGCCTCCACCAGAGACGGATTCGTACCTCCGGCACTATGTCCATGAACATAGCAAGCGGCGTGTGAACGCAGCGTATACAGAACATCCAGATCATAAACGGCATCAGTTAATCTGAGGTTGTACCCCCCCCCACTGCTAAAACCGGCATACTTCCGATGCAGATGCTGTGCATACGGACTATGCTGCCAGTTCCCGATAAAGACCAGATTCTTCCCGGACTTCGCGAACGCCTCCAGAATCATGTCGCAGTTGTTCTCCGGCTCTATACGGCAGACAGTGATCGCATACTTTCCGCTTTCAAGCCCGTATCGGGCCAATATCTCTTTCTGCCGATCCTCCGGAACATTCCTCAACACATGATCTCCGCCATAGGCGATCAATTCAGACTTCAGATGATAGGTGTCAGTCACATAATCCTGTATACCCTTGTTATCGGCTATCACCACATCAGCATTCCGCACCGCACACCGCTCTGAAAACCTCAGGAAACATTTCGCCAGTCTCCCCCACTTCTCCCTACGGTGTTCCAGTCCGTCTATGTTCACTATCAGCCTGCTTTTGGACAGTAACCTGAAAACAGAAAGGAATACACATCCCGATGTACCAAGAATCAAGACAACATCAAATCCCCTGACAGCCCGCATCATGGATATTATATCATACGGTACGCTCGAAATTCCGTTCGCATGAAGACCGACGTACTTCAGACTGCAGCCCTTATACCCGCTGCGCCTGTCCGGCATATCCGCACTGCTGCAAAATACCGTATAATGAATATCCGGAGAACAATTCTCTCCGATGATATTCTCCACCAGAGACTCGAACCCACCATAAGCGGCAGGAACCCCCTGGGTACCCACTATCACAACTTCCATTTGTCATTCTATTTCCGACTCCAAGAGAGTCAATCACACTCAAAAAACACGTACTATATTATCGACCATATCCTTTTCCCTGAATTTTCCGGAAAATTCCAATGCTCTCATACTCAGACCAGAATAAAATTTTTCATCCGCAAAGACGGATGAAATACACTCGCAAATCCTGTCCGGCTCCCGGACATCTATCTTAAACCCGTTCACACCGTCCTCCACCATCTCGGCTATACCGCCTACAGTCGGTACGATCACCGGCAGTCCGGCACTCATCGCCTCCAGAGCAGTCATGCCGAAAGTCTCGACCGCTTTTGTTTTGTCTGTCAGATTCAGAACCAGAGATGCACGATTATAAAAACGGCTGACATCGCTCTGTCGCGGATACACACTTACATTTTCCGGAATATCCGTCAGGCATCTGCCTATATTATCCTCAGTATCATTGATGACCAGAGTGAAACTGAACTGAGGAAGTCTCCTGGCCAGTTCCAGAAACCTGCCAGTCCCTTTATATTCTTTCAAAGACGAAAGCATCAACACATTCCTGCGTCTGAAAGCCGCCTTCGGGTCAGGATGCAATCTGCCGATGAACTCATCCGTCAACGCATTCGGGATGACAGTCACACCTTTCCTGCGTTTCAGAAAAGATGCCTGATAGGCCGACACGCAGATGATTTCATGCGCAAGGTGCTGCATCGCTCCTGCCAATGCTTTGTAAAACGCGCCCTTTACAAACGCATTCTCATGATAATGATAGACCACCCGTTTGCCCATGATCCTTCCGGCAAGCGCAGGCCCTGCCGGAAGCAATGTATTTATGTAAAACACGCAATCCCTGCTGAAAAAATACCTGAAAGAAAAAAAGAAAGTATAGATCTGGACAGCCAGATAGCGAAACATGGTCACGGCAGCATTGTCTGAAAAGGCATAACTGTAATAATGCCTTTTCAGGCCTGGATACCTGTCAAGTCCGTCCAGCACTCCCCCGTGTGAAGACACCAGCTCGACCTTGTATCCCCGCTCCAGCAGCCCTTTCAGAACCATGAACAGCACTTTAGGGCTTCCGCTATAATCATTCAGCAAATGAAAACAAACGATGCGTTTCATCATTTATTTTGAAATAGAGAGTCATATAAATTATTCAGGAATTTCTCCCGTCTTTCCCATGTATAACGATGAGCACAATTTATTGTTCCAAGTGCCAATTGGTAGAATCTTTCCGGATGCTCTATCAATGCATCAATATTCCGAGCAAGGGTTGTAACACAGTCTTCATATCGTTTTGAAATAGGGATTCTAATACCGCATTTGTCACATATCGTATCATGCATGCCACAATGATCAAAACTCATAGTCGGCACTCCATACGACATAGCCTCCCAAATGGTTGTCGGATTTCCTTCGCTTACACTGGTAATCACATGCAAGTGCGCAGAATTGAATATCTTGACAGCCTCGGCGCGGGGCAATTGGCCATGCCAAGTAATAGCTTCATTCAGTTTATGCCTAATGGCATATTGCTGAAGTACGCTTCTTAATGGACCATCTCCAACAACATCAACATGCAATAAATCATAATGCTGCACTTGTGTCAAGGCTTCCAAGAAAATACCTACTGCCTTATTAGCATCCAGACGACCAATAATAATAATATGATATTTTTGTGGATTTATAAATTTTCTCTCGTCAAGTATTATATTATCTGTGATGCAATTTTCCGGAATACAGATACTATCCTTATGATGAACTTCCTTGAATTTACACTGATTTTCCGATGTGGCTATAAGGAGAATATCTGTCGCCTTTAATGCCTTTCTCAATCGTTGCTTAGTATGAAATTGTATAGAGTTGGCAATATTTCGAAATGTTAACTTTATTCGTCCCATTACCGGCATACGTTTCATTAGTTGACAGGGAGCATTATTTGCTCCACTTACAGGTCCCCACACATAGGGTAAGCCCAACTTCCACAAATAGCCAGGCTCCCGGTAACCAATCATTCCGACATAATGTATTAAATCGAAATGTTCGGTTTTAAGCAATTCCAGTACCTGTTTGTAAGCTTGCCAATGCCACCTCTGGTATGCATAATAGAAAGAATAAACAAGGAAACCGTGACGGTTTGGCCAATTTAGAATCCTTGCCAATTTATCAGGCCTTACTGCTATAAATCTCACATTGGACATCGCATGGCTATGCGTATATTCCTCCATTTCTTCCACATCACCCATGTGATTTCCTGACGCTCCATAAAGCACAGTTAATCTGTGATATTTAGACATGTGAGTGACATAGTTCCAAGCTACAGAGTATTCAGATCCGCGCGATGGGGAAATAGCGTATGACAGTACCAATATATTTTTCATTTTAATGCACTGCGTTAACAAAACTTTATCTACCCGAAACAACAAGCATATATGAATGCAGTTTCTCCTTAAAACTCCATCCTTTATTAAAGAAAAGTGTCAATCTTATCACTATGAGAGATAAGCGGAAACAGACATATCGCATTCTACTGAAATGTTTTCTAATATAATAGTTGTAACTTGTCTGGGACATTGCAAATCTTTTGGGAGACAATCCCATTTTCTGAAAACTTCCACCTTCCAAGTGTAGAATTTTGGGACCTGATATTACTCTTCTTTTCCATCCTTTCTGCTGCATCCTGTACTGTAAATCGGTTTCTTCATAATACATGAAAAAATGAGGATCAAAACCACACAAGCGCATAAATATATCACGTGGCATGAATAGGTCTGCACCGGTGATGAAATCAACATCAATATCGCATGTAATGGTTTGCTTCTTTTCATTCGAAATTTTACCTATTAAATAAGCAACCTCACTTTTGGGCGAAGGAAAATCCCCATACGAGAGGTTAGGATTTTCATATCTATCTAGAAGCATGCATCCCACAGCTCCGATTTTATCAACTATAGAGTGCTTTTCCATATAATCATAGAATAGCCATATCGCATTGTTTTTGAGTACAGTATCGGGATTCAAAAGAAATAGGTATTTTCCATCCGCATATTTTGCACCCAAATTATTCGCTTTTCCAAATCCAAGATTACCTCCGCTATTAATCCACTTCACCGAGGGAAACCTGCTCTTTATGGACCTTTCCGAACCGTCTGAAGAGGCATTGTCAACTACAATAATTTCCATCTCGACATTTTCAGTATGGCGATAGATTGATGCTATGCAATCAGAGAGAAGTTTGCACGTGTTGTAATTAACTATTATTACTGAAACATCTTTCATTTCGGTATTCTGTTTGGAAATATCGCACAACGGTAAACATCATCATTGCTCCCCAATTCAATGGCACGTTGGCAAGCGTCAATAAACCAATACATGTCCACAATAATGTTTCGAGCGAGAAAAAACGTTTTATCATACATGAATAAACGGCAAGTTGCATGATGATAAAACTGAGAAAACCATAATCGGCAATGCCTCCCACCATGGTACGTTCACTAAAAATCCATTTGCTGAGACCATAATCTACCCCATGTCCAAACCATCCTTCCCATGAAGTTAAGTCTAATTCTGTCAATGTATTCACGATTGGAATTATGCGGGCTGCGGCACTCGCATCAGCTTGCATCACTTTCTCTCTGTCTAATGTAAGAAAAGCAAGAAACGAATCTCTTGCTCTGTTCAGTGGAAGAAAGTCGACATTGAAAAACAACAGTGCTATGATAAAAACTATAAGAATGGATAAGATATAATTCTTCCGCGGAATAAAGTATAGCGCTATAATTGCCAATGCAACCATAGCAGTCCCACTAACTACCCCTATCATTGTATAAAAGAATGCCAGCGTGGCTAATCGTTCATTAGCCCAAACTTCAGCCCAAGTCAATTTGTGGCCTAAATCCAATTCCCGCATCCGCAATAGCGATAAATATGCGAAAGAAAGTATAACTGCTACAGATGATGGCTCGTAAGTCAGAGAGTTGGCACCAAGTCCCCTTTCCAAATCTTGCACCAAATTCAATAACGGAAATATTTTAATCCCCGCTATAAGTAAACACTGCTGCAAAATCAAAACTATGCAATAAGCATAAATTAATTTTCTAATTAACGAAGCAAAAAAGTCTTTTGAAAATGCATGCTGTACTACTATCAAATTATAAAATGTAATATACGTAATCAAGAAAGTTGCCATGAAAAGGACTGTTGACCATCGTAATGTGGCTGGATGAGAAATGGCAGCTATAATTACCAACATATAATAAATCGCAAAATAAACTACAGGCTTACTTATCTGAGGCGATTTTACTATGAAAATGAAAGGACATATCAACGATACTCCTAGTTTAAGATAACTAATGCCATCTCTGCTTTCAATAGGTATATATTGAATGCAGAATAAGATCAATATAAACGCCGCTATGTTTTGCGTAGTAAAGTAAGATAAAACAGGTTTCATTTTTTCCCTAATGTGAATCTTGCATACTTATCGATAAACATAACCCATAAATGCTGTATCGGTATGGAGATAAAAAATGCAATCAATGTGATCCATCCATAAAATGACAATCCAAAAACATTTTCAATCAATATCTTAAAAAGCACCAACGTAATAGAATAATGCGTAACCATAAGATTGAGGGAATTGTACCCCCAATAATTCAGATACGTTAAACTTTGGAACACGCTTTTGGCTAAATAGACAAGACCTAATGGGCCTATGAGGGGAGCCAAATAATGCCAACCGACAGAAAAACCGAAAGGATAATAGTTTGCTGTTATATATGCAACGACTAACAAAAAAAGCCCTACAACAAATAATATCATTCGATTTTCGAGAATCTTTATAGAAAATTGATATGCATAATATCCGAAAGCAATGCCTATCCAAGCCTCCGTCATATTATATATAGCTCGGAATGGAGCATTTATGATTTTCATCACATCTGTGCTTTCTCCTTTGAACACATAAATATACATGCACTGGTAACCTATGGTAAGGCATAGAGCAAACAATTTAATCCATATGTTTTTCCCTTTCAAAACATGCCAAACTATTCCGCCTATCATTAAGGCGGGCAAAAACCATAGTGTACCGATTCCTCGAAGTACAAGAGATTTGTATATTTCTTTTCCGATATAATAAACATCATAATATCCAGCAATCCATAAAATCATGTCAAATAGTAATATGATTACAGTCCAATAAAGATATGGTATGCCGAGTTGGCGGAAACGTTTGCTGGCAAATGCCTTTAAACCTATATCCGATACATTCATTGCCGACAGCCATCCTGCAACAATGTAAAATGCTGTTATCATAAAGGACCCTACAAAGACATTGAATTCATCTGGAAATACTCCACTCGTATAATGAAGCAAGACGATGCATAGTATGCAAAACCCTTTAACAGTATCAATGTATTTTTCTCTGGCCATTTTACCTTAAACAATTTTTTTAAAATATTTGATAGAGAGTTATCTCTTCAAACGGCGCAGAAAGTTGAAGACCATATTAGCCACTCGTTCCCCTAATAGTCGTTCACATCTTTTCTTAATCATGTCCCACAACTGCATTTTTAATGGCGGTTTTAACCCCCAAGACGCATTGAAGCGATGAATGCAATACGTTTTGGGATTTCGCAGATAACTTTTCGCTATGTTGTTTTGAGTTGTATAGCTTTTTTCCATATCATATTTGATTGGCGAAAAATACTCAGAAGGGCACACCAGCATATCCTCGCCATTGCGTTGCAGCAGTAGCGGTTCTTTCGGCGGTTGCTTGGGAAAGCATCCATATGTCCCATCCAATGCTATCCGCACCACATTAGGAGCTGTGACACCCAAATCCACTCCACCACAGTCATCCACGATAAAGTGTCTGTCTTTATAAAATTCCATAGCTTTAGCGCACCATTCACAACCAGCTTCGGCACCAAATATCGCAGCTTCGATTGATTGTGTTGCAGCTTCAAAACCTATGAATGTCTGGTATTTTAGCAAGTCATCAAATGGCTTCAATACTTCAACGTCACTATCCAAGTAAATTCCACCTTCTGTAAATACGGCATACAACCTGATATAATCGGCTGCAAACGCATATTTCCTTGCCTCAAAAGCCTCCTTAACCCACGGCACCGAGTCTATGTCAAATCGCTTGGTATCCCATAGCACAATTTCATAATCAGGCAGCACCTTGTGCCATGTTTCTATGCAGTGTTTTATAAGAGGAGGAAATTCATCTCCGCTCAACCAGCAAAAGTGTATCTTTTTAGATATCATATTATATCAGTTTGTGTAAGTATGGATAGATACCAATCCATGTGAAAAAGAATATGACACGTAATCTCACATCTATAGCTTTTGTAAACGGATAGCACGTGTTTATTTCCGGATAAATCGACCGCCATAAACTTAAATACTTTTTAGGCTTATTCATAAGCAATGGCCATAGAAACACGCGTGCGCTGTTTTTTAGCACCACCAACTCTGTGGCATATTTATTCTCTAATTTTTCTTCTTTCAGGTATGAAATAATGGTATCAATATTTACACAAGCTTGCCTACAACGCGACATGCAAGAATCTTCATCTGATTGGTGGCATACAGAATTTTCATTATAATAATAATAATATAAAGGATTCGATATGTAGCCAATTCTATTGGTGCACGCATTTGCCAATTGTATAGAATAAACCACATCTTCCATCATGTGATCTGTCGGATAATGCTTGATGCCTGTATAAATGTAAGAAGCTACCAACTTGTTACATAAACTCCCGCTTATGGAACGATTAATCAATCCTGATAACAAATCACACTTCAAATTGATATTTTGTGTTATCTTCTTATGATTTTTCCCATTGGTTTCATACCAATCGCAAATGAGCATATCCAAATTATCGTCTTTGGCTTTTTCATACATCGTCCGGTACATATCAATATCAACCCAATCATCGCTATCACAATGGATAATATATTGCCCTGTTGCAGACTTGATTCCCACTTCACGAGCTTTGGCTGCACCCATATTATGAGGTTGGTTAATCACTACAACTTGTGTTTTTCTTTCCGGATAATAATCCAATATGGAAAATAGAATCTGCATAGCAGAATCCGGAGTGCAATCATTTACAAAGATATATTCCATATCTTCCAAAGTTTGCCCAAACAAGCTTCTTGCGCACCTCTCGATATATTTCTCCGTCTTATATATTGGCACGACTACACTGACTTTTGCATTCATTGTTTCAAGTTTCTAAGATACGCAATCGACTCTTTGCGCAAAATTTCCAGTCGCTTTTGCACTTTCCCGTAATCTATTTCATTGCTTTCCTGTATTGCAAGTTTGCTTATATCTATTACGCGATTTAAAACACCCAATTCGTCAAGCAAGTTTATATAACGAATGTCTTTCCCATCGTCAGTTTTTATTGAATAAAATTGTTTTTTGAACAGAATAGAAAAGACTGTCGCATGAAATGATGACGCTATGATATAAGTCGCATTCTTTATAGCAGAAAGGAATTCGGTTGGAGAAACTGCGATGTCAAATACGTTAATCACTTCACACCCTCTTTTTAGACTAAAAATTTTGACTTGACTTTTCAGATACTCATCGTTGGCATCATCATGCACGAAATATGTCAGCACATATTTCTTTGTAGTCAATGGCTTGTCTGCCATCTTTTCCCAAACCTTTTGGTCAAGCAGCAAAGTGGGATCCAAATCAACCCGACTGCATGCCCCAGTCATTTCTTCCACTTTGTCACAAATTGTTTTTTCCCTGAAAGATAGCAATGAAAAATTCTGGACGTACTCTGATAATGTATTGCGCCCTATTTCATCAAACGACCTCAAATTAGAGCTAATTGCATAACCGCATATTTTGCTGTTACTACAGTGAGGAAAATCCCCGAAATACAATTCATCCAATTTCCCGCCAGTGCAATGCAAACTCCACATTTGGTCACTTCCAATAATATACAGGTCTATGTCCTGAGGCATCTCGCCAGCGTTGTTCACTCTCGTCGAACAGCGGAAATACCGATGTCTGAAGCGATTATATTTTTGGGCCCTATTCCAGCGCTCAGGCAGCACCTTGATCAAATAGCCGCCAAGCAAACGTGGACGAGTGAGGCCCATTCTTACAATATCCCAGCGAATCGGTTTATATGCCATTTCAACGTACGGTTGCCTGTAATCTATTACAACAACATCATACCCAAGTGAGGTAAGCGTTTCCTGCAATGCATAACATTGAAGCGCAGCACCATAATTATTAGCACGATGAAATGTAATTATACCTACCTTTGTTTTCATAATCCCAATCTATGATTAATATGCCATTTTATTTTTTTATTAAACAAGATAATGGCATTAATGGCCGTCTTTAAATTATAACGCCATCCCACGAAACCGTATCTGCGTATAACGTAACCGAATCCTCTGTTCAAATAATCCTTTTGAAACTTGTCTTTATTGTCAGGACGGAATGCCGGGCCTTTTAATTGTGGCTGCAAGCAATCTTCCAAATGACTTTTCTCATACTCCAATACTCTTTGTGCCGATTTAAACAACTTCTCCCCCTTATCGGTATTGATAAGAAACAGCGACACGCCTTTCTGGTCATTAAATCGCGAAGAAACCCTTTGCCATCCCCAATAGTCGCCTATCGTGATATCTGAAACTCTGCTAAGATTGGCATACGGGCAATGATGACATGATTCCCTGATTACCAGATGTGAATAAAACAAGTCGCGGAATACATAATTGCTTGATTTCGTCCCATCTGCAAAATAAAATGTTTCAACATGACTGCCCCATCCATATGATTTGTCACGAAAAATACATCTTACAATTTTCTTATTATTATGTTTTTCAATATAGGACAGGTAATCTTTCCAAACCTGCGGGGCCGGAATTCCATGGCACACCAAATCTACCGTAAACAGATTGTTAGCACTACTAACTGGACCGAGGTATCCATATAATCCTGCCACTTGGCATGGTGTGCCGGAAAATAAAACTTCCCGACCGTTTTCAAGGTCATCTTTCACTTCTCGGTACACATCACCAATGCGGCTTTGCACATATTTCGACCCTCGCAACTTTTCCAATGCCTCCAAAGTCGTTGTTCTGATATGTTCCGCTACGAAATCTGACGAAAAAGCTACACCATACACTACTCCGTGACTCTTGATCACATTTGTCGCCAAAGACCAGAAAGCACCACCACTTTGACTTTTTGCCAATAATTCCTCATACTTAAGCCTTCCTCCGAAAACCTCTTTTACGGTGATTTCATGTCGATCCAAAGCGTTAGGATGAAAATTGCACACTTTTACGCACAACCCACAGTCTATGCACTTCTTTTCATCTATTACCGGGTAGAGGAACCCCATAGCATCGGGACGCATCTCTATGGCTTTTTTAGGACATCGTGCAGCACAAGCCGAACACCCACAACAATCATCTTTATCTTTTCGCATGGCAAAACTTATTTTTTAAGAGTTGTAAAAGGTAGCCTCTTTCTGTTTTTGTGCATCCAATAAACCATACTGAAACAATGACCGACACAATACATAAAAATGAACCCAACAACAGACGCACCCATCCATCATCCATCATTAACGTCAGCAATGTAGGTAATATGGCCGCAACCACCAATACTTTGCAGACGTTAAACAATACTTTTCTTATAAAGGATGAAATAGGGAACGCCACCATCTTCTTCAACATTATAAGCCGTAGTATCATACACATCACAGCTACTACAATTGATATAATCAAGGTAACCTCCGGACTATAGCCTAAGTACAAGAATATGTAGCATAATGGAAAGTTTAGCATTTGGCAACCGCCGACCACCAATTGATAATTACGTATTTTTCCATTGGCCAGCATCAAAGTAACCATTGTGTATGACAGAGACTCTATTAAATTATATATTAGAATAAGTCTGACGAAAGAAATAGTATGCATTGGAATTATGCCCAGCCATGTACGCAACAAGATATCCGCTTCCATCAATATGGGCAACGAGAGCAGGAGTAGCAGATAAAACGAATATCTGCTTCCTTGAAATACTAATTGCATCGTATAATCTCTGTCTCCGCCAGCAAAAGACTTGGTGATTTGCGGATTCAATGCCATCATAAAATTTTGGACAAACTGTGAAACCACCGAATTGACTTGCATTGCTATGCTACGCGCAGCATTAACCGCCGTGCCACAAAACAGATTGATTAATATGTTCACTCCATGGTCTTTTAAGACACCCGAAGCCGCTCCAATGAAATTCCATCCTGAGAAGCTAAATATCTTTTTATTCAAAGATTTGTCCCAAACGAATTTGTACCGGCATTCTTGAAAATGCTTTTTGCAATATCTGCGGTACAATAGTTGGACTATGCATGAAAATAGCAATGCCAACGTACTATATAATATCAACTTGTCACCACCATAAAAATAGACCGCTGATGCCAAAACCAATTTGGAAATACCATCGATTATTGTCATATAAGCAAAAGCCGACATGTGCTCATGTGCAACTATACAAGCATTATATGGAAGAAACATTATCCCAATGGCGAAACTTATTATCGAACACTGCAATACCCATTTTGCCGCGTCCATCCTGCCAGGCGTGATTATCATTTTATTCTCCAAGAACCACCCCCCTGCTATCTCAATAGCCACAACTAAGCCAAGAGCCAGCAATGCATGTATGTTTATTGTGGTTGAAAACACTTTGCCCAAATCTTTTTGGTTGCCAGTTCCTAATGAGTATGAAATAAATCTGCTGGTAGCAGCTGTCATACTGCCGGAAAACAGGCTGAACAATGTCACAAGACCTCCCACTACATTGTATATGCCATAGTCATTCACTCCGAGTGCGTTAAGCGTGACTCGCGTTGTGAATAGACTAATTAGCATCAACACACATAACCTGATATACAGAATAAGCGTGTTTCTAGCCACTCTCTTGCTTCTTGAAGTTGTAGTTGCAGACATCTTTATTTACCTATTGTCCAGCTTAAATCAGGCTTATTCAATAAGCGGCTTAATAATGGGATTATAAATATGCAAACGCTTGCCATTACCGCAGCTAAAATATACGAGTTACTGATTCCCAACATATCATCAACTACAATCCTGCACATGGTTAGCAAAATCCAATGCGAGACTAGCCACACCATGCTGTTCTTTCCTATGCTTGCAATATATGAGTTTTGTAACGGTATTTTATTTGAAACTATACGGGCCAAATTATTAACAACAAGTATTGCGACAAGATAACTTATGAACCAACAAGGATAAGTACCTGAAATCAAATCGTTATCAATGAAACTTACTCGTACCGGATTGAAAATCATTATGGAAATAAACAATGATGCAAATACTGCCAATTGCAAATTTTCGTTTATATTCTTCAACAACTGGGTAGAGGACCCGCCAAATACATACCCACAAATAAAGAAGAACAATCCTGCAATGAAGTCCAAATATACAATTCTGCTTTTCTTCATAAACGGTTTCGTCTTACTTAGGTAGTTCCCTTATCGGATGTGTATGACAGGTTCCCATGCCTGATATTATCCTCTCCATTCGATGCTGCCACATTCCCCAATTCAGTTTGGTACGGTAGATTTTAACGGCAGCTTGTGACATTCTCTCCAATTCTCCCGACTGGAGGCTGCTTTTAATTCCTCGACCGAAATCTTCACCAGTCGAGCCGATGGGAAGCATATATCCATTCACGCCATTCTGAATATAATTAGGGATACCACCTGTTTTATACGTGAATACGGGCAACCCATACGCGCTGGCTTCGCAGAAAGCGATTCCCGAACATTCTGCCTTGGTGGGCAAAAGCAGTAAATGACACCTTTTGATTATTCCGACGAACTTTTGATATTCTTTCGCAATGTTTTTATTGAGAAACCCCACACAATCCACATACGGCAGGCTTGCTACATGCTTGTGCAAGTCCCTGATTCCCACGATATGCAAGGTCGAATCAATGCCGTTCTCATTCAGCCAACGGACTGCCTCCACAGCTACATCACCACCCTTGCGGCTCCATTCCACTCCCATGAAAAGAATATCAAGATGGCCATGGAAATGGAAAGAATGCTGTATGATATCCTTGTCATCGATGTTCGCACCAAATTCCACCACGTGAACCTTCTCCCTTGACTGGTGCAAATCTGCAATCGCCGATGCCGCACTCCAGTCGGACGACAGCACGATGGACGAAGCCTTGTCTAAAGAACGCCGTTCTATATCTGTTCCTTGCCTGATATTCCATTTGAACAGCCGACAAAATGGAGGATAATAATCCACCATGACCGGAAAAGTGGCATCAGAAAGATATATCACAGACTTGTCCTTTGTGTCCATATAGGCCAATGTGTTCCCTGTCCAAAATGCAACTAAGATATCACACGAGACAAAATCGCTGGTTGTAATCCCTTTTGCTAAAATTTTGGCTCCGAAATACGTATGCCCGAAACAAACATTTTTGCCACACAGCCGTGCCAAGCACTTCACAGCCAACTCCAAATAACGGTAATACCGTGGCTGCTTAATTGGAATCCAGCATAGCTCGCCTATTTGACCTAATGCTTGTGCTATTTTGTAATTTGTACCTGAAGAAGCCTTTCGGTCGGTTGGCGAAAAACTGCTTATAAAACCTATTTTCATCACACCTCTAATGCGCCAATATGGCGATGTTGCTTCAAATGCGCGTACAACCGAGATTTTTGTTCATGATAGGAAACGTGTCTGGCAATGATTGCATCTCACCATGCGTCATTATCGGTTCTTATACATCTCGTCATAGTAGCGGAGGTAGTCGCCGGAAGTGACGTTGTCGAGCCATGCCTGGTGGTCCAGGTACCAGCAGACGGTGCGTTCGATACCTTCCTCGAACTGGAGGGACGGCTCCCAGCCCAGTTCGCGCTGCAGCTTGGAACTGTCGATGGCATAGCGCAAGTCGTGTCCCTTGCGGTCGGTGACATAAGTTATGAGATCCATATCCTCACCGGGAGCACGGCCAAGCAGCCTGTCCACCGTATTGATCACCACCTTGATGAGGTCGATGTTCTTCCACTCGTTGAACCCGCCGATATTGTAGGTATCCGCAACCTTTCCCTTGTGGAAAATCAGGTCAATGGCACGGGCATGGTCCTCCACATACAGCCAGTCACGCACATTCTCGCCCTTTCCGTAAACCGGAAGAGGCTTGCGGTGACGGATATTGTTGATGAAAAGCGGTATCAGCTTTTCAGGAAACTGGTAAGGTCCGTAATTGTTCGAGCAATTGGTCACTATGACCGGCATGCCGTATGTATCGTGGAATGCACGTACGAAATGATCGCTCGATGCCTTCGATGCCGAATACGGACTGTGCGGAGAGTACTTGGTGGTTTCACGGAAGAATTCAGTACCATACGCCATGTGATGCTCTGCAGAAGAAGCCATCGTGGAGAAAGGGGGCTTCACTCCCTCAGGATGCGTCATTTCCAGCGCCCCGTAAACCTCATCCGTCGATATATGGTAGAAGAGTTTGCCCTCGTAACCCTCCGGAAGCGACTCCCAGTAAAGCTTGGCAGCCTGAAGAAGAGTGAGTGTACCCATGACATTCGTCCTGGCGAAAGTGAAAGGGTCCTTGATCGAACGGTCTACATGGCTTTCCGCAGCGAGATGGATGATACCGTCCACGGCATAGCGCTGCATCAGTCCGCACATGGTCTCGAAATCGCAGATGTCAGCCTTGACGAAGGTATAGTTCGGCATCCGTTCTATGTCCTGAAGGTTTGCCAGATTCCCGGCGTAGGTAAGCTTGTCCAGATTTATGATATGATAGTCAGGATATTTGTTTACGAAAAGCCTGACCACATGGCTTCCTATGAATCCGGCACCGCCGGTCACGATGATATTGCGTTTGTATTCCATTTCAGTAATCATTTAAGTTCGTCGATACACTTTTTCAAAGAGTCTTTCCAGTATGGTATGCCGATACCGAAAGTATTTTTCACCAGAGTCTTGTCGAGAACGGAGAAATGAGGTCGCTTCACCCTGCTCGGGAACTCGTCGCTGTGGCACGGCCGGATATCGCAGACGTTGCCTGACAGGCTGCATATCTCCACGGCGAAGTCATACCAGGAGCAGACTCCCTCGTCCGAAAAATGATAGATTCCCTGACGGTCGGTCATCCGCTCTGAGATGACCTTGCAGATGAGTGCAGCGAGGTCTCCGGCGTATGTAGGAGTCCCGACCTGGTCAAACACCACGTTCAGAGTGTCTTTCTCCGCAGTAAGCTTCCGCATGGTCTTCACGAAATTCTTCCCGAACGGGGAATAAAGCCAGGCAGTGCGGAATATCATGTATCTGCAGCCTGAGGCCGCCAGCGATTTCTCCCCGGCGAGTTTCGTCCTTCCGTATGCCCCGAGAGGCTCGACTGGACTGTCTTCCGTGTACGGGATACAGCCGTTTCCGCTGAAGACATAGTCGGTAGAGACATGGATAAGCAAGGCATCTGCAGCTGCGGCAGCTTCCGCGAGATTCCGTACTGCGACATTATTCAGAAGATCGGCAGTCGCCTCGTCATCTTCCGCCTTGTCCACATTCGTATATGCAGCACAGTTCACTATCACTTCCACGTCATTTCCCTTCACCATATCCGACACTGCCGAAGCATCGGTGATGTCAAGTTCGGCGACATCGGTGAAGATATAGTGATCATGGCTTCCAGCCGATATCCGCCGCATTTCATTTCCAAGCTGGCCGTTGGCTCCGGTCACAAGTATATTCATACGTTCATTCATTTATAAAGGTCCACATCCATATCGAACGGAGAATCGAAGCCGGCGAGCACAGGATGATGCCTGTCTTTTTCGCTCAGTATTTCCTTCCCTTCCGGTATCATCCAGTCTATGCCGAGACTCCGGTCACACAACTGGATGCCTCCGTCAGCCTGAGGCGCATAGAAATTGTCGCATTTGTACTGGAATACGGCTATGGGCGACAGCACGGCAAACCCGTGTGCGAATCCCCTCGGGATGAAAAACTGGCGGTGATTCTCCTCGGTAAGTTCCACGGCGACATGCTGTCCGTATGTGGGAGAGCCTTTCCGGATGTCGACAGCCACATCCAGCACCGCACCGCGCACGCACCGCACCAGTTTGCTCTGCGTAAACGGCGGCCGCTGGAAATGCAGGCCGCGCATGACACCGTATGATGACATGCTCTCGTTGTCCTGCACGAAATCTATATGCCTTCCGAGCTTCTCATCAAATTCCCGCTGCGAGAAAGATTCGAAAAAATACCCTCGCTCGTCGCGGAATATGCGCGGTTCGATGATCACCACGCCTTCTATTGCTGTTTCAATCACTTCCATCAGTATGATCTCCTGTCCGGTCCTGTCGGACCAATGATTTTTCAGTCTTCGCTGTTCCCGTAATAGCTCTTCTTCCCGTAGCCGTAATTATAGCCGTACCTGTAGCCGTAACGGTATCCGTACCTGCTACCGCCTCCCTCGGTTCCGTTCAATACAAGAGCCATGTTCTTGAAACGTTTCTCATCGTAGTACCGCTGGAGTTCCGGCAGCATGTCCCGTTCGAGAAGACCTGCCCGCACCACGAAGAGAGTGTAGTCCGACTGTTTCTCGATGATCTGCGTATCAGCCACAATATCGATCGGAGGACAGTCTATGAAAATATAATCGTATCTGTCACGCAACTGTGCTATCAGCTCCCCGAAACGCGGCACTGTAAGAAGCTCTGTCGGATTCGGCGGGATGATTCCGGACGGCAGCAGATCCAGATCCGGATAATCAGGAATCTTACGGATCAGGCTGTCTGGCTCGTTTTCCCGTCGGCAAAGGTAGTCGCTCAGGCCTTTCATGTGCCTGCCGAAACATGCGGACGCAGAGCCGCGGCGCAGGTCGCCGTCAATTATAAGCACCTTCTCCCCTTTCAGGGCAAAGGCCGCTGCGATATTCAGGGTCAGGAAGGTCTTTCCGCTGCCGGGATTGAACGATGTGACGACCGTCACAGCGGCTTTGTCCCCTTTGGTGGCATTCAGTATGAATTCCAGATTCGTCCTCAGGACGCGGAACGCTTCGTTTACTATGTCACGGCTTCCCTGCCTGATGACGACAGGAGGCACGGCAGTATCCTTTTTCCTTTTCCTGTCCCCCTGTGCCAGAGGCACCTCACCGGCAAACGGCAGAGACAGGCTTTCCAGATCCTTGCGGCCACGGAGTTTCGTATTGAAACTCTCGCGGACGAATATGACCACTACAGGGATGAAGATTCCCAGGGCGAACGCCACCATGAGGATATTCCTTTTCACCGGAGAGGTCGGGGTGAAACTGCCTGACGGAGGCGTGATGATCCGCGTATTGTAGGCGGTAAATGCCTGCGAAAGTTCGTTTTCCTCACGCTTCTGCAGCAGGAAGAGATACAGGGACTCTTTCACTTTCTGCTGGCGTTCCACCGACAGCAGGTATTTGCCCTGAGACGGATTCGCCGCTATTCTGGCCGTGGTCTGCCGCTCACTCTGCTGCAGGGACTGCAGCTGGGTATTGAGCGTAGCTATATGATTGTCGATAGACGTGACGATGGCGTGGCGCATATTCTCCAGAGACTGGTCCAGATCCACTACCAGAGGGTTCTTCTCGCTGCTGTTCGCCACCAGGTCATTGCGGCGCAGCTGTGCAGTATTGTAATTCGCGATCTGCTGCTCGATGCCGGGGCTTTCGATTCCGGAATTGGCCGGCAGCAACTGGTTCTTGCTGGCGGCATTGGTCAGATAGTTCCGGATGTATCTGGCCATCGAGAGCTGCGTATTCAGGGCAAGAATCTGTTCGTTCGTAGCACTGCTCTGGGCCATGTACATGCTGGCCGCAGCCTGCACGTCCGGAAGCAGATGTTCGCTCTTGTAGGAAGATATGTTCTCATCGACATTGCCCAGCTCCTGCTCTATCACGCCCAGACGGTCGCTGATGAATGCCGATGTGCTGACCGCTATCTGGTTCTTGTCCTTGATCCAGTTCTCGTTATAGACTGCGATGACCGTGTTCAGGATATCTTCCGCGCGCTGGATGCATACGTCCTTGAAAGTAAGATTCACGACAGTGGACTTTTCATCGCTCAGTGCCACTGAAAGGCTGGAAGCGTACGCTCCCGTGGCCGACTGGTAGCCTGTCCGGGACACATAGACCGGAGCATCATATCCGGAAGTATCCGCAACATCTATGACCAATTTTCCTACAGGCGTTTCCACATATTCGCCGGATATGGCCACTGCCTCGCTCTCCAGTTCCTGGCCGTTGCACGTGAAGTCCGAGATTCTCACCGCTTGTCTGTCAGCGGTCGGATTTATGGTGAAGGACACGTTTTCATTGTCCGGAAGGTCACTGAAGGACACCCTGTACGGACAGGTAGAGCCGTAAAGGACCTTTTTATAGAAGCGGCCGTCGGTGTGATAGCTGATATCCAGATGCAGCCGTTTGACCACTTCGAGCATCACGGAAGGGGACTGGAGCGACTGGATTTCGTTGTTAACGTTCGTGCTGGTCTGGAATATGTCCATGTTTCCAAGCACGCCGGCAGCATCGTTCATGGAGTTTCCCTTCGAGTCCTCCTTGATGAGGAGGGAGGCCGAACGCGTGTACACAGGAGGTGTGGTCAGCAGATAAATGACTGCCGCACCTACGGTTATGACCAGTGAAAGTACGAACCAGTACCACTTTCTGAGACACAGGAAAAACAGGTCCTGGATGCGCATGAAGTCATCGGACTGTCTGGGTCTGGCCGTTGTGTTGTTCTGAGTAGTCACGTTGTATGGTATTTATTATGGATCAGTGGAAAATAAGTATGGCAACGGATGTCAGCAACGATGCCAGGGAAATCCAGAAGGAAGTGGAGCGGATGTTGTTTCCGTTCACGGTAGACTGCCTGGCCCTCACATCGTTCGGCTCGACGTACACCACATCGTTCTGCTGTAGATAGTAGGCCGGAGACGAATATACGCTCTGACCGGATGTCAGGTTCAGTCCGTAGACTTTCTGGACGTCACCTTCCTCCCTCAGGACCAGGACTCTGGAACGGTTCCCGTAAATGGTCAGATCGCCGGCCATGCTCAGCGCATCGAGGACTGTCATACGGTCCCTGTCGATGTTGAAACGTCCCGGGCTGTTCACCTCGCCCAGAACGGAAATGCAGAGATTCGCGAACTCCACTGTCACTATGGGGTCCTTGACCATGTTTTCCTTTATGAGTTCCTTCTTTATATACGAAGCGATTTCCTCCCGTGTCATTCCCGAAACTCCGAGTTTTCCAAGCACGGGGAAGTCGATCTCGCCGTTCTTGTCCACGGTATAGACTGAGATTCCCTGGTTGGAAGAACTCAGGGCATCGGAAGCCTGTCCCAGCTGTCTGCTGACATACGGAAGATTGAAAAGTGTCGTCAGCTGCGGATCCCGGCTGTTCACGATGATGGAGATCTTGTCCTCCGGCTGCACCGTGATGGCTTTCACTTCGGGAAGCCGGATCTCGGTTTCTCCCGGTGTCAGGTCCTGGAAATAAACGACCTGCTTCGAGGTGCCGCATGATCCCAATACAGCCATACAGGCCAGCGAAACCAGGAAAATGCGGATAAAATCATATATGCGCATACGTACCTAATAATTTTCAACACTATACACTCATAAGGCCGGAATCCGGCTCTAAAACGGAGCAAATATATAAAAAATGCTAAAGAGTTTGTCTCTTGGGAACGGAATCCTGGCTTTCCAGAAGCTCCGTCAGCCGGGAGAGGCATCTGTCTTTCCTGAAATGCTCAAGGAAATACCGGTATCCGGACTCCCCCATTTCAGCCAGATCTTCCCGGGAACTCAGTTCCAGGACAGCCGCGGCGAATGCCTTGGAATCTCCGGCATTCACGGTCAGACCGCATCCGGCCTCGGAAATCATTTTCTGCGTCTCGCCGTTTATCATGGCTGCTACCGGCTTTCCCATAGCCATGTATGACTGGAGCTTCGCAGGAGCCGTCAGAGAAAAGATGAAATCATCTTTCAAGGCCAGGAAAAGCACATCGGCTCTCGAACAGAATGCAGGCATCATCTCCAGCGGATACCGTCCCGGACAGTAAACCGTATCTTCCAGTCCGTTTTCCGAAATATAGTCCAGCACCCAGCGGCGTCTCCTGCCGTCACCTATCAGAATGAATTTGATATTCGTATGGGCGTGCAGCAGTTTCGCCGCCTCCATCACATGGACGAAATCCTGAGCCTCGCCTATATTCCCGGTAAACATCACCCTGAAACCTTCAGGCAGCCTGTCAAGCTCTGCTATCTGTTCAGGTGACGGCACCGGAGGATCGGCGAAGACATCCTCCGCCCAGTTCGGGAAATATACCAGTTTGCCGGCGAAATCCCCTTTTTCCAGGACAGACTTTCCGAACCCTTTCGAACTGATCAGGATCTTGAAGGCATGACGGTACATCAGAGCCGTGATCCATGAGAAGAAACCGAGAACATGTCTGTTCCTGATGCCGCCTGCCGCCTGCAGACTTTCCGGCCACAGGTCAAGGACCCAGAAGTATATCGGGCAGCGTCTGAGCATCCTGACAACCAATGCAGGGAATCCCTGCGTCAC
This sequence comes from uncultured Bacteroidales bacterium, assembly GCA_944322815.1. Lineage (GTDB taxonomy): Bacteria > Bacteroidota > Bacteroidia > Bacteroidales > UBA932 > Cryptobacteroides. The sequence goes on along the minus strand of CALUQB010000012.1, from coordinate 46,141 downwards.
CGGAGAAGTCTGATGGACTATCACGGCATCGTACCTGTGGAACAGAGCCATGAAAAAAGCCCATACGGACGCTATGAACGCCCAGCTCAGATAGTTCATCGCCAGTCGCACGCCTCCTCCCCTGCCGCGCGGAATGACCAGGGTCCGCCAGACTGTCACCCCTTCCACCACCTCTCTGCGCCGCCTGAACACGCCGTACCCGTCATGGAACTTCCCCTGCGGGTAATCCGGAATACTCGTCAGGACAGTCACTTCGTGGCCCTTCCGGGCCAATTCGAACGCGACATCATTGCTTTTGAAATTCTCAGGATGGAAATACTGAGTGACCAATAATACGTTCATCCGGTTTCTATTTTCTCCAGACCAACTTATCTACCACTCCGGTGTAGCTTTGGATCAGCTTGACGATTTTCGAAGATACGTTCTCATCGGTATAGTCAGGGACAGGTATGCCGGAATCCCCGTTCCGGTGCATACCGACAGCCGTATCCACCGCCTGAAGCAAAGAGGTCTCATCTATGCCTGCCAATATGAAGCATCCGCTGTCAAGAGCTTCCGGGCGTTCCGTGGATGTCCTGATGCTGACAGCCGGAAACGGATGGCCCACGCTCATGAAAAAGCTGCTTTCCTCCGGAAGCGTTCCGGAGTCGGACACGACCGAGAAGGCATTCATCTGCAGGCAGTTGTAGTCATGGAATCCCAACGGTTCATGTCTTATGACCCTCTTGTCCAGCCTGAATCCGCTGCTTTCCAGTCTTTTGGCGGAACGTGGATGGCAGGAATACAATACAGGCATGTCATACTTCGCCGCCAGGGCGTTGATCGCGCCGAACAATGACCTGAAGTTCCTGTCCGTATCGATGTTTTCTTCCCTGTGGGCTGACAGGAGTATGTATTTCCCCTTTTCAAGCCCGATCCTGGCATGGATGTCAGAAGCCTCGATTTCCTTCAGGTTCGCGTGAAGCACCTCGGCCATCGGCGAACCGCATACGAAAGTCCGTTCTTTCGGGACTCCGGATGCGTTCAGATAGCGCCGCGCATGTTCGGAATAGCAGATGTTCACATCTGAAATGACATCCACGATCCTCCTGTTCGTTTCTTCCGGCAGGCACTCGTCGAAACATCTGTTCCCCGCTTCCATGTGGAAAATCGGAATATGAAGCCTCTTCGCCCCTATCACACTCAGGCAGGAATTGGTGTCACCCAGTACGAGGACCGCGTCCGGCCGGATCTGCACCATCAGCTTGTAACTTCTGTCGATGATGTTTCCCATCGTGGCTCCAAGGTCATCCCCCACTGCGTCCAGATACACCTCGGGAGCTTCCAGTTTCAGATCCCTGAAAAATATCCCGTTCAGACTGTAGTCGTAGTTCTGTCCGGTATGGGCGAGGATGCAGTCGAAATATTTCCGGCATTTGTCTATCACGGCCGACAGACGTATGATTTCCGGTCTGGTACCAGCTATGATGAGCAGTTTGAGTTTTCCGTTGTTCTTGAAAGATGTCATATCCGTCATTTTACAGATTCAGAATAAGTGTCGGGACGGTCTGGGTCGAAAAGGCCGCTGCACCAGATGACCGTCACCAGATTCTCCGTCTCCGACAGGTTCACGATATCATGCACATAGCCGGGCAATGTCCTTACCGCCATGATCCTGTCTCCCGAAACTTCCGTTTCCATCACCTCTTCGGTACCGACTTTCCGCTGCCGTATCAGGCCGTGTCCGCTGACCACGATGAAAATCTCGCTTTTCGTATTGTGCCAATGCCGGCCCTTGACTATTCCCGGGCCGGAAATATTGATGCTTACCTGACCGCAATTCCCTGAACGGAACATTTCTGTGAAACTGCCGCGGCCGTCCGTATTCATTTTCAGAGGGAAGACAGCCTTCCTTTCCGGCAGATAGGACAGGTAGGTCGAATAGAGCTTCTGCGCAAAGGATCCTTCGGGGATTTCCGGAATGACGAGCGTAGTCTGCTGTGTTTCGAACCGGTACAGCATATCAGTGATTTCACCAAGAGTAGCCCGGAAAGTGACAGGTACATGACAGTATTTTCCGTCTTTTTCAGGGACAAGTTCGGCCCCGTCGAATTCGCAGCGGTGCTCCTTTCCTGCAAGAGCCATGATCATTTCATCGACCAGATCATCGATGTACACCAGTTCGAGTTCGGTCGAACGGTCATTGACCTGCACGGGCAGGTCATTGGCTATATTGTAGCAGAAAGTCGCAACGGCGGAGTTGTAGTTCGGACGGCACCATTTCCCGAATACGTTCGGGAACCTGTAGACAAGCACTTCGGCGCCGGTTTCTTCCGAATAGTCGAAAAAGAGTTTCTCGCCTGCAAGTTTGGACTTCCCGTATTCGGAACCGGCATATCGTCCCGTGAGAGATGCCTGGACGGAACTCGAAAGCATGACCGGACATGTGTTCCCGTATTTCCGGAGAGTTCCGAGCAGGACTGAGGCGAAACCGGCATTTCCTCTCATGAATTCCGCAGGATCTTCGGGTCTGTTCACTCCGGCCAGATTGAACACGAAATCAGCGTTCCTGCAGTATGCGTCAAGTTCGGCCGGATCGCTGCCGGTATCGTATTCATAGACAGTGATGTCTCCCGATACAGGATACCAGAGGGCCTTCCCGTCCTGTATGTTATGCAGCTGCGCCACCAGGTTTCTCCCTACGAAACCTTTGGCTCCTGTCACCAGGATGTTCATGCCGTGAAATTTTATTCAGAACGGATGTCTCTGCACTTTACCCCCCGCGGCAAAATCCCGAGATCTTCCCGGATGAAACGCAGTCTCATCAGCAGGTCCTTCATGCCTTTAACATCCAGCTGGCGCGTATTGAGCGAATGATAATCCTCCATGGCAGTTATGGACTTGTCTCCGTCGATGTAGAATTTGTCGTAGTTCAGGTCTCTGGCATCGCACGGTATCCTGAAATAGTCTCCCATGTCCACAGCCCTGGCCATCTCTTCCCTGGTGACGAGCGTTTCGTACTGCTTTTCCCCGTGTCTGGTACCGATGACTTTCACTTCTGTCTCTCCGTATTTCGGATCGACTTCCGCATATATTTCCTTCAGGGCGGTCACCAGCGTGTTCAATGTAGCTGCCGGAGCTTTCTGTACGAACATGTCGCCGTTGTGTCCGTGAGTGAATGCGAAGAGTACCAGGTCTATGGCATCGTCCAGAGTGATCATGAACCGCGTCATGTTCGGGTCCGTGATCGTGATCGGGAGACCCTCCATCATCTGGTCGACCCAAAGTGGTATCACAGAGCCGCGTGACGCCATCACGTTTCCGTATCTGGTACAGCAGATGACGGTCTCGGCACCGTCCCCGAGTTCCCTGGCCTTGGCTATGGCGACCCTTTCCATCATGGCCTTGGATATGCCCATGGCATTGATAGGGTAAGCGGCCTTGTCAGTGGAGAGGACCACGACTTTCTTCACCTTATGTTCTATGGCTGAAAGGAGGACATTGTTCGTGCCTTCAATATTCGTCCTGACGGCTTCCATCGGGAAGAACTCGCAGCTTGGGACCTGTTTCAGTGCGGCGGCGGAAAAGACATAGTCGGCTCCGGCCATGGCGATGTCCACGCTTTCACGGTTCCTGACGTTTCCGATGTAGAATTTGATCTTCGGATTCTGGAACCTGTGCCTCATATCGTCCTGCTTTTTCTCGTCTCTGGAGAAAATCCTTATCTCCCGGATATCACTGTCCAGAAAGCGGCGAAGCACGGCATTTCCGAAGCTGCCTGTCCCGCCGGTGATCAAAAGTACTTTATCTTTGAATATTGACATGATTACTGGTTTATCGTTTAACTCCATATTTTCCACAATTTTTCACACACGGGCTTATGCCGGTAACCGCCTGTCGTTCCGGCGGCGATTATTCTTGCAAATTAACGCAATATTTCTCTATTTTTCCAATAAATGTGTGTATCCACATATCATTCATGCACGGGGTTCCGGTCATGACAGCATGTCCCGGTACAGTCCGATATATTTCCGGAAGCAGATGTCCTTGTCGAAATTCCGCTCGGCCCTCAGACGGCATTTCTCTGAAAACGACTGTTTCCCCTCCTGGCATATCCGTATGGCCGCATCTCTGGCAGCATCCAGATCTCCTTTGTCCACGACCGCTCCCGTGGATTCATCGACCGCTTCGGGACTGCCTCCTGTCCGGTATGTGACCACCGGCGTCCCGCATGCCATAGCCTCCAGGTTCGTGGTAGGGAAATTGTCTCCATAGGTCAGATTCATGAATACGTCAGCCATGGAATACAACGATGCCAGCTCCTGCATATCCTGAGTCCTTCCGATTCCGATAATCCCTTCAGGCAGCTTGTCCGGCATGTCAGCCGAAAGGCCGGCCAATACTATCTGATACCCGTCAGGTAGCATCTGTCCCAGCCTGACAAAATCATCGAGGCCTTTTTTCGGGGTGAACGGACTCGCCACACCGATGATGATCTTCCCGGCAGTGATACCATACCTGTTCCGGACAGCCCGGCTGTCTTTCCTGATGTCAAATACACCTATATCGATCCCGTTATGTATGACCTGCGTCCTGCAGTCTTTCAGGAAAGACTTCCTGACCAGCCCGTCCAGCCAGTCCGAAACCGGAACGAGAATCATGTTTTCCACTCCGGTAAAGGCCTCTTTTTTCAGCCGGAAGTTCCTGCGGGAAAAATCCGTATAGCTTTTAGGATAGGTGCGGGACAATCTGCAGTCATGACATCCCGTCTGCCAGCAATTGCAGTCTGAAAGCCAGTTGCAGCCATCCAGTTCAAAATGCGAACAATGCCCTGTAAACGGCCAGCTGTCATGCAGTGTCCAGACTACCGGCTTCCGTGATTCTTTCAGATAATCGAACAGGAGCGGATAGTTTATATAATATCCGTGTATGTTATGCAGATGAATGATATCCGGATCTATTTCCCTTATCCTCCGTACAAGCCGCCTCGTGGCGCAGACCGATCCCAGTCCGTGGGCATCGAACAGCCTGCTCGCGACACCGTGCACCCTTTCCTCGAAAAGAGTCTCCGTACAGACGGATTTCAGTCCGCTCGGGTTCACATACCGCGGTCCATGAAGCATATATGAATCAAAGCCGCAGGCATTCGCCAATATCCCGATATTTTCCGCAATCCTTCCCGTAGAACCGTAATTCCTGGTAGAATTGATCTGCAGCAACTTATACATACATTCTTAATAGAAATCTCTTCCCTTTCATAGAATGTGACTGATACAGCCATTGCCAACCATATTGGTTTTTCACGGTACCGACACATTCAAGATGAATATTATCATCGTCAACTTCCAATTCCATATCCTGAATCTGTGAACTGCAAGGGAAATTGAAGATCACTTCAGAATTGCCGTCATATAACCAGGCTATTTCCAGAACATTATCTATCTCCCTGACTGTCAGAGGACAGAATACAGGTTTGATAGTAAGAGACGTTCTTGACTCCAAATTAGGAAATATTTTGTTTATATGCCATACTTTGCTCCAATCTTTGTTTCGTTTTACCTCAAAAAGACCACAATAATTGATCATGACGGCATATTCATAAATCCAGTTATTTCCGAAAGATCCCTGCCATGGGCCAAAAGCACCTTTAAACAATGTGCCTGACTTATTTATCCAGATTGCGGAAACAGAGGGGCCTTTTTCTGCGAGATATTCATTTCGGCCTTCGAACCAGACAACGTGAGCTTTCGATGAATGAACTACATGGATACCGGTCTCAGCTGTATGCGGTTTCACAGGAAGAATCTCGGACTTGCCGATATCCCTGTATGCCAAAACCAGCCACAGCAAAAAATGCGCAGTATAAACCGACTCATAATGATAATCCCACCACAAGAATTTGTCGTTTCCGTCCCATTCATTCAACATCAGCGAATGATGACTTAGCATTATCGGGAATGCGCAGGACAAATATCTTAATGCATTCTCCAGATGGTCATATTGCGCTGATGATGCCAAAAGATACAGCCACATTCCCCATGCAAAAATCTGATTTGCCCCCCGTCCTATGTAATTTATATCTCCATCGGGAATAACCGCATTCAAAAGAAACCCCAATTGCTTATCCAGATTCATATCTTCACCCGATGTACGAAGATACTGCAGTAGCGCAACTGTTGCTATATTATACTGCAGGCTGTAACTTGTGCCATATGGAAGCCTGTCTTCCATACCGCCGTCAGCATTAGTAGCCTGTAATATGATTTTTTTACAATAATCAATATTTTTCCGGTATTTATCTTTGCCCTCCCACTCTTTACGCTTCTTGTTGACGAGCCATCGCATTGGCAGCCAATTGACAGTATCATGATTGCTGTCTCTGGTCGATAAAATCGTGCGTTTTATTTGCGCGGACAGTTCCGCATCTACTGAATCATTTATAAGAACCAATGCAAAATTGTTGAAATCGTGATGAAATCCAGGCAAATTATCATTTGCATTCCATCTACTTAAAACGCTGCGCAAAAGTTTTATTCCGGTATTGTATATCTCCGCATCTTTTTCTATCGTTCCCAATAATATAAATGCGGCAGAAGCATGAGTTGCCCCATAATGTGCAGAAATCTCCACCTTATCTACAGGATCAATGAAATATGTCTGACCGTCATCATGGGTTTCAATCCAGTTTTTACAAACAGGAACGATTTGCGATACCAACTGATAAATACATTTTCTATATTGGTTCATCATAATGAATTCATTAGCCGGTCAATGAACCGAATGGTTTCCATGGAGCTTTCAAGGGAGACTTTCTGGCTTTCAAGTTTATGACATTTAATGCATTCCTGGACCTCTGCCACTTCATATTCGAATCCATCATACCAGTAGACAGCCTTGAACTCTTCCAGGAGCCGTCCGCTTTTATCATACAGGCAAACTCTATTTGTCCGATTAAACTGAGTATCCCATTCAATCATCCCGTCATTGCCTATGACAGCAGCTTTGCTTGACGATCCAAAATTCGATGATAGATTGACAACCGCATTCCTGCCATTTCCAGATGCAGTAATTTGCCAATCTGCATCTATTCCATACTGAGACTTTCGCACCAGAAAAGACATCTTTTCGGGTTTTCCGTTCAGGAAATGTGTGACAAATGCTATGGCATAAACTCCAAAATCCCGTAAAACGCCTCCACCTTCTTTTTCATTGAAAATTGTAATGTCAGGATCAATACTTTCTCTTTTATAGAAGTCCGCTTTCACAAGTTCTATTTTTCCTATTTTATTATTCCTGATCCATTCCAAGGCTTTCTGAAAGGTCGGCAAACATTTCATCCACATTCCTTCCATCAGAAAACAATTATTGTTTTTTGCCAGTGTCCGAAGTTCTTCCAACTGTTCGGCATCAAATGTTATCGGCTTTTCACACAGGACATTCTTTCCGGCACTCAAGCACAATTTGATATTTTCATAATGGCATTTGACCGGAGTGGCAATATAGATTATATCCAATTGCAGATTTTCATCATTTACCATAGCTTCATAGCTACCGTATGCCTTGCAATGCCCATGTTTGGCAGCAAAGGCTTTTGCCTTGCTGATACTGCGGGAAGCCACTGCCGATACTTTTCCATATTTGTTCCCATCAATCACTGTCGAAAAAGTTTCAGCCATATAGCCAAGACCGATGATACCCCATCGTACTGGATCGGCACTTTTCCTCTTTTTGAGAAATTCATGTCGGAGATAAGAAACAAGCTTCTTTAAAATATTCGCTGCCATATCAAGCCCTGGTATTCAGTTTATCCAGTGTGATTTCACAAACGCTATTGATCCCATGCAGATTATCGGAATATGCTTTTACCATAGACTCTGCCATACGCATATTCTCTGATGACATACTCCCTGCAATATGAGGAGTCATGAAAAGATTTTTATTCCAGAATAGCGGTGACCATGGAAACAATGGTTCATGCGTGGTCACATCAAGCAAGGCTGTTATGGTCGGGTTCTTTCTCAATGCCTTGCTCAGATCTCTTTCCGACACTTGCCCGCCTCTGCCGGTATTTATGAACGTCGCATATTTTTTCATACGGGAAAACAAGTCATATCCGAGCATTCCTCTGGTTTCCTGATTGTCTGGCAAATGATTGGTAATGACATCCGATACTGTAAACAACTCTCCCAAACCGACTCTTCGAATCCCCAGCTCTGCTACCCGTTTTTCAGAGATATACGGGTCGTAAACTACAATATTAAATTTAAATGGTCTCAATAATTCTACGATTTTGCTGCCGACATGGCCGCAGCCTATGATTCCTATCGTAGCTCCATAATTGCCATAATGACTTTCGGCTGCCTTTCTGGCATTTCTGTATCCTCTCCTGAAAACAGGCCAGTGATATGCTTTCTGCGCTTGAAAATATCCTTTATTGGCAAGTATTATCTGAGCGACCACAAACTCGGCGACAGAGTGGCCATTTGCACTTGCAGCGGAAAACACTCTTATATTAGAGGCCAGAAACGGTTCAGCAAAATAATCTACAGTTCCTGCCACATAATAAATGGCATTCAATGATGGGAAATATGCCGTAATTTCTTCTTTTGCAAATGTCGGCATGTACCACGTAGAAAAAATGTCTGAAATTTCTGCTGCCTGTTCAGGGTTTCTCTCTATGTCATCTTTAATGAGACAGGGTACAGACTTGAATATATCACATATTCCGGCAAGCCTTTCTCGTAATTTGAGACCAGCCTCTTTATCCTTGGTCAATATAACGATACTCATTTCGTTTTTCTAAATAACGGACTCTAATGATGCCAGTTTTTTCTGTAATTCGATAGCATAAGCTGATGAATATACAAAAGCGCATGAAGTGTATAAACTCTGGACTATCGCACCTTCTACACTGTAGGAAAAGATTCCGCCTTTCGCTACTCCTTTATTGCATGTATGTTCCAAGCACCATAAGTATGCTCTATTTACTGCTGCTTTGATTCCATCAGATGGATATAATAAATACCATTCCATCAAGTTTTTCGCAATAACAGGAACCGACTTGCAATCTCGTCCCATCATCGGTCTTACCAGATTATACGACCAGCTTCCATCCTTGCATTGTCTATCCAGCAAATTGCTGATTGTCCTGTCTATAATACACTTTATTGCATTATCTTGTAAAATTCTGTATGCCGGAATCAGCCCCTCCAATGCCCATGCCTGTCCCCTGCCGAACATTCCTCCCGTTTGCCTGTTATTCATATCTATACTTGTACAGAAACCCGACCGTTCATGGATAAAAAACAGTTCTATATACCTTCTGACAAATCTTTCCAAATATGTTTTATATGTTGTCTTTCCGGTCAGCTCATAAAGGCGGGCAAAAAGGCCTGCAGTAAACCCTACATCCACAATTACATGATTCATATCCCACTTATGATCCCGCAAATTATATCCCCCGTAGACCATTCCATCCGGCCGTGTTGTCTTCATTACCCATCCGGCACACTGTTCGGCAATATGGAGATATTCTGGCTTCCCGGTGCTTTTATAAAGGGTTAGAAATGCATTATTTGCTATATATGCCGAATCATTAGGTGCCATAACTGGAATCGCGCCATTTTTGTCATAGTCGTTACGGACAATCCAGCCGCCTTCACATGTCTGCCTTTCTGCAAGCAATTTACCCAGTGCCTCGGCTTCTGCAATTTTGCCAATGGAACAATATGTACGTATAATTGCAGCATTTGTCCAAATCCAGCTGGCATGACACCAGCTATGCGTCTCTGCCACATATCCTGCATAGTGCAATCCAGAATTCCGGTCATGGGCAGGAATTTCCGAGTTTGATATAAAATCCTGCCAGGAAAATGTTTCTGCAGCCTTGATACCAAGAGAAAGATCGTTGTTGAAATAAATATTTCCCGTTGCGGAATATCTATATCCTGAAATATATTTCGCTAACCTGTGAAACAAGCCATAAAAGCGAAAAATTGTCTCATTCATGTTTTTTAAGGATATAATGCATTGTCAGAAGCATTTTCTTTAAATATTCCATAAAACTTAATCTGCCATACTTGATAGCCTTGTCATAATAAAGTTCGGCTATCTCCCTCTGATTCTGAAGCATGGCATTGACTGCAATATTAATCCAGTTTTTATGATAGATGTAATTCACTTCCGCTTCGGTAAGATTTTGGATAATATAATTGAATTTATCCAAATATTGCATTCTTATCGCTATCTGTTTTTTTATATCAGGCAGATTCGTGTTTTCGTTATTCTTTATCACCAGCATTTCCGGAATGGCCTCTAAGGAATACTTCTCAAAAACACGAACCATAAATTCATAGTCTTGCTGACGTAAAAACATAGGATCAAATCCATGCATCTCATCTACGACACTTTTCCTGACAAAGATATTGGATCCGGTGCCCAGCATAAATGAACAAGCCAATGTCTCAATCAGATAATTTCCAGCCTTGACGTTTGAAAACCTGTTGTATGTTTTCCCTTTTCTTCTGAATTCACATCCTGTATATACTCCCGCTATTTTCTCAGAAGAATTTTCCATAACACTGACACACTTCTCTATTCGAGTCGGCTTGTATTCATCATCACTGTCCAATAATGAAATATATTTTCCTTCCGCTATTGCAAAACCTGTATTTCTGGCCACAGCACCATTCATATTATGATCATGCCTTATATATTTGACACGATTGTATTTCATAAGAAACCTGTTGACGATTGACTCCGTACAAAAGCGTGCATCGGTCCCTGGATCATTGTCATCAACGATGATCAGCTCCCAGTCTTTGAAAGTCTGATCAAATACACTTGATATTGCTCGATCCAGAAACGACGGGGTTCCATAAGCAGGAATTATTATAGAAACCATCATCCGTTTACCTTTTCTTAATATTCAGACAATGCATTATCAAGTAATAACCGCCAAACGTAATCAGATAATTCAACAGATAACCATTGACAAAATGATTACTGAAAAACAGCATTATAGTAGCAAAAGCAATCAAGCAATAGTAAGCCAGCAACAATGCATCTCCTGAAAAATAGAATTTCGAATAAAAAAAGTATATTATACATCCCAGGACGAAAGATGCCATTATGGCACCCAAATATCCGAAATCAATATAAAAGTCCGTTATAAACGAATGCGTATTCAGAAATGCCGGCTCCAGCTTTTCCACCGTTTCTACTTTAATCCCTAATTTATCCGCAAATTGTGCAAAAGAATTCGAACCTCCGGATATTTCATTTATTCTCTGGACATTATAATCCAAATTGCTCCATGGAGAGCACAAATACAAATAATTCAAAAACAATCCTTGCACCAAATTTCCGCGATTTGTGATCAGATGACTGTTGCTCAACTCGACATATTCCATTGCCCCGCCGCCTTGAGCCTCTTGCCTGATGGAATTATTTGCCATAAACATATAAATGACAAGAACCGGCAGCCATATGTAAATATATTTTTTTATAAATAAAGCCGGTTTGCTGTTCACTATACCCGGATTGAACTGATATAGTCCTGCAAGAGTGAAAATCAAAGCCACAAGCAACGATGTTTTAGTAAGAGTCAGGGCAGCGGCAAAAAAAGATAAAAAAACGGCAATGATGATTTGCTTGGAATTATTGTTCTTGCATGCCACTATGATAGAAGCCGGCAGGAAATATGCCAGCTGTCCTATTACCGGCAGGCTTTGTTTTTCCTTTATCTCTAACATTGCATCACCTGTAGCATCGAATACACTACCATATAAAATATATGACAAAACTGCAGGTATCAATCCTATTATACAGATAACCCAGAAATTTTCATTGTATGATCTCTTGGTTTTTACAGGTTTTATCTTGAGTGCTTTCATTACTGTAAAAGCGATGACAATTGCAGTAAAGCACAATACAATCAAGAAATCGGTTCTAGTCTGAAGGTCTGCCAGAAATGCCGGACCGAGTTCTGCAAAGTATAAGAGATAAGAAGTCAACGGTACGATAAGAAGAACATATGGACTAAACAAGTCCTTTGTTGTCATTCCTTTTCTAAAGCAGAAAATTATCAATAAAACAGTAATAACCTTCTGCCATTGTCCAAATATGCAGAATACTATTGCTGAAACAATCAATAATATATTAGCGATTCTTGTCATTGCCACTGGGTTATAATCCTGAAAATCAGTTCGCTTTTGTACCTGGCATAGGCTACCTTAGCAGTGAGAACGCCTTTCTCAAACATTTAATGCTTTTTGCCCACAGGTATGCGGCAGCATAATGTTCGGAAACCAACAAATCAGCAAAAACCTTATGAATGAAGCCCAATTGTACGTAAGGCAAAGATCTCCTTAAATCGAATTTACTTTTACCGTCTTTGACAATGGACTTGACATAATGCAAATCATCGTTGTTGGATAACAACGAAAAACACATGGTACATATCACTCTTCTGATAAAGAAAATCCCCATCAACTGTTTATCATTACCCAGATCCGACTTTTCCAGTATCGTCTGAGCTTCCAGAATACAATAATCGGTATCCTCACTTTTACTCATTATTATGCCATGGGCATTGACATAATAATGATATAGGACATCGCTGACATACGCTATCCGTCTTGCCTTATACATAACCTGAGGAATCAGTGCAAAATCTTCATAGGTAATTCCTACAGGAAATCTGAAACCGGAAAACAACTTCTTTTTATATAATTTTCCCCACGGAGAAAAAGAGCTCCTGAATAAGATTTCACGGATATTCTCACTTACAAAATTCTCTTTGAATCCAGTATCGTTTATTGCCCCGACACCATCATCACCTTTACACACATTGGAAGAACACATGCTTATATCAGAGTTCGTATCTTCGGCCAATGTATGCAATTTGGCCAGGAATGATGTATCCAGATAATCATCACTGTCAACAAACGCGATGTAGTTCCCGGAAGCATAATCAAGGCCAAGATTTCTTGCACTTCCCGGGCCACCGTTGTTTTGACATAGCAATTTGAATACGCGAGGATGGTCATTTACATACTCCAAGGCGATTGCTTTGGACGCATCTGTTGACCCGTCATCTACCAGTATTGCTTCATATGATCCTGAAAAATTCTGTAACAATATGGAATCCAAACACCTGGCCAAATATTTTTCAACATTATAGATAGGAACGATTACAGAAATGTCAATCATTATGAAGAATCTTTGAAAAAAAATAACGCGTTTCCCTGTTATATAATATGCTGTTGATAAGAATCATGGCAAGAAAGCAAATACATGATACCTCAACACCTCTGATTATAAAGCCAGACCAGGATATCTCATATGCAGGAATTAGAGTTTCAGCTAAAATGACACAAACTGCTACTTGAAATATATCCACGATTATTTGCTTCACAAACACTCGGATTTTATAATTCAGGATATTATTCTTCAGGTATATAATAAAATACAGCATTCTATAGCACATGGCCCCTATCATACCAAGACATACGCCGATAATTCCGAATTTGTAACATAAAATGACCGATAAAGACAGATTTATACATATCTCTACTATCGCACTGGTCTGGGTCTGCTTGAAATGATTGGCCGACAGTATTATAGTCTCATAAGGCACCCTTAAAGAAAACAATGCCTGAGAAACCGTGATTAAAACCGCGAACAAGGGTAGAATATAATCTGCATCTGTAATTCCTTCCGTATATATTCTGATAAATTGAATGAATAATATTCCGGTGATAGTAAAAAACAGTACTGTAATAAAATGAAAGAACCATTCCATATTCCTGAATGAATTCTCTATCTGTTTCTGGTTCTCCGTATACAATATGTTTCCTATCATTGCGGCAAAGCCGACGGTAATGCATGAAATAAGTTGCTGGACTCCGATAACGACCCCATGGTACACCGTATATATTGAAACTGTTGACAGAGATGTCATAAATGTCAATATTACCACACCTGAATACAGCACAACGACATATGCAATATGCTGCGGCAGACCATTCCATTTCTGCTTAATCGGTTCCTCAACAAGTTTCAATGAAACATCCAGATTATAATGTCTTTTTACGTATAATGACAGTAATACCGGTCGGAAAAGGAATACTACGGAAGCGGTCAATTTAACTGCCTGTATCGGTTGTCCCTTAATGATAAGAAACACTGATATTACAGTACTGATAAATAAGGTCGAACAATTAATAATATTCGGAATATATGCCTTCTGGTCCGCATTCAACAGCAACTGATATGCTATACCGAAATAATACTGGGCAAACATCGCTACAGCTATAATAACCACAAGCGAAGCGGAAAACGCCCAATCATATTCAACAGCCACAAAGTTCGGTATAACATAACATAATACTAAAGAATAGATTACAAGAAGAAAAGCTATTTTCTTATAAAAATTCCTTGTAGATATTATAATCCGGCTTATCTCACCATCATTGTTTTCTGCAAGTGGCTTATACAAGGTACTTTTCACTACGGCGCCAATACCGAATTCCATTAATGATATAAAACCGAGAAATTGTGTAATGGAAGCCAGCATCCCGTTTATTTCAGAGCCATAATGGGAGATGAATAATTTCGTCAGCAGGAAACCGCTGGCTATAGTCACTATCTGGCTGACAAGCGACGATATTGAATTATATACTAAAAACCTTTTTCTATTAGTCATTCTTGGCTTCAGCATCATTGTTCATCGCAGATCACTTGCTGCAAGAATACCAGGCATACCATTCAGCGAATTTCCTCAATCCGTCTCTCAGAGATGTGGACGGACTGAACCCGAAATCTTCTTCCAATGACGTAATGTCGGCATACGTCTCGGGTACATCTCCGGGCTGCATGGGAGCCAGTTCCTTATGGGACTCGAAATCATAGTTAGCGGGAAGGACGCCTGCCGCTACCAGTTCCTCCTGAAGGATGCTGACGAAATCAAGGAGATTTACCGGCTTGCCGTTTCCTATGTTATACAATTTGTACGGTGGAACAGGAAGTCCGTCCTCCCCTGTCTTTTTTTCAGGAGCATGACTCATGGCCCTTACAGTCCCTTCCACTATGTCATCTATGTATATTAAGTCTCTCCGGCATTTTCCATAATTGAACAGCCGGATGGTCTGCCCCGCTCTCAGTTTATCGGTGAAACTGAAATACGCCATGTCAGGACGTCCGTAAGGACCGTAAACCGTAAAGAACCTCAATCCGGTACAAGGTATATCGTAGAGTTTGGAATACGCATGAGCCATCAGTTCATTGCTCTTTTTGGTGGCGGCATACAAACTGACCGGATTGTCCACCCTGTCATCGGTACTGTACGGTATTTTCTTATTATTGCCGTACACGCTTGATGAACTCGCGTATACAAGGTGAAGGACTCCGACATTTCCATCGTCATACGAATGCCTGCATGCTTCGAGAATATTAAAGAAGCCTGTCAGATTACTTTCGATATAAGCATCCGGATTTATCAGGCTGTATCTGACACCGGTCTGAGCGGCGAGATTGACTACAATCTGCGGCTTGTATTCATTGAAAATATCTGACACCAGTCCTTTGTCCGCGATGCTTCCCTTAATGAATGTAAAATTCCCGTTACTCTCCAACAAGCTCAGTCTCTTCTCTTTAAGACTGACGTCATAATAATCGTTTACATTATCTATTCCTATGATTTTCGATGCAGGGTGATCTGCTGCAAGTCTTCCGGCAAGACTGCTCCCGATAAATCCGGCTGCACCGGTAACAAGGATTACCTTGCCGTCAAGGTCGATATTATTCTGTACCATCAGTCTCTTCTGAAAATGTCTCTTGTATAAACCTTGTCCCTGACATCGTCGAGACACGGGTCGTATCGGTTCGCGATGATGGCCTGGCTGCGGGACTTGAATTCGGACAGGTCATTGATGACACGGCTGCCGAAGAAGGTAGTCCCGTCTTCCAGAGCCGGTTCGTACACTATGACTTGCGCACCCTTGGCCTTGATGCGTTTCATCACTCCCTGAATGCTGCTCTGCCGGAAGTTGTCGCTGTTGCTTTTCATGGTGAGCCGGTAGACACCTATCACGACATTGCGTTCCTTTTCCGCAGCCCAGTCATTGTTCGAATCATAAGCGTATCCGCCAGCCAGCTTCAGCACCCTGTCGGCGATGAAGTCCTTTCTGGTCCTGTTGCTGTCCACGATGGCTTTTATCAGATTCTCGGGCACGTCTGCATAATTCGCCAGGAGCTGCTTCGCATCTTTCGGAAGGCAGTATCCGCCATAGCCGAAGCTGGGGTTGTTGTAGTGGCTGCCTATACGGGGGTCGAGACAGACTCCGTCTATGATATCTTTCGTATCGAGACCTTTCATTTCGGCATAGGTGTCAAGTTCGTTGAAATAGCTGACTCTCAGTGCCAGATAGGTGTTCGCGAAAAGTTTCACGGCTTCGGCCTCGGTCACACCCATGTACAGCGTGTCTATGTTTTCCTTGAGCGCCCCTTCCTGAAGAAGCGAGGCAAAGTCATGCGCGGCGCCTTCCAGTGTCTCCCTATCCTGTGTCAGTTCCTCGTACGGTATCCCTGCGATTATCCGTGATGGATAGAGATTGTCATACAAGGCTTTGCTTTCCCGGAGGAACTCGGGGAAAAACAGCAGACGGAGATCTTTTCCGTACCGTCGGTAAAGGCTTTCGCAGTATCCGACAGGTATCGTGCTCTTGATGACCATCACGGCCTTCCTGTTCACTGACCTCACGAGGTCAATGACTTCTTCCACATGTGATGTGTCGAAGAAGTTCTTGTCGGGGTCATAGTTCGTCGGCGCGGCGATCACCACGAAATCCGAGTCCGCGTATGCGGAGGCCCCGTCAGTGGTGGCCGTAAGGTCAAGATCCTTCTCCGCCAGATATTTTTCGATATATTCGTCCTGTATCGGGGATGTCCTGCGGTTGATCAGGTCCACCTTTTCAGTGAGGATATCCACGGCCGTCACATGATGGCGCTGCGACAGCAATGTAGCTATCGAAAGGCCGACATATCCTGTCCCTGCCACCGCTATTTTATAATTCTTCTGCATACGATTGAATGAAATAGTTTCAGTCCGGCAAATCATGCTAGCCTATGACCTTGAGCAGATATTGCCCGTAAGGGTTCTTGAGCATCGGCTGTGCCAGTTGTCTCATCCTGTCGGCCGATATCCAGCCTTTCGTGTAGGCGATTTCTTCGAGACAGGCGATCTTGAGTCCCTGGCGTTTTTCGATGACTTCGACATAAGTGCTGGCTTCGGCGAGAGAATCGTGGGTCCCGGTATCCAGCCATGCAAAGCCTCGCTCCAGTGTCTGGACTTTCAACTGACGGTCATCCAGGAAACGCTGGTTCACCGAAGTGATCTCCAGCTCTCCCCGTGCTGACGGGCGGATATTCTTGGCCACTTCCACCACCTTGTTCGGATAGAAATAAAGACCGACCACGGCATAGTTGGATTTCGGTTTCGACGGCTTCTCCTCTATCGAGAGACAGTTGCCTTCTTCATCGAATTCCGCCACCCCGTATCTTTCCGGGTCGTTGACCCAATACCCGAAGACCGTGGCCTTCTGTTCCTGCTCGGCAGAGCGGACGGCTTCCGAGAGAAGCGGAGTGAAACCGTTTCCGTGGAAGATGTTGTCACCCAATACCAGACAGACGGCATCGTCTCCGATGAATTTTTCACCTATGATGAACGCCTGCGCGAGACCGTCCGGAGACGGCTGTTCGGCGTACTCGAATCTCACCCCGATGTCGCTTCCGTCACCGAGAAGTCTTCGGAATGCAGGCAGATCCGCTGGAGTGGAAATGATGAGGATTTCCCTGATCTCAGCCATCATCAGTACTGAGATAGGATAATATATCATAGGCTTGTCGAAAACCGGCAGCATCTGTTTGCTGACACCTTTCGTGATCGGGTAAAGCCGTGTGCCGGAACCTCCGGCCAATACGATTCCTTTCATGACGCAATATGGATTACGAAATTATTCCAGATAGTTCTTCGAGCATTCTGCATGGCGGGTCTGGAGCACCCTGATCCTGCGGCTGATTCCCAGATGCAGGAGGGTCCACAACACTATGTCCATGGCCAGAAGAATGTTTATATTCACATGTGTGACCAGCACGATGTTCACCAGGAAGAATGCAAGTGACAGTCCTATGATGGTGTGTCTGGCCTGGCCTATGGTCATGCCTATGGCCAGGAACTTGTGATGTATGTGGCATCTGTCCGCTTCGAACGGACTCCGCTTGTGCAGAATCCTGTGACAGAACAGACGCAGGACATCGAGTACAGGCACTATCAGGATAGCGAATGCATATATGAAGCTGTATTCCTGATCTGTCTTGAGTTCGGGGTATTTTCCTGCGAATGTGGCCGTCTTCATGGCGAAAACCGCCACTATATAGCCCATGGTCAGGGAACCGGCATCTCCCATGAATATTTTCGTACGTTTTTCGGAAGTCCCGTAGACATTGTACACATAGAACGGGACCAGTACTCCCAGGGATGCCACAGCTATGGTAGCAAAACGGATCATGCCGGTTCTGATGAACATCACACAGAAGACTATGGTCATGAGGATGCACAGTCCGGATGCCAGTCCGTCTATACCGTCTATAAGATTTACGGAATTTATGATAAGCACCACGAGAACTATCGACAAAGGTATGCCGATGAACGGGCTTATTTCATGAATGCCGAGTATTCCATGGAGATCGTCTATCCAGAGTCCGGATGCACAGAGCAGGAAGGCAGCTATGATCTGGACAGGGAACTTGACCCTGTATGAAAGTCCGGCTATGTCATCGGCTATGCCTGTCATATACAGGAACATGGCTCCGGCCGCACAGAACATGAGTTCCGCCCCCAGATGGTCGGGAGCAGGGTATCCGTCCATGAAGCCGAAAGCGATCATGACGGCGATCATGATTCCGGGCAGGAAAGTGACACCGCCCAAACGAGGAACCTGTCCCGTGTGTACCTTCCGGTAGTCAGGTACATCGAAAAGCTGTTTCTTGAAAGCTATGCTTATGACTTCTGGAAGGGCCACGACTGTCAGCAGTACGCATGTAAAGAAAGTCGATGGCAGTACCGTCAGTACCGTATCCAGATCCAGACCGTCAGTCAGAAGTTTCAGGCAATCCATCATACCACGATGTTTTTCAAGGTTAAAGTCAAGACTCAGGGTCACTCGGGCATGTACCCGAGTGGACCATGTATAAATGCTTTACCGGCTGCAGCCGTCTTTTCTGCGCTATCCAGCAGCAAATCAGAATCAAGCATGGATATTTAAAGTTTTTTTCCTGTTTCCTTTTCCAGTATTTCCAGGTCACTGTCAGGTATGTATCCGGTCGCTACAGCCAGCATTCCAGGCAGTTCTACCATGACTCTGCGGGAACGCTTCACTCTCACCACTATACCTTCCACGCCTGCAAAGGGGCCTGACATCACTCTCACTCTCTGGCCCGCCCGCAGTTTCGAACTCACGTCCAGAAGGAAGACTATGTCCTCGTATCTGGCTTCAGAGACCTTGATGAAGTCAGCCATGGCCTTGTCCCTGACCACTATCGGCTTTCTCGTGGCTCTTTCCCAGATGAAACTCACGTATTCCTTCATGCCCTTTTCCAGGAACACAGTCTCCAGCATCGTTCTGGAACCTCTGGCGAAACACAGGTTGTTTACAGCCGGGACAGTCTTTCTGATCCGTTGTCCGTTCACGGTTTCCGTTTTCACAGTCATGGGTATGAAACACTCCACCCCTTCATTATCCAGGATCTCCCTCACTTTGAGTTCCCTGGAATACGTCACCCTGAGCGGATACCATTCCAGTTCAGGCTGGCAGGCTGCTATCGTATTCATAACCAAACCAATATCTACCCTTTTATCAGGCGCATACATCTTACAAAGATATAAAAATATCTCGTCAACATCAAGTTTTTTTCTGAATTCGAACTGTATTCGAACGTGCGGCCCGACTTGTATCCCGGCCTCGTGAATTTCGAAAATATGCCTTAAATTTGCAATGTCCAACAAACAGATTGTTTTCATGAAAGTTTCAGACATTGTCAGCCGGAAGGCTGAACAACAGTTCATGGCACTTCTCAGGTCCGGCCTGTGGGGGAAACCTGCCGATATGAAGTTTTTCGGAGAAGGAACGGAACCGGACTGGAAAGGCATACTGTATCTGGCCAGGACACAGGCCGTACTTCCGCTTGTTTATGACGGGATGCTCTCTCTTCCGACAGGGATGAGACTGCAGGGTCCGGCGCTGTTCAGGCTTCTGGCATACGTAGACAAGGTCGAAGGACTGAACAGGGAGTTAGATGAGGCATCGGCGGAGATATCTTCCAGGCTGGAGGCAGCCGGCATCAGGCCGGTTCTTCTGAAAGGACAGGGTCTCGCAGTCCTATACAGGATTCCGGAACACCGGCAGTGCGGGGACATTGACATGTATGTAGGAGAGGAGAACTACAGGAAAGCCGCGGATATCATCGGAAAATGGCCTGATGCCGCAGAAGGTTCGGCAGAAAAAGAGAAGCATATAGGCTTCATATTCCGTGGCATGGACCTGGAGCTGCACCGTCATGCACTGAGCATGCCGGGCATTAGGATGGCCAGTAAGTACAGGACATGGGAACGTGGAAAACTGGCCGGAGAAGGGCTGAGGATCGTCCTCGGCAAGCATCTGGACGGGACAGCGGATTCTGTTTCAGGCCATGGAGGAACCGTTCTGGTACCGTCGCCGATGTTCAACATATTCTACACGTTCGGCCATGCGTTCTTTCATTTCATGATAAACGGCCTGGGACTGCGCCAGCTGTGTGATGTGGCCGTACTCCTGCACAGGTATCATGACGACATCGATATCGGGGAATTCGAATCCTGTCTCAGGACATACAAGCTGGACAGGGAATGGAAACTGTTCGTGAGCCTGCTGGTAAATCATCTCGGACTTCCTGCAGAGGAGGCCCTGCTATATGAAGGGAGGCCCGCCGGACTTACTGACAAACTGCTTGAAACCGTGCTGGATGACGGTAACTTCGGTCAGAACAAATCCAGGCCTGCCCATCAGCAACGTCCTGTGATACTGAAGAAAGCCGGCAGCCTGATAAATCATCACATTCTGTTTCTGAGCCGGTTCAAGTTCTCGCACCGCCAGACGCTCAGGCATTATTTCCACCTCTGGTACATAGGCTTCTTCGCTTTTGTCCACGAAGTATGAAAAACAGCGGCGAACTTGAACGATTCGCCGCTGTTTTCATTTATTCTGACTCAGACAGATCATCACTCCGTCCATCGGCGGGACTGTCACTTCTATAGAGGTATCCGGATTTACCGTTTCCGTCGGGGCCAGTTCCAGCCATTCGAAAGCATGCGGAGGAATCTTCAGTTTCATTCTGGCTTCCTGGGTGGAGAAATTCGCCACGAAAAGCAGTGTCTCGTCGAGATGGTCTCGGAGGAAAGCGAAATGCCTGTCTATATTGAATCCATCGGAATTCGTGTTGCAATAACAAAGATCGTATGTCATACCCTTGCGCACCGCACCATCCGTAGCCGCGAACCTCACCATCCCCGTAAATTTTCTGAAAAAGGCTTCATGCTGCGCATACTCTTCCGGCCACGGCCCGTCTGTCTTGTATATGCCTGCGGCAATGATTTTCCTCAACGACTGAAGCGAAGCCACACCCCACCAGTCGAAAATGGAGGTACGCCCGTCACGGCCGCTGAAGCCCTCATGATCCATTCCGCACTCACCCATTTCTTCACCGGCATATACCATGAACGGAGCCCTGTTCAGGTACAGTGCCACAGTCAGGGGTGCTACTGAATTTTCAGCCTTTTTCCCGAAGAAAGAAGAGGCGAATCTCTGTTCGTCATGATTTTCCAGAAAATTGAGCATGTACGACTGTATGTCTCCCAGGAACTGCCAGTTCCTGGTAATGCCTCTGGATGACTGCCATAGCTCGATAGGCATGCCATAGCTGTTCAGGTTTGCTTCCTCGATGACCCTCAGCGTGTCATACAGCCCGGATTTGTCATAGAGATAGTCGAAACCCACTTCCCTGATATATTTTCTGTACAGATCCTTCTTATATACTTCGGCAATGAAAATGACGTCAGGATATTCCGCCCTGGCTCTGGCTATCAGCCACTGCATGAACTGCCACGGAACAAGCTCGACCATGTCGCAACGGAATCCGTCCACCCCTTTTGACAGCCAGAATTCGATGACTGACAGCATTTTGTCCCACGTTCTCGTATGAGAGTCACAGTAATTTATCTTCACTGTCTCGTACCAGTCATTCATTCCTGGGGTAGCAGTATATGAATTGCCCGTAGCCTTGGCCGGCATCTCCGTGAACGGCTCCAGAAGATGTCCGTACCGGGACAGGAACTCGCGATATTCTGCAGCCGAAGTCTTTCCGAAGACATCACGACACTCGTTCACAAGCCATTTCGGGATGATTTCAAAACTTCTGTCGAAATTCCCGTCTTCCAGATCCCGGATTTCAGACTTGAACGCCTCCGTATTCGGAAGCACGAGGGCCTGTGAGGGATAGTAGAAGAAATCATTGTCCGGAGACCAGTGGACGGACTTGTCATCCCCGGCACCGAGGGTGGTCTTTCCGGAACCGTCCGGAAGCATCCCGTAATCTCTGGCCACGTGGTTCGGAACGAAGTCTATGATCACTTTCAGCCCCGCATCATGAGTTCTCTCCACGAGAGATTCGAACTCATCCATCCTGTGCTCCGGATCGTCGGCCAGATACGGATTCACGTCGAAGTAGTCGGATATGGCATAAGGGGAACCGGCTTCTCCTTTCACGAACTGGGGGTTCGAAGGCGCACATCCGGCGGAAGCCGTTTTGGTGGAATGTCTGATGATACCGGTGTACCAGATATGAGTACAGCCCAGCCACTTGAAATATTCAAGCGCCGGGCTGTCAATATCCGACAGTTTGCCGGTACCGTTTTCTTCAAGCGAGCCGCCGCAGACGCGGGACTCGCAGTCATTGCCCCACAGTCTCGGGAGCACCTGGTATATGATCGGTTTTTCCATCGTTTTCTGTCATCCCGGACAGGGCCGGGGTCTGTGTCATTATTATACTTAAATCTTACAAAGATACTATATTGAAAATTCCGGGCCAAACTAATTTAAAAATTCTGCTTATCTTTGCGCGCGTTAAAAGTAACAATTGGATATGGTAGCAGACTTTCTCGAACTTGGGCTCTCAAATGAACTATTGAACGCAGTGGCCGAACTTGGCTTTGAAAAACCTACCCCCGTACAGGGTACCGTGATCCCGAAACTTCTCATGGAAGAGGGTGACATCGTGTGCCTGGCACAGACGGGAACAGGCAAGACGGCCGCATTCGGACTGCCAGCACTGGAGTATCTGGACCTGAAAAATCCGAAAACACAGATATTGGTACTCTGTCCTACACGGGAACTCTGCCGCCAGATATCGCAGGATCTGACCAACTATTCGAAATATCTGGAGGGTATCAGGATCGTTTCAGTGTACGGAGGGGCGAACATAACAGGACAGATCAAGGACCTGGGCAGAGGCGCACACATCATAGTGGCGACTCCGGGCCGTCTGCTCGATCTCCTGAAACGGGAGGCCGCAGACATTTCCGGTATCAGCACGCTTATTCTCGATGAAGCTGACGAGATGTTGAACATGGGTTTCAAGGACGAACTGGATGCCATATTGAGCCAGGCTCCTGAAACGAGGAGATCCCTGCTGTTTTCTGCCACTCTGCCAAAGGAAGTGGAGAACATAGCCAAAAGCTATATGAAAGATCCTGAAATAGTGACTGTCGGGCAGAGGAACGCAGGTTCGGCCAATGTCGAGCACTACTACTATATGGTGAAGGAAGATGACAGGTATGCGGCACTGAAAAGGATCGCCGACTACAATCCGGACATTTACGCCATAGTGTTCTGCAAGACCCGTGAAGAGACTCAGAAGATAGCTGATGCCCTTCAGAAAGACGGATATGATGCAGATGCCCTGCATGGAGACCTGTCCCAGGCGCAGAGAGACCATGTGATGGAAAGATTCAAGCGCCACGCACTCCACATGCTTGTAGCCACTGATGTGGCAGCCAGAGGCATAGACGTGAATGACCTCACCCATGTGATCAACTACAACCTTCCTCAGGAAATCGAGCTGTACACCCACAGGAGCGGAAGGACGGGACGTGCCGACAAGAAGGGAGTATCCATAGCCATCATAAACCAGAGGGAAAGAGGCAAGATCAGGCGGATAGAAGCCGTGATCAGGAAACAGTTCACCAGACTCCCCGTTCCTGGAGCAAGGGAAATCTGCGAACGTCAGCTCGTACATCTGATAAACGGCATCAACAGCGTGGAAGTCAGGGATGACATATACTCTTTCATGCCTGTCATCAATGAACTGTGGGACGGGATATCACGTGAAGATCTGGTCAAGAAGATCCTGTCATACGAATTCAACCGCTTCTTCGACTATTACCGGAAAGCCAAAGACCTCAATATTCCGGAAAAAGAGAGCAGAAACCGCAGGAAGTCGTCCGATGCAGGACAGGATCAGGATGCCGCCTCCGGCGACAATGCCGTCAGGAAAGAAAGGAAAGCCAGGGACGGCAATCCCGGAGTATGCGAACAAGGGTTCGTATGGCTGCGCCTGAACCTGGGATACAAGAACAGGGTGATACCACGCGATATAATATCCATCATGAAAGCCTGCGGCATAGGGAAAAAGGCCGTAGGAAAGATAGAGATATTCAACGAATTCCTTTACGTAGCCCTTAAAGACAAAGTCGCTGAATACGCCAAATCGCAGCTAAACGGAGCCTTGTACGACAAAAGGCGTCTCAGCGCCTCACTGCTGAGATAGCGACCTGCTACTGTTTTTTCCCGGGCATGGGATCTATGCGGTCGTAGTCGCGCGCGTCCTTGATAATGGTCACCAGATAGATGACCAGAAGCACGAAAAAGATCACGCCGGCCACCGTATCCAGCGCCGTGAGAGTCACGGACTCCCCTGCGATCGTGATTTCCGTAGAGAATCTCATGACCGGGCGGACATACATCAGTACGGTATTCACTATGATCATGATGATACGGAATTCAGTAGGTCCCATCTTCGCGTATGTCAGACAGAATTCCTTTTTCAGATGCGCATTCACGCTGACATTGATGGTCAGCATCAGATACAGCACAAGGATGGCCATGGCTATCTCGAAATGCACCAGACCGGACAGTCCTGCTCCGACGAACATGATGACTTCGTTTATGGCATCCACCGTATGGTCCAGATAGTACCCGTAAACCGGTCTCTGCCTGTTCCTGACCCTGGCCAGAGTACCGTCCAACGAGTCTCCGTACCAGTTGATCACGAAACCGAGCGAACTGAGCCACAGAAAATGTATGTCTTTCGTCCCGGCCAGTATGAAACCGGCCGCAATGATAATAGCTCCCAGGGACCCGATGACCGTCAGAATATCCGATGTCATCCATTCAGGCTGCCTTTCGGCCAGCCACACCAATACCTTTTTCTCAATTCCGTTCAGGAGTGATGTCTGTATCCTGACGGATTCTTCTCTCTTCGTCATATCCTGTACTTGTTTGGCGGACCGTCTGCTTCCGTCATGTTTTTAACAATATTTTTTAAAATTAGCAATTTTTTGATTAATCAAAGTTAAAAATCAGAAAAATCATCCGGGACAGCTCTCACATACGTCTTTTTCTTTTTTTTGCATCTTGTTTTTCTTTTTTTGACATCCGGAACGATCCTCTCTGCATATTTTTGCGCTTGCCGTAAACCGCCGGTTGGCGGAAACAAGCCGGAAATCAGATAACTTATATTGGATATGAAAACGATCAAGACGAGAAAAGAGAGAGGGTGTGCCATTCTGCTTCATGTCATGGCCGCATGCAGTATTCTGACAGCAGCAGGCTGTGCCGGTATCGAACCTGAAGGATTCATGGAAGATCAGGAAGAGGTATATGACGAATACGAGAAAGTCCGCGTATCATTCCGCACATACGTGTCCGGGACATCGCAGGATGAAGGAGACGGTGCTGTCACCAGAGTATCGGAAACTGCAGCCGGAAATATCATCATATCCGTGTACAATGACGGACTCCTCGTGGGAACCCTGGATCTGCAGGACAGCCGCGACGGACAGATGGAACTCAATGCAGGAAAATATTACAATTACTACGCGACAGCCAACATTCAGAGGGACCGGATCCCGGAGAAAGAAACGGTACTGAAATCCAGCAGGATAAACGTCTCGCCAGGAGAGCCTTCAGAAGGAATTCCTATGGCCGCATACGGCGGATTTACCGTGACCGGGGACGGTGTCATCATCAACATCATGCTGGAAAGGCTGTATTCGAAGATCCGTTTCAGTGTGGATTCGGAAGAACTTCCCGGACTGAAGATAACAGGCGTACGGATAAGACAGGCAGCGACATCGGTTTCCCTTTTTGCCGAATCCGCAGCGACATCCGTATCCAACGGTGATACCGCGTCAGGGACCGACATCGGGACACTGAATGGCGGAGGGGACATAATCCTGTATCTGCCTGAGAACTGCCAGGGCGAACTGCTGCCCTCAAACGGCAATTCATGGGAAAAGGTTCCGGACAATATTCCTGGAAAATCAGGTATCTGTTCCTACATAGAAGTGACCGGAGAACTGGACGGGACCGAAAACCTGTATGGAGAAGTCCTGTACCGCTTCTATCTGGGCCAGGATGCGACATCCGACTTCAATGTCATCAGAAATACTGAAAACGCCGTGACTCTCAGGCCTTCCAGAGATGCCATAGCTACTCCGTCATGGCTGGTGGAACCTGATGTCTATGCGGATGTCCCGCTTTTCGTGCTTGACAATCAAAACTGCGTCTGGTTCAGCGAATACGGTATCACGACCCAGTACTTTTTAGACCGCGGCATGACCTACTGGGAAAAAGCGATCAGAGGAGGGAACATGTATCTGGCCATCGGGCATACAGACCTGACCGGAGGCAACGGCCTGGCAGGAGTCTCTTCAGACGGGAAGACATGGGAAGTCACGGACCTGGGATACAGACTGGAAGATGTCGAATATGGAAACGGGATTTTCCTTGGCATGACTGATGACGGTCAGGGATACTTTTCGTATGACGGGAAATACTGGAATCCGACGACACTGCCGTCCCGGGATATCACGGATATCGAATTCGGAAACGGGAAATTCCTGGCCATCCAGAACAGCGGCTTCGTATATTATTCAAATGACGGGCGCAATTGGAAAAACACTGCATCCTTCATACCGATAAATTATACCTCCCTGATGGAATACGGAGACGGCAAGTTCTTCATCATGAACAACAACCGTGAAGCGGCCGTATCTTCGGACGGGATATCGTGGAAAAAAGGGACCTGCAGTTTCGACGGAAGTTACCTCGAATTTCAGGACATCATCTACGGGAACGGAATATTCCTGCTGTCGACTTATGACAATGTATATATGAGCGAAGACGGATTCGCATGGAAGAAAACGGATATATCTTCTTCATGGGAAAACTTCCTTCTGGACTATAAGGACGGTGTATTCGCCGCCACGTTCAAGATACAGGGTGCCGGACAGTATTTTGGGACGGCCACCTCCCTGAACGGTATCTCATGGACTTTCACAGATGATATCAGGACTCTGACCGGAACTGACATCTGCATATTGTAAGCGGTTACGGGAGAAAATTCCGGAAGATATTGGAAATCCGGCTGAAAAAGCATATTTTAGTCAGATTCGAAAATGATCCAGAAGTTAAAATTCTATTTATGCTTGTCAGACTTTACGAAAAGGATAATGATCCTGCTGTCATGGAGCAGGTGACCGGAGTGCTGAACGACGGCGGGATCATCATCTATCCTACAGACACCATGTATGCCATAGGCTGTCATGCGCTGAAAGAACGGGCAGTGGAGAAAATCTGCCGGATAAAGGATATCGACCCTAAAAAGAACCATCTGGCCATAATATGTTATGACCTCAGCGAAATCAGCCGCTATGCCAGGATGGACAACGCCACGTTCAAGATCATGAAGAAGAACCTTCCAGGTCCTTTCACCTTCATTCTGGAAGGCAGCTCGAAACTGCCCAGAATATTCAGGAACAGGAAAGAAGTGGGAATACGTATGCCCGGACATCCGGTCATCAGGGAGATAGCCGCAGCACTCGGAGCTCCTGTCATGACCACCAGCATACCATACGATGAGGATGATGACCCGGGATATGCTACTGATCCTGAACTGATAGAAGAAAAATGGGGGAAGCTCGTGGATATGGTCATAGACGGAGGCCACGGGACACTCGGCACATCCACTGTCGTAGACTGTACCGGGCAGGATTTCAATATCGTACGCCAGGGACTGGGTGAACTGGTCTACTGATGCAGTCCGTACAAGACGGATCTCAGATAAGCCCCCAGTGCTTCCGCAGAACTGAAACTGCGCAACTTTTCCGGAGGGATGACATCACCGCAGGCCACTCTCACCGACCTGCCTTTCTTGTTGAATACTTCTGAAGGCAGACGTAGCAGACGTACCCGCCAGTCTATAAGCCCAAGACTGTAATAGAAATCGGAATTCCTGTCCAGAAACTTTACCGGAAGCACAGGTGCGCCGAGTTTCGCGATCAGCTGTATGATGGGAAGCTGCCATTCCCTGTCCCTGACACACCTTTCTCGCAGACTCAGATCAGATACTGCACCGGCGGGAAATATACCCAGCGGATGACCGTCCCTGACATGCCGCATGGCTTCCTTGATACCGGCTATGCTGTCTTTGGTGGGAGCTGTATGCTCGTTGCCGGTCGGAGTCACATTTATGAAGCAGGGATCAAGAGCCTTGATTCTGGAAAGGATCTTGTTGACTATCAACTTGTAGTCCGGTCTGATATGACCGAACAGATCTGCAAGGATGATTCCGTCTATGCTGCCGTAGGGATGGTTGCTGACCGTAATGAAAGAACCGTGCGGCAGAGAGTCCAGTTTCTCTCTGCCGTACACGGTATATTTGACTCCTATATCTTCGAGAATCGCTTTTGCAAAATCAGGCCCGGAATGGCTGCAGTTCCTGTCATACAGGCCGTTTATCCTGTCCACTGCCAACGCTTTCATCAGAAAGCCGGCCAGGATGTTCCCGAACCGGCCTCTGAACACAGGGGCTGCCTGTTCTATTTCGGACAAAGTCAAAAGCGGCATGTTCTCCCGACTAATACTGGTCCCAGGACTTTATCTGAATGTCATCCATGCCCATGCAGCAGAATGCCCTGATGAAGGCGGTAGCCAGACGGGCGTTGGTGATGAGCGGGATATTGAAGTCGATCGCGGCACGTCTGATCTTGTAGCCGTTAGCCAGTTCCGCACTTGTAAAATTCTTCGGGATATTGACCACCAGATCGATTTCCTTGTCCTGAAGCATTTTCAGAGCGGACTTGAACTGCGAAGCCAGTTCCGCATCTTCCGTTTCACTCGGCCAGAGCACCCTCTCGGCTGCGACTTCGTTCTCGACAAGATACTTGTAAGTACCTGCAGTAGCATAAATCGTATATCCGTGACCGGCAAGAAGACGACATGCATTCAGCAGATCGGCTTTCTGGAGAGCGTCTCCGGATGATACCAGAATGTTCTTTTCAGGGATTCTGTATCCTACCGAAAGGACTGACTTGAGAAGCGCCTCGTTGAAATCATCGCCCAGACATCCTACCTCACCGGTAGAAGCCATGTCTACACCGAGTACAGGATCGGCCTGATGCAGTCTGGAGAAAGAGAACTGCGATGCCTTGATACCCACATAGTCGAGATCGAAGGCGCTCTTGTGCGGAGCTGCCGGCTTGTTCCCGAGCATGACTTTCGTAGCCAGTTCTATCAGATTTATCTTCAGAATCTTGGATACGAACGGGAAGCTTCTGGATGCCCTCAGGTTACATTCTATGACCTTGATCTCGTTCTCCTTCGCCAGGAACTGGATATTGAACGGACCTGAGATCTCCAGGGCAGCGGCGATCTTCTTCGCGATTTTCTTGATCCTGCGGACTGTCTCTATGTACAGTTTCTGCGGCGGGAACTGTATGGTAGCATCACCGGAGTGCACACCGGCAAACTCTACATGCTCGGAAATGGCGTAAGCTATCACTTCCCCGCTGTCTGCCACCGCATCGAATTCTATCTCCTTGCATCTCTGCATGAACTCACTTACCACCACAGGATGCTTCTGCGACACTTCCGCAGCCAGAGAAAGGAAGCGGCGGAGCTCATCTTCATTGTAGCAGACATTCATGGCCGCACCTGAAAGTACGTATGACGGGCGCACGAGCACCGGATAACCCACCTTCGCCACGAATCCGTGGAGATCTTCGAGAGTGGTGAGTTCACGCCATTTCGGCTGGTCTATTCCGAGAGCATCCACGATAGACGAGAACTTGTGACGGTCCTCCGCCTTGTCGATGCTGGTAGCTTTCGTACCGAGGATATTCACTCCGCTCCTGTCCAGACGGAGAGCCAGATTGTTCGGTATCTGTCCTCCTACAGAGACCACCATACCGTGAGGCTGTTCGAGTTCGTAAATATCCATCACCCTCTCGTATGTAAGCTCGTCGAAATACAGACGGTCGCTCATGTCATAGTCAGTGGACACGGTTTCAGGGTTGTAGTTTATCATCACGCCCCTGTACCCTTCGTTTCTGATAGTCTGCAGCGCATTTACCGAACACCAGTCGAATTCCACGGAAGAGCCGATTCTGTATGCTCCCGATCCCAGAACTATCACTGACCTGTGGTCATGGAGATATGTTACATCGTTGAAGTTTCCGTTATATGTCAGATAAAGGTAGTTCGTGGCTGCAGGGAATTCGGCGGCCAGAGTATCTATCTGTTTCACGCACGGTACTATGCCATGCGATTTCCTGAACGAACGCACGAGATTCTGCGCATCTTCGTTGTCAAGAGTGTCCTTATAGAGAGCGCGGCCTATCTGGAAGTCCGAGAAGCCCTGCTGCTTGGCTGCTTTCAGCAATTCCACAGGCATGGACTCACAGTTCTGATACTGCATCATGTCATGATAGGTTTCCACGATATGGGCGAGCTTGTACAGGAACCACTTGTCTATCTTGGTAAGCTCATGTATCTGGTCCACAGTATATCCGGCGCGCATGGCCTTTGATATCACGAAGATACGGTTGTCCGTAGGTTCTTTCAGAGCCTCATCGATGTCATCGACCTTCAGTTCCTTGTTTCCGACAAAGCCGTGTGCGCCCTGCCCGATCATGCGCAATCCCTTCTGGATGGCCTCCTCGAAGCTCCGGCCAATGGACATGACTTCGCCCACGCTCTTCATGCTGGAACCGATCTTCCTGGAAACACCATGGAACTTCGAAAGATCCCAACGCGGAATCTTGCAGACAATATAGTCGATAGCCGGCTCGAAAAATGCCGGAGTATTCTTGGTCACGGAATTCTTCAGATCGAAAAGTCCGTACCCGAGTCCCAGCTTGGCGGCGACGAAAGCCAGAGGATATCCCGTTGCCTTGGATGCCAGGGCAGAAGAACGGCTCAGACGGGCATTGACTTCTATGACACGGTATTCCATGGAGTTAGGGTCGTAAGCGAACTGAACGTTGCACTCTCCCACGATTCCCACATGACGTACTATCTTGATGGCAAGCCCGCGGAGATACTCTACATCGTCATTGTCCAGGGTCTGGCATGGAGCCACCACGATACTTTCTCCAGTATGGATTCCGAGCGGATCGAAATTCTCCATGTTGCAGACAGTGATGCAGTTGTCATAACGGTCCCTGACCACCTCGTATTCTATTTCCTTCCAGCCTTTGAGAGACTTTTCCACCAGCACCTGAGGAGAGAATGAGAATGCCTTCTCGGCTACATCGAAAAGCTGCGCCTCGTCGTCGCAGAACCCTGATCCAAGACCTCCGAGTGCGTAGGCGGCCCTCAATATCACCGGATAACCAAGCTCCTGGGCGGCTGCACGGGCCTGTTCGATAGTCTCCGTAGCGTGAGACTTGATGGTCTTTACATCTATCTGATCGAGTTTTTCGATGAA
Organism: uncultured Bacteroidales bacterium; assembly: GCA_944322815.1. GTDB lineage: Bacteria > Bacteroidota > Bacteroidia > Bacteroidales > UBA932 > Cryptobacteroides. The sequence continues at coordinate 14,023 of CALUQB010000012.1, read as the reverse complement.
AAGCTCCCTGTCTTCAGTGTCGATGATGGCCTGTACCGGAGTTCCAAGCACCTTTACGTTGTATTTCTTCAGAATGCCGGACTTGTACAGTTCCACTCCGCAGTTCAGGGCAGTCTGTCCTCCGAAAGCCAGCAGGATACCCTGAGGGGCTTCCTTCTGAATCACCTTCTCCACGAAATACGGAGTCACAGGGAGGAAATATATCTTGTCCGCCACCTTGTCGGAAGTCTGCACCGTAGCTATGTTCGGGTTTATGAGCACAGTCTCTATCCCCTCTTCCTTCATGGCTTTCAGAGCCTGTGAACCGGAATAGTCGAACTCTCCTGCTTCACCTATTTTCAATGCTCCTGATCCGAGCAGCAATACTTTCTTTATATCGTTGTCAATCATTGTCTTGAATTTATATGTTAGTCTGGCAGTCTGGAAATTAAAGTTTGCTTATGAACTCGTCGAAGAGGAATTCCGTATCTGTCGGGCCGCTTGAGGCCTCCGGATGGAACTGTGAAGAGAAGAACGGTTTCGACTTGTGCCTGATACCTTCGTTCGTGCCGTCATTCATATTTATGAAATACGGCTGCCAGTCTGGTCCCAGAGTACTGTCATCCACAGCATAGCCATGATTCTGTGATGTCACGAAACATTTGTTCGAACCGACCATGCGGACAGGCTGGTTGTGACTTCTGTGACCGTATTTGAGTTTGTATGTAGTGGCGCCGGCAGCACGGCTGAGAAGCTGGTTTCCCATGCAGATGCCGAATATCGGCTTGTCTTTCTTCATGGCCTCCTGGATATGTCTGACAGTGATGTCGCAGAACTCAGGGTTGCCTGGACCGTTCGATATGAACAGACCGTCATATTCCAGCTGGTTGAAATCATAGTCCCACGGCACTCTGATGACTTCAACGTCGCGGCTCATGAAACATCTGAGGATATTGTGCTTGACTCCGCAGTCCACCAGCACTATCTTCTTGCTTCCATGCCCGTAACGGATCACTTCCTTGCAGCTCACTGCAGCTACCTGATTCTCGCGGTTCGGATCCGGCACAGGGAAGTTCCTTACCTGTCCCTCCGGGACAATGATGCCGAGCATCGCTCCGTTTTCCCTGATTACCTTCGTGAGCTCCCTGGTATCTATTCCGTAAATTCCGGGTATCTTGTGTTTCTCCAGCCACTCGCCAAGGCTCATGACAGCCTTCCAGTGACTGTAGTCCGCAGAGTAGTCGGATACGATAAGTCCTCGTACATAGATATCGTCCGATTCCATGTTCAGCGAAATGCCGTTTTCATCATACCCCTCGGCGGGAACTCCGTAGTTTCCGACGATAGGATAGGTGATACACAGAATCTGGCCTGAATAAGAAGGATCGGTAAGGCTTTCAGTATAGCCTACCATAGCGGTCGAAAAGACCACTTCGCCATCACAGGGGCCGTTGTAACCGAATGAATATCCATGGAATTCCATTCCGTTCTCCAACTTGAGCGTAGCTCGAATCTTTTGCTCCATTGTCTATTCGTTTTATAAGGGGTGAAGGGTGCTCGTCTGCCACCCTTTTTAATGCTTAAATCGGGCGAAAATAATACAATTCTTCCAATTTCACCAGCGAAAAAAGAAAAAACTGAAAAAATTTCTGTAATCAGCCTTGCACAGACGTGTGAAAGCTATCTCATGGACGATATGACTCCTGCGGGATCATCGGATTTGAAGACTGCGCTGCCGGCTACGAGGATGTCCGCACCTGCCGCAGCGAGAGCAGCCGCATTTTTCCCTGACACTCCCCCGTCCACTTCTATCAGGCATGACAGACCCCGTCCCGTGATCTCTGATTTCAGGGAGACAAGCCTGCCATAAGTCTCTTCGATGAACTTCTGACCGCCGAAACCGGCGAAAACCGACATTAGAAGGACATAGTCACACCTGTCCAGATACGGAAAAAGGCTCTCTACAGGAATATCGGGATTGATGGCCACTCCGGCCTTCATTCCGCTCCGGTGTATCATGTCTATGACAGAATCCGGGGTTTCAGTGGCGTTAAGATGGAAACTCAGCATGGACACCCCGGACCTGGAGAAACGCTCCACATAGTTTTCCGGACGAATGATCATCAGATGCGCATCCATAGGCTTTTCAGCTTTCGTCGCGATGGCATCAACTATCGGAAAGCCGTATGAGATATTAGGTACGAAAACACCGTCCATAATGTCGAGATGGAACATGTCGGCATGACGGTTTACCAGATCAACACTGTTTTCCAGATGAAGAAAATCTGCCGAAAGTATCGATGGGGCTATCTGTACCATGTTGTCTGTCTGATTCGGGAACTATCTGATATGCAATATGACATCTTCAAGGAGGGCAACGAACTTGTCCAGGGAGGCGAGGTCTAGCCTCTCGCCCGGGGCATGCACCCCGCGCAGGGTCGGACCGAAGGAAATCATGTCCAGCTCCGGGAAAGTATCCAGGAACAGACCGCACTCCAGCCCTGCATGGATGGCCCGGACCACAGGCTCTGTCCCGAACAGTCTCCTGTAGGACTCAACACACACTTTCAGCAGAGCCGAATCCATATTCGGCTTCCAGCCAGGATATTCCGACTCGTGGGTCACTTCAGCCCCGGCGAGCCGGAAAGCAGCCTCCACTTTCAGTCCGGCTGCCCGGCGCTCCGTATCCACGGAGCTCCGCTGGCTGGTCCCCACTCTTATCACCCCTTTTTCAGGCATTTTCACTGAAGCCAGATTCGTGGACGTCTCCACAAGACCGGGGATATCCCCGCTCATGGCCAGCACTCCGTGCGGAGCAGCGAACAGAGCCGTCACCACAGCCCTGGCCACATCCGGGTCCACGGCCTGCAATCCTGCAGGAAACTCCTCCACGCGCAGCTCCACCCTCACATCAGGGTCACCTACAGCATACTCAGCCTTCAGGTCCGACCCGAAAGCCTGCACGGCGGCTTTCAAAGACCCGACCTCCGTGTCAGCCACGGCTGCCACCGCCTCAGCCTCCCTGGCTATGGCATTGCTCTTGTTGCCTCCATCCAGAGAACAAATCTGCAGTTCCGGATGAGAATACAGGAAACGGGCGAGCAGCTGTACTGCATTTGCCCTGCCTTTATCTATATCATCACCGCTGTGCCCGCCTGCACAGTTGCAGACTCTGATCACTGCCAGTTTCGACCCCTCTGCCACAGGTACCGTATTGTAACGGAATACCGCAGCGGTATCCATACCGCCGGCACAGCCCACGAAAAGTTCTCCCTCGTCTTCGGAATCCAGATTGATCAGTATCTTGCCGGAAATGAAGCCGGGCTTCAGGGCCTTTGCCCCGTACAGCCCCGTCTCTTCAGACACGGTGAACAGACATTCTATCCTGCCGGAAGGGGTCTCGTCGGTCAGGACTGCCAGCTGGGCTGCCATTCCGATACCGCAGTCGGCACCGAGGGTAGTGTCTTTCGCTATCATCCACCCGTCTTCAATGACATAGTTGATAGGATCCTTTGAAAAATCATGCTCTACACCGGAATTCTTCTCGCACACCATATCGGAGTGGCTCTGAAGCACTATTACAGGGAGGTTTTCACATCCGGGCGCAGCCTCCTTCACAATGACGACATTCCCGGCTTCATCAGTACGGGATTCCAGAGAATGTTCTCGGGCAAACTGCTGCAGAAAAGACACTATCTGCTCTTCATGACCTGACTCCCTGGGAATCCTGGTGATTTCCCGGAAGATATCCAAAACTTTCTTAGAGTCCATGATTCAAATTCCAGTAATTAGCCGCGTGCAGGTACCAGCATTTTCTCGATATCCGAGACATACTGCCTGAATGTCTTGTCTATGCTCATGAGATCCTGGACCGTAGCGCATGCATGCAGCACCGTAGAGTGGTCCTTTCCTCCTATTTCCGAGCCTATGGTAGAAAGAGAGCATTTCAGGAGATTCCGGCTCATGTACATGGCGATCTGCCTGGCCTGCACTATCTGGCGTTTTCTTGACTTCGAGAGCAGGTTGTCCATCGAGATATTGAAATACTGGCATACGGCCTTCTGCACCTTCTCGATGGTGACCTCGTTTTTCGGTTCGCTCACTATTTTCCCGGTGATACGCTCCGCGAGTTCCACGGTGATCTCCCTGTGGGCGAAAGTGGCATTTGCTATCAGCGAAATAAGGGCCCCTTCCAGTTCACGGAAATTCGACGAGATCCGGCTGGCAAGAAAGAGGAGGACATCATCGCTGAGCTTTACCCCTTCCCTGAAACTCCTGGATTTGAGCATGGAAAGCCTCGTTGCGAAATCAGGTCTCTGAAGCTCTACCGACAGTCCCCATTTCAGTCTGGACAGAAGTCTCTCCTCGAAGTTCTGAAGCTCCACCGGAGGTCTGTCCGAAGTGAATATAAGCTGCTTGCCGGACTGGTGCAGATGGTTGAATATCTGGAAGAAGCCGTTCTGGGCACCGGGAGATGAAAGATCCTGTATGTCATCTATGATCAGGACATCCATCCTCATATAGAATGCGAGAAAATCCGTAAGGTTGTTCTTCACGGTCACGGCATCCATATACTGGGTCTTGAACCTGTTCGCAGGCACATAAAGCACCACCAGCTCGGGATACTTTTCCTTTATGGCTATACCTATGGCCTGGGCCAGATGCGTCTTTCCAAGTCCCGGACCCCCGAAAAGGAAGAGCGGATTGAATGCCGTCTTTCCCGGATGCATGGCTATGCTTTCTCCGGCGGTTATACCCATCTTGTTGCATTCACCGGCCACAAGATTTCCGAAACAATAGTTCGGATTCAGCTGGGTATTCACCTTCACCTGCTGAAGTCCTGGTATCACAAAAGGATTCGGACTTCCCGCACGCTTGAAATTCGGGACGCTGATAGGCTTGTTTTCCGGAGTATTGCAGTGGGCTGCCGGATATTCCATCGGAGGCTGGACTTTCACCGGAGCTACCCGGTAGACCAGCTTGGCATCAGCCCCTATCTCCTTTTTCAGAGTCTTTTTCAATACGTCCAGATAATATTCCTCAAGATATTCCCTGAAGAACTCCGAAGGGACATTGACTGTGAGTACGCCGTCCTGGAAAGACTCCGGACAGATCGGCTTGAACCACGTTTCGAATGCTTTCGGGTTGACGATCTGCTCTATCATCTTGAGACAGCGGTTCCATATCAATATGTGGGTATCTTGCGACATTTATGTTCTTCGGATTTAGTAAAATTTCTCTATACACAGGAAGACGTACTGTTTCAGGTAGCTTCTCTGAAAACCGAAGACAAAGATGAGGAAAAAAAAGTTAGAAAAAATTTATTTTACTATTGTTTATTATTATTTTTTTACTTCTAAACGTTTCGCGGAATGCCAAACGTTTGAAATTATAAAACATTATAAATCAGGATAATACAAAACCAAAAAAGAGATAACCTCCTTGAACTGCACCCGTTTATCCATTTAGAATTATTCAAAATAAGCATATCCGCGTTCCAGTGCGCTGCAGGCGTTAAAAAACAGAAATTCTAAGATATTTTTTCGGATTTTCCTCAATTTTGCCGACGAGCCGGCTGATGTTTGTCACGAGAGAATCCACGGACTTGTAAACGGTGTCATCGTTGATAAGTTTTCCGAAGGTCCCGTCACTGCTCTGCATTTTGTCGAGCAGGGAATTCAAGGATGTCACTACACCGGCCAAATCCGCCGCCGCTACCTGCGAACTTATGTCATTTATATCCGAAACCGTAGAATCAGCCTTCGCGACTATGGAGTCCAGACTGGAAGAGAGTGTCGCAAGATCCGATATGAAGGCATCCAGATCGGACGTGCGGCCTTCTATGGTGCCGGCGATACTTTCTATTTCGGCGACAGCCTTGTCGAGGTTCTTCATGATATTCCCCAGCGCCGCCCTGTTTTCCTCCGAAAGCGTCAGGTTCAGATTCGTGAGTGCATTGTCCAGATTCGTAAGCACGTCCGAACCTTTGCTGATAAGCGGTTCTATGCCTGCCGCTATCGAAGAGAGCATGTCCGGAGAGACGGCCGGAGTCAGATAATCTCCGTCCCCGGCCATGTTTGCTGACTGGCCGGGATCTATTCTTATGGCCTTGCCGCCCATGAGATCGGCACTGTATATGGTCATTCTGGAGTCTGCGGGAACAGCAAAATCCCTGGAAACGACACAGACGACATCAAAACCGGACTTTTCCCTGTCATAGGAGACCTCGGACACGGTTCCGGCCTTATATCCCTTGATGTAGACGGCAGAGGACGGCATGAGTCCCTGGACATCATCGAAGAACGAGACCAGTTCGTACTCCCTGTTAAGCAGGTCTTTTCCCCTGAGAAAATTTATGACAAGAAAAGTCGCCGCAAGGACTGCCAGCGCCAGAATGCCTATTTTAAGTTCCTTCTTCATAAGACTTCGGTTCAATTATCCGATAAAGATAATAAAACGCATTTAAATACGGATGGGGCCGGAGCGAATAATGACGTGATGAAAACTAAAGCGCCGATACCGCATCACCGGATATCCTGACAGGGAAAGATCCCGGGAACTCCCTGTCCAGACGGCGGGAGAGCTCTTCCGCCTCCGCTGCCGTGGATACCTTTATAATATATTTATAGACATTCCCGGACCTTACGGCAGACACGTCATACCCTTTGAAAGAGCGGTCGCCCGGCTGGAGTTTCCGGCTCAGGACGAAAATCTGCACGCCGAAACCGTCGTCGGCAGCGGATGAGTCCGCAACTGGTTCACCGACTTCGGTACCGGAAACCTGCTCGGGCGCATAGTCCAAACTCGCATCATATTTCGTCTTGAACTCCCTGAATGCATTGAAAAGGCGCTGGGCTATTTCATTCCTTCCGGCAGCCGAATTCAGCATCTTCAGGTCGGAGGCATTGGACATGAAGCCGACTTCCACCAGAACTGCAGGCATGGTAGTCTTCCAGAGGACCAGGAACGGGTCCTGAGATATCCCCCTGCTGTGTCTGACAGGCCCCTTCGCAAGTTCCTTGTCAGCATCAGCGGCGAAGGTCAGGCTCTGCTCGTAATATGCATTCTGCATCAGGTTGAAAAATATGAAAGATTCAGGGTCGTTCGGATCGAATCCCTGATAATCAGTAGTGTAGTCCTCCTCAAGAAGGATCACCGAGTTCTCCCTCCGGCAGACATCCATGTTGGACGAGAAGAGATCGTGCTTGCCGTTGCCGAGGATATGTGTCGAGAATCCGTGGGCCTGTGTCGATTCCGCCGAATTGACATGTATCGAGATAAAGAGATTGGCATTATTTCTGTTGGCTATCGCCGCCCTGTTGTTCAGGGTCACGAAAACATCGGTGGATCTGGTGTAGACGACCTTGACGTCCGGATATGCCGCCGATATCTTGGCTCCGAGTTTGCGGGCTATGTCGAGATTTATGTTTTTCTCATAAACCTTTCCGTCGCGGCTGACGCACCCGGGATCGTGTCCGCCATGCCCGGCATCGATCACCACAGTCCTGAGACAGAGAGCGTCGTCACCGGCCGCAAAAGCATCGGAAACTGCCGTAGCGGCACAGAGAAACATGATGAAAGCAGTTCCGGCTATATATCGCAATGTTTTCATTCGGCTGGAAGCATTTTGTATTGTTTGAAAATAGTTATAACTTTGCAGTTTGCAAAAATATGAATTTTTTGCTGAATTTAGAGAGATTTAATGTCACAATATAACTCAGGTCCATTGAACAGGAACAGGGACAAACTGCTTTTCGCGGTGATAGCTCTGCTTATACTCAGCTCGTTCACTGTCTCGTCGCAGGATGACAGGAGATCACGTCGTCTCAGAGAGAGGGCTGAAAGGATAGAAGCCAGAGCCAAGCAGCAGGAAGCACAGACAGACTCCATACCGGCCATAAGCGATTCCATGCAGGCGGTGCTCGATTCGACCGCCCTGGCTGATTCCATAGCCAGGCAGGACTCGCTGGACATGCTGAGCAAGAGTTCCCTGGATATGCCGGCGTTCACTACCGCCAGGGATTCCATAGTCGAAGACTTCACGGACGGAAAGAGGATGATCTACTACTACGGGGACGTGAAAGTGAAATACGGGAACATGGAACTGGCTGCAGACTATATGGAATACGATATCCAGACCAAGACCGTATATGCCAGGGGCACGAAAGACACTTCCGGAGTGATCACGGGGATGCCTACCATGACCCAGGGTGACAAGACATATACCATGGAAGAGCTGAGGTACAATTTCGACTCGGGGAAAGCCCGTATCAGCAACATGGTGACCCAGGAACAGGACGGCATCCTTCACGGAAAGAACATCAAGATGATGCCGGACAAGTCCATCAACATCACGAAAGGAAAATACACTGTATGCGATGCGGAACATCCGCATTATTACCTGCATCTGACTGCAGCGAAGGTGATGACCAGGCCATCGCAGAAAACCGTCTTCGGGCCGGCGTATCCGGTCATCGAGGACGTACCTCTTTTTCCGGTGATATTGCCGTTCGGGTTCATCCCGAAAAGGCCAGACAGGGCGACAGGTCTTCTGATGCCGACTTTCGGCGAGGAGGCGGCACGAGGCTTCTATCTCAGGGACGCGGGCATGTATTTCGTGATCGGAGACTATTTCGACATCTCGCTTACCGGAGACATCTACACTCTGGGTTCTTGGAGCGCCCAGGTGGATTCGCGATACAAGGTGAACTACAAGTGTACGGGAAACTTTTCCATCACATACTCGAATGACCAGACGGGTGAAAAAGGAAGCTCAGACTTCAACCAGATGAGGAATTTCGGAGTCAGATGGAGCCATTCGCAGGATTCCAAGGCGAGGCCCGGAACATCTTTCAGCGCATCGGTGAACTTCTCCAGCCCGTCGAACAACAGGTACAACTCCACTTCCGTGACGGAGGCGTTGCAGAACCAGATTTCTTCTTCCATTTCGTACTCGAAGAACTGGAACGGGAAGTTCAACCTGTCCATCAACGCCCTGCACAGCCAGAACTCGATAGACAGTTCCTACTCTTTCACCCTGCCTAACCTGACCTTCTCCGTGAGCCGTTTCTATCCGTTCAAGAGGAAAAACAGGGTCGGCAAGGAAAGGTTCTACGAACAGTTCTCCCTGGGATACAGCACGACGCTGCAGAACAAGATCAATTTCAAGGCTTCGGAGTTCAACCAGCCGGGATTTCTGGACAAGTTCCAGAACGGTATGACCCACAGTTTCCAGATAGGACTGCCGAACTTCACGCTTTTGAAATACATAAACTTCACGCCGAGCATCAGCTACGGAATGAACTGGTTCTTCAGGTCTACGGAAAGGGTGTACAATCCTGATACCGACCAGGTGGAAGAAATCCAGGGAAAGCAGTTCGGGACATTCGGGGCCACGCACACCTACTCCGGAAGCCTCTCCATGAACACGAGGCTTTACGGTCTTTTCAATTTCGGAAAACACCGCAAGATACAGGCTATCAGGCATGTGGTTTCGCCGTCCATCTCTTTCTCGTTCAGTCCGGAAAAAGGCAAGTACTTCAACGGATGGCGCAGTCTGACATATACGGACAGATCCGGAGTCACACATACGGAGGATTACAACATCTACTCCGGACAGCTGTACTCCCCTCCCGGGAAAGGACAGACAGCTTCGATGAACCTGTCGATCGGAAACAATCTCGAAGCGAAGGTCCGTGATCTGCGCGATACTACAGGCAAAGGCGAGAAGAAAATAAAGCTCATCGACCAGCTGACATTGAATACCGGATGGAACTTCCTCGCCGATTCGCTGAATATGAGCAACATCGGCATCTCCATGTCCACTTCCGTCTTCGGGAAGGTAGGTATCAGTGCCAATGTGAACCTCGACCCGTACGCCGTCGATGAAAACGGACGTAAATACAACAAGTTCAATGTCCAGACCGAAGGCTGGACAAAGCCTCTGCGGCTCACGAACGCAAGTGCGTCAGTGTCGTATTCGCTTTCAGGGGAAGGAAAGATAAACGGTAACGACGGCAGCGCACAGGCCGGAGGGAACCCGGCATCCGACTACACGAGGATATACTATCATCCGATCACCGGGGAATACATTCCGGGCGGATGGCTGTACTATATGAATCCGAATGCCCCGTGGTCCGTGAATTTCAATTATTCCTACAGTTACAGCCGGTCGTACCAGCGGTCAAATGACCAGTTGATCACGAATCACAAGCATACCCAGACACTGGGGGTGTCGGGTAATGTCAAAGTGACTCCGGCTCTTTCCCTGCAGCTCACCACGAACTTCGATATCATGGCTTTCAGGATGACAACGACACAGCTGAGCGCGACATATGACCTGCACTGCTTCAACATCACTTTCTCTTGGATTCCGAGCGGAAAGTGGGAGTCATGGTCGTTCAAGATAGCCGCAAATGCAGCCGCACTGTCTGATCTGCTGAGATTCAAGAAGAGTACCAGCTACTGGGACAATTAGCTGTCCTGACATCCGGAGGGTGACTGGAAACGGTATCCGGTCACTCTCTCGCGGTGCTTCGGGACTTGCGGATAATCTTGTGAAAGATCTTGGCAAAATAATTTTGAAATTACGATCCGATAGTGTATATTCGCGAAATCTTTGGAAAAACTTCTTTTTAATCCGGGTTTTCCGGATTTCATTTTAATTTTTCATTTAAAGATATTTTAATCAGGAAACGTTTTTTATATGCATAATATTTTCGATTTGAATGAAATGGATCTTGAACAGATCCGGGCCATCGCGGACGAGCTTGGCATTCACGTAGGTAAGAAGATGGAGAAGAAGGACATAGCATATATGATCCTGGACAAGGAGGCGGCACTGAATGCCCAGAACGCTCCTGAGAAGCCGAAGAGGGGAAGACCGAAAAAACAGAAAACGCAGGAGGCCTCTACAGTTTCCGCCGGAGAGAATGAAGCACGGCAGCAGGATGAAAATGCCGGAAGCAAGCCTGCGGCAGAGAAAAAGAGCAGAGGAAGGAAGCCGTCCAAAAAGGAAAATTCACAAGAGACGGCAGTTCAGGCTGAACAGCAGAAGACTGTACAGCCCGAAACAGGAGACAATGCTGACAGCCCTGTAAAAAGGAGGAGAGGCAGAAAGCCTGCAGAAAACAGGCCTGCACCTGTACAGGAGGCTTCGGAGCAGACTGCCGCAGATAAAGTCGAAAACAAGGAATCCGCCGAACCGGAAAACAACACGGACAATGCAGGCGGACAACAGCCGCGTCAGGATGAGAGGAAGAAGAGGGCCAGGATACAGAGACCTGCCGAAGGGGCGGAAATGGTCAATGTGAACGATCTTCCTGCACCGGCCGAGAATGATGGCAGAAACAACATTCCGGCCGAAGAACAGCCTGTCTACGGCAGAGAGAGATTCACGCCGCAGGACAGGTACCAGGGCCAGCCTCAGCAATACCAGCACCAGAGACCGCAGCCACAGCAGAAAATAGAATTCGAGGGAGTAGTGGAAGCTACGGGCGTACTGGAAATAATGCCTGACGGCTACGGATTCCTGCGCTCGTCAGACTACAACTACCTGAATTCGCCTGACGACATTTATGTATCGATAAACCAGATCAAGACCAATGCATTGAAGACAGGTGATACCGTGACAGGAGAAATCAAGCCGCCTCGTGAGGGTGACAAATATTTCCCTCTTGTCAGGATCAAGTATGTCAACGGCAGGTCTCCTGAATTCATAAGGGACAGGATTCCTTTCGACTTCCTGACACCGCTTTTCCCGGATGAAAAATTCAGGCTCATCGGCAACGGCCACAACGACCTGTCATGCAGGGTCGTGGACATGTTCACCCCTATCGGAAAAGGACAGAGAGGACTGATCGTGGCCCAGCCTAAGACCGGTAAGACCATGCTCCTGAAATCCATCGCCAATGCCATAGCGGACAACCATCCCGAGGTGTACATGATCGTGCTGCTTATAGACGAAAGGCCTGAAGAGGTGACTGACATGGCCCGGAGCGTAAAGGCGGAAGTAGTGGCTTCCACTTTCGACGAGCCAGCCGAAAAGCATGTGAAAGTAGCCAATATGGTTCTGGAAAAGGCCAAGAGGCTGGTGGAATGCGGACATGACGTGGTCATATTCCTGGATTCCATCACCCGTCTCGCCAGGGCCTACAATACCGTCCAGCCGGCTTCCGGCAAGGTACTTTCCGGCGGTGTGGACGCCAATGCGCTGCACAAGCCGAAGAGGTTCTTCGGAGCTGCCAGGAACATCGAGAACGGAGGATCGCTCACGATTCTGGCCACAGCGCTGACCGATACGGGTTCGAAAATGGATGACGTAATATTCGAGGAATTCAAGGGTACAGGCAACATGGAGCTCCAGCTTGACAGGAAACTGGCAAACAAACGCATCTTCCCGGCCGTGGATGTGACACTGAGCAGCACCAGAAGGGACGATCTTCTTTATACCCAGGAGCAGAGCAACAAGATCTGGATTCTGAGGAACTATCTGGCCGACATGAACTCGGTAGAAGCCATGGAATTCCTGAAAGACCGCCTGGAGAAAACCGCATCAAATGAGGAATTTTTCGCTACGATGAATGGAATCCAGTAAATATTTCCGGCATTACGGACAGCTGGCAAGTCTCGGACTACCCATAATCATCGGACAGCTGGGAATCATCCTGGTAAGTTTCGCCGACACCATGATGGTCGGACACTACAGGACCAGCGATCTGGCTGCCGCAAGTTTCGTAAACAATGTTTTCAACCTCGTCATCATATTTTCGACGGGGTTTTCCTATGGTCTGACCCCTGTAGTCGGAAGATTTTTCGGGAAGTCGGATTTCAGGAGCGTCGGCAGGATGCTGAAGAACAGCCTGGCAGCCAATTCCCTGATAGCCGTGCTTCTGGTTCTGGTAATGACAGCCGTGTACCTGAATGTGGACAGGCTCGGTCAGCCGGCCGAACTTCTTCCTCTGATCAGGCCTTATTATCTGGTGCTGCTGGCATCACTTCTGCCGGTTCTTCTGTTCAACGCATTCAAACAGTTCGCTGACGGAATCACGGATACACTCACCCCCATGTGGATACTCCTGACCGGTAACATCGTGAATATTTTCGGAAACTGGTGCCTGATTTTCGGAAAGCTTGGCTGTCCGGAGATGGGACTGCTCGGAGCCGGAATATCCACTCTCATATCCAGAATACTGACCGTGGTGATATTTGCCTGCATATTCTTCTTTTCAGGAAAGTATGCACAATACCGGGAAGGTTTCCTCCGCGGCAAAGTGAACAGACGAGATTTCAGGACACTGAACAGACTCGGATGGCCGGTGGGGCTGCAGATGGGGATGGAAACCGGCTCATTCAGCCTGGCCACCATCATGGTCGGTTGGCTGGGCACCCTCTCGCTGGCAGCACATCAGGTGATGCTTACGGTAGGACAGCTTGGTTTCATGCTTTATTACGGAATGGCAGCTGCCATAGCCGTAAGGACCAGTCACTTTCTCGGACAGGGCGATGTAAGGAATGTCAGGGATTCGGCCACGGCAGGATTCCAGCTGATCCTGATAATGGCAGCAGTAGTATCGACCGGAATCTTCGCTTTCCGGAACAGTATAGGCGGACTTTTTTCAGAAAACATGGAAGTGGCAGCCATAGTCGCGCAGCTGGTGATCCCGTTCATCATATACCAGTTCGGTGACGGCATGCAGTGTGCATACTCGAATGCGCTCAGGGGTATTTCAGATGTCAAGCCTGTGGTACTGATAGCTTTCATCGCTTATTTCCTGGTATCGCTTCCGGCAGGATATATATTCGGTTTCGTGTGCGGATGGGGGCTGACGGGAATCTGGATGTCATTCCCTCTCGGACTAACGACGGCAGGCCTGCTGTATTTTCTGAGATTCAGAAGAACTTTGGCACGCTTATTGTAAGAATTACGGGCGTGCTGGTCAAGTGTGATCCAAGACACTTACAGCATGTTGGTTATTAGTTTTAGTGTTATTAATTATGTGGTTAGTATGAGGGTCTGCACGTGAGTGTCGATTCTCATTTTTTT
>CALUQB010000011.1 GCA_944322815.1 uncultured Bacteroidales bacterium | reverse complement strand
GCCATTGCTGATATGGCACTTTCACAGGCCGAAAACTCAAAGATGCGTTTTTTCAGTATCTCCCATCAGATAAACAAAGATAAAAAACAGTATTACGACATATTGGAAAAGACGCAAAAGGGAGATTGCGAGATTACAGGATGGATCATCTGGTATCTTGACTGTCTGCTCCGTTCCATCGAGCAGTCCGACGAAACATTGTCGAAGGTTCTTGACAAGGCTATATTCTGGCAAACACATGCCGAAACAGTCTTGTCCGAACGACAACGCGAAGTCTTGAATTTATATTTGGACGGTTATCCCGGCAAATTGACGGTCAAGAACTGGGCAAAACATGTAAAGGTATCACCTGACACGGCAGCACGCGATATAAAATATCTGGTTGAAAAAGGTATTCTGATACCACAGGAGGGACGGGTCCGTGACGTATTCTACGGAATACGGTGCAGTGAATCTGTCCTTGTCGTTCCCATGCCTGAAGATGCATCGGGGACATTAAGACCGGGAAAGTAAAGCTGCCAGGATTTTTATCATCACAAAATTTGCCGGCAACAGATTTCAGGATTCAGATATGGAAAAGACTACAAGAAGAGAATTCATACGTAAGGCAGGGCTGATGACGGCTGCCGCCGTCATTGCGCCGGAGGCGGTATTGTCCGGAAGGACACCAGGACATGCGGACAGGCCGGGACATTCGGGAATTTCCGGTTACACAAGAGGGAACGGCACAGGGATTTCGAAAAAACCGGAACTGGAGTGGATAGACTTCACGGGTGAACTGAAACACACTTTCACCATTTCAGGATCTTCGCGAAGCAGCACTCCGATAGTGCTCACCAAACTGACATGGAACGGGGTGACAGGCTACGGGGAAGCGTCCATGCCACCGTATCTCGGTGAGACACAGGCATCCGTACATGAATTTCTGAAAAAAGTACGCGAAGATGTCCTGCCACGGTTCGATGATCCGTTCAGAATCCGGGATATCATGGCCGAAACAGACAGACTTGCGGCAAACAACACTGCAGCCAAGGCAGCGGTGGACATAGCACTTCATGACCTGACTGGCAAAATAATGGGGCAGCCCTGGTGGAAAATCTGGGGGTTCACTCCGGGAAATACGCCATGCACGAGCTTCACGATAGGTTTTGATGCAGATGACGGAACCGTCAGGGAGAAAACGAAGGAAGCATCATGGGCCAAAATCCTGAAAGTCAAACTCGGAATGGGTGAAGAGCAGGACCGCAGGATGATAAGGCTCATACGCAGCATGAATCCGTCCACTCCCATATGCATAGATGCGAATCAGGGCTGGAAGGACAGATACATGGCTCTGGACATGACAGGATGGCTGGAAGAGCAGGGCGTGGTAATGATAGAGCAGCCGATGCCGGCATACGACCTGGACAGTCATGCATGGCTCACCGAAAGGAGTCCTCTGCCTGTCATAGCTGACGAATCCTGCCAGAGACTCAACGACATCAGGAGACTGCACGGAGCTTTTCACGGAATAAACATAAAGCTGATGAAATGCACCGGCATGAGGGAGGCCAGAGAAATGGTCACACTGGCTGAAGCTCTGGGAATGAAGCTGATGATAGGATGCATGACAGAAACTTCGGTCGCGATATCGGCGGCAGCCCAGCTGTCACCCGAAATGGAATGGGCGGATCTGGACGGAAACATCCTGCTGGCAAACGACTGTTTCGACGGGATGAAGCTGGAAAACGGCAAAATCACGCTGTCCGACATGCCGGGTATAGGTGTCACATCAAAAGGATATATTCCGCGATTTTGAATTGACGGCAGTTTTTCGTATTTTTGAAAATGTTGCGCATGAATACTCGCAACATGTAACATATCCTGTCAAATTAACTTGAACCATATATGGACGAACAGATCAGACAGATAGCCGAACGGCTGAAAGGACTGCGCGATGCGCTGGACATGACTGAAGAAGAAGTAGCTGCCGACTGCGGCCTGACCGTGGACGAATACCGTGACCTGGAATCAGGAGAATGCGACCTGTCCATCAGCATACTGCAGAGGATAGCGCACAAATACGGAATCACCCTGGACGAACTCATGTTCGGTGAGGAACCGAAGATGGACTCGTATTTCCTGACCCGGAAGGGCACGGGAATCTCGGTGGAAAGAGTCAAGGCTTACAAATACGAACTGCTGGCCTCGGGATTCAAGCACAGGATGGCAGATCCGTTCATCGTGACCATCGAACCGAAACCTGAAGACACTCCCCTGTTTTTCAATGAACACGAAGGCCAGGAATTCCATTTCGTACTGGAGGGTCGGCTGCTGGTGAACATAAACGGAAAGGAACTTTCACTCGATCCGGGAGACAGCATATTCTTCGACTCCGGAACTCCTCATGCCCTGAAAGCCCTGGACGGACAGCACGTGAAATTCCTCGCCATGGTGATGCAATAGGCAGCAGGCAGACTATCCCTTCTGAAAACGACTTACGGACTTACAAAACAGACAACGGAAAATGATAGAGAAATATTTACCACAGACAGAATTCTCTTCCCAGGAAGACTTCATAAAGAATTTCAGGATAAACGTCCCTGAGAACTTCAACTTCGGATATGACATTGTGGACGGATGGGCAGCGGAAGAGCCGGACAGAAAAGCTCTCCTCTGGACCAATGACCACGGGGCATGCATCCAGTTCACTTTCGCCGACATGAAGAAATACACGGACATGACCGCGTCATGGTTCCGGAGTCTTGGCATAGGCCGCGGAGACAAGGTCATGCTGATACTGAAACGCCGCTACGAATTCTGGTTCTCGATCATAGCCCTGCACAAAATCGGGGCTGTAGCCATCCCGGCGACTCACCTGCTCACGAAAAAGGACATAATCTACCGCTGTGAAGCCGCTACCATCAAGATGATAGTGGCTGCCGGAGAAAAGGTAATCCTCCAGCACATAGCGGATGCCATGCCGGAATGCCCGAGCCTGGAACATGTCGTCAGCGTCGGACCGGAATGCCCTGAAGGATTTCTGGATTTCCACAAAGGCATGGAAGGCGCTGCTCCGTTCATACGTCCGGAGCAGGCCAATACGAACGATGACATCATGCTGATGTATTTCACGTCCGGCACCACCGGCGAGCCGAAAATGGTCGCCCATGACTTCACCTACCCTCTCGGACACATCGTCACTGCCAGATACTGGCACAACCTTCACCGCGACAGCCTCCATTTCACCATAGCCGACACCGGCTGGGCAAAGGCGGCATGGGGCAAGATTTACGGACAAATGATAGCCGGAGCCAATATCTTCGTGTACGACCATGAGAAATTCACTCCTGCAGACATACTTCAGAAAATCCACGACTACCATATCACCTCCCTCTGTGCACCTCCTACCATATACAGGTTCCTGATCAGGGAAGACCTGAGCAAATACGACCTGTCATCCCTCGAATACTGCACCACGGCAGGAGAGGCCCTGAACTATTCAGTCTACGAGACATTCCTGAAGATCACCGGCATACGCCTGATGGAAGGGTTCGGTCAGACGGAAACTACCCTCATCCTGGGCACATTCCCATGGATGGAACCGAAACCGGGAAGTATGGGAGTCCCGAATCCGCAGTACAGGATAGACCTGCTCAAGCCGGACGGGAGACATGCCGAAGAGGGAGAACAGGGACAGATCGTGATCCGCACGGACCAGGGCAAGCCTGTAGGCCTGTTCAAGGAATACTATCGCGACGAAGAAAAGACACGAGAATCCTGGCATGACGGATACTACTGCACCGGAGACCTGGCATGGCGCGATGAAGACGGCTACTACTGGTTCGTCGGCCGCGCAGATGACGTAATCAAGAGTTCCGGCTACCGCATAGGGCCTTTCGAAGTGGAAAGCGCACTCATGACACACCCGGCAGTGGTGGAATGCGCCATCACCGGAGTCCCTGACGAGATCAGGGGACAGGTAGTGAAAGCCACCATTATCCTGGCCAAGGGCTATAAGGCGAAGGCCGGTCCCGAACTGATAAAGGAACTCCAGGACCATGTGAAACGGGTGACCGCCCCGTACAAATACCCCCGCGTAATAGAATTCGTGGACGAACTCCCGAAGACCATCAGCGGAAAGATACGCAGGGTGGAAATCAGGAAAAAGGACGGAGGAAGATAGGTTTCAGGAATTTTTGCTATCTTTGCCGCCGGAAAACGGATAATATTAAAAACTTTTCGACATGAATCTCAGAGACATCAAAAAAGACATCGAATATTTCATAGGTGAATTCATCGATGACTGCTCACTGTTCATCGCCCTCAACCCTAAAAAGGCCAACAGCGAAGTATCAGGAATCATAGACGAGGCCGTGGACCTCTACAATGACCTCAAGGACAAGATCAACCATCCTGCAGAAGGTGCCAAAAGGTCATACTATGACAATATCCGCAAGGAAATGCTTGAGAAACTCGATGAACTCAGCGAGAAACTCAGCAGCGTCATCAGCAAGGAAGCATAATCCGGATCCAGTGCATGGATAACCGGAAATGCATAGAACGGCTTGAGAAAAAGGGAGTCAGAGCGACTTCCATCAGGATACTGGTCCTGGATGCTTTGATGAATGCATCCAGGACCATGTCTTTGGCTGACCTGGAATCCGTGCTGGAGACTGTGGACAAGTCCAGCATATTCAGGACTCTGGAAATTTTCGAAAAAAAACATCTGGTGCATTCAATCGATGACGGCACCGGTTCCATCAAATTCGAGGTGTGTGAAAGCGAAGATGACTGTTCGATAGCGGACATGCACACCCATTTCTATTGTGAAAAGTGCCACAGGACATTCTGTCTGAAGGAAATCAGCGCCCCCCTGGTGGATCTCCCCACAGGGTTTCAGGCACATTCCGTAAACTACATCATAAAAGGCATCTGCCCCGATTGTCTGTAGATAACCTGCGCTAACTGATCAAAAACACCACGTTTGCGCAGAATATCTCAAGGATATTCTGCGCAAACACACATAAAAAGATGCATTAGCGCTGATTATCCCTGGATAATCAGCGTAATTATATACAAAACACATGATTGCGCCGATTATCACGACATAATCTGCGTAATTCATGAAAATTTTGTATATTTACGCAGAAAATCGCGCTGGCATGAAAGACTTTATCGGAAGAAAGGCTGAACTCAAGGAACTGTCCGGATATATGGAATCCGGACACTCGGAATTTATCGCAGTATACGGAAGACGACGTGTCGGAAAAACCTGTCTTATACGGACAGCGGCACAAGACAGGTTTGCGTTCTTCGTCACGGGCATCTACGGGGCATCCAAACCAGAACAGCTGACGAACTTCGCCATTGCCCTGCAGAAATATTCAGGTTCCGGACAATTGTCGGTACCTAAAAACTGGATTCTGGCATTTTACGGTCTGGCGAAGTATATGGAAACATTGCCGGAAGGCAGAAAAATCATTTTCATAGACGAACTCCCATGGATGGACACGGCCAAATCAGGATTCATACCGGCTTTAGAGAATTTCTGGAACACATGGGCAGTCATGCGGAATGACATCAAACTCATAGTATGCGGCTCCGCCACGTCATGGATGATAAACAATCTGATAAGGAGCAAGGGCGGACTGCATAACAGGTTGACCCATCACATGGTTCTCGAACCGTTCACACTTAACGAATGTGAAGAATTCTTCAGAAGAGAAGGGTTTTCATACTCCAGACGGCAGATAGCCGAATGCTATATGGTCATGGGCGGAATCCCGTATTATCTTTCCATGCTGGAGCGCTCGGAAAGTCTCGCACAGAATATCGACAGACTGTTCTTTTCCAGAAACGCACCGTTGAAAGACGAATTCAACGACCTGTACAAAGCTCTCTTCAAAAACGCCGCCCCTCATATGGAAATCGTCAGGTGTCTGGCCTCAAAAGGGATGGGTATGACACGGAACGAAATAGTGAAAGCGACCGTACTCAGCGACAACGGAGCACTGAGCACGGCCCTCGAAGAATTGGAGAACTGCGGATTCATCAGGCTCTACGAACCGTTCGGCAGAATGAAAAGTACAGACAGCAAACGGCTCGGGAAATACGTGCTGTTCCAACTGACAGATTTTTATACGCTGTTCTATTATAAATTCATTCTGGGGAACCACTATCACGACGAGCATTTCTGGTCAGCATCATTCAACAGTCCGCTTCACAGAGCCTGGTGCGGCCTGTCATTCGAAATCCTGTGTCTGATACATCTTAAGCAGCTCAAAGCCACGTTGGGAATATCAGGAGTACAGACAGCTACATGCAGCTGGAGAAGCCGGACTCCTGGCAACAATGCTCAGATAGACCTCCTGATAGACAGGAAAGACGACACGGTGAACCTCTGCGAGATGAAATACTCCGGCAAGGAATTCGTGATAGACAAAGATTACGAAACGGTACTGCAGAATAAAATCGAGTCGTTCATATCCGAAACCGGCACCCGGAAATCCATCATCCTGACGATGGTCACCACTGAAGGCGTCAGGCAGAACAGCCACAGCGGCATAGTACAGAAGGAAATAGTCCTCAACGATCTTTTCAGGGCACAGGACTGATTGCAACCGGGTTGCGGGGAGTGTGGGGTATCTTTGCAGACATTTGAAAACCATAGGACAAATATGAAACTGTCAGCACTGATTCCGGGGGCGGCCTGTGCTCTGCTCCTGCTATGGTCCTGCGGTGCAGGCCACAACCACGAAACCGGACACGATCACGACATCCATCACACCGAAGCCGCGTCAGACCATGACGGAGAAGACCCTCATGACCATGAGGCCGCCCACGGGCATTCCGGTGAAGCCGGACACTCGGATGAAATAGTCATTGCACCGGAAAAGGCGGAAGCCGCAGGCATTGTGGCGGAAGCCATTGCACCGGAAACCTTTTCCGGTGTCATCCGGACAGGAGGACAGATACTGCCTGCATTGGGCGATGAAAAGAATGTAGTCGCCACCACAGACGGGATAGTCTCGTTCAGCGGGAATCTTTTCGAAGGCTCCGATGTCGCAAACGGACAAGCGATGTTTTCCATCCTTTCGGGAAACATTCAGGACGGGAACAGAATCGGCAAAGCGAAAGTAGCGTACGAGACAGCCAAGGCGGAATACGAAAGGGCTGCCGGACTCGTGGACAGCCAGATAGTCTCGCAGAAGGAATTCATACGCATCAAAGAGGCTTACGAGAATGCAAGGATGGCCTATGAAGCACTGAAACCGAACGCTGACGGCACAGGAGTACAGATAGAGTCACCGTTCGCAGGCTGCATACGTGACATTTTCGTCAGCGAAGGGGATTTCGTCACGATGGGGACTCCGCTTGCCTGCGTCGCCCAGGACCGGAATCTTATCCTGCGGGCAGATGTATCACAAAGGCATTTCAGCCAGCTTCAGGACATTTCATCCGCAAATTTCTCCACACAATATGACGAACAGGCATACAATATAAAGGAACTCGGCGGCAGGCTTATCGCCACAGGTCAAAGTTCCAAGGAATCTGCATATTACATTCCCGTTACCTTCGAATTCAGAAACAATGGCGGCATCGTGCCCGGATCATTTGCCGAAGTGTGGCTGCTGACCCGGCCGAGAGAAAACGTGCTGAGCGTCCCGGTTTCCGCCCTGACAGAAGAACAGGGACTGTATTTCGTGTATCTGAAACTGGACGGAAGCTGCTACAAGAAACAGGAAGTGAAACTGGGTGAAAGCGACGGCATCCGCACGGAAATAGTTTCCGGACTGAAACCTGGAGACAATGTAGTGACAAAAGGAGCCTATAATGTAAAGCTCGCCTCAGCGAGCAATATTATCCCTGCCCACACCCACAACCACTAAAATTCCAGAAACTGGAAATCTCTGCGTTACGCTCATTCCTCATATCCTCATTTACGGAAGTAAACTCCGGTATATCGGAATTTCGCAAGCCTTGATCTTTCCCGTTTCTGAAATCCCCCCCCCAAAAAATCCGAGACAAAACCTGATTAGCTGACAAATACGAACAATGCTGAACAAGATAATACAGTTTTCACTTAACAACAGGCTGCTGATACTGGTGGCGGCAGCCCTGCTGATGGTCGCGGGAGTCTATGTGATGAACCGCACCGAAGTCGATGTTTTCCCTGACCTGAACGCCCCTACCGTCGTAGTGATGACGGAAGCCGGAGGCATGGCCGCCGAAGAAGTCGAACAGCTGGTCACCTTCCCTATCGAGACCGCCGTAAACGGAGCCACCGGCGTGCGCCGTGTGCGTTCGTCCTCCACTACTGGCTTTTCAGTCGTGTGGGTGGAATTCGACTGGGACATGGACATCTATCTGGCCCGCCAGATCGTGTCGGAAAAAATAGCGATGGCCGCGGAAGAATTGCCCGGGAACGTCGGGAATCCGACTCTCGGGCCCCAATCCTCTATCCTGGGAGAACTCCTGATAGTGGGTATGACGGCAGACTCGACCTCGATGCTGGATCTCAGGACGATAGCCGACTGGACGATAAGGCCGCGGCTGCTTTCGACAGGAGGAGTGGCGCAGGTAGCGGTTCTCGGAGGTGACATCAAGGAATACCAGGTGCTCATCCATCCTGAAAAAATGAAATATTATGGTGTCACTCTCGGTGAAGTGATGGCAGTGACACGGGGCATGAACCAGAACACGAACGGAGGAGTCATCTACGAATACGGGAACGAATATATCGTGCGCGGCATTGTCTCCACCGAAGATGTGAAGGAGATGGCCAGAAGCGTCATCAAGACAGTCGGAGGGGCGCCCGTGACCCTGGAAGACGTGGCAGACGTGCAGATAGGGGCACAGCAGCCTAAACTCGGACTGGCCTCGGAAAAAGGCAAGCCGGCAGTGCTCGTGACCGTCACCAAACAGCCTGATACCGGGACGCTTGAACTGACCGCGAAACTGGAAGAGGCCCTGAAAGACGTGCAGAAGAACCTGCCTCCGGACGTGAAGATATCCACGGACACCTTCCGCCAGGCCAGATTCATCGAAAGCTCCATCAGCAATGTCAAGTCATCGCTGTATGAGGGCGCGATATTCGTGGTGATAGTGCTCATACTCTTCCTGGCCAATGTCAGAACCACCATCATATCACTGATCACACTCCCGCTATCGATACTGATCTCCATACTGACACTGAACTGGATGGGCATGACCATCAACACCATGAGTCTCGGAGGTCTGGCCATAGCCATAGGCTCGCTCGTGGACGATGCCATAGTGGATGTGGAAAATGTCTGGAAACATATCAGGGCGAACAAGGCACTGCCTGCAGCGGAAAGGCTGCCCATACTGAAAGTAGTGTTCGAAGCTTCGAAAGAAGTCAGGATGCCTATCCTGAACTCCACCCTCATCATCATCGTCAGTTTCGTACCGCTTTTCTTCCTGTCCGGAATGGAGGGACGCATGCTTGCACCGCTCGGAGTGGCATTCATCACCGCACTCTTCGCTTCTACCCTCGTGGCACTGACACTGACACCGGTTCTCTGCAGCTACATGCTTGACTACAAGGTGAAAGGAGACGGTGTACCGAAAGAAGCCTTCCTCGCGGTATGGCTGAAAAAATACTACAGGAAAGCCCTCGAATGGGTAATGAGACACAAGAAAAGTGTCGTGGGAGCGACCTTGGCTCTGTTCTGCGTGGCCCTCGGACTGTTCTTCACACTCGGGCACAGCTTCCTCCCGGCATTCAACGAAGGATCATTCACGATAAACGTCAGCTCCCTGCCTGGAATCTCACTCGAAGAATCCGACAAGATAGGACGCCAGGCAGAAGAACTCCTGCTTTCCATACCGGAGATACAGACTGTGGCCCGCAAGACCGGACGTGCCGAGCTGGACGAACATGCACTCGGAGTGAACGTATCCGAGATCGAAGCGCCGTTCGAACTGAAAGACCGCTCCCATGCCGAACTGCTGGCGGAAGTCCGCGAAAAGCTTTCTACCATCTCCGGGGCCAACATCGAGATAGGCCAGCCTATCAGCCACAGGATCGATGCCATGCTCAGCGGCACACAGGCCGGAATCGCCATCAAGCTGTTCGGAGACGATCTGAACAGGATGTTCCGGCTCGGAAACGAGATCAAGGACCTGATAAGCGGAGTCGAAGGCATAGCCGACCTGAATGTGGAGCAGCAGATCGAAAGACCTGAAATCAAGATCATCCCGAAACGCGAGATGCTCGCGAAATACGGCATCTCCATGCCTGCATTCAGCGAATTCGTCACAGTGAACATGGCAGGAGAGACAGTCTCGCAGGTGTATGAGCAGGGAAAAGCCTTCAATCTCGTGGTCAGGGCCGCCGAATCGGAACGCGGCTCCATAGAACACATCAAAGACCTGATGATAGACGATGCCTACGGGAACAAACTGCCGCTTTCATACGTGGCGGATGTGGTTTCCTCCACAGGCCCGAACGCCATAAACAGGGAAAACGTGAAAAGGAAAGTGGTGATCTCCGCCAATGCAGCCGGTCGCGACATGGGCAGCGTGGTCGATGACATACGGAAGATAGTGGATGAAAACATCGTCCTCCCGGAGGGCTACCATATAGAATACGGAGGCCAGTTCGAGAGCGAAAAGGCCGCAAGCCGCGTGCTCCTGCTGACGTCCATCATGAGCATCATAGTGATATTCCTCCTCCTTTACATGCAGTTCAGGAGCGCATCACAAAGCGGAGTGGTCCTGCTGAACCTGCCTCTCGCGCTCATCGGTGGCGTATTCGCATTACTGCTGACCACCGGAGAACTGAGCATCCCGGCCATCATCGGCTTCATATCCCTGTTCGGCATAGCCACCAGGAACGGAATGCTGCTGATTAGCCACTACAACCTACTGAGAGAACAGGGCATGCCGCTCTATGACAGTATCATCCAAGGCTCGCTCGACAGGCTGAACCCTATTCTGATGACAGCCCTGTCATCCGCCCTGGCCCTGATTCCGCTGGCCATCAAGGGAGATCTTCCAGGCAACGAAATCCAGAGCCCTATGGCCAAGGTCATCCTCGGGGGACTTCTCACATCGACATTCCTGAACGGCTTCATCGTTCCGGTCATGTACTGGTGGCTGCACCGGAAAGAGACGGACAGCAACACATCATCCAAAATATCAGAATAAATCCGATTTGAAAATGAAAAATTATACCATAATACCGGTTTTTCTTCTTTCGGCTGTCCTGAGCCTGAGAGCTCAGGACAATACAGCAGTCTCCGCCATTGCCGCTGCCTCAGGCCCTGAGGGCAGCGGCAATGAGACCTCCGTTTCTGAGGTCCTGCGCACGGCAAGCATCGATGATGTCCTGGCCGCAGTCAGGGAGCACAATCCGGAACTTGCCGCCATCTCCCAGGATACGGAAGCGCAGTCGCTCCAGTTGAAAAACGAGAATATCCTCGAAGACCCGACCATAGAATACAGTTCATTCTACAGCAGCGGGGTCACCGGGCAGTCCGGATCGGAAATGGTCATATCGCAGGGATTCGACTTTCCTACCGTCTATGCAGCCAGGCACAGGAAAAACGAACTTTCCAGGACAGCTCTGGAAAGCAGCCTGAATGACGAAAGACGCCGCATACTTCTGGATGCCAAGAATCTCTGCCTGGACATCATCATGTACCGTCAGATCGGAGAACTTCTCGACATGCAGTCCGAAATAGCGGATGATCTTCTCGCTCTGTATGAGCAGAGGCTGGAATCAGGAGATGCTTCAGCACTGGAAGTGAACAAGATCAGGATGGAACTGATGAGTCTGGCCACTGATGTGGCCACGAACAATGCCGCCCTTGATGCGGCATGCAGGAATCTTGCAGCCATGAACGGAGGCCGGGAAGTCATCTTCGAGGCAGACGAATTTCCTCTGACGGAAACTGTCAGCGATCCGGAGACGGCTGTAGAAGAATACCTGGCGGAAGATGCATCGATCATGGCCGCTGCCAGTGCAGCAGAAGCAGCACGCAAGGAAATCTCGGTCAGCAAACAGGGCTGGATCCCTAAACTGGAAGTAGGATACCGGCGGAACACGGCTATCAGGGATGCAGAGCACGGTTTTCTGGTAGGTTGCTCCATTCCTCTGTTCTCGAATCACAAGAAGGTGGCTATGGCGAAAGCGCAGTCTACAGCGGCACAGAGCACTCTGAACTATGCCAGACTGAACGCGGAAGCAGAAGTGCGCGCCATCCTTAACGAAATGGCTCAGACCCGTGCAGCGATAGATGCATATAACGAACCTCTGATGCGGGAGACTCTGGACCTGCTGAGACAGGCTGTGGAGGGCGGAGAGATTTCTTTGATAGACTACTTCGTGGAAGCCTCAGGAATCTACGGCAGTCTCACCGCCTGCATCACCTTGCAGAACAGCTGGCAGAAACTCGCCGCCCGCCTCTACAAGAACCGTCTGTAGCCAAACTCCCGGAATACCGGGCTATTCCAGTGTCAGGCGCACCTTACGGCCTTTCACAATAATATAATAGTCGCCAGGTTCGAGGATGCGGTCGCCTTTCCAGTCCACGTATGACAAGTCCCGCATCGGGTCTATCTCGAACTCGAAAGTGCACGACTCTCCTGCAGGTATCATCTTCTTCTCGAAATGCTTGAGTTCCTTCACCGGACGGGTAATGGTGGAATATGGGTCGCAGATATACCATTGGACCGTCTCCTTTCCGTCCATGTCACCCGTATTCGAAACTGTAACGGTAGCGGTGACGGTATCATTGACAGTGAAAGTGTCGGAAGAAACGGACAACGGGCCGTATTCGTACGATGTATAGCTGAGACCATATCCGAACTCGTACATTGGAGTACTCGGGATATCCTGATAGCGGCCTTGAGAGCCTTCCCGTGCCGGATTTCTCTGACAATAATAAATCGGAATCTGCCCCGTAGTGTACGGGAACGTTACATTCAGACGGCCTGACGGGTTGGTTTTCCCGGTCAGCACCGAAGCCACGGCAGGACCGGCCATCACCCCAGGCTGCCATATTTCCAGCACAGCATCAGCCGCAGGAGAAATCCTGCTGAGATCTATAGGACGGCCATTCGAAAGCAGGACCACTACTGGTTTTCCGGCCTTCCTTACAGCCATAAGCAGCTCTTCCTGAATCCGTGGAAGCGCGATGGTCGAACGTGATGCATTCTCCCCGCTCCACGAATATCTTTCGCCGAGACACAGGACCACGACATCTGCCTCTGAAGCCACTTTCACCGCCTCCGCAAAGCCGGACCTGTCTTCTCCATCAAAACCGCACCCGAATGCATACGTCAGTTCCTGCACGATTTCAGACAAGCCGTCAAAAATGCTCACCACATCTTCTTCACGTCCCCGGCCATGCCATGAGCCTAACAGATCCTTACGGCTTTTAGCCATCGGTCCTATCAGGGCCACTTTCTGCCCGGGCTTCAGCGGAAGGACTTCGGCATCGTTTTTCAGAAGAACGAAAGTTTCCTCTGCCAGCCTTTGAGCCACATCAAGACTCTCAGGAAGCAATATCCGCTCGCTTTCCGGTTTTATATCAGTATACGGGTGTTCGAAAAGGCCAAGACGGAACTTCACCCGGAGGATTCGGCGCACTGCATCGTCTATCCGCTCCACAGACACTCTGCCGGACTTCACTAAAGCCTCAAGATGAGGCATATAAAGATTGTCCGTCATATCCATGTCAAGACCTGCGTTTATGGCATATTCCACCGCTGTGGCGTCATCCGGAGCCATACCCTGATTGACAAGCTGTCTGACAGCATGCCAGTCAGCGACTACGAAACCGTCGTGTCTCCACATCCTTTTCAGCACTTCCGTCATGGTATAACGGTTCGCGGACCCAGGTATGCCGCTGATATCATTGAACGAACTCATGAGAGTCGCAGCACCGGCTTTCACCCCGGCCTCAAACGGAGGCAGATATGTACTCCAGAGAGACTGGCGCGAAATTTCCGAGTAGACATAGTCGCGGCCGGCCTCGGAAGCCCCGTAACCCACGAAATGTTTCAGGCAGGCTGCGATGTTTCCCGGTTCTGACAAATCATCACCCTGGTATGCCCTCACGGCAGCAGCACCGAATACTGACGTCAGGTACGGGTCTTCACCGTACCCTTCTGCCACACGGCCCCACCTCGGATCCCTGGCCACGTCCACCATAGGCGAGAACGTCCAGTCTATTCCGGCGTAATATGACTCCGCACCAGCCACTCTGCAGGCCGCTCCTGCCAGTTCAGGATTCCAAGAAGCGCCCTGGGCCAACGGTATCGGATATATGGTCCGGTATCCGTGCACGGTGTCATAGCCGAACAATATCGGAATACCTAATCTCGTCTCTTCCATGGCACGCTTCTGCATGGCATTTCTGGAGACGGCATCATCTGCAGTATACAGCAGCGAACCTATCTCGGGAGGCAGGACTTTTACCTGCTCTCCGTTATTGTTCACATTGTCATTGCTTCCCAATGAATACTGGTTAAGCTGCGCTATCTTTTCCTGCAGGGTCATACGTGACAGCAGGTCTTCCACCCTTGTCTCCACAGGGAGACTTGCATCCTTATACGGAGGAAGCGTACCGTCTTCCGCAACTGCAGAGAGGCCGCATACCAAAATCATGGCTGATACAAGAATTATTTTCATCTCTGTCAATTATTTTCTGCCGGCACCACCGTGCTGAATACGAAAATGCAGGTACTTCTGTAATTTTCACCCGGCCGTAAAACCACAGACGGCCACTCAGGCTTGTTCGGAGAATCAGGATAATGCTGGGTCTCCAGGCACACCGATGCCCTGAAAGGATAAGCCACGCCATGTTTCCCTATGACCGTCCCGTCCAGGAAATTGCCGGTATACACCTGAATGCCGGGCTCATCGGTATAGACATCCAATTTTATTCCGCTCTCCGGCGAATACAGGGTCGCAGCTGCCTTAGTCAGATCTCCGGCAGTATTCAGCACCCAGTTATGGTCATAGCCTTTGCCGTTGTGCAGCTGGCGGAAATCTGCATCGATATCCTTGCCCACAGTCTTTGCATTTCTGAAATCCATCGGCGTGCCTTCCACAGGCAGAATCTCCCCTGTCGTCATGAATGTGGAATCCACAGGTGTATAACTGTCAGCATTGATATACAACAGATGGTCCGTGGCAGGGCAGGAAGGATTTCCAGACAGATTGAAATATGAATGGTTTGTCATATTGATTACCGTAGGCCTGTCAGTCCGGGCCAAATATTCTATCTTCAGGCTGCTGTCGTTTCCCAGCGTATATTTCACCTCGGCGTGCACATTTCCGGGGAAACCCTCGTCTCCGTCAGGAGAATCCAGGGCAAGTGTCAGCGTACTATCATCTGCCGCCAATACATCATACACCTTATATTGCCAGCCCTCTGGCCCGCCGTGAAGACAATGCCCGAAGTTGTTCTGCGGCAACTGATATTCCTTCCCGTCAAGAGTGAACCGACCCAGGTTTATCCTGTTAGCGTAACGTCCTATGGCGGCACCGAAATCGCTCGGAATGGTTTTATAATCTTCGATATTGTCAAAACCGAGAACTACGTCCTGCATTTTTCCGTTTCTGTCAGGAACCATTATGGAGACTATACGGCCGCCGTAATTCGTAATGCAGACTTCCATTCCGTCCGGATTGGACAGACTATAAAGAGCCGTAGGCTTTCCATCTGTTTCGGAAACGAAATTTCCGGGGTCAAGTCCCGACCCGGTAAGTCCGGTATCCGTGCATGAGACAACCGGAAGCAATATCATGATGTACAGTAATTTTCTCATTTGATTCCAAATTAAACGTAATTATTCCCAATTATCTGATCTGAACGGACTTGCAGGAAGCCCGAAACAATTGAAAAGGGATGCCTCCGACCAGTTTCTCATGCCGTAACGTACTGCCACAGGCTTGGAAACCTGAGGTGAAGTCACATCTATGCTGCGGCAGTCGCCGGATATCCTGGCGGTCGCAGGATAAAAGACATGATCCTCTCCTGCCAGCTCAAATCCGGGGAGATCCATGTTTATCGGACTCAGCCCCATTTCACCTACACGGAAACTTACATGGGCTACATTATCACGGAATTCTACACTGTCGCATACAGGAGCCTGTGCTTCGAATCCTCCTATACCGTAATCATTCGCGAGAGCCAGACCGGCAAGCCTGTCTCCCACTGTTTTCTTGGCGGCAGGATGAATGCATGCGCGCTCCCCGACATCATGAGTCGTGGCCATGCCCGAATGCGGAATCATTTCCAGAGTCTGTGCCTGCGCCCACATCATATAACCTGCTGTGGGCAATTCCGGGTCATCATATTCATAAGGAGCTATCTGTGTGAAATAGAACGGCATATCTTCGTCACCCCACTGTTCGCGGAGCATCTTCACGAATGCAGGCTGCAGACGTTTGTATTGCTCGAAACGGTACCTGTTGTCACAGCCCTGATACCATACGAACCCTTTAGCCGTAAACGGAATCACCGAATGAAGCATACCGTTGTACAGCACGCCTGCCACCCTGTGCGGAGCCTCCTTGCGGAACTCTCCGTTTTCGTAGCTGCTCAGATCGAACTCTCCAGGAAATTCAGCCTCTATCAGATCCTTGTCCATCCATGCCTCTATCGGCGTACCTCCCCATGAGACATTTATGACACCGACAGGAATTTTCAGTGTTTCGTATAGTTTGAGCGCAAAGAAATAAGCAGTGGCGCTGGCTTCAGAGACTCCTTCAGACGTATGTTCATACCAGACGGCAGGACAGTCAAATTCTTCTTCCAGAGACTTTACCCTTTTCAGATTGCACGACCGGATCGGGACTTCAGGGCGCGCACCGCTTATATACCAGGCGGCATCCTTTACAGGCTGGCCTCGGAAACCTTTCATCTGCATCTCCATATTCGACTGACCTGCACATATCCAGACTTCGCCGAGAAGTACGTTTTCAAAAACGGTTTTCCCGTCTTTGCCTGATACGGTGACTTCATACGGTCCCCCGGCAGACACTGTAGGGACAGTAACGGACCACTTTCCGTCTTTCCCGGCTATGGCTACTGACTTTCCTGAAGACCATGTACAGGATACGGTGACTTTTTCTCCCGGGTCAGCAATACCCCAGAAAGCCACGTCCGCATTCTGCTGAAGCACCATGTTGTCCGAAAAGACAGACGGCATGGTGATTTTTGCATTGGCTGTCATCAGACAGCAGGCAAACAAGATTAATGACAGAATTTTTTTCATCTGATGATTGGGTTAATACCGTATTTATTATCTTCTTTTTAAAAATCAAGTTCCTGGAATGAGTAGGCATGGACTGCGGGTGCTATTATGAAGGAGAACTCATAGTCGCCGTATTCCACCATATATTCAGGTCGCGGCAGTGAGCCCCAGCTGTCGACACATCCAAGCCCCATCTGCACCTTGTCCACGCAGACTTCCGTAAAATCCGCCTTAGGGACTTCCGGTGAATGTCTCTGGTCCTTCTCCGCTCCGTCATCGAGGGATTCTATGCTGTATTCAAGTGCCGAAGCCGAGAACGGGGCGTCGCTGTAAACCTTCAGGCCCGAGCAGGTCCAGTCAAGTACCTGCAGCCAGCGCAGATCTGTCCTGGTCCCCGTTTCCTGCGGACGGATATACGGATAGGACTGTTCCGCCACGCTCTGCCTGTAGAGGCCTACCGGTGTGCTGGCGTTCCTGTCCGCGTAGTTCTCCACCGGCCCCCTGCCGTAGTATTCCACCGTATCGTAGTCTGACGGCATCCGGAATCTGATACCGAAACGGAACAGCGGGGGTATCTCCACGGACGGTCCAGCCTTCATCTTCTGCGTTATCCTTACAGCCCCTTCGTTGTTTATAAGGTACGTCATCGTCAGGGCGGTCTGCGTTTCCGGAATATAGTATGACGCCTCTACCTCGGCCAACCCGTCCTTCTTCTCCGCTTCAAGATTCCTCAGCCTGTAGCCCGGGCTCTTCCACACCGCATATCTGTTCTGCAGGCCTGCGCCCATGTCATTGTCCGTAGGGGCTCTCCAGAAATTCGGCCGGATATCCGTATCTTCCTCCAGCATCGGCCTGCCTCCGATTTCATAATAGGTGATGAAGCCCGTGGCACGGCTGAAGTCTATCTGGAAACCATCCCCTCTGACTATGAGATAGAAGACGTCATTGTCCTTTATTTCAGGCTCTTCCGTTTCAATATTGGACTTAACCGTATTTTCCAGTTCCAGGTCAGGGTATCCGTATCCTGAAAGAGGTAGCTGGTTATAGGCCGCCGTATGGCCTGCCGGAAGAAGCTGCTCCGCCTCCCTGAGTTTCCAGTATATGTTCAGGAACCATTCCCGTCCGTCGCCTGTCTGTGTGCGGTCATAGTCTATCACCGCCTTCACCGTTTCCTGCGGCCCCGCATTCACATCGTCGGCGATGCCGCTCTGTATCACCCTGCCGTCGGCAACAAGTTCCCATTCCATCCGCCACGCGGACAGGTCCCTGAAGAAGTTCTCGTTGTACACGGACACTTCGCCTTTCGCCGCGTCTGACAGCGTGGTCCATATCGGCTGGTATATGTGCCTGACCTCGTAGGCATGCGGGTTCGGCACCCTGTCAGGGCTGACAAGACCGTTGTCATGGAAGTTGTTGTCCGATGCGTCATAGCGGTTGAAGTCCCCGCCGTAGCCGTAGATCTTCACTCCGTCGGAATTCTTCCAGTGAAGGGACTGGTCCACGAAATCCCAGATGAACCCGCCCTGGTAGGTCGGGTATTGGCGGACGAGGTCCCAGTATTCCCTGAAGCCGCCCAGCGAATTACCCATCGCATGGGCGTACTCGCACTGGATAAGTGGCTTGCCCGGATTGCTTTCGCAGTATTTTACCGCTTCGTCATAGCTGTAGTACATCGGGCAGAAGATGTCCGTATAGTCGTTTGTCCCTGCCTGTTCGTATTGTACCGGCCGTGACGGGTCCTCCTTCTTCACCCATCTGTAGCATTTCTCGAAGTTCGGCCCGAAACCCGCCTCGTTCCCGAGTGACCAGAAGATGACGGAAGGGTGGTTGAAGTTCCTCCGCACGTTCCTCTCGTTCCTCTCGAGGTGCGCCTTTTCGTAGCCCGGATCCTTTGCCAGGGTCTTGTCTCCGTAGCCCATCCCGTGCGATTCGATGTTCGCCTCCGCCACCATGTACAGTCCGTACCGGTCGCACAGGTCATAGAACCGGCTGTCATCCGGATAGTGGCAGGTCCTCACCGCGTTGATGTTCAGCTGTTTCATCCTCAGGACGTCCTCCAGCATCCTTTCGTACGAGACGAGATAGCCCCCGTCCGGGTCCATCTCGTGCCTGTTCGCGCCCTTGAAAAGGACAGGCTGCCCGTTCACGAGTACCTGGCTACCCCTGAGTTCGACTTTCCGGAACCCAACATTGAACTTCATGGACTCCAGTACCTTGCCACCTGTCTTGGTGGTAGCCGTCAGGGTGTAAAGGTACGGGGTCTCCGCTGTCCATTTCATGGGTTTCTCCACCTCGAACGTGACAGTCTTCTTCCCCTTGCCTGTACTGCCGCCTTCGTCCACCACGTAGCCTTCCGCATTCCTGAGGCTGAGGACGACGTCGCAGTCCCCCACGACATCGTATTCTATGGTCAGCGTACCGTTCTCGTATCTGTCGTCAAGGTCCGGGGTGTATCGGAGGTCGTCTATGCGGCTCTTCTCCCTCGCGTACAGGTAACAGTCCCTCCCGACTCCAGATAGCCGGGTGAAATCCTGGTCCTCAAGATAGGTCCCGTCGCACCATCGGAATACCTGGAAGGCCAGAAGGTTCCTGCCCGGTTTCACGTAGTCCGTTATCTCGAATTCCGCTTCCAGCTTGCTGTCCTCGCTGTACCCGACGAACTCTCCGTTTACCCAGAAATAGATGTTGGACGTCACCGAACCGAAGTGGGCGAATATGTCCATGCCGTCCCAGTCCGCCGGAATCTCCACCTCTTTCCTGTACGAGCCGACATGGTTGTTTTCCGTCGGGACTGCCGGTGGATTGTTCACGTACTGGCTCCGCCACGCGTAGCCGATGTTCACATACTGCGGGTCGCCGTAGCCGTTCAGTTCCCACAGTCCCGGAACCCGAATCTCGTCCCACCCCTTGTCGTTGAAGCCCGTCTCGTAGAAGTCCGTCGGCCGCATGTCAGCGTCCCTGACCCAGTCGAACTTCCATATTCCGTTCAACGTCATGAAATTCGAGGAGTGTTCCTTTATGCCTTCCGCCGCCTCCTCTTCGGTGGCGAAGGCGAAGTATGACGCGTGCATCGGCGCCCTGTTTACCTCGTTCACGCGAGGGTCCGTCCATTCGTCCCCGGCGGCATTGGCCGAAAGGCCCGCTGCTAGCATAAGCGCAGAAAGCGAAATCAGTTTTCGTGTCATAATTTGCTTGTAATGTTAGTAGTATTAAATTTAATCAGTAGTTGAAAAAGGCTGTTTCTCTGTCCAACTTATAATATTCCGGCGGGTCAAATGCTGATTGGAATGAGTTATGTATTTTCCATCATTTTTCAAATAGAGTTTGCGCAGCGACTTTCTGCCGGAATGTTTCAGGAAGTTTGCCGAAACCATCGAAGCGGCTGTTCATGGCCGGAATGTCGATGCTGTCGAGCAAGTCGGATGCCCTTTCAGGGTTTTCCGAAATGTAGCTTCCGCACTGGGCTATATCCAGAAATTCCACAGGAAGCTGCATTCCCGACATCACATGGTGCTCTACCATGAGTTTCGCTTCCGGAGTCAGGGCCATCATCCTTCTGATCAGGCCCTTCTTCCCCGAACGGAATCTGTCTCCGTCATCGTTGAAAACGCATTCCACACTTAAAGTGCTGTCCGCCGCGTCATCACCGGTATATACCATGACAGTCAATGAGTTTCCATCGTAGCCCCATACTTCCTGCCCGTCTTCAGCATCATATTCCGCGAAGCGCGAGTAGCGGATTTCCTTCCCGTTCACCGTCACTTTTTCAGGCACGGAGAATCCGTCCAGCATCAGAGTCACTTTCCTGTCCGGAAGCATACCTTCGTACGAACCTTTTCTCGGAAAGACTTTCACTGTCAGAGTGTCCCCGCTCATCTTCCTCAATATTTCCGTAAAAGCGTATTCTGTGTCGTAAGCCTGGGTATTCCCGTCATCCTCATATACCCTCGTACGGCTTTCACCTTCTCCAGGTACCACCAGAAGACGCAGTTCAGGGTCCTGTGACTGGAGATTCCGTATTTCCGCCCCTGCCATAGGGATGACAGCATTCGCTTTCACATAGTACGGATTCTCGTTAATGGTATAGAGCAGTTCGTGCTCCGTTCCACCCCCGTACATGATTCCGGTAGCCACGTCATACCAGTCGCACCCTTCCGGAAACCATATTTTGCGTGATGCAAGTCCAGTAATGCTGTCCACCGGCTCACAGACGACAGTGGCCAGGATATCGTCTCCGAACATGAATTCCTCTGTCCGGGTATAGGCTTCCTCGTTCTCCGGATGGCTATAGTAAAGCGGTCTGCATATCGAGATACCTGTGTCGTATGCCTGTCGTGCCGTCGTGTAGATGTACGGAGACAGGTCATAACGCAGCCGTATCGCCTCGCGCATGGCATCGAAATGCTCCGGAAAAACCCAGAACCTCTTTTCCATAGTGCTGTCTTTCGTAGAGTGCGTCTTGTATATAGGAGTGAAGACTCCCGATTGCAGCCATCGTGTGTAAAGTTCGGGATCGGTGCTCGTCACTCCAGACGGCTGCTGATGCCCTCCTATGTCATGGCCCCAGTAGCCGTAGCAGACATTGGATGCCGTGGCAGTGAAATACGGCAGATAGCCAAGCACTTTCCATGTGGCGAAAGTGTCACCGGAGAATCCCACCTGATAGCGGTGGCTTCCGATTCCTCCCCAGCGGTGATAAATCATGGGGCGCGGAGCATGTATGCCCATAGATGCGGTCTGACGCACCTTGTCCTGGAAGAATACGTAATTCAGCCAGAAAGTATTGCTCAGGCCTTTCGTATAATGACTGTCCTTCCACTGCTGCCAGTCCTGCCACCAGAAATCCACACCGTCCCGCTCTAACGGATGTATAATCGAGTTGAAATAGGCGTCGGTCCACTCTATCTGATCCACCCTGAACGGAACCGGGACCTTAGTGCCGTCTTCCATGATATACCCTTCCGGTCCGTCGTAATCATCGGTTCTGGACAGATAGTCCTTCACGAACCTGTCATACGGCTCTTCGTAGGGCTGGATACCGTTGCAGAAATGCAGGTTCAGGGAATTCTTTATTCCCATCCGGTGAAGTTCCTCCAGAAAATTCGCCGGGTTCGGGAAAAACTCCTTTTTCCATGTGTAGCCGGTCCATCCTATGTTCATGCCGAATTCATCCAGTCCAGGTTTCCCTCCCGGTTCGCGTGGCGGAGTCGCCGCCTTAAGTTCTGACCATGTCTCGTGCCAGTCCATATCGATAATCATCACGTCTATCGGAATGCTGAAATCCCTGAAATGTTCCGCCAGGTCAATGAGTTCGAAATCGGAATACTGCCAGTACCTGCACCACCAGTAGCCGAAGGCGTATTTTGGCGGAAGCGGTATCCTCCCGGCGATTTTCGTAAAGTCGCCCAATGCCGCCGTATAGTCGTGACCGTAGCCGAAGAAATACAGGTCCTGACGGACAATGCTGTCGCGTTCAGCCACCCAATATTCCCAGTCGCTGTCAACAGGCTCGAAAAGATGGCGCGAACTCTCGTCGATTACTGCCCAGCCGTCACGGGAGATGATGCCAGGATCATACGGATCCATAAGGCTGTCACCTTCGAATCTGTCAAGAGTTCTGGCCGTCCCGAGAAGGTTTCCCGAGTCATCCATCCCTGGATGCCATTCTCCTTTTTCCTTTCCGTTTTCCGAAATGAGGAAAGTGATGCTGAGATTGTCCTTGTCGAATTTTTCCTGTCCGTGATATTTCAGAGTCAGGAAATCAGTCCTGACCGTTACCGAGTTCTTCGTTTCCCTGACAGTAAAATCAGGGACTTCCAGCCGTCTGTTCACAATTCCCAATGTGGCCCTGTCCTCGAATTTCCCGTCCGCAGACCACTCCATACGCACCAAGCGTGGAGTCAGTACGGTGAATCTGGCATTCCCGAAAACGACGTATGATTCAGACGATGCTGCCGGATTTTCTCCGGCACTCTGTCCACAGACAGTTACCGGCCATAAGGCGGAGCAGCATGCCAGCAGAAATATGGCAAGTGTTTTTTTCATAATATAGAATTGGCTATCAGCTTTTCTCATGTTTTTTCGTAAAAAACAGGCAATGATTATCTTGCGCGCAGTACAGGAAATTCCGTAATGCGGAGAACTGTCCTGCCGTAAGGGACAAGTGTGACAGTCTCAGGAGCACCGGTCGGGTGAGAGAACTCCATGTACGTACCATACTGCCGCACCGGGGAATAAGGCAGTGGAGCGGCATCCCCGTTAACTTCCGTCCACAACGGCACTCGCACGGCACGGGCTGTAATGGTCCCGTCTTCATTGACCTGGAATGCCGTTTCCGGCCGGTCAATATCTTCATAAATGAGAGAGTAATTCCATGCCGATACCGGTTTCACTTCCCAATATTCCTGGCCTTTCCTCATACCCGTCTGATTCACTTTCCGCGTCCATTCACCCTTCACATCCAGAGCATAAACCAAAGGGCCGCGCTCGACCGCAGCAGAGTTCTCGAACCAACGGTTCACGCTCACCTTCATAGGAAAATGCAGTTCCACGACATCACCGTCACTCCATTCCCTGTCTATGATATGGATTTCTCCGGGAACAGGATTCAATACAGCATCAGAAACAGTCTCTTCCGATGACTTCCCTTGAGGGACAATCAAGACTTCGGGAACTTCGGTCCATGAAGGGATCCGAAGATGCAGAGGGAAAGACACCGGATCTCCTGTAGTGATTTCCAGTCTGATACGGTCACTGTACGGATAGCCGGTCACTTCCTTTATCTCTACAGGGACTCCGTCCACCTCGGTCCGCACCACACACGGAGAGTAAGCGAGAGCGGCAAGTCCTCCATCGGAACTCCGGAGCCACAGGTTCTGGGTGAATTTCGGCCAGCCTTGATGAAGATTGCTCAGACAGCATGGGTAGCCCGTGAGAAAACCCATCAGATTCGCCGTACCGTCCTGCATTATGGAGAAATTGTGGTTCCCGTAGGATATGCTGACCTGATTTGTCTGCTGGTAGTACTGGTGCAGTCGGAAATCATCCGAAATCTGGGCTTCAAGTGCATTGAATGCTATGCGTTCCAGATATTCGGCGTAGAATGGATTCCCCGTGATTTTCATCATCTCTTCCAGCGAGTACATGAATTCCACCGCCGAGCACAGTTCGGAACCTCGTGTCGGATCATTGTCCCTCAGACATTCGTCACCGCCGAACATTCCTGTGGGATAACTTATAAAACGCGGCATATCCGCGAAGAGCTTGTCGGTCGCTCTGAGCAGGCGGTCATCCCCGGTCGCAGACCAATAGACCACCGGTTCTTTCAATCCCTGCGCCAGGTTCACGCAATGTATGGAGCCCGGTCGTGAAATACCCTCCGTTTCGAAATATTCCACGAAATCAAAACCCTGTTCATGCAGCAGGTCAGCCAGTTCCAGCAGATACTTCTCCCCGGTACGACGATACAGCCACAGTACGATGTTCATCTCATCCGCCTGACGGAATGCCGCCCAGAAAGTCCAGTGATCCAGCGGTTTTTCTTTCAGAGTTTCGAGCTGGTACCGGAAATATCTGTCGAAAAAGGCCAGGACACGTTCGTCACCCGTGGCATTGTAGTGCTGGTACAGGACTTTAAGCATAACCATCCTCGGCCACCAGTCTGAAGAATTGTTCCTCTGCAGTCCCGCCTCTTCAGGATAATC
Source organism: uncultured Bacteroidales bacterium (assembly GCA_944322815.1). Lineage (GTDB taxonomy): Bacteria > Bacteroidota > Bacteroidia > Bacteroidales > UBA932 > Cryptobacteroides. Next base: position 51,853 of record CALUQB010000011.1, on the reverse strand, counting down.
CGTGTCAGGCCCGAAATTTCCGTCTTCAGTCTGGCTTGACAAGGCCCATTCCACCCACGGTTCCACTTTAGCCTTAAGGGCATCGTCATCTAAAATATAGGCCAATGGCAGCAATCCGTCTATCCAATAAGGTCCCCTCTCCCACTGGTCACCGTCACCTCCGAGCCATCCGTTCCGCGAACCCATCACCTCCGGATAAGTCTCGTCAAGATTTGCCGAGATATTGTCCCTCTGCAATTCAAGATTTTCCCTGAGCCACCCTTCAGGGGCAATGCTGCCAAGCGGCAATTCTTCGTATGCGACAGACCTGTTATCCGCATAATGCTCTGAGCATGCACCCAGCATGCCCAGAGCCAATACTACCACCAATTGCCTTGCTTTCATCATTCAGCCGTCATGATATCAGATTTGTAAACAATCTGATATGTTCTTGACATATCGGACAATACGAATATTTGATAAGTACTTCCGCCTTCGTACACCCTGATGACAACATGCCCGGTCTGGAGGATATCATCCGCATACTCACCCAGATTTTTGTCATTGCTATCCAGTCTTCCGGTGGCGAATATCATTCTGTCTCCAGGATACAGGCCGGTGTCCAGCATCCTCTTCATGACAGGCGATGTGGGCTGGTTTATGCCCCATACCGGAATCACATACACTTTCGGGCGGGTCGCCGAAATGAATTTTTCGTGCATCGCATCAGAGAAAGCATGGTGGTTGCAAAGCACAACTTCGCACGGAGGCATGATTTCAGAGACAGCAGTCTCCATATCCACGGCACCGCCGGAGTTGTTCTCACCCTGTATATCGGCACAGTTGCAGTAGCCGAACCTGCCATACTTTATCACGAAACCACAACTGGCACTATTCTCTCCTCCGCTCTTGAAACTGCTGCTCGGATAGACTGTCCTGGTGCTATTTCCGGAACCTGTCCATACCATGCCGTTCCCACAGACATTCCTGACTTCAAAATCAGGGTATGACCGGGGGTCGTATTTCAGGACAAACTGGGTGTTGCTCCCGACTTCGAACATTTCCGTTTTCTGTCCGAGTTTATCACGCTCCTCAATGAACTTGCTGTAATTCGGCAAAGTATTCTTGTTCTCGTTTATCATCGCGGTATTGTCCGGATAATAGTTATACAGAGGATAACCTCTGTCCACCAGCAGGTCTATATCCAGAAGGTTTGCCAGTTCGGTGATACCCGACAGCTTGTAACTCTTGCCCACCTGCGATACGGCCGTATTAACTTCACCTCCGATATGGTCATTGTGAAAATGGGACATAACGGCGTAGTCAAGGTCTCCGGCTTTTTGCAAAGGTCTCGTAAAGTAGTTTATGTATTCTGCGACCCATGTGGCAGGAGTTTTCGTATCATCCGGCCTGGCCGGGGTTATTTCCTGAAACGACTCGCTCCCGACATCTCCGACATCCACCAGCATGGTGGTTCCGTCCGGAAGGATCATGAAAGAACAATTTCCCCTGCCGGTATTGATATGATGGATGTCCAAGTATCCTTCCTGCCATTCCGGCAGGGTCTCCACCTTATATGTGTAGTCAAGCCCGTCATCAGCGCCGCCATTGCAGCCGCAGGCTACAGTCGTCATCAACAAGACCGACAAAATCGTACCTGTCAAAATATTATTCATCTGTCGAAATCAATTTAATCAATCTACATAATCCGGGTTCTGCTTCAGGTTAGGGTTCGCAGCCAGTTTCTTCTCCGGCAGCGGGAACACTATGCGATAGTCCCCGTTAGGCTTGTGGGACAGCCAGCTTTTCGTGGTATAGACACCGAAGCGGATAGCATCGCGGCGGCGGTGGCACTCCCATACGAATTCCCAGCCCAGTTCATCATACATACGCCCGAATTTGACAGGAGTCTGATCTCCGTCATCGACTATCCGATAGTTTTCCACATACCCGTACCTATAGCAGGAATTTTCAGCCAATTGTTCGTCAGTGACCGTAGCTTTCGACGGATCGGTATCCCTGAAAGCCCTCTGACGTACTTGGGTCACCAATGCTCCCGCGCCGGAACGTCCAAGACGGAGCAGAGCCTCTGCTTTCATCATCAGCACATCTGCATAACGGAAAAGCGGATAGTCAGTATCGGACTGTGCGTATGAACCTTTGGCCACTTCGAATTTCCACATTCTGTAGCCTTCTCCTTCTTCCACCAGATCCCCGTCTTTCATTTCCTTCTTGAATTCCAGTTGCTTGCCTTTATTCGCCCCTGTCTCGATGAGAGCAGGAGAGCCGTCAGGCAGATACATTTTTCCCATGAGCCAGGTGTCTTCCAGGCGGGTGTCATCTTCATCGTAAGTATCTATGAATTGAGGTACAGCAGCTATACAGCCCTCTCCGTACGGCCCGTCCGTCAGAGAGAAGACTTTCTGGCAGAGGTTATGCCATGAAGCGCAATGAAGTCTGTTTCCCCAGGAATGAGTGGTATTGTCATACGGGATAGTGAATATGATTTCCGGACTGGTCTCCATGCCATACGCCTTGAAGGCATCCTTATAGTTGGCTTCCAGATCATATTTGCGGCTGTTTATGACTTCATCGCACTGAGTGATACAGTCTTCCCATCTCGGAGTCCCGGTGTAGACCTCCCAGTTCAGATACAGTGTAGCCAGAAGAGTCCTTGCCGCCCATTGGTTCATCCTTCCATACTGGTTTATCCCGGACTCCTCAGTCAGATGAGGGATGATTTCTATCAGTTCGCCCTCAATCCATGAACAGATGTCAGCCCTCGGAGTCTTTTCCGGAAGAGCCTGTTCGGCAGTGGTGGTCACCAGCGGGAAATCCCCGAACAGGTCCGTCAGATACCAGTAATAGAATGCCCTGACCGCGCGTACTTCATATTTTGCGTACTCTATATCCTCCTTCGAAGCTTCGAGCCGTCCGGAATTCAGAAGATCGAGCGCCGTGTTGCATTTGACGACTCCGCTGACGAACTCATTCCAGAATGCCTCCAGTTGAGGTTCCATCGAAGTCCATGTGTGATGATGCGCCCTGTTGTACTCACCTCCGTTATACCATCCGGAGGCGTTTGCAGGCATGACGATAGCATCCGTAGACGCCTCCTGCAGACTGAAATTCTTCGTATAGTCCGCTATGACCTTAAGGTCTTTGTAGACCATGCCCATGGCGGTTCCGATGTTTGTTCCGTAATCGAAATTCGCTTCTGTCACGTCAGAGTATACGGTTTCATCCAGATCGGTACAGGCTCCTGTCATCAGAGTCATACAGATAATAGTCGGAATTATTTTAATTGTTTTCTTCATGTCCGATGATATTTAGAATTTCACAGATACTCCCAGAGTGAATGTCCTGGTCATAGGATAGCGGTTCTTGTTGTCCACTCCAGGTGTCAGTCCGGTCACGCTGACTTCCGGATCCATTCCTGAATAACCGGTGATGGTCGCGAGATTCTGAACCATGCCATATATCCTGAGGCGTTTCACCCATTTGTTGAAATTGAAGGTATAGCCCAATGTCACATTGTCTATCTTCCAGTAATCACCCTTCTCCAGATAATAGTCTACGTACACCAGACTCTGATCCAGAGCCAAAGGGACTTTTCCGAATTTCGGTTCGAAAGCCTCTTTCAGAACATTTCCCCTGTCAAGCATCACAGGTGAACCGTACTGAAGACGCGGCATATTCAGGATATCATAGTCGAAAGCCCCTCTCATGGTGATGCTCAAATCAAAGCCTTTGTATGTGAAGGTATTATTGAAACTCAAATAGTGCTGTGGCAATCCGTTTCCTATGATCTTCTTGTCATCGGCCGTAGCTTCGGTGATAGGTTTCGGCTGTCCGTTCTTGTCCTCAATGATCCAATGACCGGTATCATCGATATCGATGGCCTTGAAACCGTAGAAGTTGCCTATAGGCTGTCCTTCCTGGATGCGGTGCGTGCTCTGCTGGATTGGCTCACCTGTCGTACCTTGATCGGAATAACCGCTGGAAATGAAACTGTCATTCGACAACGATGTCAGGACATTCTTGTTGGTAGAAAAATTGATCTGGCTCGTCCACTGGAAATCACGGGTCTGGACAGGAATGAAATTCAGTCCGACTTCGAATCCTTCATTTTTCATAGAACCGGCATTTGCGGTCATGGTAGAATACATGTACGGAGGAAGAGGGACATCGTATGTCCAGATCAGATCCACTGTATTACGGTTATAGTAGTCGAAACTACCGGTGATGCGGTCATTCAGAAAACCGAAATCAATACCGACATTGAACTCTTTCTTCTTTTCCCATCTCAAATCAGGATTGGCATTGGTGGAAGGCTCGGCAAACTGAATCCATTCCCCGTTGAAGAACACCCACGACGAGGCATTCACACGGCTCAGCGACATGTAAGGGTTCGTAGGCACAGTACCTGTCACACCATATCCGGCACGCAGTTTCAGGGCGGTCAGGAAATCCACATCCTCCATGAAAGGCTCGTTGGCCACATTCCAGGCCACGGACACGGACGGGAAGTTTCCCCATTTATGACGGGCGCCGAACTTGCTGGAGCCCTCATGCCGGAGGCTGGCGGCTATCACATATCTGTCCTTGTACGAATAGTTTACCCTGCCGAAGAAACTGACGAGAAGATCCTCCTGCGCTGATGAAAACTCTGAAGCATCGCCATCCAGAAGAGCGGAACCCGATCCGATATTGTTATATGTAGTCTCATCCGTCGGGAAATCCCAGTTCTGCATCCAGTAGAACTGCTGATGGTTTTTCTGCCAGCTGTAACCTGCCATCACCGAGAAAGAATGTCCTTCTATGGTCTTCCTGTATTGTGCGGTAGCTTCTATCAGGTCATCCTGAGTGCGCTGTGTCCCGCGTGATGCAAAGCCGTTTCTCGAACGCTCGATACTGCTCGGATGCTTGGATGTCTCATAATAGCCTCTGACGCTGTTGTATACACTGGTAGACGCCAGGACTTTAAGGTCAAGCCCCTCGATCGGAGTCAAAGTCACGTCAGCGTACATCCTCAGGTAGGTATTCTGATGCTCGCCATTACCTTCATTCAGGATAGCTACAGGGTTGTAATATGTCGGCTTGCTCACATGGGAGTAAGAGCCGTCTTCCTGATAGACAGGAGTGGTAGGGTTGTAAATCAGGGCAGTACGATAGACATCGGTATTGAAACTGGTACCATCGCCGCCGACATGATAGTTCCGCTTGTAGCCGTTCACACCGGCATTGATCTTCAGCATGTTGTCGAACATCCTGTGGGTAATCTCAATACGGGGATAAAGGACGCGGGTGTCGCTTTTTTTCATTATGCCTTCCAGTCCGCGATACTCGAAACTTGCGACATAGTTCGTATTCTTTCCGCCGCCTTTCAGACTGACATTGTATATCTGGCTCACCGGTGTACGCGTCACCTCATCAAGCCAGTTTGTAGATGCCCCGTCATCCCAGACTGTCGGAATTCCCTGAGCCACCAATGCCCTGTATTCATCCGCATTCAGGAACGGAAGGGTCTTGGTAATCTGCTGGGTGGACACATACGCATTGAAGTCCACCTCGGCGGGAGTATCGAGTTTTCCTTTCTTCGTAGTGACAAGAATGACACCGTTCGTACCGCGGGTACCGTAGATCGCTGCGGCAGAACCGTCTTTCAGCACGTCTATCTGCTCGATATCCGACGGAGACACAGTGTTCAGGTCTCCAGGTATGCCGTCTATGAGCACCAAAGGACTGGTGGAAGAAGCCAATGTAGTGATACCGCGCAATGAAATCTCCGATGAAGACGTAGGATTGGCATCGGTCGTAGTGACCTGCAGTCCCGGAATCTTGCCCTTGACCATCTGAATGGCATCATTCGTAGGCGTAGTAATGAAATTTTCTGAAGATACAGAAGCGATGGCACTGGCTACTTCGCCTTTCCTCTGTGTGCCGTAACCTACCACTACGACTTCGTCCAGGAACTTCGTGTCTTCTCTAAGAGTCACAGTCATCGAACTTCTTGTCCCGACAACGACATCAGCCGTAGCAAAGCCCAGAAAGCTGACCTCCAGCACATCGCCGTCATTCACCGTCAGTTCGAAATGTCCGTTCGCGTCCGTGGCAGTACCATGCATTGTGCCTTTCACTACGACACTTGCACCGGCAACAGGCTCCCTGTTTGAGTCCACCACGATTCCGCTGACCGTCCTGTCAGTCTGTCCGGCTTCCGCCGCCAAAGTCTCGGCCTGAAGGCCAATGAGTACCGATACCGAGAGCAGCAGCATGGCCGCTGCCCTCGAAAACATGTTTTTAACCAAATTCATATTATTCATTCTGATTTCAATATCCGTAATCCTCGGCATTTCCGGCCTTGTTGCCGCTCTGCGTGTACTTGGAGAACTGAGGATTCTTATACCCGAGAAGGCCGCCGCCTATTTCGATCTTCGCATCGGCAGCATTTGCCGGCTCTCCGCCTTTGAATACATACGTTCCTCCGAATACGGAATCCAGAATAGATACCGGAGCATCGTAGTTATAAGCGATACAGCCGATTGCCAGGCCGCACAAGCCGTCACTGTCTATGTCACAGAATGACATGACCTTACTCAGGGATGTCTTGACCTCGCCTGTACTTTCGGCTGCAGGTGCGCATGCCAGGCCTACGATACCGCCTGCGAACATATCCCCGAGCCCCGTATTGGTGGAAATCAAGGTTACATCACCCAGATTCACATCCTCGCTCAGGCTGACACTGCCCTTGGCCAGACCCATAATACCTCCGGTAGGGACCCAGATCGCCTGTGTGTCGGACAAGACAGCCGCACTGTTCTTGTTCTTGTATGTAGTACATACTGCATCATCTGTCGTACCACCCACTATACCTCCTACGTATGACAGAGGCTTGTAGCTGGCAGATGCAGAATTGCAGACTATGCTGACCTCAGCCGCCGAGTTTGTATTGGTGGAGATTTCGGCATTGCCGCTCGCAGATGTGCCGAGTATTCCGCCGGCATAGCACTGGGTGGCATCGGATTTGTCAGGAGAGAGGTTTACTGAACCTGAGTTGGTATTGCCCTTCAAGGTAAGGGCAGAACCTGATGCATGGCCGAGAATGCCTCCTGCATGACAGGCCGTAAGCTTGGTGCTGGATACTGCACCGTTGTTTGTATTGTTCTCTATGACAGGCATCTTCTCGACCTTGCCTGCGATACCTCCGATATATGCTAAACCGCTGTTTTCAGCTCCTACAGGAGCTCCGAGAGATACGTCTCCGTTGTTGATACAGCCTGTGATTTTGTTCTGTACAGTGGCTGTAGCGCCCGAAATCGCTTCTCTGGCAAGAATGCCGCCGATATGTATCGAGGAATTGGCCGTAGCCACGGCTATGTCAGACTCATTGGTGCAGTTTTCTATCGTAATGACATCTGTATCTACCTTAGTGTAATTAATGCATCCGAAAATACCGCCCACTCCCACTACCGACGGTGTCGTGACATTGAACGCTCCACTGTTCTTGCAGCCGGATACTTTCTTCTCAGAGCCGGACTGCTGCTGTGCGAAACCGACTATTCCGCCTACCCAGCCTTCTCCAGGAAGGGTGTTCTGAATGATCAGCGCTCCGGTGTTCTCGCAGCCGTCGATGTTTTCGCCTCTGTTCATACCTACTATACCGCCGACTCCGCACAGATTGGCAGTGTTGACCGTGATATCTCCATGGTTATCCGTATCCTTAATGGCACACTCGCCCTGGGATGCCCAGCCGGTGATACCTCCGACAAAGCAGTCTTTGTCGCTGGTTCCGTATGTACCCGAAACATTTATATCACCATAGTTGGCGCAGGATGTGATATTGCTGTAGTTGCTGGCAACCAGGCCTGCGACACGGACTTCAGAAGTTGGAGTGCCGCCGAGTGTCACCGTTACAGGAATATATGTCGTCACATTTTCCAAAGTGCCGTTGTTGTTCTCTACAAGTCCTATCTTGCCGTTTCCTTCAGTCACCGTTATCGAACTTTCGCCATCGTACATCTTTCCGTCTGAAGAGCCGAAAACGATATTTTTCAGTGAAGCTCCCGATGTTACATTGAAGATGCTTGCAGCACCGGTGCCAGATACTTTGATATTGTATATCTTATGGTTATCTCCGTCAAAGTGGCATGCGATGCTGAGCGGAGTCCATGCCTGATCCGACATATCAATATCGGCAGCCAGTTTCACATATGTACCGGCAGCATATTTTTCAGATGACAGGCCCATAAGCTCATCGACTGTAGATATGATGAACGGATCGAACTCGGTACCGGTCTGGGCCGTGCTGGTGGAAAGCTTGGAGGCATCCACTATGGCATTTGCCTTGAACTCCACAGCATCAGTCGTAGTCTTTCCAGTAACGGCTTCTCCTTTCTGATATATCAAGTCGAATCCGCTGCCGAATGTCACAGGCAGAATGCACATGTAATATGTTCCAGCAGTGAATGTCTCTGCCTGAGGCCTGATGGTCACAGTCTGCTCGGTATCAGTCCATACTGTAGAGGCGTCTACTGAAGTGACAGTTCCGTCAGCCGACACATACACATCACCTGAAACAGGCCCGGAAGCCTTTCCTCTGAGTGTCACGGATGTGGTGCCTTCCTCTAAATCGAGTTTCAGGAAAGAAACCATACTCGAAAGAGAGAAATTGCCGTCCGCTTCCTTGCCGGTGCAGACAAGTGAGGCAGAAGAAGCGGAAGTTCCGGTAGAAATGGTCTGGGAACCTGTCACCAGAATCCTCATCAGATGATCAGTGCCTGTAACCTGGGCTGCAGATGAAGGCCATACTGCATAGTATGCTTCAGCCCTGTTATCCACCTTGCCTGTTATAGTGGCCACACCTTTGTCATCCACGGCAGTGATGTTGAAAAGGCTTCTGCCGTAGCCGTCATAGATTCCGATCTGGTCGGCTGTGGTCATGGTGATACCAGGGCCGCCGTCCGCCATGATAGCGACATTGTCTATGGACACCGTGAACGTCTTGTCGACCATCGACGATGAAGGAGGGTTCGTACCCTGATTTCCACTATCGTCAGGAATCTCGTCTTTCTTGCAGCCGACGAGTGCTGTCAGTCCTATCGCCATGAAGGCGATGGCCAATGTTTTCATTCTGTACATAATGTCCGTTATTAAATTGTGTTATAAAATCAATATCCGTAATCCTTAGCATTTCCGGCCGTGTTACCGGTCTGAATATATTGCGGTTTGTTTTTGTAGCCTAACAATCCTCCGCCTGCAGAAATATTCGCAGTAGCGGCACTTCCCGTTATAGTTTGAGACGAATTTCCTCCCTTGAAAATGAAATTGCCTCCGAATACGGAATCGGTGACAGTGACCGTATATGTGTAGTTATACGATATGCATCCTATCGCGAAGCCGCACAGACCGTCACTGTCTATGTCACCGAACGACATGACTTTGGACAGAGAAGCCTTTACTTCGCCCGTGCTACCGGAAGCAGGTTCACAAACAAGACCGATGATACCGCCTGCGAACATATCCCCGAGAGTAGCATGAGTGGAAACCAGGGTCACATCACCCAGATTCACATCCCCGCTCAGGCTGACACTACCCTTGGCCAGACCCATAATACCTCCGGTAGGTACCCAGATCGCCTGTGTGTCGGAAAGAACCGAAGCATGGTTTTCATTCTGTGAAGTATTGCATACCGTATCATCCGCCGTGCCGCCGATAATGCCACCTACGTATGACAGAGGCTTGTAGCTGGAAGAGGCTGAGTTGCAGACTATGCTGACCTCTTCTGCGGAATTTTCATTGCCGTAGATCCCGGCATTGTCGCTGGCAGATGTGCCGAGTATTCCGCCGGCATAGCATTGGGTGGCGACGGATTTGTCCGGAGAAAGTTTTACGGAACCGGCATTGCCATTGCCCTTCAGTATAAGGTCTGAACCTGAAGCATGTCCGAGAATGCCGCCTGCATGGCAGGCAGTCAGTTTGGTGCCGGAGACAGCCCCATTGTTTGTATTGTTCTCTATGACAGGCTTTTTCTCGACTTTGCCTGCGATGCCGCCGATGTATGCGGAACCGCTGTTCCCTGCTCCGGCAGGCGCTCCGAGAGTGATGGCTCCGCTGTTGACACAGCCGGTAATCCTGTTCTGGACATTGGCGTTGCCCGAAGCCGATTCTTTGGCGAGAATCCCACCTATATGCATCGAAGAGTTGGCCGTGGTCACAGCTATGTCCGACTCGTTAGTACAGTTTTCTATCACAATGGCATCCGTGTCTGCCGGAGTATAATTAATACATCCGAAAATGCCTCCCACACCTACTACTGAAGGTGTAGTGACTGAAAACTCTCCGCTGTTCCTGCAGCCGGATACTTTCTTCTCAGAGCCGGACTGCTGCTGTGCGAAACCGACTATTCCGCCTACCCAGCCTTCTCCAGGAAGGGTGTTCTGAATGATCAGCGCTCCGGTGTTCTCGCAGCCGTCGATGTTTTCGCCTCTGTTCATACCTACTATACCGCCGACTCCGCACAGATTGGCAGTATTGACTGTAATATCTCCATGATTATCCGTATCCTTAATGGCACACTCGCCCTGGGATGCCCAGCCGGTGATACCTCCGACAAAGCAGTCTTTGTCACTGACTCCGTATGTGCCTGAAACATTTATATCGCCATAATTGGAGCAGGATGTGATATCGCTGTAGTTGCTGGCTACAAGGCCTCCGATACGGACTTCGGAAGTCGCAGTACCTCCCAGCTGGACCGTAACCGGGATATATGTCGTCACGTTCTCCAAAGTGCCGTTGTTATCCTGCACAAGTCCTGTCTTGCCGTTTCCGTTTTCCAGTGTAATGGCACTCTTTCCGTCATAGTTCTGACCGTCTGCAGAACCGAAGACGACATTCTTCAATGTGCCGGTGACCTGTGAAATCAGAGCACCCTGGTCAGCCGTCACGTTATAAATTTTATGTCCCTGACCGTCAAGGGTGCAGCCGAGCACGAACGGCGTCCAGGTTTTCCCGTCCATATTGATATCGGCTGTCATGACTACGACATCCTCTGCAGCGTATTCCCCTGCAGCTGACGCGAATGCCAGAAGTTCATCGGCATCGGAAATCTTGTACGGATTCCCTGCCGTCCCCTCCGGCGCCTTGGCTGCCACGGACGGAAGCTGATGGTTCTCCCCTGCAGCTACTTTCACCTCCCGGTTCGATACCAGTTCTGACTTGCCGGCATCACCATAGTCGAAAGTAAACTTCAACCCTTTCGTGAAGTCTGCCGGAAGAATCGTGAAGACATAAGTCCCTGCCTCCAGACCTGCATTCTCTTCAGCCTTCACTGTCACTGTTGTCACGGCTGTCTCTGCAGCGGTCGCCGTCAGTTCAGGTACTGAGATATTCACATCTCCCGCTATCTTCTCCCCGTTCTGACCTTCAATGCTGACGGCCTGGAGCGAGTACCCTTCTGGAATTGAGCTTATCTCCAGTGAAACCAGCCCGCACACATTCAGGAAGCTCAGGGCGTTCTCCGCTGTGGACACCGCCGCCGAAAGATTCACGTCCGTCGCGAATGTACCGGACACTGCCTCCTGCTCTGAAGGAAGGACGGTGCTGATAACGCCATTTGCCATCCCGGCTCCTTCATGGTACGGATATATCGCATAATAGGTCTCCGCAGGCACGGCCGAACCGGTGAATACCGCTTTCGACGCATCTTCAGTATCTATTTCCTGCAATGCAAATCTTTCCGCAGTTTCTGCTCCGCCGAAGATTCCTATGGCATCCCCTTCGGTCCATATCACTTTGCTGCCGTTCTCCAACTGGGTCCTGGTCGATGCCGCCTCACTCGTAAAGGTCATCTCCACCTTCTCCTGCGGGACCTGAGACCGGCCTTCAATTTCTTCCTTGGCACAGCCAGCTGACACAGCCGCTATCGCAGCCATCGTCATCACTCTGTAAACAGTTTTCATAAGCTTAGTCCTCCCAGAAATTATCGCCATAATCGTTCGTGATACCGAATCCTGCATGGTCTGCCGTCCCGCTGCCGCTCTGGCAGAATCCTTTTTCGCATGACACGATGCATACATTCATTTCCGGACCTGAGTAGTCCGTCGACTCCAGCCTGCAGTCTTCAGGTTTCAAGCCATTTAGTTTCAGTGGTTTCATATTATAAACAGTTAGTTCAGTTCTTCTTCAAGAGTTTTTATTACAGCCTTGTTTGCAGACGATATTCTGTTCATATCCGCTTTGACTACGGCTCTGTCATATGTAATCAGCCCGTTGACTTCTCCTTCCACATCTGTAGTCTGGGTATATACCGCAGCTGCACATCCTGTCCTGATCAGAGCCTTCAGTTCCTCCAGGTATGATTCATACTGCGACATCAGTTCTTCGGCTGAAGTCTTCACGCCATCATAGCCCCATTGTTCGGCTCTGTTCCATGTATGCCCCGGGACAACGTACCCTATGCCACCGTATTCGCCTACGACATTGACAAAATTCCTTTCGAAGAATTTCTGTGTCGGTGCCGGATAATTGTGGATGTCTATAATGTCTCCGCAGAGACTGAAATTTCCGCCTGAAGCCTCGTTGACAAGACGGGATGAGTCAAGGCTTCTGGTAAATTCCACTATTTCTTCCGTATCGAACTGGCCCCAGCCTTCGTTGAACGGCACCCATACCACAATGCATTGGAAACTCTTCAAGGCTCCGACTATAGACTTCCATTCCTTTCGGAAATTGTCTTTCCATCTTTCCGGTATGTCGCAGTCTGTTCCTCCGAGCAGGCTGCCTTCCGCCCAAACATTTGACATTGCAGCAGCTATTTCAGGGTCACGCGCCTCAGACTGGGCCTTCCAGAAATCTCCTATGCATGGCATATCCTGCCATACCATCATTCCGAGCACGTCGCACCACCAGTACCAGCGCGCAGGTTCCACCTTGATATGTTTTCTGATCATATTGAAACCAAGAGACTTGGTGGTTTCTATGTCGAATTTCAGAGCTTCATCGGAAGGTGCCGTATAAAGACCGTCAGGCCACCAGCCCTGATCGAGCGGTCCGAATTGGAAAAGGGGTTTGCCGTTCAGAGCCAGCCTTTTGTACCTGTGCAGGCCATCTTCCTGATAAACGGAGATTTCACGTATGGCAGTATAGCCTTGAACCCTGTCTATTACTTTCCCGTTCCGGACGATTTCAAAACTGAGTGCATAGAGATACGGGGAATCAGGCGACCAGAGCTTCATATCCGGCACTCTGATGACAGCCTTGCCGTTTCTGATTTCAGTCCTGGCTACTGCTGCACCTGCCATGCGGTTTCCGGCAGAATATCCGACTCCGCCCTCATACAGGGTGACTGTCAGGATATCCCGGTCAGAAACAGCTGCATCTGCGTAAACCGTCAGGGTACTGTCAGATATATCACTTTCCGTATAATAGCTTCTGACATGGCAGAGCGGCACAGGTTCTATCCATACTGTCTGCCAGATGCCTGATACCGGAGTGTACCATATACCGTCATTTATAATACACTGTTTCCCCCGCGGCTGGAAACTGTTATCCGTAGCGTCTTTTACCTTTACCCGCAAAGTCTGCTGACCTGATTTCTTCAGATAAGGTGTTATGTCAAATGAGAACGGGTCATAGCCTCCGGTATGGAGACCTGCCGGATAACCGTTGACGAACACCTCGGCCTGCCAGTCCACAGCACCGAAATGCAGAAGAATCCTATCCTCTCTCCATGCTTCCGGAAGCGTGAACGTCCTTTCGTACCATAAAGCATCATCCTTGGAAATTCTTTTTCCGACTCCTGAAAGAGATGACTCCACTGCGAAAGGCACGAGAATCTTTCCTTCCGGTTCAAAATCCGAAGCGGACGCATCCGTGATTCCATAATTCCACTGTCCGTTGAGATTCATCCATTTCTCACGGATCATCTGTGGTCTGGGATATTCCGGAAGCGGATTGTGTGGATCGATTTTTTCTGCCCAGCGTGTTCGGATATTGTCTCCTGTCGGAGTCCATTCAGGGGCAATATCCCCGGAAACTGCGTCCCCGGTATCGGTTAAAGAGGTCTGGCTATTACCCCCCCCCATACTAAAAACAGGGGCTGAAAGGAGCGGAATGAAAAGTGAAATTACTGTAACAACGAGTGTTTTCATTTATTAGTCCGGAAAATTTCCTGTTATTAATTACGGAATGCCACGATAGCACTATTCAAACATACAAAATATTTTCATGGGCCGGATTAATTTGCGGGATATCTCTTGCTCGTGTCCGTTTGAGAACGTTTGCAATATCTGAAAACGTTTGCATTTCATTGCATGTCTTTCCGGAAAAGAAAAACTTTTGACCGATACTGTCAATAGGGATGGGTATGAATATATGGGAGCCATCAAACTTCATAATGATGCCAAATCCTCTCGATGCACCCGGAAATAGAATTGCGGGTGGCAGGAATAAATTTCCGCCACCCGCCTACGATAAAAATATATGAAAACTAACCTATAATGTCTTTTTTCCTGATTCTGGAGCCGAACAGGGCATAGAACAGCATCACGAGTTCACAGGCCAGAGCTATGCTCCATGTCCACTGCCAGCTGCCGGCAAGGTCGGCAAACACTCCCTGCAGCACAGGGAAGACCGCACCTCCGAACACGCCCATCATGAAGACACCTGACGCCCTGGACGTGTATTCCTTCAAGCCCTGTACAGCCAGAGTGAAAATGCAGCTCCACATGACCGAATGGCACAAGCCTACAGATACCAGAAGCCAGAGGTTGTCAGTGATCATGGCCGCCACTATCAATGCCGAAGCCAGGACAGTCGTTGCAGTCAGCAGCCACCGGGCGGAAATATTGTTGAAAAAACTGAAGACAAGCCGTCCCACCATCATTCCTCCCCAGTAAAGGGTGGCCAGCAACGCAGGTATTCCCAGATCCATGCCCCAGAGTATCAGACGGTCTTTTCCGAAGAAAGTCAGCCCGTCGCCGGACTCTATCAGTTCCATGGCATGAAGATTCACATTCGACCCCACGGCAACCTCTGTCCCCACATAAAAGAATATGGCTATCACGCCCAATGTCAGATGACGGAAAGACCAGATGCTCCTGGTAAGGCCCTTACCGTTCTCAGCCCGCGTGCCTTCGATGTCCGGAAGACTGAGTCTCGATGTGACAAGAGTCGTGACTACGATGCACAGCGCTACGAGAAGGAACGGCACCATCAGCTGGTCGGCGGTGACGCTTTCCAGGGCCACTCCCGAAAAGAAGATACCGGTGACAAAGAACGGCGCTATCGTAGTACCGAATGAATTTATGCCGCATACGATATTCATTCGCTGGACAGGCTGTGTTCCCGGAAGCTCGTAGGCAGAAACATACGGGTTTATGACCACCTGCAGGATGGCGGCTGACGTACCCATCAGGAACGAGCCCAGCAGGAATACGAAATACCCGCATGGAATCACATCATCGGCTATCCTGACGCTCGCATCACCGCAGTGGACCGCCAGCCATGATGACAGGGAATACATCACCAGTCCCGCCACCATGATGACCAGGGCACGCAGCATGGTCACCTTATATCCACGGGCATTCACCCATTTTCCCCCGAGAGAACTGTTCAGCAGATACCCGAGGAAAAAGAAGAAGGATATCATGGTCGTCAGCGTATTCCGCAGTTCTTCCGTCTGAGACAGGAAAGCCACTTTCATCGGGCCCTGAAACTGACCGTTTACAGTGGTCAGGAAACCTACGATGAAATAAATGAAAGTCAGTACCGCGAACGGCCCCAAGCTGTATTTTTTCTGAGATACCATTTGTTCCCGTTTTATGCCGGCAACCATGGAAATGGAATTTCATGGCTTGCGCCAAAACACCCTTTCGGCTGCCGTCAGATAATCATCGTGATTACAATATACCCTCCAGCGTGGCCATAGCCCCTTTCGCACGGATGCCTGCCACCATGTCGAGATACAGCCCGACGAATTCCGGAGAAGATTTCAAGTCCGTGCTCCTGAACGCCGACAATCCGAGGAAATCCACAGGATCATCGCTGGAAATCACTGTCTCGTCTTCAGGAGTCAGCCATGGTTCCGCTATCTCGAACGCCGCCCCACGGTCATCGGTACGGTATTTCAGATAGTGTCTGTAAGCCGCTATCAGATAGGCTACTCTGGTGAGGTCCGCATGATCCCTGATCATTTTGATCAGATTCGGCATCACATATACCGGGAACTTGGAAATCCCGTCGAAACACAGGCGCGCGATCTGGTCGCTCACCGAACGGTTTCCGAATCTCTCTATCAGTGTCTGCTTGTACAGTTCCAGATCGGTATTGCCGGGAGCCGGCACATAAGGGGTGATGTCGACATCCATGAAGGTCCTGACAAACTTCGCAATCCGTTCGTCATGCATGGCATCGTCCACTTTCCTGTATCCGCTCAGGAAGGACGGATAGGAAAGCAGGGTGTGTGAAGCGTTCAGAAGGCTCAGCTTCATGTTCTCGTATGCCGTGACATCGGAAGTGAACTCTGCCCCTACTTTCTCCCATGCCGGCCGTCCGGCAATGAAATCGTCTTCAATCACCCATTGGATGAAATCCTCACAATAAACCGGAGCCTGGTCGTCAGTCCCGTTCTTTTCATTCAGACGGACTATGTCTTCCGGCCTTGTAGCAGGAGTGATACGGTCCACCATGCTGTTCGGGAAAGTCACGTTGGACTGCATCCACGCCGCGAGCTCAGGATCCTGGGCCTGTATGAATGATGTGAAAGCCTTGCGGGCTGTATTGCCGTTGTGCTGGAGATTGTCGCACGAAAGGATGGTGACAGGGCCGCTGCCTGCAGCCTTCCTCCGGCGGAGTCCCTCGGCAATGAATCCGAACACTGTCTGCGGAGCCTGGGGATTCTGCAAGTCATGCTGCACTGCCGTGTCATCGAGCATGAATTCCCCGGTGGATTTTTCTATATTGTACCCGCCCTCGGTGATGGTCATGGTGATGATGCGGATATCCCTGTCCGCAATCCTGGCGAGCACGGCCTCCGGATTCTCCACTCCCCACAGCAGCTCCACGAGCGAGCCGATACGGTATGCTTCATCGTGACCGTCACGTCCGCATACCGTCAGCGTGTATTCGCGGTCCTGTCCTTTCAATATCCTGTAAAGCCTTTCGTCCCCTGGAAGCAGCATCGCCCCGCAGATACCCCATTCCTGCTGGCCTGGATATTCGAGAAGAAGGTTCGTATAATATTCTTCATGCGCGCGGTGGAAATTCCCCACCCCGATGTGAAGTATGCCTGCTTTTACATTCTGTCTGACGTAATGATACGAGTTAACTGAGGATTTCATAATCGGTTATTATTTAACATTAATTTAATTCTGCGGTCATGTGTTTACAAAGTTAGAATTCCTGCGCATCCGACATGTTTCTTTGGCGAAGCTTGTGTCTGCAAACGATTGCGGGAACGTTCCCGGAACCTGCAAACGTTGCCGGGACCTGGATTCCGGATTAGGATTTGTCCATGAAAACCGATATTTTTGCAATATCATAACGTGAAAAACCGGGGAGAAACCATGAAACACGTCACGATCAAAGATATTGCCCGACATCTGTCGATATCAGTATCCACAGTTTCCCGGGCATTGGTGAATGATAAGAATGTAAGGAAAGAGACGAAAGAAAAGGTTCTGAATGCTGCAAGGGAACTTAATTACAAGCCTAATCCTGTAGCTACGAATCTGAAATACGGGCACTCGAATACCGTAGGGGTCATCGTTCCGGAAATGGTCACACCATTTGCGTCCACGGTTGTAAGTGGAATACAAAGTGTCCTTTACGCCCACGGGATAAAAGTCATCGTCGCCGACTCAAGAGAGAATCCCGATATGGAGCGGGAAAACCTGCGGCTGATGGAACAGTTCATGGTGGACGGCATTATCGTCAGCCTGTGCAGCTACAGAAAGAACCGGGAAGACTATCTCAGACTTCAGAAAGCTGGAATGCCCATGGTGTTCTATGACCGTATTCCATACGGACTGGACGTACCGCAAGTTCTGGTCGACGATTACAGGAAATCATTCTTTTTAGTGGAAAAACTCATACTTGGAGGCCGGAAAAAGATAGTCCACATACAAGGGCCTGAGGATATATATAATTCGAAAGAACGGCTCAAAGGCTATATGGACGCCATGGCCAAATACAAAATCCCGGTAAATGAGAGCACAATGGTCATCAGAACAGGCATGACATTCGATGAAGGGGCGGAAGCCGCTGAAAGGCTTGTCGGCAGCGGGATGGATTTTGACGCCATCTTCGCATTTACAGACACCCTTGCCATAGGGGTCATGAACAGACTCAGGGAACTTGGGAAAAGAATTCCTGACGAAGTCGCCATAGCCAGTTTCTCAGGGACGGAACTTTCCACCATCGTCTATCCGAAACTTACGACGGTAGAGCCTCCGCTTTTCCAGATGGGAGAGAAGGCTGCCGAACTGATTTTAGAGAAAATAAAGAATCCTGCATGTCCGAACCGCAAGGAAACGGTGAACGCTGAAATCAGAATGCGCGAATCTTCCGGAATCCGGGACTGAAGGCTCTCCGGACTGACAGGTCCCGGTATCGGATCATGGAAGCAAGGCGGCTCAGATTATACGATGTATCAGTTTCTCCGGCAGTTCCGGCATGGCTCCGTTCTGTGTGCATACGTATGCGGAGACATCCACGGCCAATCTGTGGGCTTCATGCACGGTCTTTCCTTTCAGCATGGCCGCAGTAAAGGCTGCAGTAAACGAGTCCCCGGCACCGACGGTATCCGCCACCAGGACCTTGGGGGTCTCCATGAATGAGACGCTGTCTCTGCCGATAACATAGCTGCCGTCCACTCCGCACGTCAGAATCACCATCCTCAGACTGAAGTCCTCAAGCAATTTACTGCATTTATCCTGCATGTCCATCCCTTCATATCCAAGCATCCGGCTGACGATTTCCAATTCTTCATCATTTATTTTCAGGACATTGCATCGCTCAAGTGAACTGCATACAATCTCTTTCCCATAGAAATTCTGTCTCAGATTGATGTCGAAAATCTTATATCTGCCGTCTCCGTCAGGCATAGCCTCTAAAAATGACAATATAGTATTGTGCGAAACCGTACTTCTCTGCGCCAGCGACCCGAAGCATACGGCACAAGTCTGTCCCGCAAGCCGCTCCAGATCATCTGTGAACGGGATATTGTCCCAGGCAACATCCCGTCTGATATCATAGCACGGGACTCCGGCAGAATCCACCGTGACCTGTACTGTTCCTGTCGGAAATGACACCTTCGGGACTATATACTGCAGATTCTTTTTCCTGAAATTCTCCAGAATCTCTTCACCCAATGCATCTTCACCCACTGCGCTGACTACCACGCCTTCCAGTCCGAACTGCGACACGTGATAAGCAAAATTCGCAGGCGCGCCTCCTATCTTCTTCCCTTCGGGCAATACATCCCACAATGCTTCGCCGATACCGACGATCAGATTCTTTCCCTTTTCCATGACAATGTTCCAGTATTAAGATCACATGATTCCGTCCCGACGGACGGCTCTGTCAAATTTAAATAAAACGAGGATTCATGCTCCGCTCCGAGGCAATTTTTTCTCCGAAAACTCTTTTCAATCGTTCCCGGACAATGCAAACGTTGTCATTGCAGCACTCCGCCATCATCGGAACCGTTCTCAGCTAACTGCCACATCAAAAACCGGCCAACTGCCATATCAAAGCATTTGATTTCTTTGATTTTTAGAAATTTATAATTAATATTGCCTTCGTGAAATTTTTCAAAATATACCGAAAGTTTGAAAGGAACGGTGTATCACTATCGCGACAAAAACAATCTTGAATGCGATGCTGTCATCCATCTTCGCAACGGGAAATACGGCCTGGTCGAAATAAAAATCGGGGGACACGATCTGATCGAAGAAGGAGCGTCCACATTAACCGAGCTTTCCCGGAAAATCGATACGGACAGAATGAATCCGCCGTCTTTTCTTATGGTCATGACCGGAGTGGGAAACTATGCATACAGGCGCCCGCAGGACAATGTCCTCGTCGTCCCGGCAGGATGTCTGAAAGACTGACGACTTCCATATTGCCGCGAGAAGCGGCAAAAAAATTAAACAATATCAGCATTGACGGCATTTCGCTTACAAAGTAAAATGCCGTTTTTTTATTCATGCATTTTTACTGACATTCTGCAAGGAAGAAAAGAAGCATGCGGTAAATTTGTATTGGTTGAGGATTCCATCCCCCGCTGACACGGAATTTCCTCAGAAACTTGACAGACACGACTATGGATATGACTATGAGAAAAGGCCTGTACGACCCGGGCCATGAACACGATGCATGCGGAGTAGGCATGCTCGTGAACATCCACGGAGACAAATCCCACGAACTGGTGGACTCTGCCCTGAAAGTACTCGAAAACATGAAGCACAGAGGGGCGGAAGGCGCTGACAACAAGACTGGGGACGGAGCGGGAATCATGCTCCAGATCCCTCACGAATTCATTCTTCTGCAGGGAATACCCGTCCCTGAAAAAGGGAAATACGGGACAGGCCTCGTCTTTCTGCCCAAAGACCCGAAACGGCAGGAGGAAATCTACAGCATCATCATCGAAGAGACCGAACGGGAAGGACTTTCGCTGATGCACATGAGGACAGTGCCTGTAAACAGCGGCATCCTCGGGAAAGATGCACTCGAAAGCGAACCCGATATCAGGCAAATCTTCATCACAGGCCATTCAGCAGGAGAAAATTTCGAGAGAAAACTATACATAGTCCGGAAAAAGATCGAAAAACGCGTAGATGACAGGGGCTTCTATATGGTCTCCCTGTCGAGCCGGACCATAGTATATAAAGGGATGCTCTCATCCACGCAGGTACGTGAATACTTCCCTGACCTCTCGCAGCCGTATTTCACCAGCGGAATCGCCCTCGTGCACTCCAGATTCAGCACGAACACGTTCCCGACATGGAGTCTCGCCCAACCGTTCAGGGTGCTGGCGCACAATGGAGAAATCAACACCATCAGAGGAAACCGGGCCTGGATGGAAGCACGGGAAAGCGTCCTCGCCACACCGGAAATCCCTGACATAAAGGCCATCCGCCCGATAATCCAGCCCGGAATGAGCGACAGTGCATCCCTGGACAATGTTCTGGAATTCTTCATGATGTCCGGCATGAGCCTTCCTCATGCCATGGCAATGCTTGTACCTGAGTCGTTCAATGACAAAAACCCTATCAGCGAAGACCTGAAAGCCTTCTACGAATACCATTCGATCCTGATGGAGCCATGGGACGGACCTGCCGCCCTGCTGTTCACTGACGGACGCTATGCAGGCGGGATGCTGGACAGGAACGGACTGCGCCCGGCCAGATATCTGATCACGAAAACAGGAATGATGGTCGTGGCGAGCGAAGCCGGAGTCATAAGTTTCGAGCCGAACGAGATACTGGAAAAAGGCCGTCTGCAGCCAGGCAAGATGCTGATTGTGGACACGCAGGAAGGAAAGATACACTATGATGCCGAATTGAAGCAGGAATTGGCCTCGGCCAGGCCTTACAGGCAGTGGCTGTCGGCGAACAGGATAGAGCTGGACACTCTCAAAAGCGGGCGGAAAGTGGAAAACGGAGTGGAAAACTACGACATACTTCTGAGGAACTTCGGATTCACCAGAGAAGACATCGAAAGAATCATCATGCCGATGTGCACAAACGGGGCCGAGCCTGTCGCCTCCATGGGAAACGACACGCCGCTGGCCGTACTGTCTGAAAAACCGCAGCTGCTGTTCAATTATTTCAGACAGCAGTTCGCCCAGGTCACGAATCCTGCCATCGATCCGATCCGCGAAGAACTCGTGATGTCATTGACCGAATACATAGGCGCTGTAGGCATGCAGATCCTCATGCCTGACGAAAAGCACTGCAAGATGGTCAGGCTTCCCCACCCTGTGTTGACAAACACACAGCTGGACATATTGTGCAATATCCGGTACAAAGGATTCAAGACAGTCAAACTGCCGATGACCTTCAAGGTATCGGAAGGCTGGTCCGGACTCCGGGAAGCTCTCGGAGATCTCTGCAGGCAGGCGGAGCAGTCGGTAGATGACGAAGTCAACTACATCATCCTTTCAGACCGCGGAACGGATCCTGAACATGCGGCCATACCTTCGCTGCTGGCTGTAAGTACCGTACACCACTATCTGATTTCCGTACAGAAACGGGTGCAGACAGCCCTCATAGTGGAAAGCGGAGAAATACGCGAAGTGATGCACGCCGCCCTGCTGATGGGCTATGGAGCCAGCGCCATCAACCCGTACATGGCCTTCGCCGTACTGGACAGTCTCGTGAAGACGGAAAGGATACAGATGAACTACGAAACTGCAGAGAAGAACTACATAAAGGCCGTCTGCAAAGGTCTGTACAAAATCATGAGCAAGATGGGCATAAGCACCATCAGGTCCTACCGCGGAGCGAAGATATTCGAAGCTGTCGGCCTGGGAGAGGATCTGCTCAGGACATATTTCCACACCCCTGTCTCCACCATAGGGGGAATAGGACTCAAGGAAATAGCAGCCGACTACATCAGATTCCACGACAGCGGATTCAAACCGTCCGCTCCGTTCGGAATCCTTCCTCATATCGGGCAGTTCTCATACAGAAAAGACGGGGAAAAGCACGCATGGAATCCGGAAACCATCAGCACCCTCCAGCTCGCCACACGGACAGGCAGCTATAGTAAATTCAAGGAGTTTACACGTCTGGCCGATGAAAAAACCTCTCCTGTTTTCCTGAGAGACTTTTTCAGATTCAGGAAAAACCCTGTCCCCATAGAGGACGTGGAACCTGTGGAAAACATCGTGAAACACTTCGTGACCGGTGCCATGTCATTCGGAGCCATCAGCAAGGAAGCACATGAAGCCCTCGCCCTGGCCATGAACTTCCTCGGGACCAGAAGCAATACCGGTGAAGGAGGAGAAGACAGCGACAGATTTTCAGGAACAGAGGACGGCATATCCCTGAACAGCAAGACCAAGCAGATAGCATCAGGACGTTTCGGCGTGACTGCGGAGTATCTGGTGAATGCCGAAGAAATCCAGATCAAGGTAGCCCAGGGAGCGAAGCCGGGCGAAGGCGGCCAGTTGCCAGGGTTCAAAGTAGACGGAATCATAGCCCGGACCAGGCATTCCATACCTGGAATATCCCTGATTTCGCCTCCGCCTCACCACGATATTTACTCCATCGAAGACCTTGCCCAGCTGATTTTCGATCTGAAAAACGTGAATCCGAAGGCCCTCATCAGCGTGAAGCTCGTATCTGAAAGCGGAGTCGGGACCATAGCAGCAGGAGTAGCCAAGGCCAAGGCCGACATCATAGTCATATCCGGAGCAGAAGGAGGGACCGGTGCATCGCCGGCCTCATCCATGAGGTATGCAGGAATGTCGCCTGAAATAGGACTGAGCGAGACCCAGCAGACCCTGGTGCTGAACGGACTCAGGGGACAGGTACGGCTGCAGACCGACGGACAGCTCAAAACCGGGAAGGATGTGATTTCCATGGCCCTGCTCGGAGCCGAAGAATTCGCATTCGGGACCACGGCGCTGATAGTGCTTGGCTGCGTGATGATGCGCAAATGCCACTCGAACACCTGCCCGGTAGGAGTGGCCACACAGAATCCGGAACTCAGAAAACACTTCAGAGGGCACTACAGATACGTCGTGAACTATTTCAGGTTTCTGGCGCAGGAAGTCCGTGAATATCTGGCGGAAATGGGCTTCCGCAAGCTTGACGACATAGTGGGCAGGACAGATCTCATAGAGACTGTGCCGGCACCGGAAGACACAAAGGCGGCAAAACTTGATTTCTCAAGAATACTCTGTCCGCCAGACAGAGAATGCGCCTTGCACAACGTCACGGAACAGGTGCACGACATACGGAACGTGCGCGACACGGAAATCATCAAGGCTGCCGGCGATGCCATAGAAAAGAAAAAGGAAGTATCCCTCGAATATGCCGTCGCCAACACTGACCGCGCCGTCGGCGCAATGCTTTCAGGTGTCATCGCCTCAAGATACGGAGAAGCCGGACTTCCGGACGATACCATAGAAATCAAGTTCAAGGGATCGGCCGGACAAAGCTTCGGAGCTTTCCTCGCACATGGAATCAGTTTCAGGCTCGAAGGCGAAGCGAACGACTACCTCGGAAAGGGCCTGAGCGGAGGCCGGATATCGGTACGTCCGCCTGTCAGGAGTGATTTCGAAGCAGAGAAAAACACCATAGCCGGGAACACCCTGCTTTATGGAGCCACCAGCGGAGAAGTCTACATCAACGGACGCGCAGGCGAACGCTTTGCAGTCAGGAATTCCGGGGCCATTGCAGTGGTCGAAGGTGCAGGAGACCACTGCTGCGAATATATGACAGGAGGCAGAGTGGTGGTACTCGGTGAAACCGGCAGGAACTTCGCGGCAGGCATGAGCGGAGGTCTGGCATACGTCTGGGATCCTGACGGGAAATTCGACTATTTCTGCAACATGGAGATGGTGGAACTCTCCCTGCTCGAAGACTCGTCTTCACGGAAGGAACTGCACGAACTCATCAGACAGCACTACCTGTACACCGGCTCGCAGCTCGCCAGGAAAATGCTGGATGACTGGAACAGATATGCAGATGAGTTCATCCAGGTGACACCTATCGAATACAAGAAAGTCCTGGCAGAAGAACAGATGAAAAAGCTGCAGCAGAAAATCGCCGAAGTCCAGAGAGACTACTGAGGCTGAAATTTCTTTCAGAATATTCTTCGGACTGGCATTAAGTTAAAACGAAAATTATGGGAAACCCTAAAGCATTCATGACGGTACCACGGCAGGAAGCCGGCTACCGCCCGATACATGACCGCATACTGGACTTCGGGGAAGTCGAGCAGACCCTGAACACCAGCGACAGGAAACTCCAGGCCTCCAGATGCATGGACTGCGGCGTTCCGTTCTGCCATTGGGCCTGTCCTCTCGGGAACAGGCCTCCGGAATTCCAGGATGCCATGTATCACGGAAGATGGAAGGAAGCCTACGAAATATTGTCGCTCACAAACGACTTTCCTGAATTCACAGGCAGGATATGTCCGGCTTTGTGCGAGAAAAGCTGTGTACTGAAACTGACCATCGACGCTCCGGTGACAGTCCGCGAAGATGAAGCCGCCGTCATAGAAGCTGCATTCAGGGAAGGATATGTCATACCGCGGACATGGCAGAGGAACGGCAGGAAAGCGGCGGTCATCGGCTCCGGTCCTGCAGGTCTGGCCGCGGCAAACCAGCTGAACAGGCGAGGCTACGAAGTCACTGTCTTCGAAAAGGACGAATACATCGGAGGACTTCTGCGCTTCGGCATTCCGAATTTCAAACTGAACAAGGCCATCATCGACAGGAGGCTCACTGTCATGGAAGCCGAAGGAATAGTCTTCAAGACGAAATCGGAAATCGACCTGAAAAACCTGCCCGAAGGCTTCGATGCATACTGCATCTGCACAGGGACTCCCCAAGCCAGAGACCTCAGCATACCCGGACGGGAACTGAAAGGGATCTACCTGGCCATGGAAATGCTATCCCAGCAGAACCGGGTGCTTGCAGGACAGACATTCACGAAGGAAAACAGGATCAGCGCGAAAGGGAAGAAAGTGCTGGTCATAGGAGGCGGCGACACCGGCAGCGACTGCATAGGGACAAGCATCAGGCAAGGGGCCGCAAGCGTGACTCAGATAGAAATCATGCCGAAACCTCCTGTCGGAGAAAATCCTGCCACCCCGTGGCCGCAGTGGCCTGTCGTCCTGAAAACCAGCAGCAGCCATGAAGAAGGATGCATCAGAAAATGGTGTCTGAACACCCTCAGATTCATCGGGAACAGTCAGGGAAATGTCACCGGAGCGGAAGTGGAAGAAGTGATATGGGAACCGGCTCCTGACGGAGACCGGCCAATAATGAAATCCACCGGAAAAAAGGAAATCATCAAGGCAGACATGGTTCTCATCGCCATGGGCTTCCTGAAACCCGATCACCCTGTCCTGCCGGACAATGCATTCATAGCCGGGGATGCCGCTACCGGGGCAAGTCTCGTGGTCAGGTGCATCGCATCCGGCCGCAAGGCCGCAGCCGACATCGATGCTTATATCAATGGCTTATGAAGACAACATGTGAGCACAGGGATACTGTCCGGCATCTTGAAATAAAAACCGGAAACAACTCGTAAAATTATGTGCGGAATAGCAGCGATATTCAATATAAAGGGCGATTCTGAGAGATTCAGAAGCACTGCCCTGACCATGTCAAGGAGAATCAGGCACAGAGGACCGGACTGGAGCGGGATATATGTCGGGAAATCGGCGGTTCTGGCTCACGAACGGCTGTCCATCGTGGACCCTGCCAGCGGCGGCCAGCCGCTATTCTCCCCGGACCGGAAACAGGTATTGGCCGTAAACGGCGAAATATACAACCATCAGGACATACGCAGGGAATTTGCCGGCAAATACAGCTTCGCTACAGGAAGCGACTGCGAAGTCATACTGGCATTGTACCGGGAAAAAGGCGCAGATTTCCTGGAAGACCTGAACGGGATCTTCGCTTTTGCATTGTACGATGAAGAAAAAGACGACTTCCTCATAGCCCGCGATCCGATAGGCGTCATTCCTCTGTATATCGGACGGGACTGGGAAGGAAAAGTATATTGCGCCAGCGAACTGAAGGCACTCGAAGGAATCTGCGACAGCTACGAACCGTTTCTGCCGGGACATTGTTTCATCGGCAGCGAAGGCGTGATGAAACGTTGGTACAGAAGAGACTGGGAAGATTATGACAATGTAAGGGAAAACGCAGCCGATCCGGCTGAACTGAGAAATGCGCTCGAATCGGCAGTGAAACGCCAGCTGATGAGCGATGTGCCGTACGGAGTCCTGCTTTCAGGAGGTCTGGACAGTTCAGTCATCTCAGCCGTAGCGAAAAGATTCGCGTCACGCCGTATCGAATCAGGAGACAGGAACGAAGCATGGTGGCCTCAGCTCCACAGCTTCGCCATCGGACTGAAAGGTGCCCCGGATCTCTCAAAGGCGAAGATGGTGGCTGACCATATAGGGACTGTCCATCATGAAATAAACTATACCATACAGGAAGGTCTGGATGCCCTGAAGGACGTCATATATCATATAGAGACCTACGATGTGACCACGGTACGGGCCTCGACTCCGATGTATCTGCTGGCCAGGGTCATCAAATCGATGGGTATCAAGATGGTGCTGAGCGGAGAAGGGGCGGACGAAGTGTTCGGAGGCTATCTGTATTTCCACAAGGCCCCTGATGCCCGCGCTTTCCATGAAGAAACCGTGCGGAAGCTCTCGAAACTGCACCTGTACGACTGTCTGAGGGCGAACAAATCCCTGTCGGCATGGGGTGTGGAAGGGCGCGTCCCGTTCCTCGACAAGGAATTCCTGGATACGGCGATGCGTCTGAATCCGGCAGCCAAGATGTGCTCTGGAAAGACCATCGAGAAGAAGATACTGAGAGATGCGTTTTCCGACATGCTTCCGGAAGCGATAGTCTGGAGACAGAAGGAGCAGTTCAGTGACGGGGTCGGCTACAACTGGATAGATACGCTGAAGGAAATGACCTCAAAAGCCGTGTCTGATGAGCAGATGGCACATGCCGCCGAAAGATTTCCGGTAAATCCGCCACGGAACAAGGAAGAATATTTCTACCGCAGCATCTTCGAAGAACATTTTCCGAGCGAAAGCGCCGCCCTCAGCGTGCCGAGTGTCCCGAGTGTGGCCTGCTCTACAGCCGAGGCCCTGGCATGGGACGCATCTTTCACAGGAAAGAACGACCCGAGCGGCCGTGCCGTCTCCGGAGTGCATGACCAGGCATATTGACGGCACAGCGGCAGATTTCCCGGCTGCGGCCGCATCGCCGTTGGAAATGACCCGAAAATCGAAAAGATTGGAGTTATACGGAAGTAAAAGAGGCCTTCGGCATGGACATAGACCATTATATTTTTTTCGGAGGATTCCCCGGCGGCATAGCATTTACAAACAACGAAGCACGCTGGCGGCATTATATCAAGGACAGCATAATCGCTCCGGCCATAGAACATGATATTCTGATGACGAAGATCGTGTACAAGCCGGAACTGATGCTCAGACTGTTCGAGCTTGGCTGCACGTATTCCGGTGAAGAAATAGCTCTCAACAAACTTTTAGGACAGTTGCAGGATGTCGGCAATGTGACGACATTGGCAAACTATCTCACGACTCTCGACGAATCCCGACTGTTATGCGGCTTGCAGAAGTATGCAAATGACAATGCTCGCAAATACAACTCGATTCCGAAGATGATGGTCTATAACACAGCCCTGCTCAGCGCCCTCTCTGGATATACATACCGACAGGCTTTCACTTCGCCGAAGATATGGGGCAGATGGGCAGAAAGCGCCGTAGGTGCACATTTGCTCAATATGGCGGATGAAACAGGCTACAGAGTGTATTACTGGCGCAACCGTGACGACGAGGTAGATTTTGTTCTCGAATACAATCACAAGTGCATCGCAATAGAAGTAAAAAGCGGCCGCCGCACCGCCAATAACGGCATCCGGGTATTCAAGGAAAAATTCTCTCCGGTCCAGACTTTCATCGTCGGGACCGGAGGCATTCCTCTTGAAGAGTTTCTGTCCCTCGATCCGGCAGATTTGTTGTTTTGACACAGTCTCCGCTTTTTCCCGGACTCCCCTCTTATCTGTTATAGGCAGACTCACCGTGCTCGTAGATATCTAGTCCTTCTTCCTCCACCCTCTTGTCCACACGCAGACCTACAGTAGCATCCACCGCCTTGAACAGCACGAAGGTGATGACGGCGCTGAAAGCTATAGCGAAGGCTGTCGCGACAAGCTGCACGGCCAGCTGATGCCAGTCTCCATAGAGGGCGCCCTGGACTCCGGACTCACCTGTTACAAAGCGCGTGGCAAATACTCCGGTCAGCACTGAACCCACGATTCCTCCGATTCCGTGTACTCCGAATGCATCGAGGGAGTCGTCATATCTGAGTTTTGGCTTTACTACAGCCACCATACAGAAACATATAATGGAGGTAATCATGCCTATGCAGAACGCTCCGGACAAGTCCGTGCTTCCAGCCGCTGGAGTGATAGCAACCAGACCGGCCACGGCTCCCGTACAGCTTCCGATGACTGTCGGCTTCTTGTTGAATATCCAGTCTATCGCCATCCAGGTCACTGCCGCGGCCGCAGTGGCGATATGCGTAACCATAAAGGCATTGGCCGCCAGGCCATCTGCACATAGCCCGCTTCCGGCATTGAAGCCGAACCATCCGAGCCAAAGGAAGGCCGTACCCATAAACACGAAAGTGACATTGTGCGGGGTGACAGGATGACCGATCTTATAGTCGGATCTCTGCCCCAGCATTATGGCCATGACCAGAGCCGATATTCCCGCATTTATGTGCACCACAGTGCCTCCGGCAAAATCTATCGCTCCCATCTTCTGCAGGAAACCGCCTCCCCAGACCCAGTGCGCCATAGGGAAATAGGCCAGGATAACCCACATAACTATGAATACTATGTACCCGGAGAACTTGATCCTCTCGGCGAACGCTCCGAGAATCAGTGCCGGAGTGATGACTGCAAACATGCACTGGAACATGGCGAACAGGAGTTCAGGGATATTTCCTGCCGTGACGGTGTCCAATGTGATGCCATGCATGAAAGCCTTTCCGAAACCTCCGATAAGGAAAGCCAGAGGATGTCCTTTCTCGGCAAAAGTCGTATCAAACACCCAGGTATAGCCGATGGCCACCCACAGGATGCTCACTACAGCCACCAGAAAGATGGTCTGCATGATGATGCTCAGGACGTTTTTCTGTCTGACCAGGCCGCCGTAAAAGAGTGCGATGCCGGGGATGCTCATCAGAAGGACAAGCATGGTGGAAGTCAGTATCCAGGCCGTATTGCCTGTATCTATCATAAGTAAATGTGTCATTTTGTTTTCGTTTTACAGTTCGTCAAATAAAAATATCTTCAGTCGCAGGCGACAGCCGCCTTCAGGAAAGTCATTTCTCCTGCTCCGCATTATAAAGCGCAATGTCGCCGCGTTCGCCGGTTCTTATGCGGACTGCATCCTCCACGGGGATGACGAAGATGCGTCCGTCGCCGATTTCACCGGTATGCGCTGCCTCTGCTATGGCCTTGACAGTCTTCTCCACATTCTTGTTCCGGACCACGACGGAAAGCAATATGCGCTCTATGGAACTCGTATCGTACACGATGCCGCGATAGATGCGGCCTTCCCTGGTCTTTCCCACACCGCGTACATCATAGTACGAAAACCATTCGATGTCGGCATCCAGCAATGCCTGTTTTACATCCTCGAACCTCGTCCGCCGGATGATTGCTTCGATTTTCTTCATTTCATCTGATTTTAAAGAAGTTGTTTGGATTTTGAACGATATAATGAATTAAGGTCAGAATATTCCAGGCCTTCGGCCAATATTTCCGTCAGAAACCGATACCGGCTACAAAGTGTGCCGCTTCAGTAGAAGGATTCCATACTATCTGTCCGAAAACAGATATGGACCAGGCATCGGCAATACGGAAAGCTTTGGATGCCATTATGCTGACATTGCAGACTGCAAATCCGTGAATCATGTCCACAGCATATTCTGAATTCGCTCCGCCTGCGTAGAAATCGTTCTGCCATGGGGTCGCCCCTACAGCCGCCTCCCAGTCCAGCCCGACAAAAGCGAACGGGGCCGACACTGCAAAATAGGAGGCATAAGCTTTCGAACCGTCAGTCCTGAAGCCTGTATTTCCAGCGAAGTTCGTGTACCAGTTCACCGCCAGAAAACCGAAATCGTAGCCGACCTGGGCCTCGAAGGTATGGTTTGTATTGCCGTCCCGATAATGGAAATACCCGGGACCACCGTCGAACCAGTAATCAGTCACCGAAACGCTGAAACCTGCTATGGAATACCCCAGAGTCAGATCGACTTCGCGGGTATCGCTCCAGGCCAGGCCTGCGGAACCCCACGCTGAAAGCGAAATGCCTTTATAGGAAAGGGAGATGGATGGCTGGATGCTGGCATTTCCCAGATCCTGCCCGCGCCAGATGTAGCTGCTGACCAGGTCAGCACCGACATTTGCTTCAAATTTGTCTTGTGCAACAGAAGACATGGGGAGGGACATCGCTGATAAAACTGTCAGGATAGTCCCGGCAAATAATTTTTTCATTGCTCATGGTTTTAGATGAACAAGGAACCGGTTTCTTGTCTTTCTGTTTTTCATCGGCAAATTTATAGTCTGAGCCTGTCTGGATGTACAAAAAATCCGGAAAAAAATGCAGCATCAGAATAATCGCTTTTAATTTATAAAAATTTGACGCATTTCGGTTATAATTCATTCTCAAAAACCGATTATTTGCTACGCATTTTTCATAACAAAAAATTTTTTCACGAAAAACGGATAAAACCGGCACAGAACATTTGCATTTCACTGTAATTTTGTGTCAGGATTTACGGGAAATGACCATGAAAATGAGATTCACCAAAATGCAAGGAGCCGGAAACGACTACATCTATGTAAATACGATGCAGTTCGCCATTTCCGACCCTGCCGCAGTTTCCCGCAAATGGAGCAGGCCGCACACCGGAATAGGAAGCGACGGACTCGTTCTGATAGGAAATTCCGACAAGGCTGATTTCAGCATGAGGATCTTCAATGCAGACGGCTCGGAGGCCATGATGTGCGGAAATGCCAGCAGATGTGTCGGGAAATACCTCTACGAGAATGACCTTACAGACAAGACCTCCATCCGGCTCGAAACCTTGTCGGGAATAAAGGTCCTGAATCTGAAAGTGTCGCACGGCGGGACTGTCGACCAGGTCTGCGTGGACATGGGCAAACCTTCCTGCATCAGGAAGCTGAAAACCGGCGGCCGGTTCCCGCATGAAGGGATATCGCTTTCGATGGGAAACCCTCATTTCGTCATCTTCACCGATGATCTGGAGAGCATAGATCTCGGTAAGGAAGGACCTGAGATAGAAAACAATCCGTTGTTCCCGGACAGGACCAATGTCGAATTTGCCACGGATATGGGCAACGGCACTATCCGCATGAGAGTCTGGGAAAGAGGATCCGGTATCACGGAAGCATGCGGGACAGGAGCATGTGCCACAGCTGTCGCAGCCTTGTTCAGCGGCATAGCCGCCCGGAAGAATGACACGGACACGGAAAGCAATTCCGGCAAAGAATACATCATTGAGATGGACGGAGGACATCTCACCATAGAAATCACCCCCGAAAGACATGTACTTATGACAGGACCTGCCGTAAAAGTCTTCGAAGGGGAAATCGAATACGAAATTTAACCGATAAAACAAAAGGATTATGGCACTTGTCAATGAAAATTTCCTGAAACTCCCCGGAAGCTATCTGTTTTCCGACATCGCGAAAAAAATACAGTCATTCAAGAAGGCCAATCCTGAAGTCAGACTTATCAGACTGGGTATCGGAGATGTCACCAGACCTCTTCCCGAAGTATGCATAAAAGCCATGCACAAGGCTGTAGAGGAGATGTCCAATGCAGGCACTTTCAGAGGATACGGCCCGGAACATGGCTATGACTTTCTGATCAATGCCATCATACGTCATGACTATCAGCCGCGAGGAATATATCTCGACAAATCCGAAATCTTCATCAGCGACGGAGCCAAAAGCGATACAGGCAATTTCTGCGACATACTCAGCACGGACAACAGCGTAGGTGTCACGGATCCCATATATCCGGTATATGTGGACAGCAATGTCATCGACGGACGGGCAGGAGATATCAGCCGTGACGGGCACTGGAGCAACATAACTTATATGCCATGTACGGCAGCAAACCATTTTCTGCCGAAGATTCCTGACCACCGGGTGGATATCGTGTATCTCTGCTATCCGAACAATCCTACCGGAACCGTCCTGACAAGGGAGCAACTGAAGGAGTGGGTGGACTATGCCCTGGCAAACGATACGCTTATTCTCTATGACTCGGCTTACGAGGCTTTCATCAGGGAAGACAATATCCCGCATTCCATATATGAAATCAAGGGAGCGAAGAAATGCGCCGTGGAATTCAGGAGTTTCTCGAAAACGGCAGGATTCACCGGAGTGAGATGTGCATATACGGTCGTCCCGCATGAAGTAAGCGGAGCGCTTCTGGATGACAGCAGAGTCAGTCTGAACAGACTGTGGAACAGACGGCAATGCACGAAATTCAACGGGACCAGCTACATCACACAAAGAGGAGCTGAAGCCATATACACTCCGGAAGGAAAAAAACAGGTCAGGAAGATCATAGACTACTATATGGAGAATGCCCGTATCATGAGGGAGGGACTGCAGGATGCAGGGCTTACTGTCTACGGAGGTGTAAATGCCCCTTATATATGGCTGAAGACGCCGAAAGGACAGACATCATGGGACTTTTTCGACTACCTCCTCCATAAGGTACATGTCGTAGGAACTCCCGGTTCGGGATTCGGACCGAGCGGCGAAGGCTATCTCAGACTTACTGCTTTCGGTGAAAGGTATGACTGCATCGAAGCCATGGAAAGGATCAAACAGAACTTCAACAAATAGACGAACTAAATTTTTATGCCATGTCAACTTTAAGATTCAAGATGGTGGAGGCGGCCTTCGGGAAAAAGCCGTCTCCGGTGGATGTTCCGGGGAAACGGCCGTCAGATTATTTCGGGATGTATGTCTTCAACAGGGAGAAGATGTTCAAGTATCTCCCGGCTGATGTCTATGCAAAACTCATCAACGTGATAGACACCGGCTCGGCTCTGGACAGCAGCATAGCCGACGAGGTAGCGGCCGGCATGAAGAAATGGGCCGTGGAGATGGGCGTGACACACTACACCCACTGGTTCGCCCCTCTGACCGAAGGCACAGCCGAAAAGCACGACTCCTTCATAGAACATGACGGAAAGGGAGGTGTCATCGAAGAATTCACAGGCAAACTCCTCGTACAACAGGAACCTGATGCCTCTTCTTTCCCCAACGGAGGCATCAGAAACACCTTCGAAGCCCGCGGCTATTCCGCCTGGGACCCTTCATCCCCTGCCTTCATCGTGGATGATACACTCTGCATCCCGACCATCTTCATAGCCTACACAGGAGAATCCCTGGACTACAAGGCTCCTCTGCTCAAGGCCCTGAGAGCCGTGGACAAGGCCGCCACAGATGTCTGCCACTATTTCAATCCTGATGTGAAAAAGGTATATGCATATTTAGGCTGGGAACAGGAGTATTTCCTGGTGGACGAAGGGCTTTACGCGGCAAGGCCTGACCTCCTGCTGACCGGGCGTACCCTCATGGGGCACGATTCGGCGAAGAACCAGCAGCTGGAAGACCACTATTTCGGGGCCATTCCTACCAGAGTTGCCGCTTTCATGAAAGAACTGGAAATAGAGGCCCTGAAGCTCGGCATACCGGTCAAGACACGGCACAACGAGGTGGCTCCCAACCAGTTCGAGCTGGCCCCTGTCTACGAGGAGTGCAATCTGGCCAACGACCACAACATGCTGATCATGTCCCTGATGCGTAAAATCGCCAGAAACCACGGATTCCGTGTCCTTCTGCATGAAAAGCCTTTCAAGGGAGTGAACGGAAGCGGCAAGCACAACAACTGGTCTCTCGGCACTGACACAGGACTCGCACTGATGTCGCCAGGCAAGGATTTTTCCGGAAATCTCAGGTTCATCACATTCGTGGTCAATACCCTGATGGCCGTATACAAGCACAACGGTCTGCTGAAAGCGTCTATCATAAGCGCCAGCAATGCTCACAGGCTCGGCGCCAATGAGGCTCCGCCTGCCATCATATCCAGCTTCCTCGGCTCGCAGCTCTCCGCCGTGCTGAAGCACATCAGTGAAAGCGAACCGGAAAACCTGCAGTCCATAGGAGGGAAAAAGGGGATGAAGCTGGATATCCCGCAGATTCCGGAAATCCTCGTGGACAACACTGACAGGAACAGGACTTCTCCGTTCGCATTTACCGGAAACCGGTTCGAGTTCAGGGCGGTAGGTTCCGAAGCGAACTGCGCCAGCGCGATGATCGTCCTCAACTCGGCATTGGCCGAACAGTTGAAAGAATTCAAGTCAGTGGTGGACGAACGCATTGCCGCAGGCGAAGAAAAGTTCTCCGCGATTTTAGGAGTGATCAGGGAATACATAAAAATCTGCGAGCCGATACGGTTTGACGGAAACGGATACAGCGACGAGTGGAAGGCGGAAGCGATGCGCAGAGGCCTGGACTGCGAGACAAGCGCACCTCTTATCTATGACAATTATCTCACCGACGAAAGCGTAAACATGTTCGAAAGCACAGGCGTGATGACCCGCAAGGAGCTCGAAGCCAGAAATGAAGTCAAGTGGGAGACTTACACGAAGAAGATACAGATCGAGGCCCGCGTGCTCGGAGACCTGGCCCTGAACCACATAGTTCCGGTAGCTACAAAGTATCAGAGCTCGCTCATCGACAACGTGTACAAGATGCATGAAATCTTCCCTGCAGAAAA
The DNA here is from genome assembly GCA_944322815.1 of uncultured Bacteroidales bacterium. Lineage (GTDB taxonomy): Bacteria > Bacteroidota > Bacteroidia > Bacteroidales > UBA932 > Cryptobacteroides. The sequence goes on along the minus strand of CALUQB010000011.1, from coordinate 16,237 downwards.
AGCCGATGCCCTGACTCTCAGGAATGTCGAACTGATCGAAGCCATCGCCTCACATACGGCTTTCATCAAGGAGCATGTGGACGCTATGGTCGAAGCCCGGAAAGTGGCCAACAGAATCACTGACGAACGTGAGAAAGCTGTTGCATACCACGATACCGTCTTCCCGTGCCTGGACGAGATCAGGTACCACATAGACAAGCTGGAACTCATCGTGGATGACCGGATGTGGACGCTTCCGAAATACCGCGAACTGCTTTTCATCAGATAACCGGAACAGAACCGTTGCGACTGATTTGAAGCGTATAGTGATGGCTGACGACAGAAACTGTTTTGAAATTAAGTGTATTTCAAAACAGTTTTTTATTTTTGCAGCAAAATTGAACCGGAACTATGTCAACACTGAGATTCAAAATGGTCGAAACGGCTTTCGGGAAGAAGCCGCATGAAGTGGAACTGCCTAAAGGCCGTCCGTCAGAGTACTACGCCATGTATGTCTTCAACAGGGAAAAGATGTTCAAATATCTCTCACCGGACGTATATGCAAAACTCATCAACGTGATAGACACCGGCTCGGCTCTGGACAGAAGCATAGCCGACGAGGTCGCGGCCGGCATGAAGAAATGGGCCGTGGAGATGGGCGTGACACACTACACCCACTGGTTCGCCCCTCTGACCGAAGGCACAGCCGAAAAGCACGACTCCTTCATAGAACATGACGGGAAAGGCGGAGTCATAGAAGAATTCTCCGGAAAGCTTCTCGTACAGCAGGAACCGGACGCTTCATCATTTCCGAACGGAGGCATCAGAAACACTTTCGAAGCCCGCGGCTATTCCGCCTGGGACCCTTCGTCCCCTGCCTTCATCGTGGATGACACACTCTGCATCCCGACCATCTTCATAGCCTATACGGGAGAATCCCTGGACTACAAGGCACCGCTGCTCAAGGCTTTGAGGGCTGTCGACAAGGCCGCTACAGATGTCTGCCACTATTTCAATCCTGACGTAAAGAAAGTCATCACTTATCTGGGATGGGAACAGGAATATTTTCTGGTAGACGAAGGGCTTTATGCGGCACGGCCTGACCTCCTGCTGACAGGACGCACCCTCATGGGGCATGACTCGGCGAAAAACCAGCAGCTGGAAGACCACTATTTCGGAGCCATTCCGACCAGGGTGGCGGCTTTCATGAAAGATCTGGAAATAGAATCGCTCAAACTCGGCATACCGGTCAAGACACGGCACAACGAGGTGGCTCCCAACCAGTTCGAACTGGCCCCTATCTACGAGGAATGCAACCTGGCCAACGACCACAACATGCTGATCATGTCTTTGATGCGCAAACTGGCACGCAACCACGGTTTCCGCGTCCTTCTGCATGAGAAGCCATTCAAAGGAGTGAACGGAAGCGGCAAGCACAACAACTGGTCTCTCGGCACTGACACCGGCATAGCCCTGATGGCCCCGGGAAAGGATTTCAAGAGCAATCTCCGGTTCGTCACCTTCGTCGTCAACACCCTGATGGCGGTCTACCGCCACAACGGACTTCTGAAGGCATCCATCGCCAGTGCGAACAATGCGCACAGGCTCGGTGCCAATGAGGCTCCGCCTGCCATCATATCCAGCTTCCTCGGCTCGCAGCTCTCCGCAGTGCTGAAACACATCGAAGAAAGCGAGCCTGAAAACCTCCAGTCACTCGGAGGAAAGAAAGGCATGAATCTCGGCATCCCGCAGATTCCGGAAATCCTCGTGGACAATACCGACAGAAACAGGACTTCTCCGTTCGCATTTACCGGGAACCGGTTCGAATTCAGGGCAGTAGGTTCCGAAGCGAACTGCGCAAGCGCGATGATCGTCCTCAACTCTGCCATGGCCGAACAGCTGAAAGAATTCAAGTCAGTGGTGGACGAACGCATTGCCGCAGGCGAAGACAAATTCTCGGCGATATTGGGCGTCATCAAGGAATATATCCGGATGTGTGAGCCGATCCATTTCGACGGCAACGGCTACAGCGACGAATGGAAGGCGGAGGCTGCTCGCCGCGGTCTGGACTGCGAGACTAGCGTGCCTCTTATCTATGACTGCTATCTGGCAGAAGACAGCATCAGCATGTTCGAAAGCACAGGCGTGATGACACGCAAGGAGCTGGAAGCCAGGAACGAAGTCAAGTGGGAGACTTACACTAAAAAGATACAGATCGAAGCCCGCGTGCTCGGAGACCTGGCTCTGAACCATATAGTCCCTGTGGCCACGAAATACCAGAGCACACTCATCGATAACGTATACAAAATGCATGAAATCTTCCCTGCGGACAAGGCTGATGCCCTGACTGTCAGAAACATGGAGCTTATCGAAGCCATCGCTACCCATACGGCCTTCATCAAAGGGCATGTAGATGCCATGGTAGAAGCCAGGAAAGTGGCGAACCGGATTCAGGACGAGAGGGAAAAGGCCATCGCCTATCACGACACAGTCTTCCCGTGCCTGGATGAAATCAGAGAACATATCGACCAGCTCGAACTTATCGTGGATGACCAGATGTGGACTCTTCCGAAATACAGGGAGCTGCTTTTCATCAGATAACGGAATCTCTGTCCAGTAATGTTGCGGCAGATATGTGAGGGGGACTAAAAAGAAAGTCTCCCTCTCTTTTTTCATTCTGACTGACTCCTGCGGTATTGCATCGGAGTGATACCAGTGTGATATTTGAAGAATTTATGGAATGTCGGCGGATCCGGAAAATTCAGACGGCCGACAATTGCCTTTATGGGCATATCCGAATACCTCAGCATATTCTTGGCTTCCAGAATGACGAAATCATCTATCCATTCCGGAGCGGATTTTCCGGTAACATCCTTGACGAGACCGGAAAGATATTTCGGAGTAAGCCCCAGCTTCTCCGCATAGAAAGTCACTTTCCGCTGGGAAGAATGATGCTCGGTCAGCAGGTTCAGAAACTTGTCAGCTATCACACGTCCGCGACATGGGATGACTGCCGCACGGTTTTCCGTGTACATTTCGTCTTCCATGATACCTTCCGCTATCGAGAAAAACGATGCCAACAGCAGAGAGACGCTTTTCCGCTTGTATGACAGATTCGAAGCGAGAATATCCGCCGCCAGTGACACATAGTTCTTCGCGATGGACCGCGCCCCTCCTCTGATGAAAAAATACGGTCTGTGCTGGAGGAGCATACGCTTCCCCATGAGACTGGGTATATCCACATCCAGACTCTCCATATAGTCCCGTGTCATCGCTATGGCCACAAAATCCAGGTTTTCCTTTCCGGCTTCGTCCACATCGGTGACACTCATGATATTTCCAGGCATATATACGAAAAGCGAATTCTCCTCTACATCGAATTCCGACAGGTTTATCATCACCTTGATATGTCCGGAAACGCAGTAAAAGGCGAGAAATCCGTCGAACCGGCACGGATGTGCCAATACGGACAATGTCTCGTCATAGCTGATGTTTATCAGGCATACGTCATCCCCCATGCTCATGCATGAAGACACGGGGAACAGATCCCTGAACTGAGGCAGGCTCAATGTATCTGTAAATTTCTCCATAATCAATAACAATTCTCCGTCGGGAAGTATCCGACTTGGGATGCCGCCTGCAAAAACCCGACCTTTTGACAATAACTGTCCCCATTCTTCATATATGTGGCCGGATTCCGGACTGCCGATTGCAGTGGAGCCGCAGGATTGCAGCTGCGAGCACTGTTGTATTTCTGTGCAAGCACTGCAATCCTGCCGAGAGCAAAATTTATTAATATAATGAATAGATGAGACGAAAGATGATTATCCTGACAGCGGTGCTGTCAATATTGCCGTGGACTGCAGGCTACGCCCGGGTACTGACCCTGCAGCAATGCCGGGACTCTGCCATGGCCAACAATCATGAACTGAAAATCGCCAGGCAGAAGATGACCGTAGCCGGACATGACAGGAAAATAGCCATGTCGAATTATTTCCCGGACATATCGGTTTCAGGAGCCTATATGTACAACAGCCGGGACATTCACCTGATTCCGCAGGAAGCCTCGGATGTACTGACAGGACTCGGCACCCCTCTACAAGGCACCATTCTGAACCATATCGGCGACATTCTCAACAAAATAGGAAACGATATAGATTCTGCGCTGGAACTGGACACGCAGAATATTTTCATCGGCGCCGTCTCCGTGACGCAGCCCGTATTCACGGGAGGAAAAATCGTGGCGGCAAACAAGATAGCATCGCTTGCGGAAGAACTGGCACAGTCACAGTACGACACAGGCTGCAGGCAACTCGCTGCAGAGGTGGACAAGGCATACTGGCAGATCGTTTCGATTTCATGGAAAGCAAGGCTGGCCGAAGACTATTCGGAACTGCTGCAGCAGATGCTGCACGACACTGAAATCCTGGTTAACGAGGGCATGGCCACACAGGCTGACCTGCTGTCGGTAAAAGTCAGGTTCAATGAAGCCCAAATGCTTCTGACCAAGACGGAAAACGGTCTTTCCCTGAGCAAGATGCTGCTCTGCCAGCTGTGCGGTATGGACATGGACAGCGAAATCACTCTCGCGGACGAGCAGAAAGAACTGCTGCCGGTACCGGAGACTGCCACGTCAAAGGGATTTGCCGACATCATTGCCTGCAGGCCTGAAATCCGCAGCCTGGAACTGGCCGGGGAAATCTACGGAAAGAAAGTAACGGTGGAACGTGCCGGCATGATGCCGCAGATAGCCGTCACTGCCAATTATCTGCTGACAAATCCGAACGTATATCACGGTTTCAGCAACACTTTTGCAGGTATGTTCAATGTAGGAGTGGCAGTGAAGATTCCTATCATTCACGGATGCGAATCCTGGCAGAAAGTACGCAAGGCGAAAGCGGAAGCCGTCATCGCAGAGTACAGGCTGGAGGATGCCAGAGATAAGATCATACTGCAGGTGACCCAGCTGAGGAAACAGGAAACCGAGGCCCGGGAAAAGCTGGAGATGGCGGGAAACAGCCTGGAGAGTGCTGAAGAGAATCTCAGGACTGCTACCATAGGCTACAGTGAGGGTGTGATCCCGTCAAACACGGTGATGGCGGCACAGTCGGCGTGGATGAAAGCCCATTCGGAATACATTGATGCAGGGGTAGAACTGCAGATGACGGCAGATGCATTGGCGAGAGCCGAATGCCGTTGACAGAGCCGAATGCCGTTGACGTTGATTTCCAGAACTGACATTAAGGAGATATTGATATGGAAAGAAAAAAGAAGAGTTATAATCTGCTGACAGGAATCATAGCATTGGTGGCTATCGTGACGATAGTGGCATTGGTCGGGTACATAGTATCGAAACCCGAACCCATTGTCCTGCAAGGACAGGCGGAAGCGGCCGAATACAGGGTCTCGGGAAAAGTTCCGGGCCGTGTGGAAAAGTTTTATGCCGGCGAAGGCGATTTCGTACACAAGGGTGACACTCTCGTGAAGATAGAGAGTCCGGAAGTGCAGGCGAAACTGGCGCAGGCCATGGCGGTGAAATCGGCTGCGGAAGCCCAGAGAAACAAGGCTTTGAAAGGCGTCAGACAGGAACAGATAGCCTCTGCATACGAGATGTGGCAGAAGGCGCTGGCCGGCGAGGAAGTGATGAAGAAATCATTCGAAAGGACATCGCGGCTGTACGCACAGGAAGTCGTGAGCGCACAGAAATTCGATGAAGTACAGGCACAATACAAGGCTGCAAAAGCGACGAGTGCAGCGGCCAAATCGCAGTATGACATGGCTGTCAGAGGCGCGAGAATAGAAGACATAGAAACGGCCGAAGCTCTCGTAGACCAGACATCAGCCACTCTGGCGGAAGTCGAATCATATCTCGGGGAATTATGTCTGACAGCTCCTGCGGACGGTATTGTCTCCGCCCGATTCCCCAAACAGGGCGAACTGGTAGGACAGGGGGCTCCCATCATGGCCGTCACGGATCTGGACGATGCATGGTTTACATTCAGTATCAGGGAAGATATGCTCCACGGTCTTCGGATCGGGGATGAACTGAGAGTGAAAGTCCCGGCTCTCGGAGACACCGTGTACACCACCGTGGTCAGCTACATGAGCGTACTGGAATCATACGCCACATGGCGGGCGACTCTGGACACGGGGAAATACGATGCGAAGACATTCGAAGTGAGGACAGTTCCCCTCAGACATATCGAAGGGCTGCTGCCGGGGATGACAGCCATAGTAGTGGAATGACAAGATGTCGGCATTATGAAGTTTCTGCATAACATAACGGCTGTGATGCGCCGGGAACTGAGACTGATGAGACAGCGGCCTGTATACATGCTGGCTTCGGTCGGGGTGATGACATTCTGCATGATATTCTTCCTGACATTGCTCCGGGACAGAATCCCACAGGACCTGCCGGTAGGAGTGGTGGATCTGGACGAGTCTTCGCTGTCGAGGAACTTTATCAGGCAGCTGGACGCTACCCGTATCGGGGAAACAGTCGGCTTCAGTTCATACACAGAAGCCAGAAAAGCGTTGCAGACCGGAAAAATCTCGTCTTTTTGCGTGATTCCGGAAGGTTTCTACAGCGATGTCCTGGCGAACAGGCAGCCGGAACTGACGATGTATGTGAACACTCTATACTTCGTGGGTGGAGCGCTTTCGTACAAGGAACTTCTGACATTGGCGAACCTGTCTTCCGGGGCGGTACAGCGCGAAGTTTTCAGGGCCAAGGGCATGGATGACAACGCCATCATGGCACAGATACAGCCGATCGTCATCGATGCACACAATATAGGGAATCCCGCCGCCGACTACAGGGCTTTCCTGTGCAACGCTCTGATTCCCGGCGTACTGGAGACCATCATCATACTGGTGACTGTCTATGCCATAGGTTCTGAACTCAAGCACGGGACATCCCGGCATCTGCTGGAAAAGGCCGGAGGATCGATGACTGCCGCCATGCTTGGGAAGCTGATACCTTACACGGTGCTTTTCACCATGATAGGAATCATCTGCGATCTCATTCTCTACGACCGGATGGGGTTTCCCATGGCCGGAAGCATCTGGAACATGTTCTTAGGGACTTTCCTGCTCGTACTTGCGAGCGAAGCCGTAGCATTCTTCATCGTCGGTACATTGCCGGTTCTGAGACTATCCATAAGCATTTCTGCCCTTTACAGCATGCTGGCATTCTCGCTGGCGGGGTTCTCCCTTCCTGTCGAAGCCATGCCGCCATACATACAAGGTCTGTCCGCGGCTTTCCCGCTCCGGCATTTCTATCTGATGTACGTGCAGGAAGGCATTTTCGGAAGCGGTTTTGAGGGCTGGTACACTCAGGTCATAGCCTTGATGTGTTTCCTGGCGCTTCCGCCCCTTGTCTACAGACGGCTGCAGAAAGCATACATTGACCTGAATTTTCCACGCAAATAGTAAACTTATAAATATGGGGTGGAGTAAAAACTTTTGAGCCACCCCTCACAATGTGAGATGATAAGGATTCTGACATATATAGGACAATGGCTTTCCGACTGGTACGCCATTTTCGTCCGGGAATTAAAACATATTTTCAGCGACAGCGGTGTCCTGATCATATTTTTTCTGGCAGGGCTGGCATATCCGGCGCTGTACGGAATCATTTACTCGAACGGGACGCTGGATGACATGCCGGTGGCCGTAGTGGACGAGTCCGGAAGCCGGACCGGCAGGAAGTTTCTGAGAAAGCTGGACGCGACACGGGAAGTCAATGTCAGTCGCTCCTGCATGAATATGGCTGAAGCTGAAAGACTTATGCAGCAGAGAGAGGTGCACGGGATCGTCCTGATCCCGTCTGATTTCGAAGAACGTCTCGCTTCCGGACAGCAGGCAGGAGTATCTGTCTATGCGGACATGAGCAGTTTCATATATTACAAGAATCTGACTATGGCGGTGAATATGGTGATGCTGGACGAGATGCACGGCATACAGGAGGCCAGGCTTTCTGATGCAGGTATGGGGAGTATGGCTGACAGACTGATCCATCCCATACGGTACGTGGATACCATGCCTTACAACAGGGCGATGTCTTACAGCGTGTTCTTTCTGTCGGCTGTACTCCTGATCATCATCCAGCAGACGATGTATTTCGGGGTGTCGATGCTTTCCGGGACCATGAGAGAGGAGCACCGCAGTTTCGCCGTAATGCCGGACAGACTTCAGGGCCGTGGGATTTCGAGGACTGTGCTGGGAAGAGGGGCCGCTTACTGGCTTCTGTACATGGGTATCGGCATCTATGTGGCTGTCCTGGCTCCACGTATGATCGGCCTGCCCCAGAACTGTCCTTTCGGGGATATTCTGGTGCTGCTGATATTCTTCGTGTCTGCATGCGTAGTGTTCAGTTTCACTTTCAGTACGTTCATCAGGCACAGGGAAACCGTCTTCGTGATATTTCTGCTGATGTCGGTAGTCTGCCTGTTTTTGACAGGGTTCTCCTGGCCGGAAAGGAGTTTCCCGGCTTTCTGGAGATGGTTTTCATACATTTTCCCGTCGACTTTCGCCGTCCGCGCGTTCATGAACATGAATACTGGCGGAGCCGGGCTGGCCATGGCAGAGCCGCAGATAACGGCCCTTACCGTACAGATCATAGTCTACTATATCCTGTCATGCGTGGCAGTATTCTTCGAAAACAGGATTATTGCACACCCAGAATCTGCTCAGTATGGTTTTTCGTGTCGACCTTGTCTATGATACGTTCTACAGTACCGTCGGCAGCGATGATGAAAGTCTTCCTCAGCGTCCCCATGCTGACCTTTCCATAAAGTTTCTTTTCGCCCCATGCCCCGAATGCCTGAAGCATCTCCGTGGACGGGTCCGAGAGGAGTGTGAAGGGCAGAGCGTTCTTCTCTATGAACCTGCCGTGGGATGCAGTACTGTCCTTGCTCACTCCGTAGATCTCATAGCCGGCCGCACGAAGTGCAGCATAATTGTCTCTCAGGTTACAGGCCTCGGCCGTACATCCCGGGGTACTGTCTTTCGGATAGAAATAAAGCACTATTCTCTTCCCTTCGAAATCCTTTTGTGTCACTGTGTTCCCGTCCTGGTCCCGTACCTGGAACTCCGGTATCATGTCTCCTTCTTTCAACATACTCTTTCTGATTTTCAAGTTCAACTGATTTCAAATATACGAAATATTATTATCCCTCATTTGTTATCAACAGTCCTATAAGATCGGATCATTACTGTCCTGCAATGAAAAATGCAAGATCGGCAACAGGACCAGAATATCTTTTTTCAAACTCTTCATCCACCACTTCACAATGAAATTTACCTCAGCTCCAGACATGATATAACCTTGAGCAAGCAGACTATTGACCTTATCCGACATGGCGCTTGAAAGCTTGACAACTTCCTTTCCGTTTTTATCACAAATTTTCCCGTCTTTTACGTTCAACTCACCTCCGCTTCTCAGATTAGACACCGGATTCTGCCTAAATACAAAATCATCCAGCCACACATCCTTCATTGATGCATTTAAAGAAACCGATCCCGGACGTCCATAAATTGTCCCATCAAATACACTTTCAATTCCTTCAGCTATGATAGTATCCAAAAATGTCCCGTTGAGATGAATATACAGGTTTTCCTTAGCCCTGGTTATCGCCACATACAACTGACGCAGAGATGCATCAGAGGTAGGAGAGAAATTATCCAAAAGCAGAAACACATTATCGAACTCTTTTCCTTTCACCTTATGTATGGTAGATACATGAATAGCAGAAGTATCTGCTATGCTGAAATCTTCAAGTCCTGACTCTTCTAAAAATATTTCAAAGTCAGACTTATATTTGAATTTCCGATTCGCTGATTCAAATGCACGAAATAGATTGTCACATAAATAAAGTTTGTCACTTCCTGCATATCTATCAAACATCATCCTCTTAGCCCGAATCCAGTCATCGTCATCTATAATATGGGAATCATTTTTGAATCCTGCAACATACATAAAATAATCAATTTCAGCCAGCCTCGACAGGCTGAAACCATCGTTAGACTGTACAAGACTTGACGGCAAGCCATTTTTCTGCAATAAGCCGACAATAGTCAAGGCTTCCATATTTGTCGTAGTAAGCACAGCTACTGTTCCGGTTAACTTCATTGACATAATGCTATGAACCAACGGGATTTCAAGATTCCGGCTACTATATTTCACTATCTTCAATTCCCCTTTTCCATCCCGTTTAGGAACAATGGAGGTATCTTTCATTCTGGAAGTTATAAAATGAGCAAAAAGGTCGGAAAACTCCACCAAATTTGGTCTGCTGCGATAATTTTCAAGGAGTTCATATTTCACAGCACCCGGCATTGATAGAATCTCCTTCATATATTTCGAACTTGACCCCCTGAATTCATAAATATTCTGGTCATCATCGCCTACGGCAATAACACGCATATCCTCATTGTTCTTCATCAAGGTTTTCACCAGCTCAAATTCATCAGAATCCATATCCTGAGCTTCATCTATCACCAGAACGGCCTTTGTAATTCTGCAGACATCCACTTCTCTTGCATTAATTTTAGAAACCGCCTTCCTGACAATATCGTCAGATTTCTCAACATTACCGACCCTCCCCAGCAAATCAAAGCAATATGAATGGAATGTCTTGATTTCGACAAAAGCAGCAGCATTGCCTATCAAGTCATAAAGCCGGGTTCTGAACTCATTGGCAGCTGCCCGTGAAAAAGTCAACATCAAAAGCTGTTCATGCCGAATATCCTCCAACATCATCAATGATGCCAGTTTATGTACCAGCACACGAGTTTTTCCACTTCCGGGACCTGCCACGACTACTATATATTTTGCATCTTTATCATTGATAATTTTTAACTGAGAAGGAGAAAGTTCCCCGAAAATCTGCCTGAATTTTACAGGCGTAATATTTACAGAAATTTCTTTTTGCCTACTTTTAAAATATTTGGCCAGAAAAAACTGATATCCCATCTGAAAATAATCTTCTACAAACTGTAGAGCATCCTTATAATCATCTATCATTTTCCTGGCATATTCGCCTACAATATGAATCTGCTGTATCTTGTTTTCATAGAATTTTCCAAGCCGCTCATAGTCTGCTATTTTGTATTGCCTTTTATTGTCCATCTCAAGTCTTTCAATAGTCATTGTGTTATATATGACCATGAAACCACCTTCTATCTTAACCGCACCTATTCTTGACAAATAAAACAAAGCATCCTCCACATCCTCAGCAGAAATATCTCTATATGAATCGAGAATGGAATTAACATATGCATCCTTCAATTCCATGATTGAAAACTGTACATAGTCTGTGTCAGCGGATACAGAAATTTCAGATGCAAGTCCATAAATATATTCCACTATGAAAAGCGCCAGTTTTTGTCGTTCCTGTATTTTTGCTTTAATCGCGGTTAGCTTGAGTATATTCCTGACTTCCACCTGATTATGTTACAATCTTCCATTTGACTGGTCAGAAAATTTTCAATAGCAGCAAAAGAATTTACTGCAGCTATTGGTTTTTTTATATTTTCTCCTTTAGGAAGGTATGCTGTGATATCCTTTGAATCGGCTAATACTTTTTCTTCCCTAAGTAGATTGATGACATGAACCGTCTCTTTCTTCGGGATTCCCAACAAGTCACTTATATAGTCCACTCTTGACTCAGCCTCATCAAGCGATGATCCTTTACGGCTTCGGCTGGCCACCAGCATCTTTATTATTCTGATTGCGCGCACTCTGTCCTGGCCTTCATCAAATCTTGAAGAATTTTCTATCTTATCTATCGCCTCCTGTGCTGTTCTGGCAAGAATGCCCGTAGCAAAGATCCTCGGCACATTCTGGCCACGTTTCAAGTAGCCGGACTGTTCAAGTGACGCCAATGCAGTCCTCACTCTGGTTTCAATGTCTGAAACACCGTCATCCCACCCGGCCTGTCGCGCTATTTCCAGAGCAGAGTTAGAAATTCTGGAACGGAATCGTGTCAAATCCTTAATAGCTTTCCAGACTTGCCGGATCTCCTTTATTGTCATCTTCGTCTGATTGAGGAGGAGAAAATGTTTGGATAGGTCTTCTTCATTGAAAAGTACATAACAGTCTGCCTCTATATTTTGATCCCTACCAGCTCGTCCGGCCTCTTGCACATAATTTTCTAGCGAATCTGAAATTTCAAAATGAATTACCAGACCTACATCACTCTTGTCAACTCCCATTCCGAATGCCGAAGTAGCCACCATTATCCGAACATCCCCATTCATAAATGAATTCTGGTTTGCAATTTTCGTATCTGCACTCATTTTGCCGTGATATGCACATGCAAGAAAGCCATCCTGCCTCAAATGCTCAGCTATTTCTTCAGCTTTTTTTGTTCTGATCACATACACTATCGCAGGAGAATCACTCTCTTCCAGTAATCTTCTGAGAGCATGATATTTTTCTTTATCATTAGCCTTCGGCAATACGGTATAATGAAGATTAGGACGCGATACTACAGTGGTAAAAAGCTCGAGATCAACATATAAATGACTCTTGAAATATAACTTAATATCTTCAATAACCTGTGGCTTGGCCGTAGCAGTAAAGCAGGATACAGGAATACACTCATGCAAATTCTTCTTTTCCTGTATCGATTTGATGAAATCTGCGATATAAAGATAATCCACCCGGAAATCTTGTCCCCATGATGAAAAACAGTGAGCTTCATCTATCACAAATCTGGCGATACTCCTTTTTAGCAAGATTCTTTCAATTGAAACTGACCGCAACGCCTCTGGAGAAACATACAAAATGGAAGCAGAACCATTCTCTATCCGTTCAAATGCTTTGGCACGTTCAATCGGATCCAGCAAGCCGTTGACAGTCACAGCTTCTATAATACCTTTGTTTTCCAAATTGTCAACTTGATCTTTCATTAAAGACTGTAGAGGAGATTATAGCTGCCTTTACCGCTTTTTCCTGAAGCGGGTCACCGCCATATGTCCTGAATGAACTGAAACCGAACCATCTTTTCAATCCGGAATGAATGTCTGAAGCTGAGTTGCAATACGGGCAGCCTTGAAGGCATGGGGATGATCTGAGTTTGAAGACAATCTGTTCCACCATCGGAAAATTTCTCAACACCCATGAAGGAGTCAGTGACCGTTCCATGTTATCAGCCGCCATTGTATCAATTATGGAGATTGCATATGAAAGGGCCACTGGCTCTGGCAATATGTATTTCTCCAGATTAACATTTGTGCAAATCTTACCATCCAGATATTCTTTTATCTGACGCTCAATTTCTTTGACAGGTTTGCTTGGCTGAAAAAGCTTGGAAATAAAATTGCCGTTTAATTTCCGGACTCCTGAATAATCCATAATCTTGAAAAAAGCCTTGAATTCAGGAACAGGACCAAGCAGATTGAAATAAATCTCTTTCAGACTCTCATCCAGTTTCAGAAAAGCAGTGACTTCGTCATTAAATAAATCACATGCCTTTTTCGCATCATTAAGAGGATTGTTTAATTCATCAGTCTGCAGCTTATCATCTTTCAGAAGAGCATGATACGGTCTTCTGGGAAAAAGAAGAGGAGACCAATACAATGTATCTATCGTCCTGTCTTTCATCATGCTGATAGCCGGGAATATTGACTCAAGATATTTTAAATCATGCTTGATAATATTATGTCCACACAAATAATCAGTACCATTCAGAAAGTTCGCAAAATTTTGTATTGACCGACCATGATACTCTCTGCCATCGGACCTGAAACAGCCTATATCCAGAACTCTCCCGTGTCTGGGCTCCACCTCTGCATCTATAAACGATATGATCTTCATCGGACTTATAAAGAATCGATAATATAATCTTGTACCTTACTTTTTCATGTATAAAAGTAATCAAACAATTACGATTCACAAAATTATAATCGCACATAAGTGCACGGCTTCCACTTTGATTCTGCCAATGCAAGTAATCAGCGGTTTCATACCATTATTACCGGATTTTTTCGTATCTTTACAAGGATATCCCGTCAATATATGCGCTATGACATGGATGCCGGTTATGAAACATTGAAACAATACCAGAAGAACATGAAAAAAATACTTATTCTCGCTGCCGTACTGATGAGCATTTCAGCTATGGCCCAGACACCGAAAAATGTCAAGTACGAATTCACGGAAGCATCCGAGCTGAATCTCATAGGCAAAATCCTGCCTGACACCCCGAATCCATACCACCGCGTGGATACCTGCAAATACAAGGGATTCACCAAGGGAGAAAACGAACAGGTAAGATGCTCGGCCGGACTGGCAGTGATTTTCAAGACCAACTCCTCCACCATCTCCGTAAAAAGCGAATTCGGATACTACAACACCGCACCGAATACAATGGGAATAGCCCTGCGCGGATATGACCTGTACATTATGAAAGACGGGGTATGGACCTATGCAGCCTCCAAGACCGCCGACCCGAAATCCGACAAGCCTCTGGTACTGATCAGCGATATGGATCATTCGGAAAAAGAATGCATGCTGTATCTGCCGATATACAGTGAAATGTACTCAGTGAAAATAGGTATCGAAGAAGGCGCTTCCATAGAAAGCCTGGAGTCGCCGTTCAGGCACCGGATAGCCATCTTCGGCTCCAGCTATACTCAGGGAATTAGCATCAGCCGTCCGGGCATGTCCTATCCGATGCAGTTCATGAGACACACAGGACTTCAGATCCTCAGTCTGGGATGCAGCGGAAACTGCAAGATGCAGCCGTATTTCGCAGATGTACTGGCCGATGTCGAAGCTGATGCATTCATCTTCGATGCGTTTTCAAATCCGGGTGCAGCCATGATAGAGGAAAGGCTCTTCCCGTTCATAGAGAAAATACAGGCAGCACACCCCGGCGTCCCCCTCATCTTCATGCAGACGATTTACAGGGAAAGCAGGAATTTCAGCCTGACGAACGACAAAAACGAACAGGCCAAGATGGATATGGCTGAAAAACTGATGAATGAAGCCGTGAAGAAATACCAGGATGTCTATTTCATCACCCCTGATACAGGAAAAGATGCCAGGGAAAGTTCTGTAGACGGCACGCATCCTTCTGACATGGGCTACATGGCATGGGCCCGCTCCATTGAAAAGCCGATACTGAAAATCCTGAAAAAATACGGAATAAAATAACGCGAATCCGATGAAGAATGACGACAAAAGGTGTATTCAAGACCTGCGCAGAAAGTACCCTTTTTTGACACTCTTTCTCTTGAACTGATTTTAACGACAGTCCGACGAAGTATTCTACTCTTACTAGAGATTTCGTCGGACTGTCGTTACGATTTCTTCGAAAGACTGCACAGTCTTAACACCCCCGTTTGCTTTCGAATGTCTGCTTGATGTTCTTACAAAACCGCTTACGAGACATATTAAGGGATTTAGCTTCTTACATTCGCAGTCATTCAAGAGTCGCGATCTGCTCTTCCGGCATTCCAGTGGTGGCTGCAATGATATTGTCAGCCACTCCATTTTCCTTTAGAGCCTTAGCTATCCGAATCTTTTCTTCATTACGACCTTTGACTTCGCCTTCTGCCAGGCCCTCTGCGCGACCTTCTTCACGTCCCTCAACTCTACCTTCCTCACGTCCTTTAGCTTCGCCTTTGGCCTCGCCCTCCGCCAGACCGTCAGCCTTAGCGGTATTCAGCATGTTGTAATAGTCCCGTTCCGTGATCATCTCTTTCTCGTATTTAAGTTTCACTTCAGGCTTATCCAATTCTCTACAATTTAGCTATCTGAGCTTCGGATAATCCTGTGGATTTGATGATAATGTCTGTCGGCAGTCCGAGTTTCTTCAGCTCTTTTGCAGCCATAGCCAGACCTTCTTCACGTCCCTCAACTCTACCTTCCTCACGTCCCTTCGCTTCGCCTTTGGCCTCGCCCTCCGCCAGACCATCAGCCTTAGCGGTGTTCAGCATGTTGTAATAGTCCCGTTCGGTGATCATCTCTTTCTCGTATTTAAGTTTCACTTCAGGCTTATCCAATTCTCTACAATTTAGCTATCTGAGCTTCGGATAATCCTGTGGATTTGATGATAATGTCTGTCGGCAGTCCGAGTTTCTTCAGCTCTTTTGCAGCCATAGCCAGACCTTCTTCACGCCCCTTCGCCTCGCCCTCCGCCAGACCATCAGCTCTACCGTCAGCCTTAGCGGTGTTCAGCATGTTGTAATAGTCCCGTTCAGTGATCATCTCTTTCTCGTATTTAAGTTTCACTTCAGGCTCGAACCT
>CALUQB010000010.1 GCA_944322815.1 uncultured Bacteroidales bacterium | reverse complement strand
TATATCCAGAGATACAGGTAATCTTAGTGGGTGGTTATGACTGAAATCCCTGGGTGGCTATCGACCGAAATACGCAGCTTGATTTGTCCGGAGAACGGCAGTATATGCAACTCGCAAGGGACATATTCCTGTTCAGTTACTTCGGGGCTGGAATCAACTTCTCGGATATTGCTTTGTTAAGATACCGTGACATACAAGACGGCAGAATCCGGTATATCCGTAAAAAGACAGGAAAGGAAATCAGTTTCCCATTAAGTGATGCTGGCAGGGATATAATCCGGAAATACACCCGACCGGATGCTACCAGTGCTGATTACATATTTCCGATATTAGACAGGAAGATACACCGAACGGAGATGCAACGGAAGAACAGAATCCATAAGGTCATAGGTAAAGTGAATCCGTGTCTTGCTGAAATAGGCAGAATGGCAGGTCTGGAAACCCACTTGACAACTTATGTTGCCCGACACACATTCGCTACCGTGCTGAAAAGGTCTGGAGTGAACATAGCGATAATCAGCGAGAGTATGGGTCACTCTGATATAGCCACCACGCAGATATACCTTGACAGTTTCGAGAACTCGCAGATAGACGAAGCGATGAAGAATCTGCTGTAAACAAAAGGGACAGGCGATGAAACCTGTCCTTTTCTGTAATGTATCGGCACATAGACTTATTGAGCCTTGTGAGCCTTTCTTTCTTTTCTGTCCTGTCTCCAATAATAGATACCAGCGACATTGGCGATAATGATAGCCAAAGCGAACATTACTAATGCACCCATTATTCGTCCTCCTTTTTATCCTTGTTCTTGTCCCGTAAGAGATACAATCCCCAGCCCAAAGTACAGGCAACGGTCAATGCACCTCCTACATAGATGACCATTTCTGCGAGAACTCCCCAAAAATGGATGTCAATATAACTGCGGTCATGGTATACTTCGCAATATCCATTAACCATTTCCCCAATTCTTTCTTCAGCAAGACAAAGTTAGAGAAAATATCCGAAACACAAAACAATCTTATAAATCATTAAAAACCAAAATTATGAACAACGCAACATTTATCCCTTATCAAAGGTTCGAACTTCAGAGCATGAGCACAGAGAAACTTCTCAACATTATCCGGATAGCAGCAACAAACTATCCCGACACCTCCCTTATCCTTACACCGAGAATAGACCAGAGCGGACAAGCCTATTACTGGACTGGACTTCGATACGGTGGATGTACCGAACTGGACTTCAAACTCCCAGTAAACAAGCAGATAAAGAACTATATCCTTGCCTACCTGCGCAGAAGCAATGTGGAACTCCCGACTGTTACGGACTTCGAGCTAGAAGCAGTAGCAGATTCCAACCAGTGGCTTCTCGACCATGAAAACGAACACGACAAGTATGCAATGCACAAGGACGAGCAGGTGCATATGGGAGATGAACGGAATTATCTGAAACTCCGTCTGAAATTCCCGTTCGGAAAGATTATCTATCCTGCAACCGCAGTGGAGGATGTGCTCTCACTCATAATGCAGGAAGCCTAACGAAGCCACAAAGGGAGAGTGTCAAACAAAGGCACTTTCCCTCTTGAATCATCGGAGCGACCACCCTCGAACTGGAGACAGGCTTCAAAGATGCGAACTTGAAAGCGGCTGTGGAAGCGAAAAAGACCTCCAATCTCGAAAGAAGTGCATAGGTTGTCGCAGCGGTGCACAATACATTCAAGGAGGAACAATGGTACAGCATAGCCATGATAAACACCTTGCTCCAAGAGATATACAGGACTTTCAAGATACCATATAACAAGAGGGGCATATCCGGGGAAATATCTGTATCTACTATGTAGCCAAGCAGTCGGAGCATAAGAAGAAAAGAGGCTATCTGTTGAAGTCAAAAATAACGGTGCTATAAAATCGCAAAAATTCATTTTATATACCCCTAACCAAAATGCGTCGTAGGTAATAAGATGAGTATCAATGATATATAATTAAAAGATTGATTATAAGATACTTACAGAAACTGACAAACGGAATGCTGATTCGGACTATGGATTGGCATTCCTTGTCATATCTAATGGAAAGAGTGTGATTCCGGGATGAAAGACAGGCTGGAGATATGTGTATTATCCAAATCTATCCTATTATATATAAGCAGGTTAATCCGGAAAATTTACTTTGGGAATGTCGAAAATGTTTCTTAACTTCATATTGGCCATAAAAGATTATCATATAAAGAGATACAGACATAGAAGATTCCATTAACATTTAACAAGAAGCGAAATGAGAGAAATACCATTGAAAAGATTAAAATTGGAATGGATTTGGCAGTTGCTTTATCCGGTTATAGATAAAAAGATTATATTTGCATTGGATGACAAACAAAGGAGGTTGTATGGCAACATATACGATAACGGTAAACGAAAGGACAAAAGAGGGTAAGGGTCTGGTCAATTACCTTAAAACCCTCGGAGTAATCGAAGTTCCGAACGAAAAGACAAGAAAGGCCATTCAGGAAATCCGAGAGGGAAAAGGCACTGTATGCAATACATTTGAGGAATACCTTGAAGCAATCAAATGAAACGCAAGATTATCATTTCCAGTCAGTATAAGAAAGACATAAAACTGGCGAGACGGAGAAATCTTCCGGAAGAAGAACTCAATGAGATTGTATTGAGTTTGGCTAATGACATTCCGCTACCTGCAAAGAATCAAGACTACATACTGAAAGGAGAGTATTCCGGATGTCGGGAATGTCACATTCAACCGGACTGGCTTCTGATATATAGCAAAGAATCAGACGGAGAACTTCATATCCTCAATCTCATTCGGACAGGTACTCATTCCGACTTATTCAAGAAATAGTTTAACAATACACCCTCTTACAGAAATGTAGGAAGGTTTGTTGTATATGGACGATACTGATTCCAGATAAACGAGCAAATAGAGTTGGAATCGGAGTTTATCCTTAACTATATCCGATTGACTTCCAAATAAAAATGGAAACAGTGTTAGAAACATACCTTTAACTATACCTACGGATTCCATTAACTATACCGATTCCAAATCCGGATAAAAAGACTATATTTGCGTAAAACAAAGGAGGTTGATATGGCAACATATACAATAACGGTAAACGAAAGGACAAGAGAGGGAAAAAGCCTTGTCAATTATCTGAAAGCTCTTGGAGTTATAGATGTCCCAAACGATGAGACCTTACAGGCGATGAAAGATATTGAGGACGGGAATGTAACAGTCTACAAGACATTTGAGGATTATCTTGAAGCATACAAGTAATGAGACAGATTGCAACTACCAGCAAGTACAGAAAAGACTGGGAACTGGCGAAACGCAGAAATCTGCCCATTAAAGAACTCAATGATGTTATCTATAAACTGGCAAACGACATTCCACTACCCAAAGAGAAGAAAGACCATGCTTTACGGGGAAATTATGTCGGTTATCGGGAATGTCATATAAAACCGGATTGGCTGTTGATATACAAAAAGACAGATAACAACGAATTACAGATACTCGAACTTGCCAGAACAGGTACTCATTCCGACTTATTCAAGAAATAGTTTAACAATACACCCTCTTACAGAAATGTAGGAGGGTTTGTTGTATATGGACGATACTGATTCCAGATAAACGAGCAAATAGAGTTGGAATCGGAGTTTATCCTTAACTATATCCGATTGACTTCCAAATAAAAATGGAAACAGTGTTAGAAACATACCTTTAACTATACCTACCCACATCCAAATCCAGCAGAGGTCAAGTACACAGCAATAGTATCTATCCAAAGCACCCCTACCCATACTTCAATGGAAATCAAAAACCGTTTCAAGTGACTGCATAGGTGGGGTACTCCGACAAGGTATTACTTCAGATAAAAGCCGATTAAGACACATTCCCGATAATACAGACAGTTTGCAAACCGTTCAAGAAACGACTAATACTCCGGATATTAGTTGGTACTTATGTTTAACCTGCCGTTCTCACAAGGGACGGCATTTTTCGTTTATATGCAATGACAACACAGCAGATTGTGAATGACTTGATTCTCGACAATCAGAATCTTGTCATAGAAGAACTCATGAAACACGATGAATGTCTCTGGGGTGAACTGGAGAATTTCGATGAAGATACCGATGGCCTCGAATGGTGGCTTGTTACTCCCTTTATGGCAGATATGCTGAAAAACAACGGAGAAGTGATACTTGCTGCATACGACTGCTATTGGTGGGGCAGACAGACTTCCGGCCGAGGTCTCTCAATGGACTATGTGATTCAGAAGATAGCGGAGGAAATGTCGGTATGACAGAATTTTTGAGGGACATATAAAAAGGATTTTTCAAAATTTTGTCATTGGCTGAAATATCCAATTCAGTTTCCAAATTAAATGGAGATTGAGTTGGATATTTCATTTATCTATAAACACTTAAATACACAGGAACAATGGAAGAAAAAACAGGTTCTAACGGATTTGAGCCGTCAGATTATGCAAATGGTCTTTACGAAGATTCAAAGGTAAACTCCCAAAGGAGAGACAGGTTGCAAAGGAGACTGGACAAACTCACAAGGGAACAGAGACAGGACTTGAAGCATCAGATGAAGCAAAGGATATTCAAGGCTGGTATCGAATACTATGAAGCAAGGGCAAAGTATTGCTATTATCTGGCGGTATGTATTACGTTAATATATTTTAACCTTTATTCGTATCTGAAAATCGCCGACTTTTTGCCGATTTATGCTCTTATTATTGAAAATACCCACCCGGACATCACGCATGAATGGGTATTATAAGAAATTATTGCCGCATGGCAATAATATAAAGATAAGGATTTCTAACTACCTGCCAAAATTATTTGCCCGGCAGTGTTACAATTCGTAACAACGCAGGTACTACCAGCCGTCGGAAGGTGTGAAAATGTAGATGTAGTCGATCGAGAAAAGCGGGTTGATGAACCTGCACAGGCTGACGTCCCGCGCCGACTTCGCGATCAATGCCACCTCGCAGTCGCGGGGATCTGCCACCAAGGCACGCAGGTCTACGCGTGACATCAGATCAAGGACCCTCTCCTCATAAAGTACCAGGTGAGGAGTTTTCCAGCATAGTCCGAAATGTTTCCGCTGGACTAACCGCATTTTTGGCCTGTAGCGTGGTTAGTCCGGAGGTTTTTATCTGGACTAACAGCATTTTCGGCTTGAAACGTTGTTAGTCGGGAAGTTTTCTGCAGGACTAACCGCATTTTCGCCCAATAGCGTTGTTAGTCCGGAGGTTTTTATCTGGACTAACCGCATTTTCACCCAACAGCGTTGTTAGTCCGGTGGATTTCTGCAGGACTAACCGCATTTTCACCCAATAGCGTTGTTAGTCCGATGGTTTTCTGCTGGACTAACCGCATTTTCGCCCAATAGCGTTGTTAGTCCGATGGATTTCTGCAGGACTAACCGCATTTTCGCCCAATAGCGTTGTTAGTCCGGAGGTTTTCGGAGGGTTTCTGAGGTTTTCGAAGGCTTTCGGAGGCATTTGAAGATGGCCAGAGGTTTCCGGAGGTTTTTTCAGGGCCGTTTTTTCAGCAGCGGGGAAAATATCCTGCTCCAATTCAAATTTTATTTTTAATTTTGCAGGATATTTCAATCTTGAAAAAAATCAAGAACGTGAGTTCGATGAAATGAAGTAATGAATTTCAGAGAACTGCCTCTTATAAGAGGATTCGTAAAAAGAATCCGGCAGTAAGGTCTCCCCTTGTAGGCCTAAGAAAATCCCCCTAATAGGGGTCGAGAGCGGTTCTATGAGAATGTCCGGTGGACATTCGAAAGCGGACAGAGGGGGTTAAGACGGGGCCGGTCTTTCAAAGAAAGACGTAATTGGGTGACTAGTCACCCAATTTAAGAGGGATGACACGTAAATGGAAAGAGATTTCGCAGAAATCGTAACGTCAGTTCGACGAAATCTCTGGTACTGAACAATATAATTTATCGAACTGGCGTTATAACAAATATGACTTCTAAAGAAATCAGGAAAGCCTTTTTGAATTTCTTTGCCTCAAAAGGCCATACTATCGTGCCTTCAGCACCCATGGTCGTCAAGAACGACCCGACACTCATGTTCACCAATGCCGGAATGAACCAGTTCAAGGACTGGTTCCTGGGAAACAGCAAACCTAAGTACAAGAGAGTTACAGACAGCCAGAAATGCCTGAGAGTCAGCGGAAAGCACAACGACCTCGAAGAAGTGGGACACGACTCGTACCATCATACGATGTTCGAAATGCTCGGAAACTGGAGTTTCGGAGACTATTTCAAGGCTGAGGCCATCTCATGGGCGTGGGAACTTCTGACGGACATCTACAAGATAGACAAGGACCGTCTCTATGCCACAGTATTCGAAGGTGATCCTGACGACGGCACCGAAATGGACCGCGAAGCCCTTGATGAATGGAAGAAACATCTGCCGGAAGACAGGATACTTCTTGGAAACAAACATGACAATTTCTGGGAAATGGGTGATACAGGCCCATGCGGACCATGCAGTGAAATCCACGTGGACCTCAGGTCCGATGAGGAGAGAAACGCCATTCCAGGTCGCGAACTGGTAAACAAGGGACATCATCTGGTGATCGAAATATGGAATCTGGTATTCATGCAGTTCAACCGCAAGGCCAGCGGAGAACTTGAACTTCTTCCGAATAAGAATGTGGACACCGGAATGGGCTTCGAGAGACTCTGCATGACACTCCAGGGCAAGACCAGCAACTACGATACCGACGTCTTCACCGGGATGATCGCGAAGATAGAGGAACTTTCCGGCCACAAATACCATGAGTCCGAAGAAACTGGAGTAGCCATGAGGGTCATAGCAGACCACATAAGAGCCATCAGTTTCTCCATTGCGGACGGACAGCTGCCTTCGAACGTAAAGGCAGGATATGTCATCAGACGTATCCTGAGAAGAGCCGTCAGATACGGCTATACATTCCTGGGCTTCAACGAACCGTTCCTCTGCAGGCTTGTCGGCCAGCTGGTGGATGACATGGGCGAATTCTATCCGGAGCTTCCGGCCCAGCAGACACTTATAGAAAAAGTCATCAGGGAAGAAGAAATGGCGTTCCTCCGCACTCTTGACAGGGGCATCAAGCTGATAGAAAACATAATGGAAAAATCGAAGGATACGATGCTCATCAAGGGAGAGGATGCATTCGTACTCTACGACACCTTCGGATTTCCTATTGACCTGAGTGAACTCATTGCCTCGGAACGAGGCTACAAAATAGATCTCGAGGGCTTCGAAAAAGAACTTCAGAAGCAGAAGGAAAGGGCGAGAAACGCGACAGCCATCGAATCAGGAGACTGGGTGGAGTTCCATCACTGCGAAAACGTTGCTTTCCTCGGCTACGACATGACCAGCGTAGACGATGCAGTACTCACAAGACACCGCACCGTCAAGGCGAAAAACAAGACGATGTACCAGCTCGTGTTCGACAAGACACCGTTCTATGCCGAAATGGGAGGACAGGTCGGCGACACGGGATACATAGAGTCGGCAGAAGGCGAAAAGATAAAGATCCTCAACACCATAAAGGAAAACAACCTGACCATCCACATAGCTGAAAGCATACCTCAGGACTGCTCAGGTCCGTTCAAGCTCATCGTAGACGCTCAGAGACGGCTGGGGATCACGAACAATCATACGGCTACCCACCTGCTTCACAAAGCTCTGCGCGAAATCCTCGGCACACATGTCGAACAGAAGGGGTCCTATGTCTGCGACAATTATTTCAGGTTCGACTTCTCCCATTTCGAAAAGCTCACCGATGAACAGATAGATGAGGTGGAAAGACGGGTGAACGCCCTGATCAGACTGAACTCTCCGCTCTGCGAGAAAAGGGATGCCACCATGGAAGAAGCCAAGGAGATGGGAGCCATGGCACTGTTCGGGGAAAAATACGGAGACCGCGTGAGGGTGGTGCAGTTCGGCGATTCGATCGAGCTGTGCGGAGGTACGCATGCAAAGGCGACCGGACAGATAGGTTTCTTCAAGATCATTTCCGAGTCGGCCATCGCTGCCGGTATCAGGAGAATAGAGGCTACCACCGGACGTCAGGCCGAAGATATCGTAGACTCCATGGAGAACACGCTGCGGGTGGCACGTGCATTTTTCAACAACGTCCCTGATCTGGCGGGGTCCATCCGGAAACTCATCGAAGAGAATGAGCACTTCAAGAAGGAAATGGAAAATGTGGCGAAGGAAAAGGCTCTGGTCTTGAAAAAAAAGCTTGAAGACAAGGCTGAACTGATAAACGGTATTAAAGTAGTCAAAGTCAACATGCCTGTAGATCCCGTGCTTCTGAAGAACGCGGCATTCATGCTGCAGAAAGAGACTGAGAACACTGCCGTGCTCGGAGCGTTCGAATATGCTGGCAAGCCGCAGCTGATTATCATGTATTCGTCAGATCTGGTGGCAGCCGGACACAATGCAGGCAAGGATATCAAGGAGGCGGCCAGGGCCATCGCCGGAGGCGGCGGCGGTCAGCCGGGGCTTGCGACTGCCGGAGGCAAGGATGCAAGCGGCCTGGCCGAAGCTCTCGACATCATGCTTAAATTGGCAACGGACAATAAATGACTTTCAAGATGTCTGCAACCGGAATTATTTCCGGCACAAACAAAATAGTGCCGGAAACAAATTCCGCTGCAGCTCAATAAGATAACAGGCACATTAAGCAGAACTTCGGCCAAAAGGGAGCCCGAAAAGAAAAGGAAACAGGAAACGATGAAGAGACTGGACAGATTCATATTGAGTTCTTTTATAGGACCGTTTTTCGCGATCCTCTTTGTCGTCATCTTCATCCTGATGATGCAGTTCCTGTGGCTGTATATCGATGAGCTGGTAGGCAAGGGACTCAGTTTCAAGGTAATCCTGGAATTTCTCGGCTGGGGAAGCGCGACTCTGATCCCGCTCTCGCTTCCGCTGGCGACCCTGCTCTCCGCCGTGATGACACTGGGAACTCTCGGGGAAAACAACGAACTTCTGGCCATCAAGGCTGCCGGCATTTCACTGAAAAGGGTCCTGGCCCCGCTGATCATAGTGTCTGCCATCATCAGTGTAGGGGCGTTCTTCGCATCCAACGAACTGATACCGATAGCATACAACAAGATCTTCACCCTGAGGGACGATATAGGAAAGACCAAAGAAGAAATCAAGATCCCTACGGGAACTTTCTATGACGGCATCGACGGCTACATCCTCCGGGTAAATGAAAGGGACAAGGAGACGGACATGATGCACGGTGTCATGGTCTACAACCATACCGGAAAGAAAGGCAACACCAGCCTGACGATAGCGGATTCGGCCATGATGAAAATGTCGGACGACAAGACTTACCTGACTTTCGTCCTGTACAGCGGCTCCAACTACGAAGAAACGAACACGAGAAAATATCGGGATACGACGCTCCAGCTGCAGAAAATAGAATTCGACAGACAGGAAATGGTCATTCCGCTGGAAAACTATGCTTTCAAGAAATCCGAAGACACACGCTTCGGAGACGAGGTCAGGACCATGAACCTCCGCCAGCTGAACCACAGCGAAGATTCCATCGGAAGGGTGGATTCCAGCGCAAAAATGGACAATATCGCCAGGTTCTACTCTGACCGCACTCTGAGATATCATTTCCAGCTGGACACGTCAAACCGGCGCAATGACAGACTGAAATCAGCCTTCGCATTCGAAGGATTCTGTGAATGGGACGACCTGGAGAAACAGATCGAAGCAGAGAAAAACGCCATTTCGAAAGTGAACGAGACTATCGGGGAACTGACCACCTATGGCCGGGAGAGATACTACAACTCATTCACACTCCGAAGAATAGATGTCGAAATACTGAAAAAGTTCGCACTCTCGTTCGCCTGCTTCATATTCTTCTTCATCGGCGCCCCGCTCGGAGCCCTGATCAGAAAAGGAGGACTGGGAACACCCGCGATCATAGCCGTACTGTTTTTCGTGCTCTACTGGGTGATAGACATCACAGGGAACAAACTGGCGAAAGACGGTGCCGTATCTGCATTCATCGGAGTATTCATCTCTTCAATGGTGCTTCTGCCCATAGGCTTGCTGTTCACATGGAATGCCATTAACGACAAATCCCTGATAGACACGGAGAGGGCAGGCATCATGTTCAGAAAAATCAGAAACAAGATTCTGGGAAAAATGAAAAGGACACGTATAGTATTCATGGGAACGCCGGAGTTCGCCGTAGCATCGCTCGATGCCATAGTCAAGGCCGGCTACACGGTGGCCGGAGTGGTGACGGTGGCCGACAAGGCCAGCGGACGCGGCCTGAAAGTGAACGAAAGCGCAGTAAAGAAATATGCAGAAGAACACAACCTGCCCCTGCTTCAGCCTGTTTCACTGAAAGATCCCGGATTCCTGTCAGCTCTTGAAGCATGGAAAGCGGACCTGTTCGTGGTAGTGGCATTCCGGATGCTGCCGAAAGAAGTATGGAGCATGCCGAAATACGGCACGTTCAACCTCCATGCCGCCCTGCTGCCGCAATACAGAGGCGCAGCACCTATAAACTGGGCTGTGATAAACGGCGAGCACTTTACCGGAGTGACTACATTCATGATCAATGAAGGCATGGATACCGGACACATCATATTCAGGGAACAGTGCAGGATCGAGGACTCCGACAACGCCGGGACCATTCATGACAAGCTCATGGAGCTCGGTGCCAGGACCGTACTGAATACCATAGAAGCCATATTCGAAAATAAAGTGGAACTGAGACTCCAGAAGAGCTTCATCCAGGGTTCCGAAATACTGAAGCCGGCACCGAAACTCAGCCGCGAACTGTGCCATATTGACTGGAACAGGCCTTCCAGGGAAATCTGCAATCTGATACGCGGACTGAGTCCGTATCCTGCAGCATATACGGAGCTGACAAAAGATGACAAGACCCTGCCATTGAAGATTTTCGAAGCCGAAAAGATGGATGCGGAAGCATTGGCCGCGCTGAAAGCGGCCTCAGGAGCCGCAGAAAACTCCACGGCAGGAACTATTCTCTCGGACGGAAAGGAAATCATGGCTATATTGACAGCCGACGGGGCTGTCTGCCTGAAAGACATACAGATGGCAGGAAAGAAGAGAATGGCCGTGAAGGACTTCCTGATAGGATTCCGGGATCCTGGTTCGTACACCGTCACGAAAGGTACGTCATCCGAAGTTCTGGACAGATACAGAAAAGCATTGGCTGATGAAAATCAGGCCTGAATAACCGGAAAATGAAAACAGCCGTCATCATAGACAACGGGGCCTTTCCTAAAAAGGAATACCCGCGATATCTGCTCCGCCAGGCAGACTGCATAATATGCTGCGACGGGGCACTGATGAAATATTTCAGGAATATGGAAGCGGTTTTCGGCAGGGAACGCATGCCGGACCTGGTAGTCGGAGACATGGATTCCATCAGCCCTGCTGCCAGAAAAAGATTTACCGGGAAATTCGTCCATATAGCAGAGCAGGATACGAACGACCAGACAAAGGCCGTGACTTATGTCGTGGAAAATATCACTGAGATTACCGACATCTACATTCTGGGCGGAAGCGGAGAACGTGAAGACCATACCATAGGAAATCTGTCCCTGCTTATGGAATATGCCCGCAAATTCCGGAACAGGATCCATATCGAAATGGTATCGGACTGGTCCACAGCTTTCGCCGTGACCGACACCACGGAAATCTCGTGCGGTATAGGGAGAAGCTTTTCCCTGTTTTCTCCTGACAGCAGCCTGACCATAAAGTCGAAAGGACTTGAATGGCCTACGGACGAAGTGGTATTCGACAACTGGTGGAAAGCCACCCTGAACCGGGCTTCGGAAGATACTGTCCGCCTGGAATTCAGCCATCCGTCCGTAGCCCTGGTCATTCTTGACTGAGAGCGGTCCGTACGGCTCACCAGATTCCTGAAAAAGCGCACAGGACATCGGTATCTCGATATTTTTTATTAAATTTGACAGATTCGGCCAGACGGCCAAGACAAAAGGCCGGCCTGGAATCACATATAATATGACTGTAGCCGGCATTCCGGCAGTTAAAGTTAAAATTATGGCAGAGACAGAATATTTTCCACGCATAGAAGATGTGGTACTGGCTTCCAAAATCCTGGACGAAGTCATCGACCCCACTCCTATGATGCAAAACCAGAACTTATCTGAAAAATATGATGCGGAGATCTATCTTAAAAGGGAAGATCTCCAGATAGTCAGATCATACAAAATCCGCGGAGCCTACAACAAGATCAGAACCATTCCGCCAGACGCACTGAAATACGGCATAGTATGCGCAAGTGCCGGAAACCATGCCCAGGGAGTGGCTTTCTCCTGCAACAAACTGCATATCATGGGCTCCATCTACATGCCGACCACGACTCCCAAGCAGAAGATAGAGCAGGTCCGGATGTTCGGAAAGGAGTATATAGACATCGTACTGACCGGAGACACATTCGATGCCGCGAACAAGGAAGCCATCGAATATGCTGAAAAGTCAGGAAAGACGTTCATACCTCCGTTCGATGACAAAAAGATCATAGAAGGCCAGGCCACTATCGGACTGGAAATAGAGAAACAGATGAAAAAGCCGCTGGACTACCTCTTCGTACCGATAGGAGGAGGCGGACTGGCCTCCGGAATCGGCGCATACATGAAGCTGGCGTCTCCGGAAACCAAAATCATAGGCGTGGAACCTGCCGGAGCTCCATGCATGAAGACAGCCATCGAGAAAGGCGAAATAGTGGAACTCGATCATATAGACAAGTTCGTGGACGGTGCGGCAGTCAAGAAGGCCGGGCATCTGACATACGAAATCTGCAAGAAGGTCCTCGATGACATCGTGATAGTGCCTGAAGGGGCCGTATGCAGCACCATCATCGACATGTACAACAAGAGTGCGATAGTAGTGGAGCCGGCCGGAGCACTGTCAGTGGCCGCCCTGCGCTTCTATGCCGACAAGATAAAAGGCAAGAGGGTGGGCTGCATCATCAGCGGAAGCAACAACGACATCACCCGCACGGAGGAAATACGTGAAAAATCGCTGCTGTATGAAGGTCTGAAACATTATTTCATCGTCAGCTTCCCGCAGCGTGCCGGCGCGTTCCTCTCATTCATCAGGGACAACCTCGGTCCTAAGGATGATCTGGTACTCTTCCAGTATATCAAGAAAACGAACAAGGAAGAAGGTCCGGCACTCATAGGTGTCGAGGTCGAAACCAAGGAGGACTTCGAGGCTCTCGTACACAGGATGGACGCCAACAAGATCGTCTACGAGTACATCAACGAGAACAACAAGCTTTTCGAGATCCTTATCTGACGGCGAATCTACTGAAAAGGAGAGAAATACAAGGCCTGCGGCCAATATCAGGGGCTGACCCGAAAGGAGGAATTTACGAGTACCCCGTTGAGCCGCCCCGATGGAAAAGGAAAATAACCAATATAATACGAACTATGGCAAATCTGGATTGGACCAAGCTCGGATTCGGCTACAGAAAGACGAATACTATCCTGAGCTGCAGCTACAAAGACGGTCAGTGGGGCCCCGTAGAAAGCCACACGGACGACAACATCAGCATCAATGCATACGCAGGTGCCCTGCATTACAGCATCGAATGCTTTGAAGGCCTCAAGGCATTCCGCGGTGCTGACGGCAAGGTAAGGCTTTTCAGGCCTGAAGAAAATGCAAAGAGGCTTCAGAGATCTGCTGCCTACATAGGCATAGCCGCTCCGAGTGTAGAGCGATTCATCGAAATGTGCATTCGCGTGGTCAAGGAGAATATCGACTTCCTGCCTCCATACGGAACTAATGCATCCATGTATCTCAGGCCTACACTGATAGGCATTAATCCTCAACTGGGAGTGAAATCATCTACGGAATGCCTGTTCATGATGCTGTGCGCCCCTGTGGGAGCATATACCGGGAACACTCTGCAGCCTTCGTATGTCGTGATTTCCAGAGACTACGACCGTGCAGCTCCAAACGGAACCGGCAGCTTCAAGCTTGGAAGCAACTATGCGGCATCACTGTACTCATACAATCTGGCCCACAAGCTCGGTTACGAGGCCGTGCTCTACCTTGACCCGCTACACCACCAGTATATCGACGAGTTCAATTCATCGAACTTCTTCGGCATCAGGGACAATTCCTATATCACGCCAAAGTCCGACACTATCCTGCCGTCCATCACGAACAAATCGCTCGAGACTGTGGCGAAA
Source organism: uncultured Bacteroidales bacterium (assembly GCA_944322815.1). Taxonomy (GTDB): domain Bacteria; phylum Bacteroidota; class Bacteroidia; order Bacteroidales; family UBA932; genus Cryptobacteroides. The sequence continues at coordinate 64,970 of CALUQB010000010.1, read as the reverse complement.
GAGCTGGGCATGACTGTGGAAAGACGCCCTGTACCTGTAGAAGAACTTTCTACGTTCGAAGAGGTAGGAGAATGCGGGACTGCAGTAGTCATCACTCCTGTCTACCGGATAGATGATAGGCCTGCCCTCGAATCGGATCAGGTCACGCCATACTACTTCGGGTCGAAAGACCAGTGCGGACCGAAGAGCCTTAAACTCTACAAGATGATACGCGGCATCCAGGACGGAGAGATCGAAGATCCGTTCGGCTGGTGCACATTCGTCGAATAAACCCGGCCCGACAGCTTCCTTACGGATGAGAAAGGAAAACGGAAATATCATTACAGTACCTGGAGGAGAACGGAAAGTTCTCCTCCATACTTGTTGTGCGCCATGTTCGTCAGCGATAGTCGAATGTCTGATGAAAAACGGGATCACGCCGCTCATCTACTACTGCAACCCGAACATTTACCCGGAAGAAGAATATCTCATCCGCAAGAACGAATGCAGCAGATACGCTGAATCTCTCGGTCTGGAAATAGTGGATGCGGACTATGACCATCCGTCATGGCTGGAAAAGATGAAAGGCCTGGAAAACCTGCCTGAGAGAGGCGCCAGATGCCTCGAATGTTTCAGGATGCGGCTTCTCTCCGCGGCCAGGTACGCCCATGAACACGGATATCATGTCATCACCACCACTCTGGCTTCATCCAGATGGAAAAATCTGGACCAGATCAACGAAGCCGGAGAATATGCGGCGTCATTCTATGATGATGTCACGTGGTGGGACCGGAACTGGAGAAAGAACGGATTGCAGGAACGCCGGAACCAGCTCATCAGGGAATACGGCTTCTACAACCAGCAATACTGCGGATGCGAATACTCCATGCGGACACAGGACGGACCGGTATCCGCAAAGGCCGGATCCGGATGTCAGGAATCAGCGCTCTCCGACGGACTGTCTGAAATCAGCCGAATATGAGCGGCCGACGGGGAGGGTGACGCCGCAGGCTAGAGTTACTGTCCTGCTCGAATATTTAGACACCTTATCCACCGGGATGATAAAAGACCTGTGGATTCTCACGAATTTACCGTGCGGCAGCAGATCCGACATTTCCTTCAGGCTCATCTGAGTAAGCACAGGATCCCCTTCCGAAAGCCATATCTTGGAATAATTGTCCATAGCCTCCACATATCTGATAGCTGAAAGCGGCAGATTCACATTCCTGTACTCTGACTTGACCATGATTTCTCCGTCGCGTCTGTCCGCCGACTCCGCAGCTTTCCTCAGACGTTTCAGTTCCCGGACCTTATCCAATGCCGTCCCGAATCTGGAATAAGAGAAAGGCTTGTGCAGAAAATCCACGGCATTCAGTTCGAACCCGTCGAGGGCAAACCTGGCATACGCCGTCGTAAATATCAGGAAAGTGCCTGCCGGCAATGTCCTGGCCACATCTATGCCGGATATACCGTTCATTTCGATATCCAGGAACACGAGTTCGGGTTCTTCCTTCCTGACAGCCTCAAGTCCGACCACAGGATCACTGTAGACAGTCAGGGCCACATCTCCCGCCCTCCGGCAGAAACTGGCTATAATATCCAGAGCCAGAGGCTCGTCATCTATCGCTATGGATCTTATCATATACGGGATGTTTTTTCGGCATTATGGTCAGGTCAGCTTCATACGCATCTCCGGAATCGGATATGCTGAGCCTGTGTGCATCAGGGTAGATGAGCGCCAGCCGCTTGCGGCAATTGGCCAGTCCTATTCCATCCCCTTTCCTGCCCGATAACTCCGGGAACACGCTGTTCCTGACATTGAAGGAAATGCGGTCATTGTCCTGGAGGAGCCTGATACTTATGACGCTGTCATTGTGGGAAGAGACACCGTACTTGAAAGCATTCTCGACAAAAGTTATCAGGAGCATCGGGGCGATGACGGCAGTATTGTCACTTATAGTGACATTGAAATCCACTTTCGTATGCTCGTTCAGTCTGAATTTCTGGAGTCCGATATATTGTCTGATGTACTCGGCCTCAGCCGTCAGGGGTATGAAGTCGGACGATGCATTGGAATACAGGTATTTCATCATCTCCGTGAACTGGACAAAGGCCTGCTCGGCCTGGTCGGATCGTGATATGACGAGACTGTACAGGGTATTCAGCGTGTTGAACAGGAAATGCGGGTTGATCTGGGCCTTGTACAGGGCAAGTTCGGCCCTGGATTTTTCTTGTTCCAGCTCTTTCTTTTCCAGCATCTGACGATAGAGCTCGGTCAACAGGCTGACAGCTATGCTGAATACGGTCACTACCACGAAAAGGAACCATACGCCCTGCTCCCGCGGAGAAAGCCAGAAAAACCGGTGATGTCCTCCGGGCCTGTCAGGTCCGAAAAATCTCCTGGGTTCGTCCAGACCGGATATGAGCCATGTCACCATGATGGCGGCGATGAAAATCAGGACTGGCGCCCAGCAGTTTTTTCTGGAAAAAATCAGAGGTATGGTCAGCTTCCTGTGGATAAAATACACCGCATAGAGCCAGAGAATCAGCATCACCACAAATGCAGGATGATGCGTCAGCCACCTTTCCACCGGGAGGAGCATAATCATCGCCGGGAGAAGGATAACACAGAAAATGATGTCTATAAGCAGGGGCAGATTCCTGTTGTTCATGATATAGGCTTATGAAGTTCCGGATACAAAAATAAACATTTTATCCATGCGTGTGACTGCCGTTCGCCAGCAGATTCATGTCGTTCGCCAACGGATTCCGGATGCAGGCTTTGATATCGGGAAAAGTTCAGTAGTTTTGCACAGGAACGGGAATCTGGAATCCCGATATGTTCAATTATAAATTTTACGGATATGAAAAGAATAGTCATGATTTTCGCTGCTGCAGCCATAGGCATAGGCAGCACATTCGCACAGATTCCGGATCAGAGACATCCGATGCAGCCGAGAGACAATGTCGTCACAGATGCCGAAAGCATAGAAACGAGGGTAAACTTCCTGTCAGGGAAACTGGATCTTACGGAACAGCAGTCTGCAAAACTTAAAGAACTTTTTTCCAGACAGAGATCCGAAAGACAGAAAGCCAATGAAGAATACAGGGCGCAGATAGAGAAAATGAGGGCTGAACACAGGGCTGCCATGAAAGAAATGGCTCAGGAAAACAGGGAAGAAATGGAAAAGATCCTGACTCCTGAACAGGCAGAAGCATTAAAGGCTTTCCAGGCTGAACGTCAGAAACATCGCGAAGCCGGTCCCGGACATCACAGACACCATCCTGCACCACATCACGCTTGTCCATGCTGCTTCGGTCATCACTTCGGACCGGCCGACTGCCCTGCCGACAAGCCTGCCAACCACAGGCACCACCACGGTCCGCGCCACGGCTGCGGCAGATAAGGCAGGACACAGAAACAGTCTGACTTACATAAAAATACAATAACAGGCATGAGGGCGGCTGAAAAGGTTGATTACAAAAACCTTTTTCAGTCGCCCTCATTATCACACTACTAACCACTACTATGACTGACAGCCTGTCAAAGACTTAATCAGAAACGATTTCATCACACAGAGATGAAGCAACCATCATCATGCGCGGAATATGGAACGGACCTTTGAACAGATTTCCTTTCGCAGGCTGCGCCACGGTGCCGTCCCGATGGAGATAGCCGAACCATTCGCCATACTCCGTATCTTTCAGATGTGAATAAGCATACTCATGAGCCTTCCTGTGCATTTCCAGATATTTTTCATCTCCGGTAGCCCTGTAGGCATAAAGTGACGCTATGACAGTCTCGCACTGCGGCCACCAGAATTTCATGTCCTGTGAATAATCCTGAGGAGGGAAATTCCTGCAGTCACGGAAATTTATCATGCCCCCGTACTGCTCATCCCAGCCCCAGTTCCAGGCCCAGTCGATGATAGTGGTTCCCATACGGACCAGACTGCTGTCCCAGCCTCTGCTGCGGGCTACATCCAGGATGAACCATCCGGTCTCTATGCAGTGACCCGGATTTATGGTCCTGCCTGCACATGTGTCCAGGAATTCGCCTTCCGGACCGACGCTTTCCAGAATGGTCTTGAATTCCGGGTGCATGAAATAGCGCTCAAGTTCATGGAGAGACCGGTCGATCCTCTCCGTGATCACCGGATCATCAGACACCTGACGGACTACCTGTCCCACATTGACGAGCATCATGGTGATGGAATGCCCCCTTCCCGGAATATATGTCTTGGGCGGCAGGAAACCCGGAGTGCCGAGCATCCGCAGGATATTGCGGAACATCCTTACGGCCTTGTCCGCATACTCCCTGTCTCCGGTAGCTGCAGAGTATTCGGCCATGGCCATGGCCGCGAAACACTCCGAAAAGACATATCTGCGCTTCTGCACCGGCCGGCCGTCTTCCGTCACTGTGAAGAACATATGTCCGTCCGCATCTATACAGTACTTTTCTATGAAATCGATGGCGCTCTTCGCTGCGGCTATCCACTCAGGATCAGCTCCCGGAAGCCGGGAAGCTTTGGACATGATATAGCCGAAACGGCCTTGGAACCACACGGACTTGGTAGTGTCCATCAATGTCCCGTCCCTGTCCACACAGGTATATACTCCGCCATGTTTCCTGTCATATCCGTATTTCATCCAGAAAGGCAGGATATTCCCCTTCAGGTCAGCCTTGTACTGTCCTGAACACGCGGACAAAAAATTACTTTGTTCTGTTGTCATATATATGGTGTTTTACATCTGATCCATTATAAATTTCCGACCAGGACCGGCCGGAGCTAATCAAGTCCGGAAGACCGCAATGCCTTCCTTATGACAGGATACAAATGGCGTGCGTATCTTTCCATGCCAAGATCAGTGAAATGCACCCCGTCGACAGTAGCCTCGGAATCATTCCCTATCATACCTTTGGATGAAACATAGTAGACATGCTTCTCTCCTGCCTTCCTGAGCTTATCATACAAGGCTTTCTGTGCGGCATTCTTCTTTGTCACCTCCCTGTACACGGCCGTATTGAACTTCGAATGAGGAAACATCGGATCCTCCACGAATATGACCGGCACATCCGGATGAGCATCCCTGAGTATCCGGAAGAACTTCTCCCCCTTTTCCTCTATCATCTTCGCCGAAGCATTGGGGACATAGTCGAGGACAAAGGCTCCGGGTGTCTCCACGGATGCCATCAGTCCGGCTATCTCATAATCGAGGAAGGCATTCCCGCTGAAACCGAGATTGATGACTTCCCTGCCGAGCATCCTGCCGAGAATATTGGTGTGTGCCATGCCAGGACGGCTTGCACACCCGCCCTGAAGAATGCTTGTCCCATACATCACCACAGGGTGCCCGCAATCAGGCAAGTCCGCTTCCGGCTGCCCTATTGAGGAGCCCTCCTCAATTCCTATCGACAGGTCCTCTACACCGTCGTACAGCGACAGATAAAGCATGTACTCCCGCGCCTCCCTTGTCATGTTCTGCACAAGAACAGCATCGGTAGTCTTTCCTTCCGGGCGTCCGACACCCGCGAAGCGCCATTGTCCGTCCTCAAGCACATACAGGTCAAGGCCACGCACCCCTGTCTCAGCCATGTGATTCATGGTATTTCCGTGCAGAGATGTCCACCTGGCCCGGATGAAAGGAGAATCCGAACGGAACCTCACGACAAGTCCTGCCGAATTCTGCCCGAGATTCCAAACAGGATCCCGGCTTACCCCCAGACATGAGGAAGGAAGGCGCCCGTAGCGGGTATAGGTGGAATCCACAGCCTTGCCGGACAGAGGGAAGGAAGAGGCGTCATGCCACTCCGGAGTCCCGGCCAGGGCAGGAAACGCCCCGGCAAATGCGAGACATGATACCGCCGCCATCTGCAGGCAGGCTTTAAGAAAGTCCACTCTATATTTTTTCATCTTATCTATGATATGTATAGGCAAATATAATAATTTTATTAAATAACGAAAGTATTTTTCTTAAATTTTAATTATAACCGTGAAATTATTAAATAAAATATTTAATTTTACCGCAAACTTTCATAATCGAAAGAAAAAACAGGAAAATATTCCAGACATAACAATAACGTAACCAGACATAACAATAACGTAAAATGAACACCACGACCAGCACTTCCTCAAGGATAGCCACAATAGACATTCTCCGCGGAATAGCCATTTTCGGCATGATACTGTGTGCCAATATCGGATGGGAATCAGGGCTTCCGGCATGGATGTTCCACGCCCAGGTACCGCCGCCAGACTATGTTTTCCGGCCTGATGTCCCGGGTATAACCTGGGTGGACCTCGTGTTCCCTTTTTTCCTGTTCTCGATGGGTGCGGCATTCCCTTTCGCCCTTGACAAGAGAATCCGGTCGGGGCAGCCTGCCGGCAAGACAGTTCTCGGGCTTGTGAAACGCTGGGCCATCCTCGTGGCGTTCAGTATCGTGCTCGGCAACGGCTATGCCGCAAGGTCATCCGAAGTGAACAGATATGTCATCTACGGCTTCCAGCTTCTCCTTTGGGGCGCCATGTTCCTTTCCCTGACCAGGTTCAACTTCAGGAAAGAACGTCTCTCGACTCTGGTGAACATCTCCGGCGTGGCCCTGACAGCAGTGCTTGCAGTCATCCAGCATACGGTTCTCGATGTCCCGTTCTCGAAAGGACGCAGCGACATCATAATAATGGTCCTTGCCTATGTGGCCCTGACGGGAGGACTGATATGGCTTGCCACAAGGAAATCAGTCATATACCGCTGGATGGTCTTCATCGGAATAGGCATTATCAAGGGAATCACCGCATACGCCCCAGGCGTATTCGCATTCCTGCCGGATGTGGACAGCCTTGGCATCGGATGGATATTCAGGTGGGAATTCCTGCAGTACCTCATGATAGCGCTTGCCGGCTCTGTCGTCGGCGACATGATTCTCGCCAGGAGAAATGAATGTCTGCCCGCCGGAGATCAATGCGGGAACATGGACAGACCGGATATTTCCAGGAAAGATACATGGCTTGCCAATCTGGTCATCCTGACAGTGTGCTTCCAGCTCTGGGGGCTGTTCACAAGACATGTCACCGCAGACTTCGCAGTGTCTGCAGTCTCGGCTTTACTGTTCATCACAATGACATACAGGAAGCGGAATCTCTGGTCAGATATTGCAACCATCGGCTATATCCTGCTGCTTGCAGGCATTGTCTTCGATCCGATTGACGGGGGTATCACGAAAGACCATTGCAACCTCTCATACCTGTTCACCACCGCAGGCATGGCAGCCATGACGACAGGCTTTCTCATCTTCACGGAGACCTGCTACGGTATGAAAGCGAGGCTGTTGTCAGAGTGCGGGCAGAACCCGATGATAGCCTACACGGTCACGAATTTCATCACATCTCCGGTCCTGTACGGTGCAGGGCTTCTCGGTCTGATCGACAGCTGGGCCGTCGGGTCGCCTTTCATGGGTATTGTCCGGGGACTGTTCGTCACCGGCATCATGATGGCAATAACGGTATTCTTCACGAGGAAAAGGATTTTCTGGCGCAGCTGATCACTGCAATGCTTTCATATTCAGTATTTTGATACAAAAATAACAAAACTGCCGTATAAAAACAGCAGTTTTGGCGAAAATCGCCGTTTTTTCAGGCGATTTTCATAAAATACAAAAATATGAGCGGACGTTCAACGAAAGGTGATGCAGTCCGGCTGGACATAAGATTACAGGCCCCGGATGGCGGCGGCAAGGTCATCCCACCAGCCGAAATTCACTATGTGTACCAGATCGAAAATCATCAGGCCGTCGGACTTGTCCAGATTCATCCGGACGGCCTTCTTGAACTGCTCCGGATTGTTTCTGTAATCCTCTACATAGATTCCGCCCAGGAAAGGATTGTCCGGACCGAGAAGTTCTCGCGAATACAGGCATGCGCCTTCGACACACAGATGCTCGCCGGAACTGATGCTGCTGTCCGTCTCGTTGCGGTAGGTACCGTTTCCTTTACGGAATTCCTCCAGAGTCACCATAGGATAATAATTCCCGTTGGTATACAGGTCCAGAAGTTCTGCATAGCCGTAGTCATGATAGTCTGCAGTCGCCCAGTCAAAATCCTTAGAAGGGTCATAGTCACGGCTGGCCCAGTTCACACCGACTTCATAATAAGACGGATACCATGCTCCGGTATAGGCTCCGAAAACAGCGTCAGGATCAGCGGCTTTCACGGCAGCCCTGGCTTCTTCGAAAAATGTATAGATGACAGAAGCGCGCCACTCTATCCATTTCTTGAAATGGACGCCCTTTTCCATCCTGTAATCCCCTGTCTGAGGGTCCTTCACCCATTCGTAAATGTCCTCAGGGAATCTTTCCACCTTCACCCCGGCATATTTCTCGAATTCCTGACGGGAGAAATCGGAAAAGTCGGACTGGATGTTGTCATACCTTCCCCTGTCCAGAATCACGCCGTCTATGTCGAAGTCCGTCACAAGCTCGGCCAGGATGTCGCACATGTGCCTGCGCACCTCGGGCAATGCCGGATTTGTGAACAGCACGGTTTTTCCTTCTATCCCGGTCTGTTTCAGCAGCCCCTTCCCTGGCACATAATTCACCGCCTGCCACTCCGGATGGCTTTCATAAATGAGTCCCTTTTTGAAAATTCCGTGACCTTCAGCAAAGGTGTTGACAGAGCAATAGATTTTAAGACCGTTTGCCCTGGCGGCCTTGGAAAACTCAGTGATGTAGTCGAAGTCCGGGGCCTTGACGCCTTTCCACTCCGTAAGTCTCGGCGTGAACTTACTGTCAAAAGGAACATCGCTGCCTGTTCCCTTGACATCCAGCACGATGGAAGTCATCCCGGCCTTGGCTATCCTCTCACAATAATATTTAACGGAGTCCAGCGAATGGAATCTTTCCCAGTTTGCGGAAAGGTCCACCCACATCAGCTTTTCAGGCTCCGCTTTCAGGCGGCCGTAAATATCCACGTCATAACGGCCGAATGGATCCAGCAGCCTGTCTATAGCCACAGCGCACTGAAGTCTGGTCAGAGCCGTATTTTCTTTTATACCGGAAGCATTTCCTGCCACTTCCCGCGAGATTTCCAGGACTTCTGCCAGAGTTTCTTTCTCATTCCTGCCATCGGCGACGGCTATGAGAGAGGCCAGAAAAGCGGCATCCGCGTTCTTGTCCGAAGCGGATATGCCGGAGAATGATACCGGTGTACCGTCCTCATATTTGAGATTCGCATAGAACTCCACGAAACCGGCTTTCAGTTCCTTTTCTGAAACAGGTTTGCCCGTATATATCCAGGACTGGTTTTCCCAGTCCACGGTCTTGCCTTCATATCTGAGGATTCCTGTGAGGGCCACTTTCTGGAGAGGCACGAAATAAGGACTTGAAGGTTCGAGATCCCGCAGCGGAAGCAGATATACACCACAGTCGAGCAACTCCTGCTGTACCTTTCTCACGGACACTTCGGAAACTCCGCAGCCGTCTTTCACAGCCCGCGCGGCCACTACACCGGCAGCCTGACCGAGCTGGAGAACCACAGGCTGGAGTCTGGTACTGCCGTTCACGATATTCGTGACAGAAATAGACTTCTCTATGACGAGGACGTCATCATACTTTTTCGGCATCATCACGCCTATCGGAAGTCCGTAGGACGGAACCGGATGGAAATACAGGTTAGGAAGCGATTCCCAGCCGCTGTATCTGGTGTGATGATGGTCCACCGGATAGTCCCCCACCGCTATGGCAGTCCTGTAAAGAGGTTTTGACTGGTCATAAGGGGCCATGATATCATTGAGGTTGAAGCGCACCAGCCCGTGGGTTCTCCTGGACTCGCGATGATACGGATAGAAAGGCAGACCATCGGCCGTAGGATATTCTTCCGCTATCCCGAGATTCTTCATGCCGAGCTCGTTCTGCATGAAATACAGGAAACGCAGACTTCTGTTCTTGGCCTCCTGGAATGCGCTGTCCCTCTGGACAGGGGTCATCTCTATGGCATTAGTATAGAAGTCATTTCCTTCCAGAGGCCAGTTTATCATGTATTTGCCGTTAGGGAGTTTTCCGTAGGTAATCATATCCTCCGGACCCCACATCCTGTATTCTTCCTTAGGATGCTTGCAGACAGGATTCGTGCAGCAGCAGGCAAATTCGGCCACATCATAGCCGTCAGGCTCAGGCACCGGCACCGGGTGGTCGTATTCCCGGAGTATCATCACATACGTCAGATCCTGTATGATGCCGTTTGCAAATTCCGGCGCCACGTCTTCGTGAGTTATGTGTCTGGACTCCATACCTATGTCATACGGAATGCCTATGGCAGCCGCCACGTCACCGAGTTCGGTACCGTCGACAAGGATTCCGCCTGTCACTGACGATTTCTTCCCTTCGGTGTCAAGAGTGACTTTCCACCCGTCCTGAAGGTGTTCGAAGCCCGAAGCCACGGTGTTGTATCTGATTTCAAGATTCTTTTCCCTTGCCGCAATATTCCGGAAAATCCTCGCTCCGACGGAAGGCTCGAACATGACATTGCTCACCCATCCTGTCTTCAGGGCGTCCGCACCGCCATAATAAGCCTCCAGGCTGTCTCTGAACTCATCCCAGATACCTCCGCGCAGCTTATAAGAGCCGTCAGTGGCGCTCACTCCGGCAGAAGTAAGCATGCCGCCGAGCCATTCATGTTCCTCCACAAGAAGGACATCAGCTCCGCTTCTGGCAGCCTGGATAGCCGCGGCAGTGCCGGAAGTGCCTGCACCTACAATCACAACATCATACTTCCTGTCGCAGCATCCGGTAGCGACGCACGCGACACCTATCGCCAATGAGAAAAGGAAGATATCGACGAAAGGACTTATGAATTTATTTCTCTTCATGCTGTTCCGATACAATGAAAGGGACTGAGTCGGCATTCACTCAGGCTCAGTCCCTTTGAAATATTACACTATCAACTATTTGAGTGCTATGCAGGTCGCGAAATCATATCCTGCATTGACAAGATAAAATTTCAGGGCATCTTCATCCGGAACAAGTTTGACATCATTTGCTCCAACAAATCCGAATGTACCTGTAAACGAGCCTTCGTACGCAAGTGTGACATTTGAGAAATCAGATATGTCAAGAAGGATAGCCTTAGGAGCCGAAGACCAGCTGAAGTGGCCGTCCTGACCTATGGCACAGTATCGTTTGCCTTTGTATTCGGCGATGGAAATACTGTTGAAGTTCTCGTTTCCGCCAGTGCCCGTATCGTATGTAGCCGTCCAGTTCTCTTTGGTGGCATTTGCAGGATCATCATTGTAATAAAGCACATAAGGAGACCCGGCATAGCCGATGAAGACAAGTCCATCCGCAAGGTCATCAGAGACCGGTGACACCACTCCATAGACAACATCACTAATACCATAAGGACTTGTATAAGGCGTAGGCTTGGCGACAGTAGAAGTCACCTTGCCGCCCTCAATCTGCCATGCGACAAAATAGTTCACCCCTGAAGCGACAGCCGTCACGACAGCCTTGCCTGAAATATCACCAATCACCCTGAGGTTGCCAAGAGTGCCTGTATAAAGATTACCGGCTCCGTATCTTGCCAACTCCGTCACTGTCGAGCCGTCATAAGAATAGACCACGAAATCTTCGCTTGCGCAAGATGCATTGGCGGCAAATATCAGATTTCCGGCATCATCGTTTGCCATGGACTGAGGGGCGACAGTAAGACCGTTGACAGTCACTCTTGCGCCATAGCTTCCGTCATCCGCGCCGACCGAATGCACTTCGGATGCATTGGCGACATAGAGATTTCCGTCATACATGGCAATATGGGTAGGGATAGTGGCAGCTATGGATATCCAGTCAGTCTTGAACGTCTTGGTCCACAACACTGACACGTAGTCCGGATTGGCTTCCTGCGAGACAGTGATAGGTATGGTGATGTCATTGCCTTCGATATCCTTGCCTGTCACAGTAATACCGGAAGCCGAACGGCCAAGCCATCCAGAATTAGGATCCACCTCCAGGTTTACATAGGAGTTGACCATTGCCTTGGAACGTGTCGCCTCTCTTATCCACGTGATTTCGGACGGGATATTTACAGTATATTCTATATTGGCACTTACCGCGATTTCGACAAGGCCGCCGTCTGCAGGGGCATTATAAGAAGTAGTGCCGATATCGATGGCATTGGTTTCGGTCTGTGTGATGGTAACAGTCTGTACAGCCGCTCCGGCGAGTATGTCAAACTCGGCGGTACGCACTTCATCAGTGGCATTCGGCTCTACCTTGACAGTGATGGTGCCGTTGCCGGCTTCACCTTTCGTAGCGTCCAGAGAGCAGAAACCGAGAGTAGACCAGCCACGGATCTGCCACTGATAGTTGGTGGAAAAGCTGATGGTCACTTCATCTCCGAGAGCGGACACTTCCGCAGGAGTGAATGTGGAACCTTCCGCTGCATTGATGTAAGCGACTTCCAGCAGGTCCTTCTTGGTACATGCCACCGTAGCCGCCAATGCTATGATAAAAAGAAAAAATATTTTTTTCATTGTTCCGTTTTTTAATTCAACAAGTTCGTTTTCATTGAATTTACATATTCTTATTCTCTTGCCGGGAAGCTACTCAGCCTGGGCGGACCTCAACTGGTCGATACCGGCTTTGGCATAGCCCCACTGGTCAGCGTCCTTCAGATGGATCATGTCGAAAAGGAAGTAGCCGTCGCAAGCATCGGCACAGACTTTCACGGATTCCGTTATGGCCCTGTTTTCCTGATCCTGTGTGTATTCGTCATCAGCGTCCCAGTTGCCCACGTCAGGACCTCCGGCGCAGATTCTCGGGCCTCCTGCAGTCTTCTGTTTGGCCAGACGGCAGAAGCCTTCCATGGTCCATTCGGTGCTTCCCGTGACCCTGCCCGGGGATGCATAGGCACCGATGAGCATGACATCCGTATGATCGGCATAGCCGTATTTCATATAATTTTCAGAAGCCCACGTGTATTCCCTGCTCGGATCGTAAGTCGGGGAAGCCCAGTTCACGCCCACATCGTAGTATGAGCCGTACCAGCCGCCTACATACACTCCGAAGTCGACATCCGGATTCACAGCCTTCACGTGAGTTCGGGCGCTTTCTATGAAATCATGGATGGTCTTGGCGCGGAATTCAAGCCACTGTTTGAAATACGTCGGCTCAGGAGACGGTACGCCTGATGACCAGCCGGCAGGAAGGACATCTTCAGGCCAGTTGTCGAGGCTCTTGCCTATGTAGGCTTCGAACTGCTCGCGGGTATAGTCAGAGAAATCACTCTGGAATCCGTCGAAACGGCCCCTGTCAAGGATGATACCGTCCAGATCCTGGTAGGCGGCCAGATCCTCAAGCAGCGATATGATATATGACTGTACGTCCGGATGCACTGGATTGAAGAATTTGGCGGAATTGTCCGTGTCCATGATGCTTCTGATACCGTTATCGGTATTCAGCATGGTGGCCAGTTTCGCCATCTCCGGATCCCTGTAGACCACTCCCGCACCTCCGAGCGAGGTCTGGTTCCCTCCGGGGAAGGTGTTGAATGCCGCATAGACACGCAGTCCCAGTTCATGTCCCTGGTCTATGAATGCCTGGAGATAATCCCATGTGGCAGATCTTGTGATCTTCTCGTAGCCATTGTCTGTCCAGGCTCCGAGCCACTCCACCTGGTCGCACTTGTCGGTCTTGAACAGGACATCGCCCGTAGTCGGCCTGACATCCACGACAATATCTGTGAACCCTGCCTCGGCAGCCTTGGCAAGATCCCTGGCTATATTCTGTCTGCTGTTGGCGAAATCAGGGAAATTGGCCGCCGCGTCTATCCAGATAAAGCACGGCTTCTGATCCGAAGGAGTCTCTGGCTCGGACGGATTCGAAGGGAAGCCGCCGGTATCCGGCCCGTCCTCCGTCCCGCATGACTGCAGGACAGGGACGAGCGATACCGCCAGAGCAAACATCAAGTATTTGATTCTTGACTTCATATCTTTTGTCATTCTACTGCTGGATACAATCGAATTCGTAGCAGGTGATGATGTCATAATTACCGTCAGTGAAGTATACATCCATATAGTAACCGTCTTCAGATATGACGATCAGGATATCGGATGTGGCACCGGTAACTCCCTTGAAGCCGCCTATGTTCAGGTCGGAATAAGGTACGGCATGGAGTTCTGCAGTGCTCATGGCAGACGGTACGGATGAGTCCACTATCTTGAACTGAGGGCAATAGCCGTAGCTGAAGTGCGCGCCGATACCGTATGCAAGATACTGTGCACCGTTGAATGTAGCTATGGACATACAGTTGGTATTCTCATTGCCGGCAGGGTCAGTATCGACAGCCACAGTGTAGGCAGTACGGTCTGACGAATAGAATATGTCGTATGCGCCCCAGTATCCGAAGGTGAATATGCCGTCAGAGAGGTCTGAAGTGGCGCCGACAATACATCCGTTATAGGTATTGCCAAGTGAGGTGCATGACGGATTCTCCGATACGACAGATGCAGCTCCGGCTGTTCCTCCGGTGATCTGCCATGCCACGCCGCCGCCGGCTGTTCCCTGGGAGTTGGCAGTCACGACTGCATCGCCCTTGGCATTGCCTGTCACCCTGATATTGCCAAGGTTCGCATATCCGGTGTTGCTGTATGATATCAGCTCTTCCGGTGTCCCGTCGATAGCATCCACAACATATACCTTGAAGTCTGACGTAGCGGCGGAATTGGCGGCGAAGAGGATATTGCCGGCCTCGTCACTTACCATCGAATTGGCTGTATAGCCTGACGGAAGCGAAACGGTACCGATATAGTCTCCGGTCTTCCTGTCCATAGAGTGGATTGTGCCGCTGCCGGTCAGTACATAAAGCACGTCACCGTCTGCCGCAAGCCTAATAGGAGCATCGCCGGAAGCAAGGGTGACTCCGAGGTTGGCATAATACTTAGTCCACAGGTTCTTGCCGCTGCCGAGTCTTGCTCCGTATGCAATCTTCTCAGGAACCGCAAACTTTATGGTGTACTCTGTCTTGTCCACCCCGTTGTGGGCCAGGACAGTGATCTTGTCGCCATCCCTGAAGCTCATGCCTTCCGTATATCCGGAAACAGTGGAATGAGGACTTGCAGTATAGGCCACGGTACAGTCAGGCAGTTCATCTCCGGGAGCCATCAGAGATATCGTGTTGGCCGTAGGGTTGATGATACCTGTATAGAGTGTCCCGGCCGAAGTCACGTTGAAGGAGCTGAACGTGCATCCGCTCAGTTTTGTGATTTCAGCCCTGATGTTATACTCCATCGTACGGCCTGCAGCGTCATAAGCCGTGACATGATGTGTCTGTGTCATGTCCATCACACCGAGACCCGGCTCGATGTATGTACCCGTAGCAAGGGTCGCACTTACGCGCATGTTTGTCAGGAGTTCCTGAGGCACTTCGTAATCAGAGGTTTCCGGATAGAACCACGGCACCTCTATGACAATATTGCCGTCTGCATCAGGCGTGGCCGAGAAACGTGCATCAGTGTCATTCTCGTAGACTTCGCCAGTGAATGCCGCCGTGACGCTCTGTATTCCCATTGAACCGAGCTCGACACCCTCAAGCGGATCGACTTCCTTGCAGGAGACAAACATTGCCAGTACTGCAAGTGAAGAGATGATATATTGTTTATTTCTATTCATAAGCTTATTTTCTAATAGGGTTTACATCCATTCCGGATACTGCTGTACAGCCTTGTTGTCGCTCAACTCGCTCTCTGGGAGAGGAATCTGGTAGATCCTGTCGGAATATACCCTCTCCTGCTCGTCGCAGTCAATGTATTCATACCTTGTGTCGGAACCTTCCTTGGTAATATGGAAACCATGTACCGTAGTGCCGTTAAACTCATCCACAAGAACGCCCCATCTGCGGAGATCCCAGAAATACTGGCCTTCAAATGCAAGCTCGATCTTGCGCTCCTGACGTATCGCATTCCAGAGTTCGGTACCGGAAAGGTTGTTGTAGGACAGGCCTACACGTGAACGGATCTGGCGCAGACAATCATTTGCAGTTGCAGGATCATCGAGGTGATAAGCTGCCTCGGCCTTGTTGAGAAGTACTTCCGAATAGCGGAGCATCACCCATGGCTGTGTGGAATTGACTCCTACAAGGTCCGTATGTGTCTCATCCACAAGCTTGCGCAGATAGTATCCGGTCGTAGTCTTGCCTTCAGGGCTGTATGACCCCGGAGCTATCCATCCGTCCACACCGCCTTCGAATGTCTCTATGGTACGTCCCTTCCACGAAGCCCCGTTATAGAGGATATTGGCGCCGAAGCGAGGTTCAAGCTGGTCGTAAGGAGGAGGGGTGGTAGTACCGCCGGACACATGCCATGGAGACCAGTCCACCTTGCCGCCGCCGGCATATTCAAAGGATTCCACGAATTCCTGGGTCGGGTTGCCGAGACCGTTGGCGGAACCTTCGTTGTCACCTATCGGAGAGAAATAATAGTCGAACTCATGGTCTATGATACCATGCTGGTAAGTATAGTCAAGGATGGCTTCGGTGTTGCCGTTGAGTGCCGTGGTGGTGAAAGCCTTGGCATATTCAGCGGATGTGCTGCCCGGCATAAGTGTGAAACCTTTCTTGTCGACTTCCTCTGCAGCAGCCTTGGCCACGTCCCAGCGTTCCGCATAAAGCATGGCACGGGAAAGAAGGGCCCATGCTGCATAACGGGTCACCCTGCCAGCATCGTCACCGTTCCATGAATCAGGCAGATTGTTGCCCGCGAAAGTGAGGTCTTCCTCCACTATGTTCCAGCTCTCTTCCTCGGAGTTCAGAGGCGTATCCTTGGCATACTCAAGCATGTTCTCCCTGTAGACTATGATCTCATGATGACGCTTTGCAAGCTCGAAATACACCATGCCGCGGAAAAACCTTGCCTCAGCCTCGAAACGGGTAATCTGGTCCTGGTCGAATGTGGCGTACTCATGCATTGAGTAGAGGAATTCGTTGATACGCCTGATCTGCTCGTATCCGGTCGCCCAGTTCGAGAGATAGAATGAACATGATGCGGCCGTGGTTCCGGCTATGCCATATACGAACTGGTTCAGGAAGCCGTAGTGCGCCCCTGTCTGGTTCGTGGAGCTCGGGGAATACTTCATCATGTCTGTCAGGCCTTCGGTGATACCGTATGAGCACTGGCCTGTGTTGTACTGGCCGTAATAATTAATGAATGCATAGAAACTGTTGACATACAGCTCCGCATACTCCGGTTTCGACCACATCATCCTGTCTGTCACGGCGTCCGTAGGCTGGAGGTCCAGGAAATTATCGCAACTGACAGTGGCTGCAGCAATTCCGGTAATCAATATGATTTTTGAAATGATTTTCATCGCTGTTATTGTTAGAAAGTAATACTGAGACCACCCATAATCGTCCTCTGCTGAGGATAATAACCCAAGTTCACGCCAGGAGACTCAGGGTCGATACCCTTAGGAAGCCCGGAAATGGTGAAGAGGTTTCCGCCCTCAACGAAGATCCTGAGCTTCTGTACGCCGATGACTTTCATCCACTTTTCAGGGAATGTGTAGCCTATCTGCGCGGTCTTGAGACGGATGTATTTGCCGTCCCTGTACCAGAATGTAGAGGCGAGGACATTGTTGCTGTCATTTGAGCGGCTAATGGACAGACGAGGGAATTCTGCATTCGGATTCTCCGGTGTCCATGAACCTTCAGCAAGGTAAACAGGAGCGTTGGAGTCACGTTTGAACATCTTGGTGAACGGTGTACTGTCCATTGCCCCGTTGTAGTAGATACCTGTCAGGGCCACGTCGAAGAGTGCTCCTCCCGTAAACATAAGCGAGAAGTCTATGCCTTTCCATGCGCCGTAGAGGCTGAGACCGCCTGTAAGTTCCGGACGGTTGCTGCGTCCGCTGTATGTACGGTCCTTCCATGCGTCGATCACGCCGTCTCCGTCAATATCCTTGTACTTGATATCACCGAGGTCAGGTCTCTGTCCGTCATACCATGGCGAGTTGTCGATTTCCTCCTCCGTCTGGAAAAGTCCGTCGGCCACGAGCACCAGGTCGGAATTCACAAGGGAGCCTGTCACACGCTGATAAGAAGGAGTACCGTATGCGTCGGCATATTTCACATACTTGGCCCTTGCCCAGCTGACGGTCAGGCGCGCCCCGTAAGTGAAGTTGCCCACCTTGTTGTCATGAGAGAGCGTGACTTCCACACCGCGGTTGTCGATGGCGTTGTTGTTGGAATATGTAGGATAATAACCTCCCATGGATGCCGGATAACCGGTAGTCGCTGCAAGGATATCATAAGTGTATGTATAGAATGCATCGAACTCTATACCGAGTCTGCGCTGCCAGAATATGGCGTCAAATCCGAGATTGACAGAACGCTGGCGCTCCCATGTAAGCAGCGGATTGGCCACTGCGACAGTCTGGTAGCCCTGGACCGGAGTACCGCCGAAAATTGCGGAATACTGAGGGCTTGTAAGCCCGAGACGGCTCAGGAACGAGAAGGCGCTGACGTCATCCATACCTACTTCTCCGAATGAAGCCCTGATCTTCAGGTCATTCAGCACGGACTTGGCTGGCTCGAAGAACGGTTCGTTGGACATACGCCATGCCACTGATGCTGAAGGGAAGAAGCCCCATCTGCTGCCCTTGACGTTTCCTGCGAACTTGTAGCTTCCGTCATAACGTCCGGAAAGCTCTATGAGATAGCGGGAATCGTATGCGTAGTTGACACGGGCGACAAAGCCTACGGAACGGCTCTGTGTGCTGGATCCGTATATCGGAAGCCCGCTGTCGGTATCACCCTGCTCGACCTGTCCGAGTTCAGGAAGTTCCACGAAGGCAAGTCCCTTTCCGCGCGCACCGAAATTATTGTATTTGTAGTCAGTGAGCTCTATCAATGCGAGAGCCTTCACATCATGCTTCCCGAAGGTGCGATCGAAATTGATACTGCCCTGGCCTACTATCTGCTGCGACTGTGCAAGCCCTTCGACAAGCTTCACCGCCGTGTTGCGCCGAGGGTCCACTACAGAGCTTCCATAAGTGTATGTGCCGTTGCCGAGAGCTGTAGGAGTGGTGGCAATCCTCAGATAATACGGGGTGCTGAGGTTCTTGCTGACAGTGAATGTCTTGTCGTAAGAACCTGTGAACTTGAGGTTCAGGCCCCTCACCCACGGAAGATTCCACTGCAGCGTAGCCGTAGTCTGTATATTGGTGCGGACGGTCTTGTATTTTCCGGATTCGTTGATGGCAGCTATCGGGTTGTAGACGAATGAGCTGGAGTTGGAATTGACGGATCCGGTGTATTCTCCTTCATAAGTAATCGGAAGATAAGGATGCGCATATACGGCCTGCTCGGCGATACTGTAAAACTGGATGGCACTCTCAGACACATCAGCATTCCATGATGCACCGGCCTGGAGCCCAGGTGTACGCTGGTCACCTATCTGGCCTGCGAGACCGAACTTGAAGATAAGGTTCTTGGCAATGTTGGCATCGAGATTCACACGGGCGTTGTACCTTGTGTAATTGAAGTTGTCCACATTACCTTTCTGGTGCATGTAGCCCAGGGACGCGAAATAACGGACTTTCTCATTACCGCCCGATACGGATACGTTATGCTGCGTATTGACACCGGTGCCGAATGTCTCGTCTATCCAGTTCGTGTTGCCGAAACCGTTGGTCCCGTCTATCATGGACTGCACGTCCTCCTGTGAGAACAAAGGAGAACGGCCGTCAAGCTCAAGGGCCCTGTTATAATAGTAGGCATACTGAGGACCATCAAGGAATTCAGGATAGTTGGCATTCATGGACACACCGGCAGATCCGGTATAACTGATATTGGTGGCCCCGATCTCACCGCTTTTGGTGGTCACGATGATCACACCGCCGGCACCGCCGAGACCGTACACAGCTGCTGCTGCCGCATCCTTCAGGATGGATATGCTTTCTATTTCGTTCGGGTCTATATCATCGATGTCTCGAGGAATACCGTCCACGATATATTTCACATCGTACAAAGACCCCCTGATTCTGAGGGATGCCTGGTCCGCACCCGGCTGTCCGCTCTCCTGGACGGATGACACACCGGTCAGCTTTCCTGCAAGTACACTGGACACATTTGTCGCCGGACCTTTCAGGATTTCGGACCCCTGCACCTGGCTTACAGAACCTGTAAGGCTCGCCTTGCTCATGGCGCCGTAACCGACTACCACGACCTCGTCAAGATAGAGATTGTCCTCGGACATGGACACGTTCAGTACGGCGCGTCCGTCATATTTCTGACGGACAGTAGTCATTCCGAGACACGAATACTCCAGGTCATCGCCGTTTTCCACAATGATGGAATAGGCGCCATCGTCATTGGTCATCGTACCGTTGGTCGTTCCGACAACCATCACTGTGACTCCTGCCAGAGGATTTCCGTCTGCATCGGTCACTTTTCCGGTCAAAGTTGTCTGAGCCATCGCAACACCGAATCCTGAGACGACAAGCGCACACAGGACAGCGGCAGACCTGGCTGACAAAAATAAATTCTTGAAAAATGCTTTCATTAGAATTCGGGTTAGTGATACAGTTATTAGTTGATATGAATTGATATCATTCAGCTGTGATGACAAGCGCGGTAGGTACCTGCCGCATCACGATGGATACACCGTCACCGGTATCAGAAGGCCTGTTCAGGACCTTGCCGTCCTTGCCGACAATGGCGGATGATCCTCCGCCGTCAAGGTTGATAGCCTTTTCCGCTCCGAGCGAAATAAGTTTGTCAGCCAGTTCGGACAATGTATATCCGAGGCTTCCGTTCATGCCGCGGCCGTCACATACGAGCACGATGACCCTGCCGTCGGCAGTAGCGCCCACGGCTGTACGCGGCTGGCGGGACATACCTGCCGTACCTCCGGCATCGAGGACTTCCCTCCAGTAATATTCGTTGGCGACATTCTTCCCGTCAAGCACGATCATCGGACCTCCGCCGATGGCTTCCTGCGGGGTCCAAAGCTCGGCACCTTCATAAGAGGCGCTCGGCATGTCCGTCATGAATGTGCCGGTAGATTCGTCATTGTCAAGAGGAGACGGATATGAATAAGGCTTCTGCCCGCCGTCGTTCGGACAATAGATCCAGGTCGTTTCAAAAGAGCCGTCGGGGAACATTCCGAAGGCCGCCCTGACAGGATAGGCTGTACCGCCGTCCGGGTAGGCCAGCTGCGTGGCAATGGATTCGACCTGTCCTTCATGGATGCAGAGACTCATGGATTCTCCGTTATAGAAGTAACCGGCATTGGTCACTATGCACGGCGACTCGCCGTCGAGCTCCAGCTCGGAGAATATGCCTTCCGGAGTCCTGCCAGGAGACAGGAAATGACGTACACTGAATGCGGCTGCCCCTTCTCCGGACACATCCGCTATCGCATACCATCCGACACATTTGCTGTCGGAATCAAACCAGTCTGTAAACGAATAGAGAGAAATTGAGGAAGGATAGCCTTCCTGGAGGATGTCTTCATCTTCTCCTGCTACCGGAGATTCTCCGGCACCTTCACCGGATTCCTCTCCACCAGGAAATTCATAGTCTTCTACCCCCCCCCGGTCACTGCATGACAACAGGAGTGAAGTCATTGCAAAAAGTACAAGAAATGCAGAAGATATTTTCATAAAGTTTTCGATTTAACTTTACAAATATATCAATTTTTTAATATAAGCAAAAATGTTTCTAAATTATTTTAATATCATCCCTGCCAGTCCGAAAAAGGACTATGTTAACGTGAATTCGATGAAATGAATGGAATGAATTTCAGAGAATTACCTCTATGGAGAACGATGTCCGATGTAAGTTCTCCCCTACGCAGGGGAGAATTTAAGAGGGGTGACACGAAAAAGGAAATGGATTTCGAAGAAATCGTAACGTCAGTTCGATGGAATCTTTGATACTGAACATAATAATTCGTCGAACTGACGTTATATTAAGGTAGAGTAAACAATGGAATAGAATCGTCAATTACCTTTCTCTGTCTCAGAGGGCTAAAGTTCCTCCGGCATCGGAACGATGATATTTGAATCGCTGCAACGTATCCCATAACATACGTCACGGACCCTTCCCGGCTGAGGTATCAGAATCCCCTTTTCGGCAAGGTCACGGATATCCCGTGCAGCAGTATCCGGAGACACTTTCGTATGCCTTGCCCAGTTCTTGACCGTAAGCTTTGCAGGATAGCCGTCCAGATAAAGATATTACTGATTAATTCCGCCAAAACCTATTGTTACGGATAGACCAGCTTCGAGGCGGGGGCGGTGTAGACATTGCCGAACCTGTCCGTGACCCTGACGGTGATTTCAGCCGAAGGATCCGACGGCACGGCCTTGAACAAGTGTTCGGTCGGAGTAGGCCCTATCCAGGAATAACTGATGCGCGTCGTATCCCGGCACATCACCGAGGCATACGGATCATAGCCTGTGAACTTCTCCATCTCTCCCATGACCTTCCCGTCTTCGCACCACTCCACTTTCCATTGAGGGTCATAGTTCCAGACATTGGCCACCACAGCCTCCGGATATTGCTCCGAAGCTCCCGGCAGATACGCACGTAGCTGATGACCCGCAGGATATCCGGCACTCTTGTACAGCCACTGCACGTCACTCCCGTCCACGGAATACACCCCGTAGCCTGCCGGTGTGCCGTCAAGACACACATCCGTACACCACCATGTGCCACACACGGCCGCAGTATTGTGCTCCATCAGCGAAGCGCCATGGCATATATTGAGATTGTAATGCATGTGCCCCGTAATGATGTGAGTATTATAGTCCTCGAACAACGCATGCAGGGCGGAGGCGTTCACAGTCTGGTCGGCAAGACCCTGATAATTGTAGACGAAAGGTTTCTGATCAGGAGTAAGCCTTGTAGGCATGTGCATCGCGACAATTACCGTTGAACCTTCGGGCACGAATGACAAGTCCTGCTCCAGCCATCGGAATGTCTTCTCGTCCACATAGCCTATGTAAAAATATTCCCGTCCGATATAGAAATTATTGTCAATGACTATGTAATGCACCTTGCCGCGGTTGAATGAATAATATGCCGGACCGAAATTCTCTTCGAACGTTCCGGTGGAAGTCTCGAACGTGCGGCCGTAGTAGTCCATGTCATGATTGCCGATGACACGGTAGACCGGCATTCCGAGACGAGAGGCTGTCTGGCGGTAGGCAGGGAAAAGTGACGGGGTGTCACCCACTATGTCGCCGCAGTCGAGGCCGAATATATCCATATCCCTGAACTGCGAACGGTATTCCATCATATCCTCAAGCAGTCCGGCATAAGTCACCAAATTGTCCTCGGAAATAAGCTGCACGTCAGACTGGACGAAGCATACATGCCTCGTGTCATCGGCAGGATTCTCCACGAGCTGGAAATCATACGTGCCGCCACCTGTTATCTCCTTGTAGAACACCGGGATGCTTCCCTGTTCGACAGGAGGAAGCCAGCCGGACGGCGTGGAAACAAAGACAAAGCGACTCTGCGGATGAGCCTCGAATTCATATCTGCCCTTATCATCGGTCACAGTGCAAGTGAAGCCGTCGGAGACCACGACATGAGGGAGGCCCTTGCCACCGGCTTCCACCCTGCCTTTGAGGATGTCGCCTGCAGTGAGGACCATTGTATTGGCGGCAAGACCGCAAAAAACAGCACCGGCAAGAAATATCGCTTTCATATTTACAATTATTTTTTTATTGAATGTAGTATTTCGTGTTTGCTATTCGACAGGCTTTCCCGGCACCATCTCCCACCCGGTCACTGTCGAAATATACGGGATAAGGCCCATTGCCATTTTCAGCTGGCCGCTGTAGTTCGGATGCCATGCCGAACCTAGATCGGAAGTGTCGTTGTACAGGCCCTTGGTAAGCTCTATGACATACACCGGGGAGCCTTCCATCCTGTCCTTTGCCTTCCGGAGATAGCCATTCAGAGGCTCTCCTGTGGTAGGAGGGCAGACACAGATGACAGGAATATCACCGTAAAGCGTCCGCACCTGCGAAAGCAGATTGCAGTAGCCGTCGACAAACTCCTCTTCCGTAGGATATGGCGGCAGGGAAAAGTCATTGGTACCAAGGTTGATGACCACAAGGTCAGGCACGTATGACGGCTTCCATGCCACAGTGTCGCTGTCGAAAGTACGCAACATCCTTTCCTGCATGCAGACCTCCGAGACACGCAGACTGTCACCGTAATTGCGCACCGCGCCTTGTCCGGAATGTGCGATCAATGTATAGCCGGCATCAAAATACCTGGAAACTATCGTGGCATACGACAGATTGCAGTTCTCGGTGGAGACCTTGAACGGTTCATTCCTGTCCTTGCCCTCCGTTCCGAAACCACATGTCAGAGAGTTGCCGATAAACTCGATATGTCTTTCCGGCATTGACTCCGGGTACTCCAGGGAGCAGCCGGAAGGAAGGACAAAGCCCCTGACCGAAACCCTGCCGTACTCACCCTCCGTACATTTCTGTACCATGATGTCATGCTTCCCGCTGCCGAGACCTTCCGCAATGGTGACTACCGTATCCGTCGACGCCACCCCGAATTTCTTCATCAGCTTCCCGTCTGCGAATACATTGAACCAACTCTCGCCGGTCACGGAAATTTCCGCATCCAGCCTGTCACCGTCAAGTGTTGTCCTGAAATATGTCCCGGTCCAGTCATAATCCACATTGCCGGCATCACCGGCCACTGTACGCCCGGTATATTCCACCTCCGGAGCATCTGCCCTGACCATGCCGCCGACCTCTATCTCGTCACAGAAGAAAAAAGCCCTGATACCGCTGAGCCAGCTCCATCCGGGGACAGTCTGTTCAGGTACGGCAAGTATCTTCACATATCTGGCGGCAGTCTCCGGGAAAGAAATGAAATGCCTCCTCACAGCCTTCGTCTCCTCTGTCATGGCAGGGAATTCCCTTTGTGCTATTTCCCTGAACCTGCGGCCGTCATCAGACACGGAGACAACGATTTTGCGCGCATCAAAAACACCGTCGGCAGTGTTGACGCATGCGCCCACCGTGACAGATGAGAATTCCCGTGCGCTTCCGAGGTCTATCACCGCTTCCATATCGGTAGTCTCGAAGCCGAGCCATCTGCCGCTGCCGAAGATATTGTCTCCCTTCAGACCGTCCACAAGCATCTGCGCCCCATCGAAAGCATATCTTTCACACGGAGGCTGCATGAGCCTGACCGGCCTGGCCGTAGCGATATTGAACGCCACCGTATCCATCGTGACAGGGCCAGGCTTTCCGTTCCTGAAAGCGGAAGCAGCCAGCACGGCATCCTCACGAATCTCCAGAGAACCGTCAAAGACAGGAGAGTCCTCTGAAGGCACCGTACCATCCACAGTATAATGTATCGGGGCATCCCCCATGGTCTCGTAACTTACGGATATCGCATTTCTGGTGAAGTCCGGCCTTATCACGGAAGTGACCTCAAAGACATGCTTGGCATAATTCCAGCCTTCGGAATCATATATCGCTATGAGATTTTCAAGCCTGTCAAGGAATTTCTTGTAGTCCTTCACGGCAGGATAGGCCCACTGGTTTTCGGCAAGGGCGGCCCATCTCGGAAGCACCATGTACTGCGCATGAGGGAAAGTACCTATGTATTCTGTCCACAGATTGGCCTGCAGACCGAGTATATGGCGCGCTTCCTTGCGGCTGAGAGAAGACGGGACAGGATCATAGTAATAGACAGACCTCAAGGGGATATATCCTCCTATCGAAAGCGGTTCCTTTGAGGTGTCCTTGCCCTGATAATAGTCGAAATACAGATATGTGTTCGGGGTCATGATGACATCGTGGCCAAGCTTCGCGGCCTTGATTCCTCCCGCTTCTCCGCGCCATGACATGACCACGGCACCGTCCGCGGCATCGCCTTCAAGTATCTCGTCCCAGCCGATGACTTTCCTGCCATGGGACTGGAGGAATGAAGCGACATGCTTCATCACATAGCTCTGGAGCTTCTGTTCCCTTGTCGAAGAGGCATCGTCTTCCAGACCCAGTTCCGCAGCCTTGGCCTGGCATTTCGGACACTGCTCCCACCTTGTCTTCGGACACTCGTCGCCTCCGATATGGATATATTCGGATGGGAAAAGTTCCATTATTTCAGTGAACACACCGTCGAGGAAATCCAGCACTTCGTCATTGCCCGCGCACAGCACATCCTCCGACACTCCCCACTTGGTCCACACCTTGTACGGCCCGCCGGTGCATCCGAGCTCCGGATATGCACACAAGGCAGCCTGCATGTGTCCCGGCAGGTCCACTTCGGGAATCACATTGATATACCTGTCGGCAGCATACTTCACCACTTCGCGTATCTGTTCCCGGGTGTACCATCCTCCATAAGGCTTGCCGTCGTATTTCTCAGGCCTGTCGTTCAGGTGGCCTACAAGCGTCTCCTCCCTCATGGAACCTTTCTCCACGAGCTCAGGATAACGCTTCATCTCCACCCTCCATCCCTGGTCATCTGTGATGTGCCAGTGCAGGGTGTTCATGTTGTGAAGCGCCATCATGTCGATATACTCCTTCACTTCGTCCACAGTGAAAAAATGACGGCATATATCGAAATGTGCCCCGCGATATCCGAAACGCGGGCTGTCCTTGATGCCGGCCGCAGGAAGCAGGATGCCCCCTTCCCCCCTCTCGGCTCCAGGCAAGGACTTGCGCAATGTCTGTATGCCATAGAATACTCCGGCAGGTGTGGCTCCCTTGACAAGCACACCGTCGGACGAGATATCCATGACGTAGCCTTCAGCCGGAATATCCGCACCGGGGTCGAGCATAAGGACTATATTCCCTGACGCATTCCCTGCAGGATCTGCGGAGGACCTGATATCAAGACCGATACCCGTATATTTTTCAATGTATTCCGACAGGAAACCGGCATTCCGCGCCATATCCTCGCCTGAATTCTCCTGGAAGAGGATCACAGCGGCATCGGAAAGCACGAAAGGAGCAGCCTTGGAGTCCGCCGTTATTTTCCGGGGCTGAGGTATCACATCATAGCATGACGGCGCCGCCGTTGCCGTATAAAGACCGGCGGCAATAAGGAAAAACACTGCCGCCATTGTCTGTGGAAATATCCTTGTCTTCATTTTATTCATGGTTCGATTTTCCATTTATTCAGCAGAGGCATCGTGCACGGCAGCGGAAAGCTCGTCCCACAAGCCGTGGTTGATTATATGCACGATATCGAACACCATCAGCCCGTCCGTATCCTCCAGCACCTGTTTTACCGCCCTGGTGAAGCCGCTCCAGTCATCCTTATACTGTTCCACGTAAAGGGAACCTATGAGAGGGGCTGCGCCGCAGGTAAGTTTCCGGGCCAGTTCGGCACCGCCTTCCACACTGTAACAGTATGTGAGACTATTGTCCATGGCAGCTTCCGTACGCGGACCTGTCACACCCGTAGCCGCATCGACATCCGCTTTGGTCACCAGAGTATAATACAATCCAGTCATATAAAGATCCAGAAGTTCGGCGTATCCGGTATTCTTATATTCCGGGGTAGCCCAGTCATAATCGGCGGACGGGTCATAATCCGTGCTCGCCCAGTTCACACCCAGCTGATAATACGTAGGATACCATGCTCCGGTGTAATCGCCTATCTCAAGGTCAGGGTTGATACCTTTCAGCATGGCATGGGCATCACTGATGAAATCCTTGATGACCGAAGCCCTCCATTCCACCCATTTGAGGAAATGTTCGCCTTCCCTGTACCGCCATTCTCCGGTATCCGGATCTTTTTCCCAGTAAATAATATCTTCAGGAAAGTTCCCGACACTGATTCCTGCGTATTCTTCGAAAAGCCGTTTCGAAAGATCGCTGAAATCGGACGTGATCCCGTCATACCTCACCCTGTCGAAAATGATTCCGTCCACATCCATGTATTTCCTGGCGAATTCTCCGAGTATGTCAAGCTGGTACTGCTGCACCTGCGGATCAGCAGGATTCAACATGCCGTTATAGTTGGTCTTGATCTTCGAAATCGGTATCAGTTCCCCCTTGTCATACACTATGGACTGCCACTCCGGATGCTCCTTATATATAATACCGCGGTCGTACCAATTATGTCCTCCGGCAAAAATATTCAAGGACGCATACACCTTGACTCCGATCCGATGTCCGTATTCTATGAAATATGAAAGCATATCATAGTCCTGCCTGCGGTAATTCCCGTCCCATTCTCCCATATACGGAGCGATATGGCTGTCATACAGCACTTCCCCCATGATAGACTTGACGTCCACGACCACATTGTCAAATCCTGCGGATTTGCATTTCTGAAGATAGAACATGATGGAGTCCGGACATGAAAGCCGCTCATAATTCGCCTCACAGTCAAACCACATGAAATTAGAATTAGTGACAGCCTGCTCCTTTTCTCCGGAACAGGATATCGCCAGAGCCGAAACCAGAAACATGAATCCGCCCAGAGCAAACCGTGTAATGCGTAACATATTTTTAAGATTTTGATTTAATAATGCAATATTAATAAAAAAATTAATAATATGGGATAATAAAAAGAAAATATTTTTATATTTGCAAATAAGTACATGAGACACACTTTGACGATATAACCATGACAGACAGAAGAGCATTTTTGAAGACGGCCGCAGCCGCGGCAGCATCACTGGCCGTTGCGCCCGGAATCATGAAGGCAGCCGGACCGGCAGAGAATCCGGCATTGACCGGAGGTCACAATACCCTTGACGGAAACGGACTGATAGTACCCAAGGCCCAGGGCCTGAAAATCACCGGCACATTCCTCGATGAGATCTCGCACGACATTCCTCACCAGAACTGGGGAGAGAAAGAATGGGACGCCGATTTCAGAAACATGAAGGCCATCGGAATAGATACGGTCATCATGATCAGATCGGGATACAGGAAGTTCATCACCTATCCTTCTCCTTATCTGCTGAAAAAAGGATGCTACATGCCGTCTTACGACCTGGTGGACATGTTCCTGAGACTGGCACAGAAATACGGGATGAAATTCTGGTTCGGGCTGTATGATTCAGGCAGATACTGGGACACGGGCGATCTGTCCTGCGAGATAGAGGACAACAGGTTCGTCATAGACGAAGTATGGGAAATGTACGGGGAGAAATATGACAGTTTCGGAGGCTGGTACATCAGCGGGGAGATAAGCCGCAAGACGAAGGGTGCCATAGATGCATTCCACGCCATGGGGAAGCAGTGCAAGGATGTCTCCGGAGGTCTGCCGACTTTCATATCACCGTGGATCGACGGCAAAAAAGCTATCATGGGGACAAACAAGCTGACCAATGACCAGGCCGTATCCGTAGCCGAACACGAGCGCGAATGGAACGAAATTTTCGACGGCATACATGATGTGGTGGATGCATGCGCATTCCAGGACGGACATATCGACTATGACGAGCTGGACGCATTTTTCTCCGTAAACAAGAAGCTCGCGGACAAATACGGAATGCAGTGCTGGACCAATGCGGAGACTTTCGACCGCGACATGCCCATCAAATTCCTGCCTATCAAATTCGACAAGCTCAGGATGAAGCTTGAAGCCGCGGCAAGATGCGGATATGACAAGGCGATCACTTTCGAGTTCCCGCATTTCATGAGTCCGCAGTCCGCCTATCTTCAGGCGGGACACCTGTATGACAGATACAGGGAGTATTTCGGAATCTGACAGCTGCGGACCTGGAGGCTTACGGTTCAGACAACTACTGCAACATAAAGATTATCGGATATGGCAAAGACAGTAAACACAGGATACATGATATTCCTCGCCGTGGTGTCGGCCATCGGAGGAATACTTTTCGGATATGACACGGCTGTGATATCAGGCACTATCGGAATAGTCACACAGCAATTTTCACTGGACACCATGCAGCAGGGGTGGTACGTAGGCTGCGCCCTCATAGGCTCCATCGCCGGAGCCAGCTTCGCCGGGATGACAAGCGATGCCATCGGGAGGAAAAAGACGATGCTTATAGCCGCCGTATTCTTCTGCATCTGCGCGATAGGGTGCGCCGAAAGTACCAGTTTCGCACAGCTGGTTGCTTTCCGCATCATAGGAGGAGTGGGAGTAGGTTTCGTATCCATAGTGTCTCCGATCTATATTTCAGAGATTTCGGTCGCTGAAAAACGGGGAACCCTGGTATCCCTCTACCAGCTCGCCGTGACCATTGGGTTTCTCATAGCCTATCTTGTCAACTATGCCATACTCGACATTTCCCAGACCCGGGAATTCCAATCCGGTTTCCTCAACCGCATGCTGGTCGATGATTACTGGAGAGGAATGCTCGGATCAGGAGCCGTACCGGCAGTCCTGTTCCTCGCAATAATATTCTTCATTCCAGAAAGCCCGAAATGGCTGATAACAAAAGGGCGAGGCTCCATGGCCAGGACCGTGCTCGGCCGTATCTATCCTGACGCGGCAAGACTTGAGTCAGAATACGAGATCACGAAGTCTTCGCTGAATGACGAGGTGAAATCAGAATGGAAGGAGCTGCTGCAGCCGTGGATATTGAAAGCCGTGCTCATAGGGTCAGCCATAGCGATTCTCGGTCAGTTCATGGGAGTGAATGCCGTGCTGTACTACGGACCGGAGATATTCGCGAAAGCAGGAATCGCCGGTGGAGACGCATTGTTCTCGCAGGTACTTGTGGGGATAGTCAACATGGTCACCACAGTCATCGCCCTGCTGATAATCGACAAGGTCGGACGCAAACAACTGGTCTACTGGGGCGTATCAGGGATGATAGTCTCGCTGGTGATGATCGGGATTTATTTCGCCTTCGGTGAACGGATCGGTCTCGGAAACGGGTTCATGCTGGCATTCTTCCTGTTCTACGTATTCTGCTGCGCCATCTCGATAAGTGCAGTGGTATTCGTGCTCCTGTCGGAAATGTATCCGAACAGCGTCAGGGGAAGGGCCATGTCCGTATCAGGTTTCGCCCTGTGGGTCGGCACCTATCTCATAGGCCAGCTCACACCTTGGCTGCTGGAGAATCTGACTCCTGCAGGTACATTCTTCCTGTTCGCCGGAATGTGCATACCTTACATACTGATCATGTGGAAAGCCGTACCGGAGACCACGGGGAAGACACTTGAAGAGATCGAAGGTTACTGGAAAAGGAAACGGAAAAACATCTGACTTCG
Organism: uncultured Bacteroidales bacterium; assembly: GCA_944322815.1. Taxonomy (GTDB): domain Bacteria; phylum Bacteroidota; class Bacteroidia; order Bacteroidales; family UBA932; genus Cryptobacteroides. The sequence continues at coordinate 33,814 of CALUQB010000010.1, read as the reverse complement.
TCACATATCGTGTTCCGCCCCGGCAATGCAATTTGAACGATTTGAACAAGTTCGCTTGCATTGCATTCGGCTTCTTAGTATATTTGCAGACCAAGCATTCCTTTCCACATGAGAGACTCTTTCTTGAATAAAGGCGCAGGCAAAATCGCCGCCATCAAGCGGCAGATTCTGGGTCTGTGCATCAATGACGGTGACTTCAGCATCGCCGAACTCAGCAGAGAGATGGGTATCAGCATACCGACTGTCACAAAAATGGTCAGCGAGCTCATCGACGAAGGATTTCTCGAAGAGCTGGGAAAGACCGGCACATCGGGAGGACGCAGACCGAGCATATACGGACTGAAATCTTCCGCCGGATATTTCATAGGCGCGGATGTGACAAGACATCATGTCAGCATAGCCGTAAGCAATTTCAAAGGGAACATCCTGGAATACGTAGACGACATTCCGTTCGTTCTGGAAGGCAGCGAAGCCTCGCTGGCCAGGCTGTGCGAGATCCTGAAAAAACAGATCAGGAAATTCGGGATAGCCGAAGAGAAAATTCTCGCCTACGGGATAAATCTGACCGGACGGGTAAACCACAACACCGGATACAGTTTTTCCTATTTTCTCGGGGAAGACAAGCCTACAGCGTCCATACTTGAAGAGAAACTGAAGACCCCGGTGTTCATTGACAATGACTCCAGGGCCATGACTTACGGAGAGTACATCTGCGGTGACGCGAACAAGGAAAAGCACTTTCTTTTCATAAATGTCAGCTGGGGTCTCGGCATGGGCATGATACTGGACGGAAAGCTGTCCTACGGCAAATCCGGGTTTTCAGGCGAAATCGGACATTTCCCGCTTCTGGACAACGGCATCATCTGCCAGTGCGGGAAAGTGGGCTGTCTGGAAACGGGAGCTTCCGGCTCTGCCGTCCACCGCATTTTCCTCGAAAAACTGAAAGAAGGGAAAGCATCCGTCCTTTCCGGGAAATATGCCAGGAACGAGGAAATCACCCTCGATGACATACTTAACGCCCTGGCTGAAGAAGACGTACTCGCCATCGAATCGATAGAAGAAATAGGGAACACCCTCGGACGTGCCATCGCTGGTCTGATAAATATCTTCAATCCGGAACTCGTGATTATCGGAGGAAGGCTTTCCGTAGCCGAAGAATATCTGATGCTGCCGATAAAGAGCGCCATACACAAGCATTCGCTGAATATGGTAAGCCGTGATACCGTCATCAAATTCTCCCGTCTTGGGAAAAAAGCAGGGGCTTACGGAGCATGTATGCTGTCACGCAGCCACCTGCTGAATCTTGTGTGACCCTTACGCTATCTTTTTATACGGGCCCTTGCCCGGATTCTTGAACAAAACGGCGAAGAGAACCGCTACCACGAGAGCATAGCCTGCGAATATGTACCAGGCCGTACTCCAGTCCGGTTCTGCCGCATTGTATACGAAATGGTTCACGACAGCCTGGGCCGAAAGTGTACCCACAGTCGCGCCGATACCGTTGGTCATCAGCATGAAAAGCCCCTGGGCACTGGACTTGATCTCATCGGAAGACCTCTGCTCTACATAGAGTGCTCCCGATATGTTGAAGAAATCGAATGCCACTCCATAGACTATCATGGACAGGATGAACATCCAGACTCCCGGCCCCGGATTCCCCAGACCGAAGAGGCCGAACCTGAGTACCCATGCCAGCATGGCTATGAGCATCACTCTCTTGATACCGAAGAACTTCAGGGCAACAGGTATGAGAAGAATACCGAGAGTCTCCGACATCTGTGAGATGGAGATCAGGGCATTTGCATTCCGTGCGCCCCATGTGTCGGCATACTCGGGAACATCAGTGAAATGCGTGATGAACGGGTTCGCGAATCCGTTCGTTATCTGAAGGGCGACTCCGAGAAGCATGGAGAAAATGAAAAAGACTGCCATGCTCCGGTCTCTGAAAAGGGTGAACGCCTTCGCGCCAAGGGCATCGGCCAGGCTCTGGGACTGCGCTTGTCTGTTGGCAGGACAGTCCGGAAGAGTAAAGCTGTACAGGAAAAGGACCGCACCTATGATTCCTGACACGAAGAACTGATTGTAGGTATGCTGGAACTGGATTCCATCAGAATCCGTCACGAAATTCACGAAGAGCATGCTGCAGATGAAGCCTACTGTACCGAAGACCCTGACCGGAGGGAAATCCCTTACGGTATCAAAACCGTTCTTCAGCAGAATCTTGAATGCTACGGAATTTGAAAGCGCTATGGTAGGCATGTAAAATGCCACGCTGAGAGTGTACAACGGGAAAAGGATACCGAATTTCACATCCGTACCTGCTGTCAGTCCGTAATATCCTGCCGCTATCATTGCCGCTCCTGCCACGAGATGGCAGATACCCAGAAGTTTCTGGGCAGGGATATACTTATCCGCCACGATACCCATTATGGCCGGCATGAAGATGGAAACTATGCCCTGCATGGCATAGAAAAGCCCGATTCTTTCTGCCAGTCCCACAGAAACCAGATAACTGCCCATGGATGTGAGGTATGCACCCCACACCGCCCATTGAAAAAAATTCATCAGGATCAACCTGATTCTTACTGCTTTATCCATACGATAATTTTAATGTCATTATATGTGGCCCCGTCAGTCCTGCCCGGCCACGAGGTTAGCAAAGATAGGAATAATTTGAACAATTTTGGTCTTATATGACAGTTTCTCATTATCTTTGTCAGATAAAATCATTGGCGTAAGCCACATTGAGGAAAAAGGAAATGAAATTCGAAAAGACAGCGACAGACCCGGGATCGGATGCCAGATGCGGCATCATCACCACGGACCACGGACAGATAGAAACTCCTATCTTCATGCCCGTGGGTACCGTAGGTTCTGTCAAGGGCATATACCACAGGGATCTGAAAGAGGATATACGGGCAGAAATCATACTCGGGAACACTTATCACCTCTACCTCAGACCGGGACTGGACATTCTGAAAGCTGCCGGCGGCCTGCACAAGTTCATATCGTGGGACAGGCCGATACTTACGGACAGCGGCGGATTCCAGGTATTCTCGCTCTCCCCTATCCGGAAACTGACTCCGGACGGCTGCACATTCTCTTCCCATATCGACGGGTCACGGCACAAGTTCACTCCTGAAAACAACGTCGACACGCAGAGAATCATCGGAGGAGACATCATCATGGCCCTGGATGAATGTACGCCTGGAGACGCAAGTTTCGATTATGCGAAGAAATCCCTGAAACTGACGCAATCATGGCTGGCACGCTGTATCAGACATTTCGATGAGACAGAACCGCTGTACGGATATTCCCAGACCTTTTTCCCCATAGTCCAGGGATGCGTATATCCGGAACTCCGGCAGGAAGCGGCAGAACATGCGGCATCATTCGACAGGGAAGGCTATGCCATTGGCGGTCTCTCCGTGGGAGAGCCGACAGAAAAAATGTATGAAATGCTGGAAGTGGTCTGTCCGATATTGCCGGATGACCGGCCAAGATATCTGATGGGCGTCGGCACTCCTGCGAATATCCTGGAGGGTATCGCGAGGGGCGTGGACATGTTCGACTGCGTGATGCCTACCAGAAACGGCAGGAACGGGATGTTGTTCACATGGAACGGCATCATGAACATGAAGAACCAGAAATGGGCGGACGACTTCTCGCCAATAGATCCGGAAGGCACATCTTTCGTAGACAGGACCTACAGCAAGGCATATCTGAGGCATCTTTTCGTATCGAAAGAGATATTTGCGGGACAGATAGCCAGCGAACACAACCTGGCGTTCTACCTCGACCTGGTAAGAGAGGCGAGGAAACATATCATGGCCGGAGATTTCCGGAGCTGGAAAGATGCCACAGTGAAGAGAATAATGACGAGACTTTAACAGAAAATGAAACATCTGGAACTCAAGCCGAGGATTCTCGACTTATACATAATCAAGAAGTTCATCTCGACTTTCTTCGTAGCCCTGATTCTGATCATCGGCATAGTCATCATTTTCGACATAAGCGAGAAAATCGATGACTTCGTGAGCAAGGAAGCCCCGCTGAAAGCCATCATCTTCGACTATTACTTCAATTTCATCCCGTACTTCATGAATATGTTCAGCGCCCTGTTCGTATTCATCACTGTGATTTTCTTCACATCGAAGATGGCGGCAAATTCCGAAATCATAGCCATCCTATCCTGCGGCATCAGTTTCCACCGGATGATGGTGCCGTACATAGTCTCGGCTACCATCATCGCCATATTCTCCCTTTGCCTGAACCTGTTCATAATTCCGAACTCGAACAAGGTTCTCGTCCAATTCGAAAACAAATACCTGAAATCCAATACCGCGAATACGAACAGGAACATCCATTACCAGATATCCCCCGGCGAATTCGTTTTCGTGGAATCATTCAGTTCCTGGAACAATACAGCCTACCGTTTCACCCTTGAGAAAATAGAAAACAACCAGCTGGTATCGAAACTTTCAGCCGAAACGGCAGTATGGGACACGACTTTCAACGGATGGAGACTCAAGAAATACTTCATCAGGGACTATACCAACTCCCTGGAAGACCACATCCGCAGCGGCAAGCAGCTGGACACTGTCATCAATCTGACAGTCAATGACTTCTACATGAAGAAAAACACGCTGGAGTCCCTGAACTACAGGGAACTGAACACTCTCATAGAAACACAGAAGATGCGTGGAGACGCGAATATAAAGGATGCGCTTATAGAAAAGCACAAGAGATTCGCCATGCCTTTTTCGGCATTCATCCTGACTATCATGGGTGTGGCCCTGTCATCCAAGAAACGGCGTGGCGGAATGGGCTGGAACATCGGCATAGGCATCGCCCTGAGTTTCTCCTACATTCTGTTCCAGCGGTTCAGCGAGATGTTCGTGTACACCGGAGTGATGCCGCCAGGACTGGCACTGTGGAGTCCGAACATTCTGTATGCGATCATAGCCGGGGTTCTCTACAGGATAGCGCCGAAATAACGCAGATCAGAGAATTACCAGATCGTGTTTTGCATTTCCATCGCACTGGACAGAACTGCCGTCTCTAAGAGTACCTGTGAGAAGACCGTCTGAGTAGAATGAGGCCTTGCTTCCATCTGACAGGTTTCCGTTGAACCTGTCCACGGTCAATGATGGTTTTTCAAAATATGAAGATGTTCTCGGGGACAGAGACGCACCGTCTTCCATTATCGCATTGCAATATGCTATATGACCGTCCATGGCGGCATACGACCCGTCGGTAAGACTCAGAGACAGATTATTCACATCCACATCACCCGAAAGGAAGGCGGAACCGTCAGCCAGACTCAGCTGCATGTCATTTGCTGCAATGCCTGAAATATCGAAACGAGATCCTGCGGTACCGTCGAAACCGAGACGGGAATCACTCTCCATAATGACATCAGAAGCGAATACGGAACCGCTACGCAGTTTTACGGAAGTCATACTCCGGCTATGAGGTATGCGCACAATCGTTTGGTAACTGCCTGAAAAGCGGACTCCTGCCTCGTATTCTATGGTAAGAACCCCTCCTTGCACATATACTTCGACATACGGAAGCACATTCGTATCTGAAACGATCTCTACCATATCATTGTCAGCTGATACCTCAACTGTGATTCCGTCATTGACGGCCAAAGATCCATACCCCTCAGGAACCTCCTGATATATAGCCGCCGTCACTCCAGCGACATTCATTTTGGAACAGCCTGCAAGCAGTGAAAACATCAAAACTATTGAAAATAAGAAAACCGGTCTTTTCATAACTTTCCTATCCGAAATAAATCAGGCTTAAAGATGAAAAAACCGGTAAAAATGTTGCAGAACTGCCTCTGCACTATTTTTTCACGAGACCGAGCTTCTCCATGAGAGCTTCCGGCTCCGGATTATGGCCGCGGAAACGCTTGTAAAGGACGGCAACGTCTTCAGAACCTCCTTTCGAGAGTATGTTTTCCCTGAATGAACCGGCCACTTCCTTATTGAAGATCCCCTTTTCCTTGAAAAGGGAGAATGCATCCGCCTCGAGGACTTCCGCCCATTTGTATGAATAATATCCGGCTGCATAGCCTCCGGCAAATATATGCGAGAATGTAGGTGAGAATGCAGTTCCCGGAGCGGCAGGGATGATGCTTATCGGAGCCACGGTCTCTTTTTCAAAATCCACCGTGCTTTCCTCCGGTACGGCAGTCAGAGTATGCCAAGCCATATCCATGATACCATATCTGAGCTGGCCTACCTGAGAATACCCGGCCAGATAATTCTTCGATGCCACGATCTTCGTGATCAGGGAATCGGGAATCACCTCTCCCGTCCTGTAATCCTTGGCGAAAGTATCGAGATACTCCGGCTCATACGCCCAGTTCTCCATGATCTGAGACGGAAGCTCTACAAAATCTCTCGGTACCGATGTTCCGGTCAATGAAGGATAGCGTCCTTCAGCCAGGATTCCATGAAGTGAATGTCCGAATTCATGAAGGAAGGTCACGAATTCACCATGGGTAAGGAGCGACGGAGCATTTTCCGTAGGTTTTGTAAAGTTCGTCACGATGCTGATGAAAGGACGCTCTTCCACTCCGTTATAAATGCACTGCTCCCTGAAAGCTGTCATCCACGCACCTCCGCTCTTGCTCGCTCTCGGGAAGAAATCGGCATAGAACAGAGCCATATGACGGCCGTCGGCATCCTTTACGTCATAGACCTTGACGTCCTTGTGATATACCGGTACGTCATGAATTTCCGTAAATGTCAGGCCATAGAGCCTGTTGGCCAGGTCGAAGACTGCCGCTATACAGTTTTCAAGCCTGAAATAAGGCTTGAGCTGCTCCTCGTTCAGGTTGAACTTGGCCTCGCGGTACTTTTCGGACCAGTAAGAGAAATCCCATGACTTGAGTTCGCTGTCTTCATAGCCGTTCTCCTTGGCAAATTCCAGAATATCGGCTATTTCCTGTTTTGCAAACGGCATGGTAGGTTCAAGAAGCTCTTTCAGGAAAGCATTTACCGTCTCCGGATCCTTGGCCATCTTGTTCTCCAGAGCATAATCAGCATAAGTCTCATAGCCAAGAAGCTTGGACATCTTTATCCTCAGGTCCACGATCTTTTTCACGATTTCCGTATTGTCGAACTCGCCTCCGACAGAACGTGTCAGATATGCCATGTAGACATCTTTTCTGAGTTCCCTGTTCTCGCTGTACTTCATGAACGGGCCGAAGCTCGGATAATCGAGAGTGACCACCCAGCCGTCAAGACCTTTTTCCTTTGCATACATGGCGGCCATATCCACCACATACTGGGGAAGACCTGCCAGATCCGTACTGTCCGTTATATGAAGTGTATAGGCATTGGTGGAAGCCAGGACGTTCTTGCTGAACTGTAGGGTAGCCAGGGAAAGTTCTTCGGCATACTTGCTGTAAGTCTCCTTGTCGGCATCGGAAAGGTTTGCACCGTTCCTCGCAAAGGACTCATAGGTATCTTCCAACAACTTCTTCTGGTCCTGATCCAGATCCAGGGAATCCTTCTTCATGTACACGGCCTTCACCCTTTCGAAAAGAGGTTTGTTCAAGGATATATACATGGAATATTCCGTCATCATGGGAGCTATTTCTTCTGCGATGGCCTGCATCTCGTCATCAGTATCAGCTTCCATCAGATTATAGAATATGCCGGAAACCCTGTTCAGGGTACGTCCGCTATACTCCAGGGCTTCGATAGTATTCCGGAAATCAGGTTCCTCCGGATTTGCCGTTATGGAATCTATCTCCGCTTTCGCTTCCTCTATTCCGGCCTTGAATGCCGGAACATAATGTTCATTCCTGATTTTGTCGAATGCCGGAGCTCCGTAAGGATTTGAAGACTCCGTCAATAAAGGATTTTCCATATTACAAGATGTTATGAATGCAAGCGATGCCGCTGCCACTGCCGTGAAAAATTTCATTATTCTAATGTATTTTGGTTTGACGGCTGCAAAGATAATAAGTTTTCTCCGAAATCTGTCTTTTCGTATCCGCCATGACAGCTATGGCAGCGCCTCTTCCATGTCCATAGCCTGGACTCTGAATATGGTTGTGACGCTGTCACCGCTCACAAAGTACCGGATATCATAGCACATGAAGATTTCACACCTCGAACTTTTCCTGTAAGATGTGAAAAATTCTTTCCTGAATCCCATTTTTACAAGATCTGATAAAGGGATGTTTTTCAATGTAGTCCTGCGAAGAGAGTCCAGAATAAGATAATTCCTGTCCAGAATGGAATGCACCATCTGCCTGAACTGGCGGCTGTCGTGGGCCTGCCTGTTGTGATATCTGTTCTTGCAGGCATCACAGCAGAATTTCTTGTCGGAACGGCCATATCTGATCTCATCGCCGCATTCCAGGCATACGGCGACCGTCAGCCTGTTCTGTTCCTCAAGACTCTTTCCCGACTGTTCTTTACGCATAAATCCATCTTTTTCCCAAATATTGGACTTAATTTTTTCCTGTCAAACAGTCGGAACATCGTTTTTCTTTTTATTAAAGAAATTTTTCTTTTTCCGGACATTGGCGACTTCCGCACATGCAAGGCATGAAACACGGGCAAAATATAAAAAAAGAAAAAAAACAGTATAAAAAAAGAAAAAGCCGACAGGAGGATATTCTTTTCCATTTATATATTGCCTTACTTTGCCCCTGTCCTGTCAACGTGCGCACGACATACAGGTTTTCATTCAAAAGAGTAATACGTATGGAACAGTTGAACAAGATCGAGTTGAAAGGAAATGTAGGGAATGTCCGCATTTCCGAAGTAGGGGAAAACAAAGTGGCCAGATTCTCCATGGCGACGAATTTCATGTACAAAGGCAGGGAAGGGGATGCCGTCATAGAAACTACATGGCATAATATCGTGGCATGGAGCGGAAGAGGCATGCCTGACCTGACGAAGATAGTGAAGGGAATGCCCCTCTATGTAAGCGGCAGGGTACGCACTTCCAAATTCACCGGAAGTGACGGAACGGAAAAACAGTTGTATGAAGTTGTGGCAAACAAAATAGTCTTCGAAGATCCGGCACCTATGCAGTGCGGACTCTGATGACGCCCGGACAAACCGGCACTGGGGATGACTCTGGTCCTTGTGACCGATTACGGGTCATGAAAAGAGGCGAAGTGTCATCCTCTTCCGGGTTTCCGGCGTATCTCCCGTACATCTTCCTCTATCGGGAAGCCGGAACGATGAATATGGTGAAGTCCCCTTTCTCCACGCCGTGCAGTCCGGACAGCTTTTCCGCTACCAGGGGGCATTCTGATATGCAGGACGTCCTGACCATAAGGACCGTATCGGAAATGTCTGCATGACAGAAATCATCAAGGATGCTGTACGCCTTGACGCTCTCTCCCAGAAAGGCATCCATATTCTCACCCATCGTCAGGCCGCAGGATGTATAGCCGGAAACTCCGCCGCATTTCTTCAGTTCCATGGCCAGTGCCGCCATATTTCTGTACCCGATATAGTCGTTGAGACGCGGTACAAGCGGTGTCAGAAGAATGATGGCAAGCAGAATGGAAACGGCCGTGGAAGAGACGGCCAGTGTCCAGGGTCTGTGTCCGGAAAGTGCGTAAAAAGTCATAGCAGCCCCTGCCATGAGGACAACCGAGGCCATATAAGCGAAAGGAGTGCCGGCCAGCTCGCATATGTATGCAGGCAGAATGCCATTCGGAATGGAGCCATCGTACAGGCTGAAAGTGCAGACCGCCAGTGCAGCCAGCAGAATAAGCGCGGAAGGCAGGCCTACAAGTATCCGTATCATGCTGTCATCATGCATATCCTTTACTGTCAATACGGTATAGTAAACCAGAAATGGTACTGCAGGAAGCATATATACGGAAAGCTTGGAGCTGAAAAGCGACAGCATCACAAATGTGGAAATGAAAACGACCAGGAAAAGGCGTCCCGCATCCGTGACATAGACATGTCTTCCGGAACGGAAAATCACGGTATAAATCATAAGAAGGGAGTATGGTGCCGCCACATACCATACTGCCGCAAAATAATACCAGAACGGCTCCTTATGGTGGAATGCATCCACTGCCCTGCCTAATGTCTGATGGAAAAGCAAGTCCGAAAGGTACTCTTTTCCGCCTTCCAGCCACACTCCGGAAAACCAGAATGCACACAGCACGGCTATTATCCCCCATGTCCTGAATCCCAGGTATTTGCCTGTATCACGCAGTTTCCCGGAAAACATGAGAAAGAAAAATATGCTCGTCACAGGTACCAGCAGCCCTACAGGGCCTTTGGTGAACAAGGCCAGAAAAATACAGACAGGCAGAAGGACTCCGTTCAATACCGGATTTCCGATATGTCTGTACTGTTTGTAAAAAACGAACAATGACAGGACTATGAACATGGTCATCAGCATGTCCATCCGCAATATGACGGAAGTCCCTGCAAACATGGCGGAAGTCCCGAGCATCATCGCAGCGGCAAACCTGTCAAGCCATGTGAATCTGATAGTCGTCTGTCCTGCCACAAGCACCAGCCATCGGTCCATCACGCCGATGGTCACAAGTGCCGGAATGAATGACATCAGGCTGAGTACGAATATGTCATGGCCGCCGGAAATAAGACGCGAAAGCATCACGAGCCACAGATAGAGAGGCGGCTTATCCGAATACGGTTCCCCATGATTCGAGAAGGTGAAAATACGGCCTTCTGCAAGAGCCTCGTCCGCTATGCTCAGATATCTCAGTTCATTTGCAGGCGTAACATCCCTCAACGCCATCAGCGGAACAAGACTGAGAGCCAGCAGCAGAAAAGCTGCAAAAAGAGGATGAGGTCTTGGATCAATTTTCATCTGATTCGGGTTTTTCAAAACGGTTTGAACGGACAGCTATCATCAGATTCCTGGAATAAGCCGCAAGTCCGAAAACCTGACCGGCTATGAGCACGGGATCCAGCCTTAAAATGCCGTAGACCACTATGGCAGCGGAACCTGTCAGACTTATGATCCAGAAACCGGCAGGTAGGACCGACTCGTTCCTGCGGACGGAACATATCCACTGATAAACGAAACGTAAGGAAAACAGGATCTGACCGGCTGAGCCGAAGACCAGAAGCCGGAGAGGAATGTCTTCGTTCAAGAAAAAGCGCACTGCATTTGAAGGATCTCCGACGAGGACGATAGCCGAAGCCACGACAGGAGTAATGACCAGTACCGCCTTCAACGGCACCGGGATATTCCTCCATATCCCTTTCCAACCGAGATTCCACAGATAGACATAATATGAAACGAACTGCCCGAATATAATGGCAAAATCATCGCGAAGCCAGCCGTAAACGAAAAAAAGCCAGGAACCTGCCACACTCAACAGCCAGTAAGAAACCGGAGAGACCACCGCACCGGACTGCTCCGATCTGATCCACTGGACCAATGTCCTGGCAGAAAAGAATATCTGTGCCAGGAAACCGATTCCATATATGACTGACTGATGAATCATGTCCGCCTGCATCAGGATTCCATATCGGATTCCGTCACGGTATATCTGATTTGGCGGGACCTCATCCACCTGTACGCGAAACAGTCCGCCAGAGACGATTTCATCCTGGTCCACATAGAAGACTTGGACTTTCCGGCTGCTCTTCCATGATGGTTTACAGGCACTTCCTTGTATCTCGCACCGTCCTGAAGCATGACAAGTGCAGGGAAGAAACGATGCATTCCCTTGAACACAGGAAATTTCCTGACCGTTTCCGCCCTGAATACTTTAAGTGGGCAGCCGGTATCGGAAGCCCCATCTCCGGTCATCATGCGACGGAATGAATTTGCGATCCCGGACTGGAATTTCCGGAAAAGACTGTCACACCGTCTGGTCCTGAAACCGGTGACCATATCGTAGTCTTCCAGATACGGCAGAAGTATTTCAAAATCTTCAGGATCAGTCTGAAGATCTGCATCGATATAGCCGATATATTCAGAACATGCACAGTCGAAACCGGCCTTCAGTGCGGAACTCAGTCCGCAGTTCGCGCCTAAGGACACATAAAAGAAATCACGGTGGCGTCCACATATTTCCCGCAGAGCATCCAGACTACCGTCAGAAGATCCGTCATCCACGAAAAGCACGCATGCACGATACCGACAGCATGGAATATATGCAGAAAGCCGCCGTTCCAGTTCAGGGATGTTGTCCACCTCATTATATAAGGGGACAATCACGGTGAATTCGTAATCAGCTGTCCTGTTCATCACGGTCAGTCATTCTCCAGAAAGCCGGCGATATTCGCCAGGACTTTCTCGCTCAGCCTTACGAATGACTGCTCGGTACGCCCTGAAGAAACCTTCATGCAACGGACATTCGGAAGTGAAAGCAGATGTTCGCCTCCGAGTGCCATGACCGTATCGCAAAAGCAGAGGTTGTCTTTCCCGATCCATTCGAGAAACGGCTCTTCGTCCCATGCAGGAGAAAGCCCGGTATTGAACAGTATCTTATGGTTCCCGAATCTTTCGAATTCGGCTGAATGCATCAGGACCGTATTCTTGTTAAGACAGCAGAATACCACATCGCTTGATTCCAGAAGTCCGGCCAGCGGCATGAACACATATCCCTTCCGTCTCGCTTCTTCCTTTTCAGAACGGGCGAAATAGCTGACATCGGCTCCGAAAAACTTCATGGCATCAGCTATCATTCCTCCGGACTTTCCCAGTCCGAGAAAGCCTGTCCTGAGACCGGTGATTTCCCTCGGTGCTCCATACCATGGTTCCTGCCCGAAACCATGCAGGCAGCGGACCAGTTCGCTCACTGCATATTCCACCACTCCTTCATCACCGTAGTCTCGGATACCCGTCACTGTGATACCCCTGGACCCGGCATACCTGATATCCACATTCGCGCTTTCCGGAGAATAAAGAGAACAGCACATTCCTATGTATTTCACATTCGGGCACCGGGACAGAGCATCCGCAGTGATTCTCGAAGTATAGCTGAGAAGCACGGCATCAGCATCTCCGATACGTGAAGCTACAGCCATGTCATCAGCGGGAATATCTTCATGGAACACTGATTCCATGGCCATGCCCCTGACTTCTGACTCTACTGCCGGAATCAGCCCTACCGGCTCGATAGCCACGAGTTTTCTGAATTTTTTCATCGTCTGGACATTTTTACATAAAAATACAAAAATAAGAAAAGTGTTTTCATTTCCAATCGGACCGCCGGCAGGATTTTTCCCGAATCGCCGTATATAGATTTGAATAATTACAAATAAGCACTATATTTGCGACCTGAATCATGAATCATTAATAAATCCGTCGGTTTGACGTTAACTTTAAGATTTTATGGAATTGAACGAAAAATTCATTGATGGCGCATGGAGCCGGAAAATCGATGTATCAGACTTTGTCTACAGGAATATCACTCCGTATACCGGCGACGCCTCTTTCCTCTGCGGACCTACAGAAAGGACTAAAAAGCTCTGGGACAAATGCCTGGAAGCTATGGAAGAAGAAAGGAAAAACAACGGTGTCCGCTCGATCGATGCAAAAACCATCTCCACTATCACTTCTCACAAGGCCGGATATATCGACCAGGAAAACGAACTGATAGTCGGTCTTCAGACAGATGAACTGCTGAAAAGGGCTATCAAACCGTTCGGAGGCTGGAGAGTGGTGGAAAGAGCCTGCAACCAGAACGGCGTAGAACTCGATCCGAAAGTGAAAGAGATATTCACACATTACCGCAAAAGCCACAATGACGGTGTTTTCGATGTATATACCGAAGAAATATTGAAATTCAGGTCTCTGGGCTTCCTGACCGGACTTCCTGACAATTATTCCCGCGGACGAATCATAGGTGACTACAGGAGACTGGCCCTTTACGGTGCGGACAGGATCATCGAATCGAAGAAAGAAGATCTGAAGCATCTGACCGGTCCGATGACCGAGGACAGGATCAGACTTCGCGAAGAAGTCGCCGAACAGATCAAGGCTCTGAATGAAATCAAGGTTCTCGGAGAATATTACGGTCTTGACCTCGGCAGACCTGCATACAACGCCCATGAAGCCGTACAGTGGGTATATATGGCATATCTCGCAGCTGTCAAGGAACAGGACGGAGCCGCCATGTCTCTCGGAAGCGTATCCTCATTCCTGGATATCTACATCGAATACGATCTGAACCACGGCATCATCGATGAATGCCACGCACAGGAGCTCATCGACCAGTTCGTCCTGAAACTCAGAATGGTACGCCATCTCAGGATGCAGGCATACAATGATATTTTCGCCGGAGACCCTACCTGGATCACGGAATCCATCGGAGGACGTTTCAACGACGGCAAGATAAAGGTCACCAAGACATCATTCCGTTTCCTCCAGACTCTGTACAATCTCGGACCTGCTCCGGAACCTAACATGACAGTACTCTGGAGTCCGGAACTGCCGGAAGGCTTCAAGGATTTCTGTGCGAAAGTTTCCATAGACACCAGTTCGGTACAGTACGAGAACGACAACCTCATGCGTGACACACGCAAATGTGATGACTACGGAATCGCCTGCTGCGTATCCTACCAGGCCGTAGGAAAGGCCATCCAGTTCTTCGGAGCACGTGCAAATCTCGCGAAGGCCCTTCTGCTGGCCATAAACGGAGGCCGCTGCGAAAATACCGGCACACTCATGGTCGAGGGCATCGAGCCGCTCAAGAGCGATGTGCTGGACTATGATGAAGTTCTCGCGAACTACAAGAAAGTCCTCCATGAAGTAGCCAGGGTCTACAACGAAGCGATGAACATCATTCACTACATGCATGACAAATATGACTACGAGAGATCCCAGATGGCATTCATCGATACGAACCCTTCCATCAATCTCGCGTATGGAGTAGCAGGAATGTCCATCGCAGCCGACTCCCTTTCAGCCATAAAGTTCGCCAAGGTGACAGCTCACCGCAATGAGGAAGGTCTCACCGACAGCTTCAAGATCGAAGGCGAATACCCGTGCTTCGGCAACGATGACGACCGTGTGGACAATATCGCAAAGGAACTCATCCACTATTTCAACGGAGAACTCTGCAAGCTTCCAATATACAAGAACGCCGAGCCTACGCTTTCAATCCTGACCATCACATCCAACGTGATGTACGGGAAGAAGACAGGAGCTACGCCTGACGGACGTCTCAAAGGCGTGGCATTCGCCCCGGGAGCAAACCCTATGCATGGCCGTGACAGCCACGGCGCCATCGCCTCACTCAGTTCCGTAGCCAAACTCGACTACCATGACGCGATGGACGGAATCAGCAACACATTCTCTATCGTACCGAAATCACTTGGTCCGACAGATCAGGAAAAGGTAGAGAATCTGGTGACCATGATGGACGGATACTTCACCAAAGGCGCACATCATCTGAACGTGAACGTCCTGAACAGGGAAATGCTGGAAGATGCCATGGAGCATCCTGAAAAATACCCTCAGCTCACCATAAGGGTTTCCGGATACGCCGTGAACTTCATCAAACTGAGCCGCGAGCATCAGCTGGAAGTCATTGCGAGAACATTCCACGAAAAGTTTTAATCCATGGAATTGAAAGTACATTCATACGAAAGTATGGGAACTTACGATGGGCCGGGACTCCGGCTCGTCGTTTTTTTACAGGGCTGCCCGTTCAAGTGCCTGTATTGCGCGAACCCGGACACCATTTCCTTCGAGGGAGGCACACCGACATTGCCGGAGGCAATACTGAAAATGGCATTGAATCAGAAGCCGTTTTTCGGGAAAAAGGGAGGAGTGACATTTTCCGGAGGAGAGCCTACCGTGCAGGCGGAAGCTCTGGTCCCGCTGGTAAGGGAACTGCAGTCCAACGGAATAAACGTCTGCATCGACACCAACGGCGGTATCTGGAACAGGCATGTAGAGAAACTCTTCGGCATGGCAGATCTCACTCTGCTGGATGTCAAGCAGTTCAATCAGGCAAGGCATCTTAGCCTGACAGGCAGGGAAAACACGCAGACACTCAGGACTGCAGCGTGGCTGGAAGAGCATGACAGACCATTCTGGCTGAGATATGTACTGGTACCGGGAATCAGCGATGCGGAAGAAGACATCCGTGCATTGGGCGAACATTTCGGGAATGGCAGATACAGGATGATACAGCGCGTGGAAATACTGCCCTACCACACTCTCGGGAAGAACAAATACGAAGTCCTTGGATGGGACTACCGGCTGAAAGACACGCCGCTGAATACCAAAGAGCAGCTGGAACGGGCGAAAAGACTGTTTGACGAATATTTCAACTGCGCAGTACTGAACTGACAGATATTCTGTGTATATTTACTCAGAATAAATCTCTGTCATTATGAAAGATGTCGCACTGGTTCTGTCAAGCGGAGGTCCGAGAGGCTTCGCTTACATTGGGGCTATCGAAGAACTCGAAGCCAGAGGCTACAAGATCACATCCATCGCAGGGACGTCCATCGGCTCGCTGATCGGAGGCATGTATGCCGCAGGCAAACTGCCTGAAGTAAAGGACTTCCTCTTCTCGCTCAACGGATGGAAAGTATTCAGTCTCATGGATATTTCCATCAGCAGGAATCATCTGGTAAAAGGAGACAAAGTCATCGAAGCTCTGCAGGAGATCGTTCCCGATATCGACATCAAGGATCTGTCCGTCCCGTTCAAAGCCATAGCCACAGACCTTTTCACAGGAGAAGAAGTCATCTTCGACAAGGGAGACCTGTTCCAGGCCATCAGATCCTCTATATCCATTCCGTCGCTTTTCAGGCCTGTAAAAATCGGGATGCGTACGCTTATCGACGGAGGCATAGCGAATACGATGCCTCTGAACCGTGTGGAACGTTCCGGGCATGACATTCTCGTCGCATTCAATGTCAATGATGTAGACGTGGACGCTATCCGGCAGATGCTGGTAGATGAAGCTGAAGCGGCAGATGCCAGAGAAAAGGCAGGAATGGCCAGACGTGCCGAGAACAAGGCCGTCATAGACTCGGTGATACACAATGAAAATCTGTCCCTGCGCGAAAAGCTGAAACTGGCATGTATGCAGGGACATAAACTCATACAGGAACGTCTCGCTCCGAAAGATGACAAGCCGCAGAAAACTCTCGATCCGGACGCCAACTATTTCACCATACTGTCAAGGACTTTCGACCTGATGAACCACTGGAATACAAAGCTCATGACATCGCTCTGCCCTCCGGATATCCTGGTCAACATGCCTTTCGATGCATTCGGAGCCATATCGGACTACGCCAGGGCAGAAGAAATCTGCGAACTGGGAAGAGAACTCATGAAAGACGCGCTCGACAGATACGAAAAATAGGAATCACTTCTCGTCCGGAGCGTAAAGATACTGATTCAGAGGAGAAGGATACTCACAGTAGTCTTCAGCCGAAAAGAAGCGGGCCAGTTCAATGGCAGCGTTCTCAGGAGAATCCGACGTATGTACGATATTCTCCTGGGAACTCATTCCGTAGTCACCGCGGATCGTTCCCGGAGCAGCCTTGCGAGCATTCGTGGCACCGGCCATCTCGCGGACCGTCCTGATCGCATCGAAACCTTCCCAGCAACACAGAATCACCGGTGCCGCCATCATTCCGGCCTTCAGCCATGGGAAAAACGGCCTGTCCTTCAAATGCGCATAATGTTCATCCAGAATTTCAGGAGTCAGCTGTTTCATTTTCATGGCCACAAGTTTAAGGCCTCTTTTTTCAAAACGAGAGATGACCTCTCCGACCAGACCTCTCTGAAGAGTTCCAGGTTTCAGAATCACCAAAGTTCTTTCCATATCTTGAAGTTTAATTCGTGTTTCAAACATCAGCTTCCCTGAACGGAGCTGTCAGGACATCTTTCCGGTAACGGGACGACAGATACACTGTCCTGACCACGAGATGGATCAGATAGGCCGCCAGCAGAATATGGACGGCAAGCACAGGAGAGAGTCCGTCAGGAGACAGAATTCCCAGCAGGCCAGTACCGGCCAGATATACCAGGAAAAACGCAGCAGCAGCGAGGATCATCGTATTGCGGATAGGTTTCGATGCCGTAGCTCCTATAAAGATGCCGTCCCAGGCAAAGGCGGCACAGCCGGCCAGAGGCATCAGGACCATCCACGGCATATATTTCAGAGACACATCCACGACCTCGTAATCCGTAGTCATCACTTTCAGTATCGGCAGCCCTGCGAAAGCGTATATGAACATGAAGACCAGACCGATGCTCATGCTCCACACGAACACAAATCTGACAGTCCGTTTCAGCATGGCCCTGTCACCTGCCCCGATGTACCTTCCGGTCAGAGCCTCACCTGCATAGGCAAACCCGTCGGTAAAATACGAGAACAGCATCATGATCTTCATCAGTATGGTACTCGAAGCGAGGAGCAAGTCCCCGTAATGTGCCGAAAACGTGGTAAATCCGATATAAATGCCGATAAAGCACAGAGATCTGACGAAGAGATCCGAATTCACGGTAAAGAAACGCCGCATACGGTCACCGTTAAACGCAGATACCGCATCGTCCGGCCTGTAGGCGGCAAATACCTTCTTCCCGTATTTCACGGCAAGTATAATCACGGCGCAAAGCAGTCCCGTATACTGCGCTATCACAGTGCCTGCCGCAATCCCTGAAAACCCCATTCCTTCCCACGAAAACCGGCCTGCCGAAAACCCGAAGGCCAGCAGCACGCTGGCCAATACATTCATGCCGTTCACGACAAGATCCGTAACCATAGGCGAAATACTGTCCTGCATCCCAATGAACCAGCCCTTGAAAGCCATAAGGCTCAATGTCGCCGGAGACGCCCATATCCTGATGAAAAAATATCGGGAAGCGAGAGCCTCAACTTCCGGCGAACAGTCCACTACCATGAATGCCAGCTTCAGGAAAAGCCACTGGACAGCAAGAAGAAGCAGGGCGCAGCCCAATGCGATTCCCGCAGCTCTGGTAAAAATATCCGCAGCCTCCCTCATGTCCCCCTTTCCGAAAGCCTGTGCCGTCAGGCCTCCGGTACCGACTCTAAGGAAACCGAAATTCCAGTACAGCAGATCGAAAAGCATGGTACCGATAGCGATACCGCCTATCAATGTAGCTACGGACGCCACGGAAGAAGCGTCCAGATGCCCTGCCACGGCAATATCCACCATGCCGACCAACGGTACCGTGATGTTGGCCAGGATACTTGGCACTGCCAGATTCAGTATGTTTCTGTTGACTCCCATTATCTGTATTTTCTACCCTCTTCCAGCATGCCCAGATACGAAGAATACCTTTCGTAGCTCACTGTTCCCTCCTCCACGGCAGCCTTCACCGCACATCCGGGTTCATGCGTATGCGTGCACGGGGTGAACCGGCATCCTTCCGATGCCTTCAACATTTCCGGGAAATACAGGGCTATCTCCTCCGGTTCTATATCGACCAGCCCGAATCCTCTGATACCCGGAGTATCGATGATGAAACCGCCTGAAGAAAGGGGATACATCTCATAGAACGTAGTAGTATGCCGTCCCTGCAGATGGGCCTCGGAAATTTCCCCGATTTTCAGTTCAAGTCCGGGATCCATCGCCTTGATCAGAGATGATTTGCCCACGCCCGAGACACCGGAAAAAAGGGAAATCCTGTCCCTGCAGCTCTCCCTCAGGGCATCCACGCCTTCTCCTTTCAGGGCGGAAACCTCCATCACCCTGTAACCTGCGCCTTCATATATTCTGTGGAATGCCTCCAGCTGCTCTGAATATGCTTCACGGAAAAGGTCTGTCTTGTTCAGCACGATGACCGGATGCACATTGTATACTTCGCATGTCACCAGTATCCTGTCCAGAAACGGCAACTTCACCTCCGGAAAATCCAGAGTCACCACTATGAAAGCCTGATCGATATTGGCGGCTATGATATGAGCCTGGCGGGACAGGTTCGCCGATTTCCTGATGACATAATTCCTTCTCTCCTGCACTGATTTGATAACGGCAGGATTCTCAAGCGTAGGCAGGCCGTTATCGGATTCGTAGACTACGACATCCCCTACCGCCACAGGATTTGTGGCCGTGCTGCCTTTCAGCCGGATCCTACCCCTGAGCACTGCAGGAAAAAGATTCCATTCCGGAAGCCTGGAAAGCATGTAATGGCTTCCCGTATGTTTCACTACTGTAGCAGTATTTTCCGAGTTCATTCCGTATAGTCAAATCCTTACAAAGATAATGTATTTTTATTATATTCGGCTTCACCACATATACTGTAGCACTTCGGGAATGGAAATTAAACAAGTTCGCTTGCATTGCATTCGGCTTCTGCGTATATTTGCCGCTATCGCGCCACATATACTGTTCACGCCTCAGCAATGTAATTCGAACAAGTTCGCTTGCATTGCATTCGGCTTCTGCGTATATTTGCCATAAAACCGGACGAAATAAATGTTTTAGCCATGATCAACGAGAACCAGATTGAAGATACGCTGAAAAGTCTGTTTGAAAACATCAGCTTCAGCGATGAACCTGCCGGACTGTATGATCCGCTGCGGTACATGATAGGTATAGGAGGGAAGCGGGTACGTCCGCGTCTGTGCCTGATAGCCTATTCCCTTTTCAAGGACAGTTTCGATGAAAGGATACTGGAACCGGCTGCGGCTCTGGAAGTGTTCCACAGTTTCACTCTGATTCACGATGACATCATGGACAATTCCGACATGCGGCGCGGAGTCCCTACCGTCTGCCGGAAATGGGACAACAATACTGCCATCATCTCCGGCGATGTCATGTCGATAGACAGCTACCGCAGGATAGCCATGGCCCCTGTGGAAGTCCTGCCGCAGGTGATGGACCTTTTCACCACGACCGCCGCCCAGGTATGCGAAGGGCAGCAGTACGACATGGATTTCGAAAACGAAAAGACAGTATCCATGGAATCCTACATGAAAATGATAGGGCTCAAGACAGCTGTGCTCATTGCATGCTCGGCCAAACTTGGAGCTCTCATCGCAGGAGCCGACCGGAGAAGCTGCGACCTTCTGTATAAATTCGGCTACGACCTCGGACTTGCCTTCCAGATCACCGACGACTATCTGGATACATATGGAGACTCCGCCGTTTTCGGGAAAAAGATAGGAGGTGACATCATAAACAACAAGAAGACCTGGCTGCTGACCAGGGCCATCGAAAAAGGCGAGGAACTGGAAAACTCCGGAGCCATTGACCCGAAATTCGGCAAGGCGGCCCTTCTCAGGACGATGGAGATGAAAGCGGAAAATGAAGCAGACAAATCAGCCAAGATAGACAAGGTCAAGGAAATATACGAAGCTCTGGGTATAGATGAAGATGTCAAGTATGAAATCATCAAGCTGCACGCCCAGGCCATGAATTATGCAGGCATGATCGGACTTACGAAAGTCCGTTACGAAATGCTCCACCGATACGCCGACAGACTTCTCGACAGGAACAAATGATATGGACAGGAAAGATTTGGAGATAATGGCCCCTGCGGGAAATTTCGAATGTCTGCAGGCAGCCATTCAGGGAGGTGCCGATTCGGTATATTTCGGAGTGGAAAAACTGAACATGAGATCCCACTCTGCGAACAATTTCAGGATGGAAGATCTCCCGGAGATATGCAGGATATGCAGGGAACACGGTGTCCGGTCTTATCTGACACTGAACATCGTACTGTATCAGGAAGATCTGGAGGACATGAGAAAGACCCTCGATGCAGCCAGGAAAGCAGGGGTGTCAGCCGTCATAGCCTCTGACATGGCCGCCATCATCCATGCAAGATCCATCGGGCTCGAAGTGCATATTTCGACCCAGCTCAGCATATCGAATGTCGAAGCCCTCCGCTTCTACGCCGGATATGCGGATGTAATAGTTCTCGCCAGAGAACTGAATCTGCACCAGGTTAAGGAAATAAAATCCATCATAGACTCTGAAGACATCAAGGGACCGTCCGGACACCGCGTAGGAATAGAAATGTTTGCCCATGGAGCCTTGTGCATGGCCATCTCGGGAAAGTGCTATCTGAGCCTTCACGAATACGGTGCATCCGCGAACAGAGGATCATGCTATCAGATATGCAGACGCGGCTATGAAGTGACGGATCTGGAAACAGGAAACCGGCTCGTGGTTGACAACAAATACATCATGTCCCCCAAAGACCTGTGCACCATAGAATTCATGGACAAAATCATAGATGCCGGTGTCACCGTATTCAAAATCGAAGGCCGCGCCCGATCTGCCGAATATGTAAAACGCACGGCCTCATGCTACCGCAGGGCCGCAGATGCCGTCTGTGACGGAAGTTACACTCCCCAACTGGCTGCGGAACTCAAGAAAGAGCTGGCGGAAGTCTTCAACAGAGGATTCTGGGACGGCTACTACCAGGGAGCCAGGCTTGGAGAATGGAGCGAAGTATACGGGAGCAAGGCTACCCGAAAAAAAGTTTACTGCGGGAAAGTCACCAACTGGTTCGCGAAACTCGGTGTTGCCGAAATCCTGATAGAATCAGCCGCCCTGAAGAAAAACGACAGGATACTGATCATCGGACCGACTACGGGAGTAGTGGAACTGACTGTCGGAGAAATCCGGGTAGACCTGAAATCTGTTCAGGAAGCAGGGAAAGGGGTATTCTGCTCGATTCCTGTAGATCTCGGCGGTCAGACGGAAAAGCTCAGACGTTCAGACAAGGTCTACATCTGGGCTGAAGAATAGGATTGCACGGATCTGACTGCAAGTCAGCGGAACAGTTCGTGCAGGACTTTCAGTGAATTCACGTTGACAGCGGATTCCGTATGAAACTCTATGTATTTCAGAAGCCTTTCCGCCATGTCGTTGCGCAATTCTCCTGACATCGGTATCAGCATGGCTTCTGAAAAAGGTTTTCCGATGAATTCCGAAACAAGAGCCGAATGTCCGCCCATGAACGGTTCCAGATCCTGCGGCTCCGGGCTGAAGCCCAGAGCAATGATGAAATCCAGCAGGAAATACAAATGAAAATTGCTGAAATCGTCTTCCAGCGCATCCAGGAGCAGAATATCCTTTTCACACATTTCGTACAATGCCCGGTCAGCAAACCCTTCACGTATCACACGATACAGGACTTCACTGATGAACATGGATATTGCGCTTTTGCGGATGTTGTTCCTGATTCCGGAAAGAGGATGACTCAAGGCCAGATTTCTGGCAGTGAAAAGCCTGGACTTGGAAGTCTCCATGATGTCGGCCTCGATCACGGCCAGAGGGAAAAACATCGATGACACTGACCTGTGGGATATATTCCTGACGAAAAGCCCTTTCCTCCCGTACTCTTTCGACAGGGTATGGAGGACCATGGACTTTTCTCCGAATCTCGTCGTATGCAGCAAGATGAATTCCGAACTGTTCAGCATGTCCAGGGAAAATTCAGGCTCAGGCTTTTACTGGTGCGGAAACACCTTTGAGAAATTCTGCCATGGCACGGAGAGCCTTTCCCCTGTGGGATATGGAATTCTTCTGTTCTTCGGTAATTTCCGCCAGAGTGACTGCAGGATAATCGTCCGCGATGAATACAGGATCGTATCCGAACCCGCCCTTGCCGGACTTCGTCCTGGCTATGCTGCCTTCAAGTATACCGTTGAAAAAATGTCTCTGACCGTCAATGATGAGTGTGACCACGCTTTTGAAACGAGCTTTCCGAAGATTCTTTTTAGGTGCGATGCCCATGGACTTCATCATGGAAGCCTCCATCTCCTTTCTGGAAAGTTCGTCAAGCAACTTGTCCATATTCTTGTCGAAACTTTTCTCTTCTCCGGCATATCTGGCTGTATGCACTCCTGGAGCGCCTCCTAGTGAATCGACTTCCAGACCGGTATCATCAGCAAAACAGTCAGTGTGACAATGTTCCCAGATGTAGTCAGCTTTCTGCTGCGAATTGGCCCTCAGGGTCGTACCTGTCTCGGGAATTTCCTCATGGATTCCCATCTGTGCAGGGGTAACGAGCTCAAATCCCCCACCTAAAATCTCTGATGCCTCACGCAGTTTTCCGCTATTGCCCGTTGCAAAAACCATTTTCATAACTGCATTATTTTCGTCTAAATCAGCCGCAAAGTTATAAAAATCATTTTCAATATTCCAAATCGTTACGTTAAATTTAATATCTTTGTATGATTATTGCATTGGCCGGACCCCGGCCAATAAATATATATTGTATCGTGAGTTCTATGAAAAGTACGCAGTGAATTTCAGAGAACTACCTCTGTTGAGGATTCGGGAAACGAATCCGTAGACAAGTTCTCCCATACGAGAGGCCTAAGAAAATCCCCCTAATAGGGGGTGCAGGGGGTTAAGACAGGGCCAGTCTTTCGAAGAAAGACGTAATTGGGTGACTGAGTCACCCAATTTAAGAGGGATGACACGTAAAAGGAACGAGATTTCGGAGAAATCGTAACGTCAGTTCGACGAAGTCTCTGGTACTGGGTAAAATAATTCATCGAACTGACGTTATTGTACGATTTATGAAGAAAAAAAATATCATTGCGGCAGCAGTTCTGGCAGCCGCCGTTTCAGGATTTTCCGGTGCGACGACGTATGGACAGAGCAAGAGTTTCAAACTGGGCCAATGGACGGAAATAGAAAGTTCGATACTGAAAGAACTCAACAGGTCGTATGTGGACAGCCTCCCGCTGGACAGAATCATGAGGGTCGGAATCAACGCCATGCTTGAAAACCTGGATCCGTACACCATATATATTCCTGAAGAGGAAAATGAGGATCTGCAGATGATGCTGTCCAAGACCTATGGAGGTATCGGTGCCATCATCTTCAAGGAGAAAGACGGAAATGTCATCATAAACGAACCGTACTACGGCTCTCCTGCATGGAAAAACGGGCTGAGATGCGGAGATGAAATCCTGGCCATAGACGGTGTGGCTACCAAAGGGCTGGAAACGGCGGAAAGCAGCGACCGAATGAAAGGAAAACCCGGTACGACGGTGAATTTCAAAGTACTGAAAGCTATCAGCGGAGATACTACCGAAGTAGCGATAGTCCGCGAAAGGATACATATACCGGATGTCGAATATGTGGGAATGGTAGATGACACTACCGGTTATATCAGACAGTCCGGCTTTACGGACAACGTGGCCAATGATGTCAAGGCCGGCTATTTCAAGCTCAAGGAGCAGGGTATGAAAAGGCTAGTACTTGATCTGAGAGGCAACGGCGGAGGACTGATGAACGAAGCTATCGGAATCGTCTCGCTCTTCCTGCCTAAAGGGACACTCGTGGTAACGGCAAAAGGAAACACTCCGGAATCTGTCAGGGAATACAGGACGACAGCCGAACCTGTAGATACTGAAATACCTCTGATAGTTCTGGTGGACTCAGGTTCCGCATCTTCTTCCGAAATAGTATCAGGAGCCATCCAGGATCATGACAGGGGCACCATTATGGGTGAAAGGACATTCGGCAAGGGCCTGGTACAGACTGTCAAGCCCATAGTCTACAACGGACAGTTGAAAGTGACTACGGCAAAGTACTATACTCCAAGCGGACGTTGCGTACAGGCTATAGACTACAGCCACAGGAATGAGGACGGCAGTGCCGGCCATATTCCTGACTCGCTGACTCACGAGTTCAAGACCACTCACGGGCGCACAGTCCGCGATGGTGGAGGAATCACCCCGGACGTGAAGCTCGAGGCCCCTACTTACAGCCGTCTCGTGTATTCTCTGGTTCTGAACGGAATCATCGACAGATATGCCATAAAGTATGCAAAGCAGTATGACAGCATTCCGGAACTGGACAGTTTCCATTTTACCGACGAGGATTTCGAAGACTTCGTGGAATTCGCCAGTACCCAGGAGTTCGACTATCGCAGCAGCGGGGAAACGCTGTTCGACCAGATGAAGAAAGCTCTGGAGGAAGACGGGCTGGCAGATAGCATGAAATCAGAACTGGAAGCCCTGCAGAAAGCCATATCGATGGACAAGGAAGAATTCATCCGTCTGAAAAAGGATGAAATCATACCGTTCATCGAAGAGGAAATAGCTGTCAGATATTATTATCAGGAAGCCGGCATCAAAGTCAGGCTGCGCTACGATGACGAACTGAAGGAAGCCCTGAGATCCCCTGTGATCGACTTCAGGGCGTCCTCCGGACCTGTCCAGAAGCAGGCCTGACCAAGGCCTGGGACTTTCGGGTGATTCTGGGATATGGATACACAAAAAAAGGAAGCAGAATTGCTTCCTTTTTTTTGTGCGGATGGCGAGACTCGAACTCGCACAGGAAAACTCCCACCACCCCCTCAAAGTGGCGCGTCTACCATTTCGCCACATCCGCTTGATTTGGGAATGCAAAGATAGACATTTTTTCTAACATACAAATATTTTTTCATAAAAATTTATCTTCACTCCCCAAAAATTCCTATTCAAGTTTCTCCCAGAGAACAGACATCCCTATCCCCATCAGAGATCCGCGGACTTTCAGCCGGCCGTCAGGTTCAAACGAACAGTCTGCATTAGCCTTTATGCCTCTCACCGGATCATAAATCTTCGCATCTGTCCAGGAATCTTTCCTGCTGTCATAGCTCATCTTCTCTATCAGGACGATCTCATCGCACGGAGTGTTTCTCTTTGACTTGTCAGGATTCTTCTCGTCCAGTTTCAGATTCCCGTCCTTGTCATACTTGTCTTTCACCCATATCACCTGTGCCGTGTATCTTCCGTCTTCTTCCTTGAAAATGGAAACCTTGCTCTCCTCCCCTTCGTACGTCGCCAGATAGATTCCTACGATCCTGTCAGGATCACTCTGCGCGAACGAATTAAAAATCATGGGTATGAAAAAGAATACCGATAAAACAATTTTCTTCATCGTCTCTGCAGTTTATAAAATCCATAAAAAAACAATACAGGCCGTCCATTACAGCAAAAATTATGTAAAACCTGTCATTTTTATGCACAAGATAAGAAAATTCAGAAAATTTGACTACATTTGCACGCTTTTCCTCGGGAAGGAAAGCACAGGTAATATTCATTAACTTTATAAAACAGATTTACAATGGCTGTTAAAATTCGTCTTCAGCGCCACGGTAAGAAGAATTTCGCATTCTTCCACATTGTCGTGGCTGATTCACGTTCACCGCGTGATGGTCGTTACATTGAAGAAATCGGGACTTACAACCCTAACACAAATCCTGCTACGATCGTTCTCAAGGCAGACAGGGCTCTTGCATGGCTTAACGTCGGTGCCCAGCCTACTCTTGTAGTACGCCGTATCCTTTCTTACGAAGGTGTTCTGCTCAGAAAGCACCTGCAGGGCGGTGTCGCCAAGGGCGCACTCACTCAGGAGCAGGCTGACCAGAAATTCGAGGCATGGAAGGCTCAGAAAGATGCCAAGATCAACGCCAAGATCGAAGGTATATCAAAAGCTGCAGCAGAGGCTGTAAAGAATGCAGAAGCTGCTGAAGCAAAAGTAAACCAGGAAAGGGCCGAAGCTATCGCAAAGAAGAAAGCAGAAGCTGAGGAAGCCGCAAGAGCAGCAGCCGAAGCTGCCGCTGCAGAGAAAGCTGCCCAGGAAGCAGCTGCAGAAGCAGAAGACGCCGCTGCCGAAACCCCTGCCGAAGCATAATGCACTCTGTCGGGAACAGGATGCTGAAAATCGCCAAAGTGCTCAAATCGAACGGCACTGATGGTGATGTCATCATAAGTTTCACTGGCATCTTGCCCGAAGACATTGACATTGAGGAACCGGTGTTCATCTATTTTGATGGACTGCCGGTTCCTTTTTATTTTGAATCCTTCACCAGAAAGGGCAGCAACAAGGCCATTGCCCGTCTTACGGGCATCAGAACACTGGCCGATGCCGATGAGATAGCAGGTTCCGACGTATATGCCGATGAAGAGCACGTCAGCGGTGAATACGAGGAAAACGATTTTTCGTTTCTGGAAGGATGGTCGCTCCAGGATGCCGGCGGACATACGAAAGGGACAGTCAGCGGGTTTCTGGACATACCCAACAACCCTTGTCTTGAAATCAAGTCCGGAGATGAAGAAATCATAATTCCCCTTCATGATGACCTCATCGAAGGGATCGATGAAGACAAAATGATACTCAGGATGCGGATACCTGACGGATTATTTCCTGAAATGTAATTCTACCCGATAAGTTCTCCAACCTTCTTCATGATCGACTCGGGAGATATCCCGGAAAGACACCTGTAGTCTCCGTATCTGCACTTTCCCTCTCCGTATATCGAACAAGGACGGCATGGCAGATCCAGCTGGATGCAGTTTTTCCCTATGTCATATCCATACCCCATGAAACCTGCTGCAGGATGCGTGGCTCCCCAAACGGAAACAAGCGGGACTCCTGCCAGAGAAGCCAGATGCATCGAAGAGGAATCCATCGTGACGACAGCATCCAGATTTGACATCAGCGCCAGTTCTCCCCAGATGTCAGTCCTGCCGAAAACTCCTGTGACATTGCCATGGACAGACTCCATTTCCTTTACGAAATCAAGTTCCCTGCCAGGACCTGAAAATATGAAAACCCTGTCGAAACTGTCTGACATCATGTCTATAAGCTGTCTGCTAAGGTTTTCCGGATATATCTTCATCCGTTTGCTGGCAAAGGGTGCATATCCTATCCATCTGCCACTCTTCCCGCCGAAAACTTCAGGGACCTGGAGATGCCGCCGTTCCTGAACCGGATCAGGCACAGGATAGCCAAGTCTGGCGAAAACATCACAGAATTTCAATACATTATGCCTGAACGGAGTAATATTCAGACCTTTACCCTTTATCGAAGCCCTGCGTCTCCTGTTTTTTCTGAAAACAGCACACCTGACACCCCGAAATGACAGGCAGAACCTGACGATACCGCTCCTCAAGGAATTATGGATATCAGCGACTGCCGTAACTCCGGAAGCAGCTGCCTGCCCCGCCAGCCGTAAAAGCGACTTCAAAGACCCTTCCGAATCCAATGTGAGTACTTCCACATCCGGTATTCCGGCATAAAACCTGGCGAAACGCGGCTTGGTGGCTATCGTGAGCTTGAGATCCGGATATGTCTTTCTCAGAGCAGAAACCGCAAACAAACTCATGAGCACATCGCCCATGGCGGAAAATCTCACTATGAGAAGATGTTCCTGTCCGCTATTTTTCCGATGCATAAAGGACTGGATTCAGACTCGGGTCATTGTACATTTTCATCTGCTTGTACACCTTCATGAACTTGTCGCCAGATGCGATATCCTCCAGAAGATCGCTTATGGCAGACGTCAAATCCTCCCGCTGCTGAAGCAGAACTGCCAGTTTTTCAGAACATTTGGTCCGATGTTCTTCAGAAGCATCCTCCCTGAAAGCCTCTATCTTCATATGATAGATTTTCTGAGCCAGGATCGAAAGCCTGTCAATAGCCCATGCCGGAGTCTCGGTATTGATTTTCGCACCGGGTTTCGGTACAACATCCTTGAATTTGTCAAGAAAATACGAGTCTATATACTCTACCATGTCTGTACGCTCCTGATTGGATCTGTCTATCCACCTTTTGATGGACAATGCCTCTGCCGGATCTATCCGGGGATCACGTATAATATCTTCCAGATGCCACTGTACAGCGTCTATCCAGCATTTCTTATACAGGAGAAACTCCAGGGAGCCTGGAGCGTAAGGATTCGTGCAGGCGGCATTCACATCGTCGGACACATGGTAAGCCGCCACGGCTTTATCAAAAAGATCATTGAATTCAAAAGCATTCATACCGGGAAATTTTAGTGGTTTTCATGAGTTTTAATGTTATTCGGCTTCTATGGCTATATGAATATTGGCCACGAAGCTGTCCATACAGAAATATTCCGGAATTTCAGTCTGGGACTCATCAGAGAATGAAAGACTGAAAGTAATATATTCTATATATCCCAGTTTACTGAGATCGAACTTGGTCCATTTGCTCATGATATCCGGAGTCTCGGCGGAATCCTGCCCAGACTTGCTTTCCGAATCATCCTCATCGTCATCATCCAGCGAGCCTGCCGGACCTGCCAGCAAGATTTCCGCAGACCCTGTCTCTGCCCCGTTCAAATATCCGGTAGCTGTCAGAGTCACTTCTACAGGGACTTCATGGGCAGCGTTATATTCTGCTATCCTGTCGGCTACCAGTTTCGTATTGTTGACCATGCATGATACAGGAGCACATGTCCCCTCTGTCGTAGCGAAAAATATATGATAATCAGACTGCAATTCACCGGAATCACTTTTTATTTCAGGATTGTTGTGGAACAACGCGAAGACATTTCCGGAAGAGGCTTCATCTGCATTCACACTGAATCTGCCGCCATATTCCTCGTCCTTGGCAGTGGCCATTGACAGACCGAATCCGGTGAAATCCTTCATGTCCTCATCATACATGCAATTGAAAAACACGAAATTATCCTCAGTAATTGACGCGCCTTCGAAATATGCCTTGTCATCACCGTAAAACTCGCCATCGTAATAATTCTCATCCCACGATTCCGAAAAGCCGTCAAAAGTGGCCACGAGCTGGTACGTACTCTCGAATCCGCCGTTTGTCAGACATGATACTGCCGATAAGGCAGCAATAAAAATGATAAATATATTCCTTTTCATTGATTTCATGATATATCAGATATTGAAACCGAGCTCTTTCACCGTTTGCCTGAGAAGCTCACAAGTGCTCTCGGACGCCCGGCACAACGGGAGACGGAGAGAATTTTCCATCAGTCCCATCACCGCCATCGCAGCCTTCACCGGTATCGGATTGCTCTCCACAAAACAGTTTCTGAAAAGCGGTGTCAGCTTATGGTGCAGCGTTCTGGCCGCTGCAATGTCATCTCGCAGCATGGCTTCCGCCAATGCTACCATATCTTCAGGGTCAATATTCGATGCCACGCTTATGACACCGACTGCTCCCGTAGCCATAAGCGGAAGAGTTTCCTCGTCATTGCCGCTCAGAACGGAAAAATTTTCCGGAGCATTCCTGATGATTTCCGAGATCTGGGCATAATTGCCGGAGGCTTCCTTGACGGCTATGACATTAGGAATCTCGGCTAGCCTGAGTGTAGTCTCCGCCTTCAGATTCGCACCTGTCCTCCCGGGGACATTGTACAGGACGATGCCCTTGTCCGTAGATTCGGCTACCGCCTTGAAGTATTCATACATCCCCTGCTGTGTCGGCTTGTTATAATAAGGGACGACTATAAGATATGCATCCGGACCGAATCTTTCCAGTTCGCGGATACTGCCCAAGGTCTGCGACAATGAATTCGTTCCGCCTCCGACCACGACAGGTCTTCCGGCGCAATGTTCGACTGTCAGTTCAAGTATCCGCAGCCTTTCAGATACGTCCAGACAAGGAGTCTCTCCGGTAGTACCAAGAGGCACCAGAAAATGTATGCCCGCCTTTACCTGTCTGTCCAAAAGCCTGACATATGTATCATAGTCTACGTTTCCGTTCCTGAACGGAGTGACCAGTGCTGTTCCACAGCCGGACAATTTCAGATTTTTCATGACTTTTCCCCCTTTCTGGCTCTGATTTTTCATTTGAAGACGATTTCCTTGAACTCATGTACACCGGATACGGTTTCAGTCTTGATGGCAGCCTCGACAGCACCTCTGGCAAAGCCTTCTCTCGAAAAAGCTTCGTGAGTCAGGGTGATCCTGTCATTGATACCCTCGAAACCGATGGTATGGATACCCGGAATCTCTCCGCAACGCACTGACTGAATGTCCACCTCCGTATTCATGTTGCCGTCAATGATCGATGCCAGGCTCCTGGCGGTACCGCTTGGGGCATCCAGTTTGTGGCAATGATGTTTTTCCACTATATAGGGGCTGTATCCTCCCGTTTTGCCAAGCAACGAAGATATGAAGTCGGTCACAGCGAAAAATGCATTCACTCCGATGGAAAAATTCGAAGCATAAATCATGGGTGTACCGCACTTTTCAAAATATGAAACCACTTCATCCCTGATATCATCCCATCCTGTCGTACCTACCACTACGGCCTTGAAATTCTCTGCCAGGAATTTATAGTTCGCCCTGAATGCATCAGGAACTGTAAAATCGATGCAGACACATTCATGTGCGAGAGTCTTGTCGAATCCGGTGATATTCTCGCTTTTTCCTGCACACTCGATGTTCTTCTCCAGGAGGATTTTTTCCACCATCCTCCCCATCTTTCCGTATCCGCTAATTACTACTTTCATCTTCAAACAAATATTTATGTATCTGTCGTACTGCATCAGTCAGAATCGACCTGTCCACGACAAAACTCAGATTTACATATGAAGCACCTTGTGAAATCATGTATATCCTGCAATCGGCAAGTGGCGTGAAAGCTTTCTGAAGAAGGCCTTTCAGATTTATGATGTTCTTTCCTATAATCGAAATCTGCGACTTGTCACGATCGACATATACGTCAGCAAAGGCAGACAACTGTTCCACTACCCTCTCGATATTCTGGGAAGAATCCACCGTCACGGATATATTGGCCTCCGATGTACTGATCAGGTCTACCGACACCTTGTTGACGCTGAATATTTCGAAAACTTTCTTCAGGAAGCCTGAAGTGTTTATCATCTTCGTAGAGAAAATATTTATCACCAGTATATTCTCCTTGAAGGATACGGATTTGACCCCGTCATCTATGAAGCTGCTCTGCAGAATGACGGTTCCCTTGCCTTCGGGATTCATCGAATTGAGCACATAAATTGGGATATTCTTGTTTACGGCCGGTTCGATAGTCAACGGATGAAGTACTTTCGCACCGAAATGAGCCATTTCAGCCGCCTCTTCAAATGAGATTCTTTCTATACATCTGGTGTTTTCAACCTTCCGCGGATCTGCTGTACGTACTCCGTCCACATCCGTCCATATCTCTATCACCGACGCATCTACGGCCATTCCTATGAGTGATGCAGAGTAGTCGGAGCCTCCCCTGCCCAGGACCGTAGGCTCGCCGTCCGCAGTAGCAGATACGAAGCCCTGGGTGATGACAGCATCGTTGCCTTCATAGGCAGATGAAACGACCCCGGGAACTCTGGCCTGAATGGCTTCGGAATCCGGTTCCCCTTTCAGGTAATCGTTACCGGTTATAATCATCTTTCTTGCATCCATATATCCTGTCTTGATACCCCATGCATTCATGGCACAGCAAATGATATTCGAAGAAAGATATTCTCCCGTAGAAATGATGACAGCCTTGCTTCTGTCCGAAAGCTCGCCAAGTGCGCATACGGCACTGACAAAAGAGGAGAGGCTGTCGCATATCGAATTGACTTTTTCACAGGCCTGATGACAGAAAGACGGTGTCTCCGACATCAGATCATGTGCAAGTCCTATATGACGTGAACGGAGCTGCTCCAGAAGTTCCATAGCATCCATCTTGTTCTTGACAGACGCATGATCAGATATCTTATAAAGAGTGTCCGTCACTTTCGAGAGAGCGGATACTACCACTATCGGTTTCTGGGACAGTTTGCTTCTGACGATGGATATCGTACGCGTGATCGCCTCGCTGTTCGCAACGGAGGTGCCACCGAATTTCATTACAATCATAAAGTAAAATTTTAAGTAAGTCCGTTTTATAAAATCTGTTAAAGATAGCAATTTTCCGGCACATTGCAAATCTGCCGGGACTAAGAACCGGACTGGTCGCAATTCAATACACCATCTGCTGCACTTTACCGCGATATTGACGCAGATAATGCCGGTGATTGTCTCGATGACGGCCCCGATAACTGTCCCGGTGATCGGGCAGGAGACAATAAAAAAAAGGACCGGACATCATTCTCTG
Organism: uncultured Bacteroidales bacterium; assembly: GCA_944322815.1. Classification (GTDB taxonomy): domain Bacteria; phylum Bacteroidota; class Bacteroidia; order Bacteroidales; family UBA932; genus Cryptobacteroides. Next base: position 50 of record CALUQB010000010.1, on the reverse strand, counting down.
ACATCCGGTCCTCTAAACTAAAAGCGGCAGCTACCTACTCTCCCACCTGG
>CALUQB010000009.1 GCA_944322815.1 uncultured Bacteroidales bacterium | reverse complement strand
GGAGAGGTGCATGAGGGAGCTGCCACCATGGACTGGATGGTTCAGGAGCAGGAGCGTGGTATTACCATCACATCGGCTGCGACTACCGCTTTCTGGCATTACAAAGGGGATACTTATCAGATTAACTTGATCGATACTCCGGGCCACGTGGACTTCACTGTCGAGGTCGAGCGTTCTCTCCGTGTGCTGGACGGTACCGTAGCCACTTTCTGCGCTGTGGGCCGTGTTCAGCCTCAGTCAGAGACAGTATGGCGTCAGGCAGACAAGTACGGTGTTCCGAAGATAGCATATGTAAACAAGATGGACCGTGTGGGTGCGGATTTCCTCGCAGTAGTCGACGAGATCAAGGAAAAGCTCGGTGCAAGGGCAGTTCCTATCTGTCTCCCTATCGGTGCAGAAGACAAGTTCCAGGGTATCGTGGACCTGATCGCAAACAAGGCCCTTATCTATGACAGCGGTGAAGAGCTCGTGAACTACAAGGTCACTGATGTGCCTGAAGAGATGAAGGCTGAAGTGGCAGCATGGAGAGAGAAACTGATCGAGGCTGCCGCAGAGTATGACGAGTCCCTGATGGAGAAGTTCTTCGAGGACCCTGATTCCATTTCAGAAGATGAGATCATTTCGGCTCTGAGAAAGGCTACCATCGACATGTCCATCGTGCCTGCATGCTGCGGTTCTTCATTCAAGAACAAGGGTGTACAGTTCCTGCTTGATGCAGTGATGCGTTATCTGCCGTCTCCGCTCGACAAGGGCGCTGTGAAGGGTACGAATCCTAATACAGGCGAAGAGGAAGAGCGTCGTCCTGATTCCAAGGAGCCGTTCTGCGCACTCGTCTTCAAGATCGCTACTGACCCGTTCGTGGGACGTCTGGCATTCCTGAGGGCTTATTCAGGCCGTCTCGATGCAGGTTCTTACGTCCTGAACACCAGGTCAGGCAAGAAAGAGCGTGTGGCACGTCTTTATCAGATGCACTCGAACAAGCAGAACCCTATCGATTTCGTGGAGGCAGGTGATATCTGCGCCGCAGTAGGATTCAAGGATCTGCGTACAGGCGATACTATCTGCGTGGAGAGCTCTCCTATCACTCTCGAGTCCATGGAGTTCCCTGATCCGGTGATCGGACTTGCAGTGGAGCCTAAGACCCAGAAGGATCTGGACAAGCTCGGAATCGCTCTTGCAAAACTTGCTGAAGAGGACCCTACATTCACTGTGAAGACTGACCATGAGACAGGTCAGACTGTCATCAGCGGTATGGGTGAGCTTCACCTGGATATCATCGTGGACCGTCTCCGCCGTGAATTCGGTGTCGAGATCAACCAGGGTGCTCCTCAGGTGAACTACAAGGAAGCCATCACAGGTACAGTCCAGCATCGTGAAGTCTTCAAGAAACAGACAGGTGGCCGCGGTAAGTTCGCCGATATCATAGTCGAGATCGGACCTGCTGACGAAGGTACTACCGGACTCCAGTTCATCGACGAGGTGAAGGGCGGTAACGTTCCTAAGGAGTTCATTCCGTCTGTAGAGAAAGGCTTCAAGTCTGCCATGGCGAACGGTGTTCTCGCAGGATACGAGGTACAGTCTCTGAAAGTGACACTGAAGGATGGTTCGTTCCACCCTGTCGATTCAGACCAGCTTTCATTCGAGATCTGCGCCCGTCAGGCATTCCGTCACGCCTGCCCTAAGGCAAAGCCGGTTCTCCTCGAACCTATCATGTCTCTCGAAGTCGTGACTCCGGAGGACTACATGGGTGATATCGTAGGTGACCTGAACCGTCGTCGCGGACAGATCAATGCGATGGATTCCACTACCGGTGGAGCAAGAATCGTGAAGGCTTTCGTTCCGCTCGCAGAGCAGTTCGGCTATGTGACTATTCTGAGAACCATTTCTTCCGGCCGTGCTACCAGCACCATGTCATTCGACCATTATGCTGAAGTTCCGGCAAATCTCGCCAAGGAGATCATCGAGAAGAGCGGTTACAAGAATGTCGATGAGGACGAATAGTACCGAAGTTTAATTTGTAGAAAATTATTGATATGAGCCAAAAGATAAGAATTAAACTCAAATCATTCGATCACATGCTGGTAGACAAGTCTGCCAAGAAGATCGTTGATACAGTGGCTTCTACAGGAGCTCGTGTGAATGGTCCCATTCCACTTCCTACTGACAAGAAGATCTTCACTGTGAACCGCTCGACTTTCGTGAACAAGAAGTCGCGCGAACAGTTCGAGCTCAACTCATTCTGCCGTCTTCTTGATATTTATGATTCGACTCAGAAGACTGTGGATGCCCTGATGAAGCTGGAGCTTCCAAGCGGTGTTGAGGTCGAGATTAAAGTCTGATATTGCAGTTTAAAAAATAATTGCTATATTTGCATTCCTGTCCGCGCGACGGGCAGGAATGCTTGAAAAAAGTTCTTTAGAATACGAAGTTTGTTTTGGATCAATTTCGAGGCTGACGAGAGCCGAAAGAGGAAGTTTACTTGTGTAAATGACCGACAGACGGTACGCAGTCTGACGCAGAAAATGACCAGAATAAATATTAGACGAAGTTTATTTTAGGTCAGAACAAGGAAGACAAGTCCGGAAGGAGTGAGTTTACTTGTGTAAATGACCGACAGACGGTACGCAGTCTGACGCAGTTATTACCTAAAAGAAACGAGTATAAGGTCCCATAGCTCAGTTGGTTAGTAGCACCTGACTCATAATCAGGGGGTCACAGGTTCAAGCCCTGTTGGGACCACGGAAACGGCCACAGACGGCCTTTATGATGAAGCACTTACATGAAAATGCAGGTGCTTTTTTCGTGTCTTTACCTAAGCAATACCGTACTGCTATACCCCTTGTTTCAGCACTTTGTGTAAGCAGATGTGTAAGCAATCTAGAGGAACTGAAAGCGTCTATCCTGCATTTGAGGAACTGAAAGACAAGGAGAAGTTCATACAGTTCGGACTGTTCGATACTATCTTCTGGTCAAATGGAGCGGACATTGCACCGGAATATCTTTACGAAAACGGGGTGCCAGCATAGGCAAGCCATTCTGACTTTTACTAATCTTCCAATTTGATTTCTGATGAGATTGAGTTGGAAGATTTTTCGTTTATTAGAGTGTGACAAATTTTTGAAAATCTCATATATAACCCTCTGAAATTTTTGTCACTTCTGTAATGACTTGATTTCTCGTATTATAGATAAGAAGATGTTAAATGGAAAATTTTAGTCGGATGTCTGACTTAAATACCGGATTGACTTCCAGATAAAATCGGAGACAGAGTTGGAAAGGACATACCGATACTTCTTTAGATATACCTGCTGATTTATCCAGAAAAGTTAGACTTGAAACAGAATAGCCATTAACTATACTTGTTTACAGATAAAAGTGTTATATTTGCCATATAAGCCACGAAGTTATGAAATCGAGTGACATATTAAAGGAAATCAAGCGGATAGCGAAAGAAGTTCTCCCGAAAGGAGGGCAGTTGATTCTGTACGGCTCACGGGCGAGAAATGAAGCCACGGAAGATTCCGACTGGGATTTGCTGATACTTCTGGACAAGCCGAAGATAGAGCATAAAGATTATGACAATGTGGCGTATCCTTTTGCTGCATTGAGTTGGGATGTCGGAGAACTGATAAGTCCGATACTTTACACGAAAAATGAATGGGAAAAATACTCATTCACTCCATTTTACAAGAATGTTGAAGAAGACGGAATAATATTGGCATGAAACTGAATGATGAAGAACGCCGGATAATGGTAAGTCTGGAGTACGAAAAAGCCCAGTCATTTCTGGAACAGGCAGAGAAAATTGCAGCAATGGATTTATGGGATGTCGTTGCGAACAGACTGTACTATTCAATATTCCATGCGGTGTCAGCCCTTTTAATAAAAGACGGGCATAATGTCAGCACTCATAAAGGTACATTAGTTATGTTCGGGCAGCATTATGTCAAGACTGGGATATTTCCTGCGGATGCTTCCAAACTGTATATTAAACTCCAGACAATGAGAGAGAAAAGTGACTATAACTGTGTCTATGTCACTACTGCTGATGAAATGCAGCCACTGTTTGAGCCAGTACGGGAGTTTATCGCCGAAATCGGAAATCTGATAAAGGAGTAATTCAGAAAAACGAATCAGATTCAAAGGCATATTTTATACTTGTGTGTAAAAAAAGCCTAATAGATGATTGCCCAGATACTGATGAATTCAAGTTTATTAAAGAAAACGGATTGGGTAAGGTTGGGATAAACAAGCAATATAAAGTAAAAGATACCTTTGATGAGATTACAGTAACAGTAAAACATAGGATTATCGATGATGATTTCGTGATATTATCGTGGGAGGTGGAGAAGAAGCCTAAACCAAAGAAGAAAAAGAGATAATAACTACAACATCCCCTCCAAACAAGGGAATTTTTTATCTTATTATTTATCATTCTGTTACTGGAGCACTAATTCCGTTTCAAGAAAAAGACACAGAAAACCCCGAAAAGCGAGATAGGCAAGGCCGTGAAACTAAAGAATGAATATTATGAAAGCAAATGACATTTACGATGTAAGCGCAGAACTTGCAAAGGAATTCGGGGCGCAAGGCACACCGCAGAGGGAAGCAGCGATAAATCATGCGTGGGAGGAATACAATGCACAGATTCTCCTTGATGCAAGAAAGAATGCAGGACTTACACAGGCGGAACTTGCACAGCGCATCGGAGCGGACAAAGGCTATATTTCCAGAATCGAGCGAGGTTTGACAATCCCTACTGTTTCCACACTTTATAAGATAGCGGCGGCAATGGGAATGACTGTGGAACTTCGCCCGATGTAATGTTCTTGAGGACTGATTAAGACAACTCAATTATCAATTCTGATAAACCTAAAGAGACTGCGCCAAAATTTACCATTTTGACACAGTCTCCATTATCTTGTTATGGATGGCCTGCCGGCCAGTCAGTGATGCTTATTCGGCATCCTTGACGCAGCGGAGTTCCATGCCGCTTTCATAGTGAACGAACGAAAGCGACAGTCTCCCTTCCATGTAAGTCTTTGTGAAAGTAGACATAAGCCCCATGAACTGTATGTTGTTAAGGACTGTCGGGTCTGACGACGAATAATTGGCCTTGTGACATGTTGATGTCATGGTGTATGACATCCTGTTTTCACCCATGTATTCGTCAACGCTGCATACGGAATCGTCTATGACGAGCTTGCTGTAGGAACCGGCGGCACTGAAGTTTGTCTTCTGCCTGTATCCCGGGAAAATGTAATTCCATCCTGCCTCATTGAGATCGGCTATTTTCGCACCGTCATACTCACTGTCGTAGAACAGGGCATCCGTATTGGATACATTCGAGCCGTCTATCCCGTCTACCGCATTTGATTTTCCTACCAGGTCATAGTATTCTTTCCAGGTAGGTATGTGCCATCCGTCAGGGCAAATACCCTGTGCCCCCTCGAATGACTTGCAGTTGTCCGCAGTGATCTCATCTACTCCCAATGCTGCGCACATGTCGTACAGATAACCTTTCGCAGCGATGGATGCCTCATCTGTAAGCGCTGTGGCAGTTCCGTCCACCACTTCATACGGATACCAGATATGTGCATTATCATCGGCAGGATCACTTGAAACAGTCATCCCTTCAGGAACATATCTCAGAGGCTCCGCCATCCAAGTCTGTCCGTTCGAAAGGGTAACAGTCTTGTAAGTAACGCCACCGTAAGTAAGAGTATTAGGCTCTTCCGTTTCACCGGAGCCCCCCCCTCCTTGCTCTGTTCCATTATCATTGCCGTTGTCAGGGTCTGTCCCTTCACAGGCAGTGAATGCAAATGTGATGGCAGCTGCCATCATGATCGAGAAAATCTTTTTCATAACTATTTGTTTTGTTGTTAAAAGTTCCTGTCCGAACCGCAGGGGACAAACGGTGCAGCCTGCAAGTGCCGCATTGATTCCATCCCCGAATTTGTAAAGTTATAAAATATTTGTCAGATAGTTCAAACGAGAATAATTTTTTTTATATTTGGAGAATATGTACTTTGTATAAAAAAGCGGTGACGCTTTAAGTGTGAAAGTTAAAGACTATTGCAAATGGACAGGAAAACATCACTTATCTCCCCCTTGCTTGCCAGCCTTGCAGCCGCGATGCTGAGCATGTCCGCAGCCCATGACGCGGATGCCTGCACGAATGTCCTCATTTCCAAAGGTGCCAGCGCAGACGGCTCCTGCATGGTTTCCTACGCGGCAGACTCGCATACCCTTTTCGGAGAACTGTATTTCCGCCCGGCGGCCAGCCATGAAAAAGGCGAGATGCTGAAAATATACGAGTGGGACACCGGAAAATTCCTCGGCGAGATCCCACAGGTGCCGTATACTTACCAGACAGTCGGAAACATGAACGAGCACCAGCTCATCATCGGCGAATCCACGTTCGGAGGGCGTACGGAACTCTTTGACTCCACCGGGGTCATGGACTACGGCTCACTCATCTTCACCACTCTCCAACGTGCCAGAACAGCGCGTGAAGCCATAAGCATCATAGTCGACCTGGCGAACACTTACGGCTACTATTCCAGCGGGGAATCATTCTCCATCGCGGACAAGGATGAAGTCTGGGTCATGGACCTCATCGGGAAAGGCTACAGGGAGGAAAACGGACAAAATGCTAACAGAGGCATAGTCTGGGTGGCCAGAAGATTGCCGGACGGCTATATATGCGCCCATGCGAACCAGTCCAGAATCAGTACCTTCCCCCTTGACGACCCGGAGAACTGTCTCTATGCGCCGGATGTCATCTCTTTTGCCAGGGAGATGGGGTACTTTGACGGAAAAGACGAGGACTTCAGTTTCTGCGATGCATATAATCCGCTGAATTTCGGTGCCATGCGTGGCTGCGAAGCCCGTGCCTGGTCAGCTTTCAATATCCTCTGCGACGGGCAGTTTACGTTCGAGGATGAAAACGGAAAGGAAGTGACCATGGATGCCTACGACTTTATCGATTATGCCATGGGGTATGATGCATCGAAACGTTTCCCCCTCTTTGTGAAACCGTCACGGAAAATCACCATGAAAGACGTTGCTGACGTGATGCGTGACCATTTCGAAGGCACTCCGATGGATATGACCGCAGATATAGGTGCCGGAGGCAATGCACTTCCGTACCGCTGGAGACCGATGGACTTCGAATATGAAGGCCATGTTTACGTAAACGAACGTGCGATAGCCACCCAGCAGACCGGATTCTGGTTCGTGGGACAGTCACGCGGCTGGCTACCCGATGTGATAGGCGGCCTGCTCTGGTTCGGTACGGACGATGCCGCCACTTCGTATCTGACTCCGATATATACCAATATCAATAAGGTGCCCGACTGCTTCGCAGAGGGCAATGGCAGTATCCTCGAATATTCCCCGACTTCGGCATTCTGGATATGCAACCGCGTGGCCAATGCCTGCTACAGAATGTACAACGTAATGGCCCCTGTAGTCAGGGCTAAAGCCGATGATTTCGAGAATGCCCAGATGTCTCTCATCCCTGAAATAGACATTCAGGCCATGGCTCTGTATCAGAAAGCCCTTGATACACCCCGGAAGCAGATAAGAAGGAATGACGAAGTGCAGAATGTCCCTGATCCGTTTGTCGAGGTGAAAGATTTTCTGACAGACTATTCTGTCGGCACTGCACAGGGCATATTCCGGGAGTGGGCGGATCTGGAGATCTTCCTGCTCGTGAAGTTCATGGACGGAAACGTCAAAGCACAGAATCCTGACGGTTCCTTCGTCACGAACGGATATTCCGACAGGATTCCTGACGGCATAACGAATCCGGGCTATACGGACAAGTGGAAGGAAGCCGTAGTACGTGATCACGGCGATATCCTCCGTCAGCCTGAACAGTAGCCGTCAGGATTTGTCCAACAGAAAAATCAGCATATATGAAACGGATCATAACAATAATAAGCGTTCTGGTATTTTTCCTCGCAGATGTTTCTGCGCAGGACACATACTACATCAGCGGTGTCGTGTTGAATAAAAATACCGGCGAACCGGTCGAATATGCTACGGTAGTCCTTGAAAATACGGAACAATGGGCCGTGGCCGATGCAAACGGAAATTTCACTATCCAGAATGTCCAGCCAGGCAAGAACACGATCAGCATATCGTGCCTCGGTTTTGTTACTGATACGAAAGAGATAGTGATAACCAAGGATATTCCCAAATACGTGATATCGCTTGCGGAAGATAACCTGACCCTCGAAAGCGTAGTGGTGACGGCTCAGGACAACAGCAACAGCGCCACTACCAGCCGGACCATAGACAAGACAGCTCTCGATCATATCCAGATGCTGAATGTGGCTGACGTTTCCGGTCTTCTTCCTGGCGGTGCGACACGGAATCCGGATCTGACGGAGACGCAGGTCTTCAATATCAGGTCTGGCGCGGATGCCGAAAGCGGCAACGCATCTTTCGGAACTGCAGTCGAGGTGGACGGAGTCCGGCTTTCGAATAACGGAAGCTTTGCCGCATTTTCATCATCCGGAGTATCAGGCATTGCGGTGAATAATGTGGCATCCACGAATGTTGAGTCCATAGAAGTCATCACCGGAGTCCCTTCTGTGGAATACGGTGACATGACATCCGGAGTGGTGAAAATCAATACAAGGAAAGGGCGGACACCGTATACTGTCACTTTTTCTACGAACCCTAATATGAAGCAAGTTTCCGCCAGCAAAGGTTTCGGACTTGGGGAAACCAAATCCGGGGCATCAAAAGGAATCCTGAATGCCAGCCTGGAATATACATTGGCTACCAGTGACCAGAGATCCCCATATGAATCCTATGACAGGAAGCAGGTGCAGCTGACTTACAGCAACCTGTTCGACAGGGGCTTGTTCAGCGAAACTCCGCTCCGCTTCTCCGTCAGCGCTTCAGGAAATATAGGCGGCATGGATACCAAGGCCGATCCTGACGCATTTTCGGAAAACAGGACTACAGTCCGCGACAACTCTTTCCGTGGTAACTTTTCATTTGACTGGCTTCTAAGCAAAAAGTGGATAACGAACGTGGAACTGAGCGGTTCCGTGGTATATAGTGACAAGCACAGCCGCGAACATGAGAATGACAACTGGGCACAGGCATCTCCGGCTGTCCATGGTACGGATGAAGGGTATTATATGGCCAGGTATTATGAAGAAGATCCCGATGCCGCAGTCATCCTCCGTCCGGCAGGATACTGGTACAAGACCATGTGTGTGGATGACAGGCCTATAAACTACGGTCTGAAATTCAAGGCTACCTGGGCCAGACAGTTCGGTGAAATAAACAACAAACTCAAGGTCGGAGCCGACTGGTCTGCCGACGGAAATTTCGGAATAGGCCAGTATACGGAGAACATGGCGACTGCTGATGATTTCTGGGAATACCGTTATTGCGATATTCCGTCCATGAACAATGTCGCGGCATATATCGAGGAGAATATTACCATTCCCATAGGGAAAACAAGACTGAATGTCATAGCAGGAATCAGAAACGACAACACCATTATCAGAAATTCCGTATACGGCACGACATCCAGCCTTTCTCCGCGGTTCAATTTGAAATACACGATCCTTTCTCCCAAGGACCGGTGGAACAAGACTGTCCGTGAACTGTCTTTCAGGGCAAGCTGGGGCGTGGCTACCAAGATGCCTTCGTATTCCATACTTTATCCGATACCCGAATACACATACATAAATACGTTCGCATCCACTTCCACTTCTGCCGGCCATGCATATTCCGCCTATTATATCATACCTCATGCAATCGAGTATAATCCGGACCTGCATTGGCAGAAGAACCGGCAGTCTGAAATCGGGTTTGACATAGACATCGCCGGAAACAAGATATCCCTGGCCGGATATTACAACAGAACCATCGATGCATTCCGTCTCAGTAGCGACTATGACAGATTTACATTCGCCTATACCTCCATCGATGCCCTTTCTTCCTGCAGCATTCCCGCTGAAAACAGACAGTTCGAAGTGGACAGGGAGACCGGCATGGTTACGGTATCGGACGTGACCGGGGCACTGCCGGACGAGCAGCTTGACTACTCTGTACGCAAACGGTTCAATGAAACCGTATATGCAAGCAATACCTTTAATCCCATCACCAGATACGGAGTAGAATGGGTCGTGGACTTCAAGAGAATAAATCCGATAAACACCACTATCCGTCTGGACGGTTCATACTATGGATACCGTTCGACAGATGAAAACGTGGAAGCGTATTCCTATAATGGAAACGGTGCCGACGGCCAGCCATACAGCTATATCGGTTATTTCACAGGAGGCCGCACCCTGTCGAACGGCAGGGAAAACCGGCAGCTGAACACCAATCTGACCATAACCACCCATATCCCGAAGGTCAGGATGATACTTTCCCTGCGACTGGAAGCGACCCTGCTCAGATATATGCGTATGCTCAGCGAGCAGAGCAGCGGAAACCGTTCCCATGTCCTCTCGGACAATGGTGACATACTCTCCATAACGGATGCTTCTGTCTATGACGGAAGTTGCTATGCCGTGGTGTATCCGGAATATTATACGACTTACGATGATCCTTCGACGCACCGTAACTATTACGAAGATCTTCTATGGGCGAGAAACAATGATCAGCAGATGTATTCGGATCTCTCCAGGATGGCGTATGTCAGCAACCTTGACTATTATTACAACAAGGAATATCTCACTCCGTATTTCTCGATGAATTTCAGCGTGACCAAGGAGATAGGGGATCTGGCATCCATATCGTTCTATGCGAATAATTTCTTCAACAATTACAGTCGCATACGTTCGTCCAAGACCGGTGACTATGTACAGATGTACAGGTATATCACGAATTTTTACTATGGTCTTACATTGAGGCTTAAGTTTTAGCGATGACTGCAGAAATTTCAAACGGCATATGATGATGAGAAAATATATATTGTTTATAAGCCTTATACTTTCAGGAGCGGTTTTCTCGTGTGACTTGTCTTCCAGCATACCGCCTGTGAACGTGGATTTCGTATTGATGAGCGACGGGGAAATCTATTCCGAAGACGGTATCACCGTATCTGTCTCCACATCGAACAACTCCGTTTCGTATGAAGCGGAAACCGAGGCAGGCGTGGCGTCATTTTCCCTGCTTCCCGGACTGTATACCGTAAGCGCTTCATTCAAGACGGATGATTACATATACAATCTCAATGCATCGGTCACCATCGCATCCGGTGATGACGGGCGGATGGAACTGGAGCTTATGAAAGTAAAGCCGAAGGCTCTGATCATAAAGGAACTGTACATAGGCGGATGCCAGAAAGATGACGGCAGCGGTGCGTATAACTATGACAAATATGTCATTCTGTATAACAACAGCGATACGGACGTGGATGCCGGCGATGTCGGCTTCGCTTTCGTCACCCCTGCAAACAGCAATGCCAGCAACAGATGGCTCAAGGACGGGCAGTTGCTATATGATTCCGAAGGATGGATTCCGGCAGGATGGAATATATGGTGGTTTGAGACGGAAGTGGTCATTCCTCCGTATTCGCAGATCGTGGTGGCTATCAACGGTGCCATAGATCATACTGCTACATACAGCCAGTCGGTAGACCTGAGCCGGCCGGAATACTATGCCATGTATGACCCGGAAGCCTTCGGGGACAAATACAGCCAGAATATGTATCCGAATCCTTCCGACAACATAGAGCCGTCTCACTATCTTCAGACATTCCTGTACGGCAAGGGCAATGCATGGCCTGTTTCCAACACCAGCCCGGCCTTTTATATCCTGGAGTATTCCGACATCGAAGAGTATACAAAGAACGATGTCAATTATGACCGTACCGAAAGTGCGGAACTTCCTGTCGTGAAAGTGGACAGGTCATGGGTCCTGGACGGTATAGAGGTGTTCCGTGGAGGCTATGAAAGCAGCAACAGCAAACGCTTTACTTCAGACATAGATGCCGGCTACATATATCATACTTCAGACAGAGGCTACACCCTTTACCGCAATGTGGATAAGGAGGCTACGGAGGCTCTCCCTGAAAACGAAGGCAGACTCGTGTACGGTTATGCGGGAGGAACTGACGGGACAGACCATGCATACGGTTCTACGGACCCGTCCGGCATAGATGCGGAGGCATCCATCGCAAACGGTGCACATATCGTCTATATGGAGACCAACAATTCTTCCGCGGATTTCCATCAGCGGAGAATCTCATCGTTGAAGGACTGATACCTGACAGATTAAAAAGATTACCATGTACAGATTGAAAATATACATACCGCTTCTGTTTCTGCTCGCCCTTGCTTTCAGGGCGGAAGGCCGGAATATGCAGAAAAACGTTTATGATTTCGACTTCATAAAGACGTCGAATCCATGGCTGACAAGTACCAACGCCGCAGGTCTCAACACTCTGCAGGTAGGCAGGACATCTTTCGTAGAGGCATTTTTCGACAAGGAAGACGGAGGCCTGATTCCCGTAGAGGGCTCGGATAACAGCTGGCAGGCCGGAGCCGGGACGGAATCCTTTGTCAGAATATCGGACAGGATCGCTTTTCATGGCGCTCTTTCCTACTCATATTTTTCCGGCCGGAACATGGGAGGGCATTATCTGATGGATCCGTCCTACAATCCTATAAATTTCCTGGAAAATTCGGAAGACAATCCAGGCACGAAAGTCAAGGAACTTTATTCCCTGCTGGGAGGGATGTCTTACAGACTGGACGGGAGATGGACCATCGGTGCAGAGATTTCTTATGAGGCAGGCGACTATGCTAAGCGAAAGGACCCGCGTCCGAGAAGCAGATGGATGGATCTCGGTATTTCTGCAGGGGTTGCTCTGGCCGCATCGGATGACTTTTCGGCAGGCTTGAATTTCCTGTACAGGCGTACGACCGAAGATCTGGACTGCAATATATTCGGAACTACCGACCGACAGTATTATACATTTGTGGATTACGGAGGGTATTTCGGGACTGTCGAAGGTCTCGAGGGTACATTGGGATATATCAAGACCACATCTCCAGGCAGACCTATGGTGAACAGCTTTTACGGCGGTGCATTGCAGCTTGCTTTCGGAGACAGGGATGATATCCTTTTCTTTAACGAACTTTCTTACAGGTACAGGACGGGCCACTATGGAGAAAAGGCTCCCGGTTCGGCCATATATTGTGAATTCGGCGGCCATTCGGCCAAATATGACGGCAGTCTGGACATTCATAAGGCAGGAATCCTGCACCGGGTATCTTTGTCGGCGGAATATTCAGGGCTGAAAAACTATGAAAATATCTACAGAAGGACCACCGTCCCCGGAGGAAGCACCATTGTCGAATATTTCGGCCAGAACGAGATATTGAAGAAACATACTTTCGCTGGCCGGCTGGCGTATACCGGATATCTTGGTATCAGCCGGTTCCGCCCTGAATGGGAATACGGTGTGTCCGCTGCAGGCGAATACAGCATTTCCAGAGCCACATATTATCCTTTCTATCGTGACAGGAGCCTTACTGCGATAAATATCCGCCTGTACGGGCAGAGAAATTTCATTGCAGGGAAGAATATTTTCACAGCCGGCCTGGCGGCTGACGGATATGCCGGCTCCGGCATCAGGAATGAGGACGGCACATACACCGCAAGTGCATCCGACAGCCACAGGACTGTCGACAGCTATCTCTACAGGGACTTCGAGTACGATACGGCTGCCAGGGTCGCCGGGACTCTGTCTTTCAGATACACGAGACTGTTCGGAGACAAATTCTCGGCCTACATTGATGTGAAAGATACCTATAACCATACCCTGAAAAAACCTGAATTCCTCGCAGACGGATGGAGGAATATTTTCACAGTCACCATCGGCTGCGCGTTCTGATCAGATAACATTGAATTTCACAGGTATGAAAAGAGTGACAGAAATAATATCGGCGATAGTTTTCCTTATGGCAGTATTGCCCGTCACGGGACGGGCACAGACAGTCATCCCCGATGACCCGGAACTGATCAAGGGCCGTCTGGAGAACGGCCTGACATATTATATTCGGCACAATGAAAATCCTGCAGGCTGTGCAGACTTCTATATCGTCCACAATGTCGGCTCCCTCCAGGAGGAGGACAACCAGAACGGTCTCGCCCATTTTCTGGAACACATGGCGTTCAACGGTACGCGCCATTATCCGGACCAGGAAATCCTGAATTTCCTGGCGAAGGACGGAGTCCGTTTCGGCTACAATGTGAACGCATATACGAACAGGACAGAGACAGTCTATAACATTTCCTCAGTGCCGCTTGTACGCGAATCTTTCGTGGACTCGGTGCTGATGGTATTGCACGACTGGTCGTGCGACATATCCTGCGAGCCTGAGGCTCTTGATGCGGAAAGGGGAGTGATCAGTGAAGAATGGCGCAGAAAAGACGAACCTCGCCTGAGGATGAGCGCGAAGCAGAACGAGCTGGTGTACAAAGGTTCGAAGCATGCGCAGAGGAGTGTCATAGGTACGCTGGAGGTCATAAACGGATTCAAGCCTCACGAGATACTGGATTTTTACCACAGGTGGTATCGGCCTGACCTTCAGGCCATAGTCGTGGTCGGGGACTTCGATGCGGGGCAGATGGAGACGAAGGTCCGCGACATGTTCTCCGACATACCTGCACGGGAAAATCCGGAGCCGAAAGGAGTGTATGGTATTCCGTCTCTGCAGGAGCCCCTTTTCGAGAACATGCTCGACCCGCAGGTCAGCTACCATGTGTTGAAGGTCATCCACAGACAGCCTTTCCCGCCGGAAGGGCTGCGGAATACGGATGCGTACTACAAGGATCTGTATGCCAGACAGATAGTGACGTATATTCTGGGCGACAGGATGAGGGAACACAGCCGGAAATCAGGAAGTCCGCTTTCTTCCGCAGTGCTGGTTACCAGCCCGTACAGCGACGATTTCTACATCTCGCTTTTCACTCTTTCGGTGAAAGGTCCTGAAAATCTGGAGGAAGCCCTTGAGTTCTACACCGAAGAAACGGAACGGATGCTCAGGTACGGCTTCACCGAAGATGAATTCGAGGCAGCCAGGTCTCAGGTAATGAAGAAATACCGCCTGAATATGGAATATTTCCCTTCGGAAGTCACTGACCGTGAGATCGTGGAGGTGTGCAAGGAGAATTTCCTCAGAGGTTTCTCCGCCGCGAATCCGTATGACATGAAGCAGGCGCAGAAGATGATACTTGCCGACATGACCATGGAAGACGTGAAAGGCTATGAACGGAAAATGTTCGGGGACAGCGAGAAAATCTATTCATGGTGTATGAACGAGAGCGAGGAAGACTTGATTCCTACACCGGACAGGATGCGTGAAATCATCGCCCGGACCGCGGCTTCGGATATCCGTCCCGAATATCTCGAATTCGAGAAGATAGATTTCGGTTTTGACCCCGTACCCGGGGCAATATCGGAAATATCGCCGGTAAAAGGCACTTCCAGTGAATTGTGGACTCTGTCCAATGGCGTCAGGGTCGTCTGGACCCCGTCGGAGCCTGTCAGCTCCAATGTCCATTTGGATATAAGGCTCTTTTCCGATACCGGATACAATGCCCTGCCTCAGGACAGTATATCCTCTGCCAAATTCGCGGCAGGCTACATAGGCCGTTCTCTCGGTTTTTCCGGCCATGACTATACGGCCTTGAAGAACAGCCCGGAGTGTTCCGGTCTGAATGTCACCTCGTCCATAGACAGGAGATTTTCGACACTGTCTGTGAATACCGACAGAAAAAGCATGGAGAAAGGGTTCGGAATGCTTTACGGTATCCTTACTGATCCGTATTTTTCCACTGATGCGGCTCTAGGGAAAACGAAACAGAGTACTCTCAGGTCGCTTGGAAAGAGCACTTCCGCTGACAGGTTCGAAGAGCTGGAGAAAGATGTCAGATATGGTTCGCATCCGTGGATGGCGGGTTTTGACAGCACGGCAGTCGAGGCTGTGGATATGGATTTCGTGAAAAAGATATTCGCACGCAGTTTCGGTGACTGCAGCCGCATGACCGTATATGTTTCCAGCGACATGGACAGGTCTGGAATCATATCTTTCGTGGAGAAATACATCGCGTCATTGCCGTCAGGCGCAGAGGCTGCAATGTCCGACACTGAAATCCCGCAGCCGGTTTACAAGGGACGTACTGTCCTCGACCGCAGCTATGATGTGGAGACCGTGCCTAAGAGCGAGGTGACATACAGTTTCAAGGGAAAAATCCGCCTGAAGCCGGAAGATATGGCCTGTGTGGAAATCATGGATTATATCATGTCCGCCAGATATATGAAGCAGATCAGGGAAGTCCGGGGCGGTACATATCATGTGAGTTTCAGTACGGAACTGGATTATGCTGACGGCGGAGTATTCGAATCCACAGTGTATTTCCAGACCCGTCCGGAAATGACGGATATTCTGGTCGCTGACGTGGAGGATGTGATGGCTGCCATGGCTTCGGAAGGCCCTACGGACCGGGAACTCGATGAGGCGAAGAAGTATCTGGTGAAGCATCATGGAGAAAAGGCGGCCCGCGATGCCAACTCCCTGCGTGCGAGAAATACGGAAGCGTGCGATTTCGTGAGATACGAAGTCAGTTCCGGCTATGATTACGCCGGGACAGTGAACAAGGTTTCGGCTGCCGATGTCCGGAAATTCGCTGCCAGGCTGGCGGAAGGTGACAGGTTCGTGGCGATATACCGGGAAGAATGACAGTTCCTCCTTTTTGCAGGAATCCTTATTCCGAGTGACAAGACAAACAACAATTTAAAGATATCAGATTATGGCAAAAAAATCCACCATTATCAAGAATTGGCCGAAATACCTCCTCCAGTGGGGAGTGCTTGCGGCTCTGGTATTGTTCCTGACAGGAATCATTCCGGGCAAGGAACCGGCTGACCCTGAGGCCTACTGTCCTGTAGGCGGCCTGCAGGCCCTGACCACTTATTTCGTGAACGGCTCCCTGCCGTGCAGCATGAGTTCCCTGCAGATCATGATGGGGATAATGCTGGCTGCTGCCGTCGTCCTGTTCAGCAAACTTTTCTGCGGCTATCTCTGTCCGCTGGGAACAGTACAGGATCTGTTGATGAAAATACGCAAGTCCTTGAACATAAGAGGTGTCACCGTCAGAAACGGTTCTGTAGCCGACTCTGTCCTGAGAATCATAAAATACGGACTGGTATTCTGGATTTTCTACATGACAGCTACGGCCAGCGAACTTTTCTGCAAGAATCTGGACCCGTATTATGCCGTAGCTACCGGATTCCAGGGAGAAATCACTCTATGGATGTCCATAGTGACCGTCTGCATGCTGATTCTCGGCGGCCTGTTCATAAACATGTTCTGGTGCAAATATCTCTGTCCGCTCGGGGCCGTTTCCAACTCCCTCAAGTTCTGGATATGGATCATCGTCCTCTTCGGTCTCTGGTGGGTGCTGGACCTGCTGGGTGCGAATATCCCTTGGTGGGTGCTTCTGGCGCTTTTCTGCATAGTCGGATATCTGCTTGAAATCCTGAACAGGAAACCGAAATATCAGATACTTAATGTCATCAAGACTGCCGGCTCATGTACGCATTGCGGCATCTGCAACAAGAACTGTCCTTACGGTATCGATGTGGATGATCTCAGCGGCGGCAGACTGAATTCAGTGGATTGTACTCTCTGCGGCGAATGTGTGGCGGCATGTCCTACCGGGGCCCTTCATATCGGAGTATGCCAGAAGAACAGATCCGGTTTCGGAAAATATCTTCCGGCTCTCATCGCCGTGCTTCTGGTCATTCTGGGCATGTGGATAGGGAACAAGTTCGAACTTCCTACCATCGACGAGACCTGGGGCATCGAATCCATAGCCGAGGACGGTACCGTGACGCAGCTCATAGACCCGGAGTCCCTGACCGAATTAAGGATAGACGGCCTCCGTTCTGTGAAATGCTATGGAAGCTCCATGGCGTTCAAGGCCAAACTCGAAAAGATTCCAGGCGTGCACGGAGTGAAGACATTCGTGAACCATCATTATGTGATCATCACTTACGATCCTGCGAAAATCACTGCGGAACAGATACAGGAGAGTATCTACGTACCTTCGAAATTCCGTGTGAACACTCCTGATCCTGCAGCCGTGGACAGCGTGAAGGTCATGACCATCAGGACAGAGAAGATGTACGACAAGCTTGATCTGAATTACCTCGGCCTCCAGATGAGACTGTCCGGCAAGAAGATATACGGACTTACATCGGAATTCGCCTGTCCTCTCATCGTGCATGTGTATATGGACCCTTCAGAGAACCCGGACCGCGACTGGTTCAGGAACATCGTGGAGATGAAGGTCCTGTCCATGCCTGTCCATGGCGGCGGAACGAAGGATACCGAAGTGGATTTCGAATTCGTGGACCTGGAAGATAGCGTCAGCTATATCCCGACCGAAGACCTGATACGGATGCTCTTCAATCCGTTCAAGGCCGAATTCAGGGCACGTGTGGAAAAGTTTGCGGACCAGCCGCAATATATTTACGAAATCGCCGATCCTGACTATGAGAAACCGATCATCCTCAGGAATATGCCGTATCTGAGCAATCATCTGTCCCACAATGAGAACATCATCGGAATCTATCTCGTCCTGAATGACGATCTGGTGCCGGCCATCAGGATCCGCTATGCCGCGCCTATGACAGAGGACGAACTCTGGAATCTGATGAATCAGGAGACGTGGACCATCACATATGCGAAAGATGACGTGCGCGAGACTCCAGCCAAGCTCAGCTTTGACAAAAAAGGCATTGTAAAACCGGCAGAATAATTTATTGATGAGAGGGTGAGTCAAAAGGGTACTTTCT
Organism: uncultured Bacteroidales bacterium; assembly: GCA_944322815.1. Taxonomy (GTDB): domain Bacteria; phylum Bacteroidota; class Bacteroidia; order Bacteroidales; family UBA932; genus Cryptobacteroides. The sequence continues at coordinate 61,215 of CALUQB010000009.1, read as the reverse complement.
GCGTTATACTTGATTCGAAAATCCTCATGTACGCCAGTACACTGCGGTTTTCTCATCTTCGCAGGCCTTAAAATTCCACCTTTTGACCCACCCTCTCTCATCCCATGATATTTTTATTATGAAAAAATTGATATCAGTATTGGCAGTCTTCTGCCTGGGAATGACTCTCTCATGGGCTGACGAAGGGATGTGGATGATAAACGGTATCGACAAGGCCCTGGAGAAGCAGATGAAAAAGCGCGGGCTGAAACTGTCCGCGAATGAAATATACAATGCCGATGCGGAAGGGGCTACGATATCGGATGCCGTAGTATCCCTTGATTTCGGCTGTACCGGCAGCGTGATATCGGATGCCGGCCTCGTCATCACAAACCATCATTGTGCATACAGCGATGTGCATGCATTGAGTACTGATGAGAAGAACTATCTTGAAGACGGCTTCTGGGCCATGTCCCGTGACGAGGAGATTCCTATACCGGGGAAGAACATGTATTTCCTGAAGAAGGTCCTGGACGTCACTGACGAGGTGAATGCCATGCAGGAAGAGTTCAGGCAGCAGGGAAAGCGTTTCGGTATGCGGAAGATAAGTTTCGAGATAGAGAAAAAGTACAGGTCAGGGGCCGACGGTGTGGATGTTTCCCTGGCTTCAATGTGGGGCGGCGAGAAATATTACATGATGTTCTACAAGGTGTATTCGGACATACGTCTGGTAGCTGCTCCGCCTGTGTCCTTCGCTGCTTTCGGCGGAGATATCGACAACTGGGAATGGCCCCAGCACAAGTGCGACTTCGCCATGTACCGCATCTATACGGCTCCGGACGGCTCTCCTGCCGGATATTCGGAGGACAACATACCTCTGAAACCTGAGATGAAGCTGACTGTTTCCACAGCAGGGTACAAACCCGGCGATTTCACCATGGTCATAGGCTATCCCGGCCGTACGAACAGGTACAGCTCGTCCGCCGAGGTGAATTTCGAGGAAAGAGTCACTCTGCCCATATCCAACAGACTTCGCGGAGAGCAGATGGCGATAGTTAACCGCTGGATGAATACGGATCCTTCCATCAGACTTAAATATTCCGACTACTATTTCGGGCTGAGCAATGTCCAGGAGATGAACTGCGGAAAGGAGAAGAACATACGCCGCTTCGGTGTCGTGGAGAGCAAGGCGGCTCAGGAACGGGACCTGCAGGCATGGATAGATGCCGATCCGGAACGTAAGTCCAGATGGGGAGAAGTCATCCCTATGCTGGACAGGAAGTATGCTGATGTCGAAGAAGCCGAAAGAGACATAAACTACTATCGAGAAACGCTTGTGAGAGGAACGGCACTGTCCCGGATGTCCACCAGGCTCAACCTGCTCAAGCGTGAGGTCCTCAAGAAAAACCGCATCAGGATGCATACGGTCATCGAGAAAGGTGGTCCCGATTCTACTGAACTGAATTTCTGCCGGTGTTACAGATTCTCCGGCATGGACTATGATGCCGTCAGGAAGAATCTTCTCGGAGAGTATGACCACATCGTACCGGACGTGGAGAAAGACCTTTTCCGTTATTCTGTCCGCGAATTTTATGAGAATATCAGCCACTCCGTCATCGGTCCTTGGCAGAAAGAGCTTTATTCCCGTTTTTCGGGCCCTGACGGGCAATGCGACTATGACGCCATGACGGAGTATCTCTGGAACGGCAGTATCCTGACCGACAAGTCCAGGCTGGAAGCCTTCATTTCGGAAGAGCATACTGTTGACGAATATCTTGCCGACCCTATGTACCGGTTCTTCCAGGATCTGAAGATCATCACCCTGAACAGGCGGATAGCTGCAGTCGAAGGCACGCCTGATATCCTGTCTCTGGACAAGGAATATACCCATGCCATGTACCGCAAGTCTCTGGAGGAAGGAAGACCTCAGTATCCTGATGCCAATTCCACCATGAGGATCACCTATGGTACCGTAGGCGATATCAGACCCTATGATGCCGTGACATGGTCATGGAGATCCACTACCGATGGAGTCCTTGAAAAATATGATCCGTCTTCCTATGAGTTCGGTATGGAAGACCGTCAGCTGGAACTTCTTGAAGAAGGCGACTGGGGCCGGTGGGCTGACAAGGACGGCAGCATGCATGTTAATTTCCTTACGGACAACGATATTACAGGAGGAAATTCAGGCTCTCCGGTGATGAATTCGAAAGGCGAACTGATAGGTCTGGCTTTCGACGGAAACAAAGAGTCTCTGGCTTCGGATGTCTATTATGTGGACGGCTATACGAAATGCGTCTGCGTGGACATCAGATATGTTCTCTGGGTTCTGGACAGGTATGCCGGTATGGGGTATATTCTCGATGAGATCGGAATATAGTCTTTGCCCGGTGTGGAGATGAGATCATGACCGTAAAGGAAAAAATATCCCTTTTCCCGCATTCCCCCGGCGTCTACAGATACTATGACGCCGAGGGAAACGTCATTTATGTCGGCAAGGCGAAGGATCTGCACAAGCGGGTGGCCCAGTATTTCGTCTCGCCCGACAGGCTGACCCGCAAGACTGCCATCATGGTCTCCAAGATAGCCGATGCGCAATACTCCGTCGTGGATTCCGAAGCTGACGCCCTTCTTCTCGAAAACAATCTGATCAAACAGTACAAGCCGAAGTACAATATCCTGCTGAAAGATTCCAAAACCTATCCGTGGATCTGCGTCAGTGCCGATGAATTTCCGCGGGTGTATCTGACCAGAAGGATGGTCAGGGACGGTTCCAGATATTTCGGACCGTACAGTTCGGTAATGCATGCGAGGAATCTGCTTGAGCTTTTTACGGAACTTTATCCGCTGCGCAGCTGTACCCTGAAGATCACGTCCGATGCCATCATGAAGAAAAAATTCAGGCCTTGTCTGGACTTTCATATAGGCAGGTGCAAGGGTTGCTGTGTCGGTGGTATTTCAGCGAAAGAATACAACGGCAATATCGAAGACATTGTCCGGCTCCTGAAAGGAGGCGGACGGGAAATGATAAGGCATCTGAAAGAACAGATGACGGAAGCGGCGGAACGGCTGGATTTCGAGGCGGCGGAGGAGTACAGGAAAAAGATGGTTTCGCTGGAGAAGCATTACAGCAAGTCACTTATCGTGAATACCGTGATAGGGAGCGTGGATGTGTTCTCCCTTGTGTTCGATTCGAATGAGGCATACGGAAATTTCATGCGGTTGAAGGACGGGGCGGTGATACAGTCTTTGAATCTTGGATTCAGGATGAATATCGAAGAGGACCGGGCAGAGGTTCTGGGGATATTCCTTGCCGAAATCCAGTCGAAGTTCGGAGCCTTGTCGGGAGAAGTCATCGTACCGTTCAAGCCTGATGTCGAAATAGCCGGCGTAGAATTCCGCATTCCTATGAAAGGTGACAAGCTGGCACTTCTCGAACTCAGCCTGAAAAATGCGAAGGAGATGAGGTTCAACTCTCTCAAGCAGAAGGAACATACTGATCCTGACGAGTTCAGACGCAAGGTCCTGGAGGAGCTGCAGACGGCGCTCGGCATGAAGGAACTCCCTGTGCACATCGAGTGCTTCGACAACTCCAACATTTCCGGAACCAATCCGGTGGCTTCATGCGTGGTTTTCAGAGACGGCGTCCCTTCCAAAAAGGACTACAGGCATTTCAATGTCAAGACTGTCGTGGGACCGAACGATTTCGCGTCCATGAAGGAAATAGTCAACAGACGTTACTCCAGGATGCTGCGTGAAGCTCCTGACGATCTGCCCCAGCTCATCGTGATCGACGGTGGAAAAGGACAGCTTGGATGTGCGTACGAGGCCTTGTATGAGCTCGGCATAGCGGACCGGCTTACAGTAGTGGGACTGGCGAAGCGTTTTGAGGAGATCATCAGGGTGGGGGACCCGCATCCTTTGTTTCTCGACAGGAACTCGCAGGCACTGAAAGTCATGCAACATATCCGTGACGAGGCGCACAGATTCGGAATCACTCATCACAGGAATCTCAGGAGCAAGGCCCAGATCCGTTCGGCCCTCAGGGAGATTAAGGGCGTAGGCGAAAAGACCGAGCAGCGTCTCATCCTGCACTATGGCAGTGTCTCCAGAATAGCGGCGGCATCCGTTGATGACTTGTCCGGAATGGTAGGTGCGGAGCTTGCCAGGAGAATACATGATGAGTTAAATTCCTGATTTGTTCGTTTTTTCGCAAAAATTTTCTATCTTTGCGCCCAGATTGTGATTTTAAGTGTATTAAACATAAACTTATTAATTAATTAAATTCTTAACATTATGTCAGAAGTTGCAAACAAAGTAAAGGCAATTATCGTTGACAAACTCGGCGTTGACGAATCCGAAGTTACAGAGACTGCAAGCTTTACAAATGATCTTGGTGCAGATTCTCTTGATACAGTAGAACTTATCATGGAGTTTGAAAAAGCTTTCAATATCACTATTCCTGATGAGGATGCAGGTGAGAAGATTTCCACTGTAAAAGATGCTATCGACTACATCGAGAAAAAGCTCAACGCTTAATTCAAAATTGTCAGAATTGCAGATAAAAAACGGCTTGAAGATTTTTCAAGCCGTTTTTTTAATGTGTAACCTTGTTGCCCGCAGCAGTTTCAGGTCAGCGTCCAGATGTCTTTGAGACAGAGTAAGTGACGATTAGCCGCGGTAAATTCTTGTTTTTTTCAGAAAGCCCTCCGTCAGCATCGGGACCCCTGAGGATACATTTGTAATATCTGTCGTTGTCCAGTTGCATGCTCACCGAGGTAGAGGACGATGACTGGCTGGCATACTGTGCGGCGAGCATGTAGTTGTAGTAGTTGCTCATGCCGTAGTAGCTGTCATAGCCGTATCCGTAGTACCCTCCGTAATATCCTCCGTATCCGTAAGGGTTGTATATGCTGTTGTAGTAGTCATAGTACATGAGATTCCTGTAGTAATCACTCAGTTCGCTGTTTCCGCTGCCCTGGGTTTCCACTACTTCTTCCGCCATGTTCAACAGCCAGATATCATAGTCGCTGTAATTCGAATCTTCCGTCCGTCTGAGAATTTCCTGGACATGGTGGCTGATATCCGGGGCGTAGCAATTCAGTGAGCGGTTTATGTCACCCTGGTTTTCCGTTTCAACGCTTGCGTCCGTCAGACCTGCATATGTGACCTGTTCTTCTTCGGATTCGTCATTTTCCAGGGTTATCCTGCATGTCGGGCTAAGGCGGGCAGGGTACAGATACATCTTGTCGTAATCTTCTGTATTGAAATCGTAAGGCAGGACTACCGATGCCTTGTGGATGATGACGTCGGCCGGATTTATGCCTTCCTCAGAGAACAGTTCCGTCAGGCTTTCCTTGATTTCCTTTGAAGAAATGACAGGCTTCACCCCATCTCCGCCTTCCACATATATGCGATCCGAAGCTGTCTGCCCGGCTGCTATCATGTTGTTCTCGGAATGTGACAGGTTCAGAGCATATTGTGCTGTCCGCGCCGGTGTCACGTATTCGCTTTCCGCATCTTCATAGACCTGCATGTCCTGGGCTCCGAAGAAGAACAGGAACGATGTATCCACATTTTCCCTGTTTCCGTATTTCGACCTGAATTTCAGTTCCGCATAGTTTCCGTAAACATAGTAGCTGTCTTTCTCGATGCCGAGGGCAAGTTCGAACATGTTTATCCTGCCGCCTTCTGTGGACGGTGTGTCAGCCGTGATATATATTCCCGGGAGTTTCTTCACATAGTTGCTTACTGAGTCAAGCCCCTCTTTCTTCGGGTCTTTCATCATGGCTGAGAGAACGTCAATGTATTCCTGCCCGAAACCTGTGTTGAAATTGAACGACAGCGAATCCTGCCCGAAATACGTCACCACGGGTGCGACCCTTTCTCCTATTTTAAGTTTGTCCTGACTGACCATGTATCCGTCATCTTCTCCGATCGGTTCCGTCAGTTTGTAGACATTTATATTCTGTATGATGTGGGCCTGATTCTCTTCCGGCCAGGACAGAGTGTCCCTCACTGCCGTGAAGTGGAACTGGGTACAAACCGGATTTTCGCCGAAATCCATATCCGCTCCTGTGGGAATCAGAGGAAATGCCGAGCTTCTGGTAGTGAATCCGGATTCGTCCCTGACTGCTCCTATGGTGATTCTGGATGAACTGTATCCTGAGAGCTTGTCAGGCTTTTCCTGACGGATGTCGTGAAGGTATATCGTGTCCGTATAGACATCGTACTGATGCCTCACGGGGATGTATTCCTTTCCGAGTTCTTCATTGATCTCCACACAGGACAGGGCGCTGCCTGTCACTGCCAGAATACTTGCCGCGAGGTATAAGAATTTCAAATGCATTTTCTAAAACTTGTCGTAAAAATCGTTGTAAATGTCGATATACGCCCCTGATTCCAGGTCTCCGGCACTGTATGGAAGCAACGGAAGGCCGGACTCCCGGCAATAGTCTGCCAGTTCCGGAGCTATCGTTTCCGAACCCATTATGATGCCGTCGGCGTAGCGGACGGCGAGTTTTGCAAGATTTATGCCATCGGGTTTCTCCATGGCCTCCATGTCTTTTCCGGAGATGTCTCCGAACCTGATTTTTTCCTTGAAGTCATCCGGGAATTTCTCGTCCGGAGATATGTCATCGTACAGAGACAGTACGACTTTGCTGTCGGAGAATATAGGATCGTCGCAGTAGACTTTTTTCAGGTATAGAGGGAGTATCTGCGAAATCCATCCGTGGCAGTGCACTATGTCCGGAGCCCATCTGAGCTTCTTTACTGTTTCAAGTACGCCTCTGGCGAAAAAGACTGCACGCTCACCGTTGTCTTCGAAAAAATTCCCTTCCGCATCGTGATATATCTGCTTGCGGTGGAAATAGTCTTCATTGTCTATGAAATAGACCTGCATCCTGGCGGCTGATATGGAGGCTACCTTGATGACCAGCGGCCGGTCGACATCGTTTATGATGATGTTCATTCCTGACAGGCGGATCACTTCATGGAGCTGGTTTTTCCTTTCGTTGATGCAGCCGTACCGGGGCATGAATGATCGGATTTCTTTTTTCCTTTCCTGGATTCCCTGTGGAAGAAAACGCCCTATCTTGGAGATGTCACTCTCTGGAAGATATGGAAATATCTCCGAGTTGACAAACAGAATTTTTTTAGCAGAATCTCCCATATTCAAGGTTTTAAAGACAAAAACTCAACAAATGTAATATTTTTTTTTGATATTTCATTATCTTTGACCCCTAATATGGTCTGATGAGATTTATGGGAAGAGAAGAAAACGGCATAATCAGCAGGCGTCTGAGGAACGCTTACATGTCGACTGTGATAAGTATCAGCCTGGTACTTCTTCTGGTAGGGATTGCGAGTCTCCTGCTGGTGAACGCCAGGACGGTCTCTGACTATTTCAAGGAAAACATGCAGATTACCGTGATGCTGAAGCAGGACGTCAGCGAAAAGAGGGCAAAGGATTTCCTGCTTGATCTCGGTTCTGAAAGATATATCAAGTCTACGGAATACATATCCGTGGAACAGGGGGAGAAAGAGATGGCCGCCATGCTTGGAGACGACTTCCTGGACGTATTCGAATCCAGTCCCATACCTGTTTCCATAGATGTGACACTGAAAGCCGATTATGTTTCCGCCGACAGTCTGGATATGGTGAAAACGGAAATTTCCCGGTCACCTCTGGTCGATGAGGTCGTGTACCAGCCATCACTGGTGGAAGCCCTGAATGCGAACCTGAGCAAGATTTCCCTGGTTCTCGGCGTTTTCATCATTCTTTTGCTTTTCGTCTCGTTCGTGCTGATAAACAATACTATACGTCTGAATGTCTATGCCAGGAGGTTTACTATTCATACCATGAAGCTCGTGGGAGCCACCCGTGCTTTCATCAGAGCGCCGTTCATGGTCCAGGCGGTCTTCCAGGGCATATTTTCTGCCATGATCGCCATTCTCGGCCTCATCGGCCTGCTGTATTTCATCAGGAGCGAGGTAGCGCAGCTGTTCAGGATTTTCAGCCTGGATCTTCTGCTGGCAGTCATGGGCATAGTCCTGGCTGCGGGGGTTCTGATATGTATGTCCAGCACTTATTTTGTCGTGAACAAGCTGGTTTCCCTGAACAAGGATGACCTGTATTATTGATTTTGATATGGAAAATATGCCTATTACACGTAAAGGGCTCAGGTTCGTACTGGCCGGATTCATAGTAGTGGTGGCGGGGTATATCCTGCTTGCCGGCGGCGGAGTGAAGGATCCCGAGGTGTTCAATTACGCCATGTTTGATTTCAGACGCCTGGTGGCGGCTCCGGTGGTGATATTGTGCGGAATCATAGTCATCATAGCCGGTATCATGAACAGGAATGGCGACGAGGATGTGAAATCGGAATAAGTCTCTTTATTATGGAATGGTTTGAAGCTATTATTCTCGGGATTGTCCAGGGCCTGACGGAGTTCCTGCCGGTGAGCAGCAGCGGTCATCTGGTGATAGGACGCGAAATTCTCGGCGTGGAGGAATCGGGCGATCTGGTTTTCGAGGTGGCAGTGCATGCTGCTACCGTACTGAGTACCATCGTCGTCTTCCGTCATCAGATCTGGAAACTTCTGAAAGGGCTTTTCAAGTTCAGCTATAATGACGAGACTGATTACATCCTGAAGATATGCGTGTCCATGATTCCTGTCTTTATCATAGGCGTCTTCTTCAAGTCATTCGTCGAAGGTCTGTTCCAGTCGCTTTTCGTAGTGGGTGTCGCTCTGGTGATGACAGCTTTCCTGCTTTTCTTCTCGGACATGACATCGAATCCGCTCAGAAAATCCGCTGACAGACAGAATACCAGCCGCAACGGCATTTCCTACTGGCAGGCTCTTGCTGTGGGTATAGGCCAGGCTTTTGCCGTGATTCCCGGGCTGTCCCGCTCTGGTACCACGATTTCCGTCGGGCTTATATGCGGAGTCAGGCGTGATGTAATGGCACAGTTTTCTTTCCTCATGGTGCTTGTCCCGATTCTCGGCGAAGCCTTCCTGCAGGTAGTCGGAGGTGAGATTACAGGTTCAGGCATAGGACTTCTCCCTATTGCTCTCGGTTTCGTGTCCGCCTTCGTTTCGGGCCTTTTCGCATGCAAGGTGATGATAGCCCTGGTGAAGAAAGCAAAACTGTCATGGTTCGCCCTCTATTGTGCCATCGTCGCTCTGTGCATATTCCTCTTCGGTTAGCCCGGGGAAATCCGTCTTTGGCCGCACCGGCATGAAACTTCGTTGCTGAATGAGATGAGTATACGGCATCTGACATATTTCGTCGCTGACGTTCATCTGGGTCTGGCTGTGAAAGATCCTGATGAAAGAGAGTCCCGTTTCACGGCTTTTCTGCATTCCATACCGGCGGAAAAGACCGAGGCCCTTTACTTGCTCGGTGATATATGGGATTTCTGGTATGAATACAGGGATGTGGTTCCGAAAGGCTATGTCCGCGTCTTTTCCGCTTTGCTGGATCTGATGGATGCCGGGGTGAAGGTGTATTTCTTTACCGGCAATCACGATGTGTGGGCTTACCGTTATTTCGAAGAGCTCGGGATGGTCAGACTTGAACAGCCGGCTTATGTGGACATATTGGGAACTCGTTTCTGTCTGGGCCACGGTGACGGTCTGGGCCCCGTTCCGTTCGGCTACCGCATGCTGAGGGGTATCTTTCACTGCAGGTTCCTCCAGATATTGTTCAGCATGCTCCATCCGTGGATAGCTTTCCGCTTCGGGAACGGATGGTCGAGGCGGAACCGTCTTGCCCGCCATTCGGAATATTTTTTCAAGGGAAAGGATGAGCCTTTGTACAAATTCGCTTCCGAGTATGAGAAAACCCATCCGGTTGACTATTTCATATTCGGGCATTATCATGTGGACGTGAAGATCCGTACTCCGGAAGGAGCCGACCTTTATGTGCTGAAAGACTGGATCGACGGTTCGCCCTATCTGTATTTCGACGGTATTTCTATTTCCGGCGGATATTTCCAGAAAAGCGAGTAGTACAGGCCTTCGAACTGACCTGCTTCCCACAGTTCCACCAGTTCTTCTATCGGTCTGTCCTCTCCTTCCGGATCGTAAGGCTTTTTCAGGTCCGTGCCGAAAATTTTCGCTATTCCCTGCCAGAAACCTGCCGCCATTCCGTTCTTGTAGTCCTTTATTATAAAGTAAGAGGATTTTCCGACCTCCCGGTCAATGAGTTTCATCAACAGTGCCCCCTGAGATACCGTAAGACCGCGCATTGATGACTCGAAGTCTTCGAACAGCTGTTTCTGCATGCTGTTTATGTATCTGTCGCGTCTGGCCCGTTTCAGGTGGTCGGCTTCTATCGTGCTGTCCACTTCGTGAACGAGATGTCTGGCTGCGAGGGCGTATGGATAGGTCTTGCTGAAATTGTGCACCAGCCGGTAGTATTTTCTCCATTCGCGGCCTTTCTGGCGCGGCATTCTCGAATACACGCGGGCAGGAGGCAGCTCGTCCGTGAACACCGTATCCCGGTCCACTACCATGAAATGCATGTACATTCCGTCTGGCGTTTCCGGGGTCTGTGCATGTGATGACAGTCCTGTCATGGCGACGGCTGTCACCATGACGGACAATGCCAGTATGTAACCGGTCTTCTTGCGCATGTTCGGATGATCTTATCCGGAAATTTCCTGTCGTTCCGGCTTGTAGCAAGGTGCAAATATAGCAATATTTTGACTATACGCCCCGGCTGTCCGCCGTTCTGCCGGTGAAGTTCCGCACCGGTCGAAAATGATCCTGAATTTTTTTGAACAGTATTCATAACTTGATGATTTTTCCTGATTTAAGGTGCAGAAATTCCGGTCGAAAATATCTGAATTTTTATGAAAAAATATTTGCAATTCAGAAAAAATTACTATCTTTGCAGTCCCTTAATTGAGGATAAGTCCGCCCAACCAGCTGATACTCAATTATTTAAGGAATTTGAAGTGAATTTTAAAAGTAATAGACAATGTTACAACCGAAGAAAACAAAATTTAGAAGGCAGCAAAAAGGTCGTATGAAAGGCCTTGCCCAGAGAGGCAATCAGCTTGTGTTCGGTTCTTTCGGCATCAAGACACTGGAAAATTGCTGGCTTACAGGCCGCCAGATCGAGGCTGCGCGTCAGGCCGTCGTGCGTTATATGAAGCGTGAGGGTAAGATCTGGATCAGGATATTCCCTGACAAGCCATATACCAGGAAGCCTGCCGAAGTGCGTATGGGTAAAGGTAAGGGTAATCCAGAGGGATTCGTTTGTCCTGTAACTCCGGGCCGTATCCTTATAGAGGCTGAGGGAGTTCCTATGGAGATCGCCAAGGAGGCTCTCCGTCTTGGTGCCCAGAAGCTTCCGGTCACCACCAAGTTTGTGGTACGTAGAGACTATGTTGAATAATTATCAAGGAGAAAAAATGAAAGCATCTGAAGTACGCGAAATGTCAATCAGCGATCTGCGTGAACGTATCGAGGCAGAGAAGGCGGCTCTTGACACCATGAAGATAAATCACACTATTTCTCCTTTAGAGGATACGTCTAAGATAGCCAAGTCCAGGAAGGATATCGCAAGAATGATGACTATCCTGGCAGAAAAGGAAAAACAGAACTAAAATTTCAGTGTGATGGAAAGAAATCTTCGTAAGGAAAGGATAGGAATCGTGGTCAGCAACAAGATGGACAAGTCTATCGTAGTTGCCGTTGCAACAAAAGAAAAGCATCCTATTTACGGTAAGTTCGTAAAGAAGACCACCAAGTTCGTAGCTCATGACGAGAAGAACGAGTGCAGCGAGGGAGATACCGTGCGTATCATGGAGACTCGTCCGTTGAGCAAGACAAAGAACTGGAGATTAGTAGAAATAGTAGAAAAAGTTAAATAACAATGATACAGCAGGAAACACGTTTACAGGTGGCAGACAACAGTGGTGCAAAGGAAGTTCTCTGCATCCGTGTACTGGGTGGTACGCGCCGCCGTTATGCTAAGGTAGGCGACAAGATCGTCGTTGCCGTGAAGAGTGCAATCCCTGGCGGGGATGCCAAGAAAGGTTCAGTATCCAAGGCTGTAGTAGTCCGCACAAAGAAAGAGATACGCAGACCTGACGGTTCGTATATCCGTTTCGACGACAATGCATGCGTTCTCCTCAACAACCAGGGAGAAGTCCGCGGTACACGTATTTTCGGCCCTGTCGCAAGGGAACTCCGTGAGAATTTCATGAAAATCGTTTCACTGGCACCTGAGGTACTTTAATTGAGATCGTTATGAAGAAAGTATATATCAAGAAAGGCGATACAGTCTATGTCAATGCCGGTAATGACAAGGGTAAGACCGGCAAGGTGCTTGAGGTGATTCGTGCCAAGGACCGTGTTATCGTGGAAGGTATCAACATGGTCAGCAAGCATACCAAACCGAATCCTAAGAATCCTCAAGGCGGTATTGTTAAACAAGAGGCAGGAATCCATATTTCCAATCTTCAGCTCGTGGACCCTTCAAAGGGCGGTCCTACCAGAATAGGATACAAGTTCGTCGATGGAAAGAAAATCCGCTATGCTAAAAAATCTGGAGAGGAGATCAAATAATGGCAAAGACTAAAAAGACTACAGAAGTGGCGAACGTCGCTGCGGTACCTGCAGGATATGTTCCGACACTGAAGAAATTATACAAGGATGAGATAGTGCCGAAGCTTATGAAGGAATTCTCGTACACTACCGTGATGCAGGTTCCGAAGCTCGTGAAGATCACTATCAACCAGGGTGTCGGTGACGCTACCGGCGACAAGAAGCTCGTGGAGAATGCTCAGCAGGAGCTGACTGCCATCGCCGGTCAGAAGGCTGTCGCTACTCTTTCCAAGAAGGATATCTCCAACTTCAAGCTCCGTAAGGGAAACCCTATCGGAGTGAAAGTGACACTCCGTGCCACCAAGATGTATGAATTCCTCGAGAGACTGATCCGCATATCGCTTCCGCGTATCAGGGATTTCAACGGCATCTCTGAAAAGATGGACGGCAGAGGAAACTACACTCTCGGTATCAAGGAGCAGATCATCTTCCCTGAGATCGACATCGACAAGATTTCAAAGATTCTCGGTATGGAGATCACATTCGTGACTACGGCAAAGACGGATGAAGAAGCACACGCTCTTCTGCGTGAATTCGGTCTGCCTTTCAAAAAACATAACAACTAAAGGAGAACGGTATGGCAAAAGAATCAATGAAAGCCCGCGAAGTGAAGCGCGCGAAATTAGTTGCCAAATACGCTGAAAAGAGGAAAGCTCTCAAAGAGGCCGGTGACTGGGCAGCACTTGACAAGCTCCCAAAGAACTCCAGCCCTTGCAGAATGCACAACCGCTGCTCTCTCACAGGAAGACCAAAAGGCTATATGCGTCTGTTCGGCATCAGCCGTATCCAGTTCCGTGAGATGGCTAGCAACGGGCTCATCCCGGGCGTAAAGAAGGCAAGCTGGTAATATCGGAAATCATACAATTAAATATTAACAATGGATATCGGGCACAGTACTTTGTGCCGGTTCTTAAATCAAAAAAAGAAATGACTGATCCAATAGCAGATTATCTTACAAGGGTCCGCAATGCGTACATGGCCGGAAAGAAGATCGTGGAAATACCTTCTTCAAAGATGAAAGTGGCTATCACCAAGATCCTTTGTGAAAAAGGCTATATCCTCAGCTACAAGGTAGTGGAAGGACAGCCTGCAAGCACTATCAAGATTGCCCTCAAGTATCATCCTCAGACCAAGGTTGCAGCCATCAAGAAGATCGAGCGCATATCCAAGCCGGGTCTCAGGAAATATACAGGCGTAGATGAAATGCCGAGAGTACTCAACGGTCTCGGTATCGCCATACTGTCTACTTCCAAGGGTATCATCACTGACAAGGAAGCCAAAGACCTGAATGTCGGTGGTGAGGTATTATGTTACGTATATTAATCTAAAAGAATCGAATAATGTCAAGAATTGGTAAATTGCCTGTACACCTTCCTGCCAAAGTCACCGTCGAGGTGCTCCCTGGCAACGTTGTCAAGGTTAAAGGACCTCTCGGGGAACTCAGCCAGAAAGTTGACGCTGACATCACTGTAACCGTAGAGGGAAATGAAGTTAAGTTGACTCGTCCTACCGATCTTCCAAGACACCGCTCCCTTCACGGTCTTTACCGTGCACTGGTTCACAACATGGTAGTCGGAGTTTCAGAAGGATACACTATCAAACAGGAACTTATCGGTGTCGGTTATCGTGTGGATGTCAAAGGCCAGATCCTTGAATTTTCACTCGGTTTCTCACACGATGTACATTTCATGCTCCCTGCGGAAGTAAAGGCAGAGGCTGAGCCGGTCAAGAAGGGTGCGAACCCTATACTGGTGCTCAAGAGCATCGACAAACAGCTTGTCGGACAGGTTGCCGCCAAGATACGTTCTCTGCGTAAGCCTGAACCATACAAGGGCAAGGGTATCAGATTTGTCGGCGAGCAGATCCGTCGTAAGGCTGGTAAGTCAGCAGGTGCTAAATAATAGGAGATTGAGTTATGGCATTGACTAAGATAGAAAGAAGAAGAAGAATTCATTACCGTATACGTAAAGTTGTCAATGGTACTGCTGAGAGACCAAGAATGGTTGTGTTCAGAAGCAACAAGCAGATTTATGTGCAGGTAGTCGATGACACAAAAGGCGTGACTCTCGTGTCTGCCTCATCCAACGACAAGGCACTTGCAGCAGAATGCAAAGGCAAATCCGGTAAAGAGGCTGCAGCTCTTGTAGGCAAGGCTATCGCAGAGCGCAGCATTGCGAAGGGTATCACCACCATCTCTTTCGACCGTGGAGGTTACCTTTATCATGGTAGAGTAAAAAGTTTGGCTGACGCTGCCCGTGAAGGTGGCCTAATATTCTAAGACTATGGCAAATTCAAATGTTAAAAGAGTAAAGACAACTGATCTTGAGCTTAAAGACAGGCTGGTAGCAGTCAAGAGGGTGACAAAAGTTACCAAGGGTGGCCGTCACTTCAGTTTTGCTGCCATCGTTGTAGTAGGTGACGAGAACGGCGTTGTAGGTTATGGTCTTGGAAAGGCGAATGAGGTCACTACAGCGATTTCAAAAGGCATCGAGGATGCCAAGAAGAACCTCGTGAAGGTTCCTGTCCTCAACAAGACTATTCCTCATGAGCAGGAAGCCAAGTTCGGCGGAGCAAAAGTATTCATGAAGCCTGCAGCTCCGGGTACAGGAGTGAAGGCCGGTGGTGCGATGCGTGCAGTATTCGAGTCTGTAGGTATCCAGAACGTGCTGGCCAAATCAAAGGGATCTTCAAATCCTCACAATCTGGTAAAGGCCACTGTTGCCGCCCTTGCTGAAATGAGGGATGCTTATACCATTGCCGGACTTCGCGGTATACCTATGAGCAGAGTATTTAAAGGTTAAGGAGGAAGAACGACATGGCAAAAATCAAGATAACTCAGATTAAGAGCAAGAACGGAGCGACCAAGAGGCAGATCGCGAATCTTCAGTGCCTCGGAATCCACAGGTTGCATCAGACTGTCGAGGTAGAGCTTACCCCGGTGACCAAAGGAATGGTTCAGAAGGTTCTCCACCTTGTAAAAGTTGAGGAAATTTAAATTTGGAGGATCGAGAAATGAAATTGCATGAATTAAAACCTGCAGAAGGTTCCAGAGGAAGAAAGAAGAGAATAGGCCGTGGCGAGGGCTCAGGACACGGTGGCACATCCACACGTGGTCACAAGGGTGCTCAGGCCCGTTCAGGATATTCCCGCAAGATAGGATTCGAAGGAGGTCAGATGCCTATCCAGAGGCGTCTTCCTAAGTTCGGTTTCACAAATCCTAACAGAGTGGAATATGTAGCAATAAATGTAGCGGATCTGCAGAAGATAGCTGACAAGCTCGGAGTCAACTCCATCGATGTCGAGCTTCTGAAAGCAAACGGCATCGTAGCCAAGACTGCACTTGTGAAGATTCTTGGAAACGGTGAACTGACTGCCAAACTCGAAGTGTCCGCTGACGCATTCTCAAAGAGCGCCATCGCCAAGATCGAAGCTCAGGGTGGAACTGCAACAACAAATGAAAAATAATGAAGAAGTTTATCCAGACTATCAGAAACATCTTCAAGATTGAAGAACTGCGCAAGAGAATCGTGTATACGATTCTTTTGCTGCTGGTTTATCGTCTGGGCTCGTTCATCGTGCTTCCCGGCATCGACTCGGCCCAGCTGGCCAATCTTCAGGACAATACTCAGGAAGGTCTCGTAGGCCTGCTGAACATGTTCTCGGGCGGTGCTTTCGGTAATGCTTCAATCTTTGCACTGGGTGTGATGCCTTATATCTCGGCATCTATCGTCATCCAGCTTCTTGGCGTGTTCGTCCCTTATTTCAGGAAGCTCCAGATGGAAGGGGAGAGCGGAAGGAGGAAGATGAACCAGATGACCAGATATCTGACCATCCTCATCCTCTGCATCCAGGGTCCTGCCTATATGGCTGCCCTTCACAACCAGATTCCTGAGAGCGCATTCCTGGCCGTACATAATCTCGGATGGAGCAACTTCATGTTCAACTTCGTCTCCACGATCATCCTGATCGGCGGTACGATGTTCGTCATGTGGCTCGGTGAAAGGATTACGGACAGAGGTATCGGAAACGGAATTTCCCTCATCATCATGGTGGGTATCATCGCCCGTCTGCCTTATGCCCTTACAGCCGAGATCGGAGAGAAAGTAAACAATACTGCCGGCGGTGTCCTCCTGCTGATTGTCGAACTCGTGATCCTGTTCTTTGTATTCGTGGCTGCCATCGCCCTCGTCCAGGGTGTCAGGAAAGTGCCTGTACAGTATGCAAAGAGGATCGTCGGAAACAAGCAGTACGGCGGGGTACGCCAGTATATCCCTATGAAAATCAACGCAGCCGGTGTCATGCCGATCATCTTCGCGCAGGCGCTTATGCTTTTCCCGCTGATTTTCTCACAGTTCGATGCCACAAGAGGCCTCGCTGCCACTTTGAGCAATTATACCGGTTTCTGGTATAACCTTATATTCGGACTTCTCGTTGTGATTTTCACATATTTCTATACTGCTGTCACTGTGAATCCTACCATGATGGCCGAACAGTTGAAGCAGAACGGAGGGTTCATCCCTGGCGTGAAGCCGGGAAAGAAGACCGTCGAGTATCTTGACTCCATCATGTCCAGAGTGACTCTTCCTGGTTCCATCTTCCTCGCGCTTATCGCCATACTCCCTGCATTCGCAATGCTCCTGGGAGTGAACAACCAGTTTGCAAGCTTCTACGGCGGTACTTCGCTGCTGATCCTTGTGGGTGTGGTTCTGGATACTCTCCAGCAGATCGAGAGTCATTTGCTTATGCGTCACTATGACGGTCTGATGAAGACAGGTCGTCTGAAAGGACGCTCAGGAATGTAATTTCAGTAGTTCATTGGTATATGGTAAGGCCCAAGACAGAAGAAGAAATAGCGCTGATGCGCGAGAATGCGATTCTCGTATCCAAGACATTGGCTGTGGTCGGTAAGGCTGTCGCCCCTGGTGTGACAACTCTTGAGTTGAATAGGCTGGCAGAGACCTACATCCGTGATCACGGAGCTATACCCAGCTTCTTGGGTTACGAGGGCTTTCCAGCTGCCCTTTGTATTTCGGTAAATGATACCGTAGTCCACGGTTTTCCTTCAGACTATGTGCTGAAAGAAGGGGATATAGTCTCAGTGGACTGCGGGACTCTGTACAAGGGTTATAACGGCGATTCAGCCTATACTTTCCCCGTAGGGGAAGTGGATGAGGAGACCCGCAGACTCCTGGATGTCACCAAGGCATCGTTGTACAAGGGAATAGAGATGGCAGTGGACGGAAACAGGATCGGAGATATCGGACACGCGGTGCAGTCGTATGCAGAATCGGCCGGCTTCTCAGTGGTGCGTGAACTTGAAGGTCATGGTATCGGCAGGCACATGCACGAGAATCCGGGAGTCCCGAATTACGGCAGGAAGGGCAGCGGTCCCAAGCTTGTGGACGGGATGACGATTTGTATCGAACCGATGATAAATGCCGGGACGCGAAATGTGTATCTTGCAAGAAATGGTTGGGAAGTACACACGGCGGACCACAGGAATTCAGCGCACTTCGAGCTTACGGTTGTTGTCAGAAAAGGCGTTCCTGAAGTTCTGTCAACCTTTGATTATATTGAAAAGTCTGATGTTGAATTTTAAAGTGATATTTAATGCCGAAACAGTCAGCAATAGAACAGGAAGGTGTCATCGTTGAGACACTGCCGAACGCAATGTTTAAGGTCGAGCTGGAAAACGGCCATGTGATTCTGGCTCATATCTCAGGAAAGATGAGAATGCACTACATCAAGATTCTGCCGGGAGACAGGGTCAGAGTCGAAATGTCACCATACGATTTGACTAAGGGAAGGATTTCATTCAGGTACAAATAAAAAATTACGAAAATGAAAGTCAAGACATCCATAAAGAAACGCAGCGAGGACTGCAAGATCGTAAAGCGCAAAGGCCGTCTTTACGTGATCTGCAAAAAAAATCCTAAATTCAAAATGCGTCAGGGATAATATTTATTAAGTTGTATAATAAGTAAAATTCAAGATAATTATGGCAAGAATAGCCGGAGTTGATTTACCAAACAACAAGAGAGGAGAAATAGGTCTGACCTATATCTTCGGGATTGGCCGCAGCTCAGCAAGGAAGATCCTGTCAGGACTCGGAATCGATTTCGATACCAAGGTAGGCGAGTGGAATGACGAGCAGATCGCAGGAATCCGTAACGTCATTGCGACCGAGTACAAGATCGAAGGTGAGCTTCGTTCTACTATCCAGATGAATATCAAACGTCTGATGGATATCGGCTGTTACAGGGGTATCCGCCACCGTAACGGACTTCCTGTGCGTGGCCAGAGCACCAAGAACAATGCCCGTACAAGAAAGGGTAAGAAGAAAACAGTTGCAAACAAGAAGAAGGCAACCAAATAACGGGAGATGAATTATGGCAAAGAAAACAACATCAACAAACAAGAAAAGAGTTGTCAAGGTTGACGCTTATGGCGAGGCTCATATTTCATCGACCTTCAACAACGTCATCGTTACTCTTACCAACAGCGTAGGTCAGGTCATCAGCTGGTCATCAGCCGGAAAGAGCGGTTTCCGCGGTTCCAAGAAGAACACTCCGTATGCTGCCCAGGTAGCTGCAGCCGATGCAGCGAAAACTGCGTACGATCTCGGTCTCCGCAAGGTGAAAGCTTATGTAAAGGGTCCTGGTGCCGGACGTGAGTCAGCCATCAGAACTATTCATGGTGCCGGAATAGAAGTTACCGAAATCATCGATGTGACTCCTATGCCTCATAACGGATGTAGACCAAAAGGCCGTCGTAAAGTTTAATTTTTATTGATAAAGGAAAATTACTATGGCAAGATATATTGGACCAACTACTAAGATTGCTCGTAGATTCGGAGAACCTATCTTCGGAACAGACAAGGATTTCGAGAAAAGGAATTACCCTCCGGGACAGCACGGCCTGGCAAGAAAGCGTAAGAAGACTTCAGAGTACGGTACGCAGCTCAGGGAGAAACAGAAAGTGAAATATACATACGGCCTGCTCGAGAGACAGTTCCGCAACACATACGAGAAGGCATCCCGTATGAAGGGTCAGAAAGGTGAGAACCTCCTTATCCTTCTGGAGTCACGTCTTGACAATCTGGTTTACCGTATGGGTGTAGCTCCTACAAGGGCAGCTGCCAGACAGCTCGTTTCACACTGCCACATCACCCTGAACGGAATCGTCTGCAACATCCCTTCCGCACAGGTTAAGCCTGGTGACGTCGTGGCTGTAAGGGAAAGGTCAAAGAGCCTCGAAGTTATCCAGAACAGCGTGGCTTCAGCCCCTAAGTATTCATGGATAGAGTTCGATGCCAAGACTCTGACCGGCAAATATCTCAATGTCCCTGTAAGGGAAGAGATTCCTGAGAACATCAACGAGCAGCTGATCGTCGAGTTGTACTCTAAATAATAATTAACACCAATAAAGAAAATCAATATGGCAATCTTAGCATTTCAGAAACCGGATAAGGTAATAATGCTCGAAGGAACCGATACCGTGGGTCGCTTCGAATTCAGGCCTCTCGAGCCTGGGTACGGCCAGACCATCGGTAATGCTCTCCGCCGGATATTGTTGTCTTCTCTGGAAGGGTTTGCTATCAATTCGGTCAAGATTTCGGGAGTGGACCAGGAGTTCGCTACCATACCGGGAGTGATCGAGGGGATGCAGGATATTATTCTGAATCTCAAGCAGGTGAGATTCAAGAGAATGGTAGAGACTGTAGACTCCGAGGTGGCAAACATCGTTATCAGCGGCAAACAGGAGTTTACCGCGGAGGATATTTCCAAAGGATTGTCTTCTTTCAAGGTGTTGAATCCTGAACTGCACATCTGTTCGCTCGAACCGTCCGTAAAGCTGGAGATTTCTCTCAATATCGGCAAAGGACGCGGTTTCGTTCCGGCTGATGACAATATCGATTCGGATACTCCTATCGGAACCATCCCTGTCGATGCCATCTACACTCCGATCAAGAACGTGAACTGGATCGTGGACAACTGGCGTGTGGAACAGAAAACCGATTACGAAAAGTTGACTCTTGAAATCATAACTGACGGCTCAATAACTCCTAAGCTTGCTCTTCAGGAGGCTGCCAACATCCTTATCTATCACTTCAAGCTGTTTACCGACGAGAAGAAACTTTCTCTCGAAAGTGCTGTGGAGTCCGATTCGAAGGAGTTGGATGAAGAGTCTCTCAGAATGAGACACCTGCTCCTCACCAAGCTTTCCGATATGGGACTGTCGGTGAGAGCTTACAATTGCCTGAAGGCGGCAGATATCGATACATTCGCCGATCTGGTTTCATATTCGAGATCCGAGCTGATGAAATTCAGGAATTTCGGACGCAAGTCTCTCAACGAGATCGATCTCCTGGTAGAAAAGATGAAGCTTTCATTTGGAATGGATGTATCCAAATATAACATTGAACCCAAGAAAAAGACTGTATAAACATGAGGCATAATAAATCAATCAATCACCTTAGCCGCAAGAGCGGGCACCGCAAGGCCCTTCTTGCCAATATGGCGGTTTCCCTTATCGAGCATAAGAGGATAACGACTACTCTTGCCAAGGCCAAGGCTCTCAAGATGTATGTTGAACCTCTCGTGACCAAGTCAAAAGAGGATACTACACACTCCCGCCGTATTGTATTCAGCTATCTGAAGAACAAGGAGGCTGTGAAAGAACTTTTCGGTACTATCTCTCCTAAGATCGCATCGCGTCCGGGCGGATATACCAGAATCCTGAAAGTGGGATTCCGTCATGGTGATGCTGCAGAGATGGCTCTGATCGAGTTCGTGGACTTCAACGAGGCAGCTCTTGCATCCTCACCTAAGAAGGAGACCAAGAAAACTTCTACCCGCCGCAGCCGTTCAAAGAAGGCTGCAGAGGCTCCTAAGGCGGAGGCTCAGGTGGAAACTGCACCAGCAGCAGAAGCTCCGGCTGCCGAGGCATCTGCTGAAGAGAAGAAGGCAGAGTAATTTCATTCATACCATAATTGAACGGCCGACTGGTTTTCCAGCCGGCCGTTTTTTTTGTTCACTTTTTTTTAACACGGTTTTCTTACGTGTCCGGCACCGGATATTTGTTCTTATGTTGTATAATTGTTGCCCTGTTACTGACACATGAAGTCGGAGAAAAAACATACGGATGAAAATCTGGTCACGGATCTGCTTGCTGATGACGGCGATACGGATATCAAAGCCTATGAGCAGCTTTTCCATAAATATTACCCGATGCTCCGGAATTTCATTTCGGGCCTGCTCAAGTCACATGCTGCCGCCGACGATATAGCGCAGAACTGTTTCATGAAACTCTGGTTCAACCGGTTTTCCCTGAGACCGGGACTCTCCGTGAAAAACTATCTTTTCGTCCTGGCGCGTAACGAAGCCATCAACGTACTGCGTTCCAGCAGTTCAAAAGCCGAATCTCTTTCATCACAGCATGAATCGGAACTGAGTCTGAGAATGGTCGATGACTGGCTCAACTATTCTGAAACGAATACATTCCTGAAGGAAAAAATAGACGCTCTTCCACCGCAGAGACGGACCATATTCAAGATGAGCCGGTACGAGCACATCAGCAATGTGGAGATAGCCATGCGGCTCAATCTTTCCGTCCGGACAGTAGAGAAGCACATAGAACTGGCCCTGAGGGATTTGCGTAAAGGTATGGACCATCATAAAATCAACTGATATGAAAAGGAATCTGTTTCTTGTTTGTCTCGTGGCTCTGACCGGCCTTTTTGCCGGATGCTCAGAGGAACCTGATCAGGTCAAGCTTCTGTACTGGAATATCCAGAACGGCATGTGGTCAGATCAGGGGAACAATTACGACAATTTCGTCGAATTCGTCAAGTCGGAAAATCCGGATATCTGCGTCTGGGCGGAAGCCGAATCCAGATACCGCACGGATACGGCCGAAAAAATGAAAGGCTGTGAAGAACAGTATCTCCCGTACAACTGGGATCTTCTGGCACGCAGATACGGACACCAGTACGTGTGTCTGGCCGGAAAGCATGACACATTCCCGCAGGTCGTCACATCCAGATATCCGGTACGTGTCGTGGAACGCATCAACGGCAACGGTGACGATATTTCCGTCGTGCACGGTGCAGGATATGTCCAGGTAGATATTGACGGAAAGATCCTCAACCTCGTGACCCTCCATACTTATCCGTTCAGATGGGCCTACAAGGCCGAAGACCAGAAGAAAAGCGCGGAAGAAGGCGGCGGAGACAAATTCAGGACTTCCGAAATGAAATATATCTGCGAACAGACCATCCTGAAATATGATCCGGAAGGAAAGGACCGCTGGATGATGGTCGGAGACTTCAATGCGATCTCCAGGATAGACAATCCGTTCCTTGGCCGTCCGGATGACGATACCGCATTTCTGCTTCACGACTACGTCAGGTCCGCGACTCCGTATGTGGATGTGATAGAACATTTCTATAAGGGAGAGTATCAGCCAAGTACTTTCTCCGGAAGGAGGATAGATTTCGTTTATGTTACGGAACCGTTGCTGGACGAGATCGGTTCTGCCAGAACTATCACCGACGGATTCGCGACGGCATCGCGTGATCCTCGCGGATTGAGCAATTTCTGCAATCCGTCCGATCATTATCCTATAGCAGTCACGTTTTCAGAGTGACGGCAGGGTACGGAATCACATAATCCTTGGAAAAGAATGGAATTCTTGAAGAAATATTTTTACGGAATACTGACTCCGGCAGAGGAGGCATGGGTGCAGGACTGGCTGGTGAGACATATGGATGAACCGCAGGTCCAGCAGACTCTGATGGACATCATGGATGATATGGAAGAGGAAGACAGGGTACTTTCTTCCTCAGCGTTTTCCGAAGTCTGCAGGAAACTCGGGCTTGAAAGGAAACTCCGCCGCAGGATGCTGTACAGGAAAATCGGTCTTACAGTTCTGAAAGCGGCGGCGTGCCTGCTGCTTTTCGTGGCCGGTGCGGCAGCCTACAGGCTCATCATCCCCGATGAACCAGTAGAGTGGCTGGAAGTCAAGGTTCCTTTCGGCGAGCAGAAAGACCTGGTACTTTCGGACGGCACACACCTGTACCTGAATTCCGGCAGCCGGATCACTTACCCGTCAAGATTCCAGGGGGACGAACGCCGGGTATTCGTGGACGGTGAGATTTTCGCTGAAGTCGCCGAGGACCCGGAGCATCCGTTTCATATCAATTCCGGGGACGTATCTGTGAAGGTGTTGGGTACAACATTCAATTTCAAGGCATTCGATGATTCCCAATGCGTGGAAATGCTCCTGCTTGACGGTTCTGTCCGCATGGAAATAGGTCCGGAAGGAGCAGACATGCGCCAGTTCACTCTCCGTCCGGGAGAAATGCTCCAGTATGTAAGAGACAGCAGGGAAGTGAATTACAAGACATTCAATCCTCATACATTCAGGAGCTTCCGGGATCAGGGAGCCATTCATTTCTTCAATATTTCCCTTGAAGACATCGCAGCCGATCTGGAAAGGATTTTCGGGACCAGGATAGTCATCATCGATGAAGAACTGGAGGATGACAGATATTTTGCATGGTTTACGAACAATGAAGACCTGGAGCAGATCCTGAACGGTCTGAATGTCGACGGGAAGATGAAACTCGTCATGAGGGACGATATCGTATATATTACGAAAAACTGACTATAATCACACTAATAAACCGATCATTATGAAAAGAAGCACCATGAAATCAGGATCCCTTCTGAGGTTCCTGCTGATGGCGGTTTTCTGCGGACTTATGGTCCCATTGCCTATGTCGGCGCAGAAAATCAATCTTTCGATGAAAAACGTGACTGTCCAGCAGGCCGTCACGGCTCTGAACCAGACTGAAAACTATTCAGTCATTCTCAATGCGGACGAAATCGATCTTGACAGAAAAGTGACTGTTTCCGCCAAGGATGCGTCAGTGGAAGAAGTCCTCGACCAGATTTTCGTCGGACAGGATGTTTCATACCAGATCAACGGCCACAGGATCTCCGTGACCAAAAAACAGCCTGCGGCAGGACCTGATTCCGGACCGGGGGCTGGCGGAAAATCCGGAACAGTCTCCGGCAAGGTAACCGATGCCTATGGCGAGCCGCTGATCGGAGCCTCGCTCATGGTAGTCGGAACGACACAGGGTTTTCTGACGGACATTGACGGTAACTATGAAATCACCGGAGTCCGGTTTCCTGCCAGAATCATCGTATCATACATCGGCTATACCGATATCGAACTGAGCCTGACGGGCAGCGAAGCCTCTCCATACAATATCGTCATGGATGACAACCAGAACATCCTGGATGATGTGGTGGTCATCGGCTACGGAACTCAGAAACGTTCGAACCTCTCCGGAGCAGTGGGCATAGTCAGCGGCAAGGAACTGAATGCCCGTCCGGTAGTGTCTGCGGCCAACGCCCTGCAGGGTGCGGATCCTTCGGTGAACATAACATTCGGTACAGGTTCTCCTGAATCGAGCTACAACATCAACATCCGCGGCGCCCTTTCACTGAACAGCGGTTCGCCGCTTATCCTGGCCGACGGTGTCGAAGTAAGTCTCAGCCAGATAAATCCGAACGACATCGAATCAGTGACAGTACTGAAAGATGCCTCCACCTGCGCCATCTACGGAGCCAAGGCTTCCGCCGGTGTCGTACTCATCACCACGAAGGCCGGAAAACGCGGGGACAATGCCAGAGTCTCATACAACGGCCGCTTCGGATGGCAGACGAATACCACTTCCACTGACTTCATCTCGAACGGCTACAAGCATGTGACCATAGTGAACGAGTTCATGAACAACTCTTCCGATGCCACAAAGAATATCTTCATGTACACCGAAGAGAACGGAGGACTGCAGAAACTGTGGGAACGCCGCAACGATGTCACTGAAAACCCTGAACGTCCTTGGGTGGAAGTCGGTGACGACGGCAAGTATTATTATTACGGAAACTTCGACTGGTACGGATATTTCTACAACCGCGTCCGTCCTCAGCAGGAACACAATGTTTCCGTATCCGGAGGATCCGACAAGATCTCATACTACGCCAGCGGACGATACCTCTCCCAGGACGGTATGTTCAAGGTCCAGAAGGACAATTATACCGACTACGCCTTCCGCGCCAAATTTTCGGCCCAGATGTTCAAATGGCTGAAATATTCCACCAATATCTCCTATGACAACTCCATCTATACATACGGAGGATTCCACGACTATGAAGGAACCATCAAGGCCCTTCAGTCCAATATCTGTGCTGCATACCTTCCGTACAATCCGGACGGTACCATAGTCCAGTATGTGAACCAGCTGGCCAAGAATTCCCCTATAGGTGCAGGTCGTGGCGGCCACATGACCGCAGGTACGGGAAACAATTCCAAATCCAAGAAATATCTGACCATATCGAACCAGATAGACATCACGCCTTACAAGGATCTGGTCCTGACGGTAGCATACGACTTCCGCTACCGTGACATCCTGAACAGATACAGGAACAACACCTTCGAGTATTCGAGGACACAGGGAGTGATCGAAACCTTCACATCCGGTTCTGTCGCCAATACTTACCAGGAAGTCCACGGCAGCTATGCAGGCCATAACCTGAACATATACGGTACGTATAACCACAGCTGGGGAGGACATAATTTCAAGTTTACGGCCGGAGGCCAATACGAGACCTACAGATCGACTTCCCTGGACATCAGCAACACCGATCTGACCAACGATGACCTCAGTTCGTTCGTAGTGGCTACGGGCATTCCGGTAGTGGACCAGGACGTGACGGCTTACAAGACACTCGGATTCTTCGCCCGTGCGAACTATGACTGGAAAGGCCGCTATATCCTCGAAGTCAGCGCCCGCGGTGACGGCTCATCCAGATTCTCTCCGGGAAGCCGCTGGGCTTTCTTCCCGTCGGCTTCTGCAGCCTGGACCATATCCGAAGAAGAATTCTTCGCACCGGCCAGAAATGCCGTTAACAATATGAAACTGCGTTTCTCTGCCGGAAGTCTCGGAAACCAGCAGGTCAGCAACTATGCATGGATCGAGACCATCACTCCTAACCAGGACATGTCCGACTACACTTTCGACTATATCGAGACCGGAAAATACTCAAGCATCTCCGACCCTATATCATCGGGACTTACATGGGAGACAGTCACTACGTATGACCTGGGACTGGACATGTCTTTCCTGAGCAGCAGGCTGAATTTCAGCGTGGACGGATACATCAGGGATACCAGGAACATGCTTACCACTTCCCTCACCCTTCCGGATGTTTACGGTGCGAAGACTCCAAAGGCGAACTGCGCTGACCTCCGCACCAAAGGATGGGAGCTTACCATATCATGGGCAGACTCTTTCATGCTGCTCAAACATCCTTTCAGCTACGATATCTCTGCTACTCTTGGAGACTATGTCACCCATATCACCAAGTATCACAATCCTGACGGACTGATCTCCGACCACTATGTCGGCGAGAGACTCGGCGATATCTGGGGATACCATGTGGAAGGCCTCTTCAAGACAGACCGTGAAGCAGCCGAATATCAGGCTACCATAGATGACACTGCAGTAAACAGCAGGGTGTACCAGTGTACCGGCCCGGCCGGAGGAAGACTGCGTGCCGGTGATGTCCGCTTTGCAGACCTGGACGGGGACAATGTGATATCAGAGGGTTCAGGTACCCTGACTGACCACGGAGACCAGATAATAATAGGAAACACGAATCCGCGTTACAACTATTCGTTCCGTCTGGGCTTCAACTGGCTGGGTATAGACGTATCCGCATTCTTCCAGGGAGTAGGCCACAGAGACTGGTATCCTGTGGCAGGACAGTCGTCATTCGATTTCTGGGGACCGTACGCATTCCCTCCGACTTCGTTCATCCACAATGACTTTTATGACAATGTCTGGACCGAGACCAACAGGAATGCCTATTTCCCTCGCGCCAGGGGTTACAATGCCTATGTGAGCGGCGCACTTGGAACACCTAATGACAGGTATATCCAGAATCTGGCTTATCTGCGTCTGAAGAATCTGACGGTAGGCTATACCGTACCTCAGAAATGGACGAGAAAAGCCAAGATAGAGCAGATCCGCATTTATTTCTCGGGAGAGAATCTCTGCTACTGGTCTCCTGTGAAGAAATACACCAAGATCATGGATCCGGAACTGGCAGGCTCAAGCGGAACGAATGTGGCCGGTTCAGGTGTAGGTTACGCTTATCCGCGGACATTCTCTATAGGACTTGACATCCAGTTTTAATCAGTAGGAGGATTTTTACATGAAAAACGTATTCAAAATGATAGCGGTCGCAGCTCTGGCTGTAGGAACCGCATCCTGTGACCTGACTCTCTATCCTGAGGATGCCGTGAGTCCGGAAGTATATTTCAAGTCGGAATCGGACTTCGAACAGTGGACCAACTATCTGTACAAAGCCCTCCTCGACGATGCCAACACAGTATCCAGATACAATGCCGACGACATGGTGGACAAGAGCATGGGAAGCATAATACAGGGGACCAGGCTCGCATCCGATGCCATGAACGGAAACAACGAATGGAACTGGAACATGCTCCGCAGGATAAATTATCTGCTGGAGAATTCTTCTAACTGCGAAGACGAAGCGGTCAGGACGAAATACGAGGGTATCACCTATTTCTTCCGTGCGTATTTCTACTTCCAGAAAGTCATGCGTTTCGGTGATGTGCCGTATTACGACAAGGTGCTGGAGTCCACCGATACCGAATTCCTGAACAAGCCGCGCGATGACAGGGGTTATGTCATGGACCGTGTGATGGAGGATTTCGACAGGGCGATAGAGATGATACCGGAGACCAAGGATCCTAATTCTGCCAGAGTCACCAAATGGGTCGCACTCGCCATGAAATCCCGGGCTGCGCTTTTTGAAGGGACCTGGAGGGTCTATCATGAGATGCCTGACGCAGAGAAGTATCTGGAACAGGCCGCAGCTGCCGCAAAGACTTTCATAGAAGAAAGCGGATATACACTCTACAAACAGGGAGAACAGCCGTACAGGGATCTCTTCTGTTCCGACAATGCGAAGACGGAAGAGGTGGTACTCGCCAGGCTCTATCAGTTCGAGGCCCTGAACGTATCGAACTCCGTGCAGTTCAACATCAGGAACGATGCCCAGGGTTTCACACGCAGGTTCATGAATCATTATCTCATGGCTGACGGTTCCCGCTTCACCGACATCGAGGGGAACGAAACCATGTTCTATACCGAGGAGACCAAGGGCAGGGATCCGCGTATGGCCCAGACCGTGCTTTGTCCGGGATATATTGCGGTAGACGAGACTGCCACTACTCCTAATGACATGACGTCCCTGACAGGGTATGAGCCTATCAAGTTCGTAGCCTCCGCCGAGCACAGCGGGGCATCCAAAGGTACCTGCGACTGGCCTCTCATAAGGGCAGCAGAGGTGTATCTGAACTATGCGGAAGCCCTTGCGGAACTTGGCACTCTGGACCAGTCTGCCCTGGATGTGTCCGTAAACGAAATCAGGGACAGGGCCGGCATGCCGGACCTGATCATCTCCGAAGCGAACAACAATATCGATCCGTTCCTCGCTTCCTGCTATCCCAATGTCAAGGAAGGCCCGAACAAAGGGGTGATTCTGGAAATCCGCCGGGAACGTACCGTAGAACTTGTGAACGAAGGATTCCGCCAGTGGGACATGCTCCGGTGGAAGGAAGGAGAGCAGATGGTGAACAAGGACAAGCCATATTACGGTATCTGGTTCCCGTCAGAAGGCCTCTATGATATGGACGGAGACGGCAAGAACGACCTTGAGATTTATTCCCAGGTGCAGCAGAGCAAGCCTGCAGACGGTCTCACAGTGAAAAAGATCGGTTCGGATCTGGTACTTTCCGAAGGAACCTACGGCTATGTCGTGGCATGGTCTACCCTTACATGGGAATGGAACGACAGAGAATATCTGTGGCCTATACCTGCAGACCAGAGGGTTCTCACCGGTGGAGCACTGACACAGAATCCTGGCTGGACAGACAGTACAAACTTTAATTAGACTATATTATGAAATTCTTCAATATGATTTGTTTTGCAGTTTCACTGCTGATGCTGTCGGCCGCCTGCGGAAAATTCGACGACTCGGCACTCTGGAACGATGTGGACCATGCATACAATCAGCTGGACACGATAAAACTCAAACTGGAAGAGATGACCGCACAGGCCGACATGCTGTCGGCCGTGGTCAATGGTGGTGCCATTACCTGGATATCGCCTGCAGAAGACGGTGGCTACACTGTCAGATACAAGGGACAGGACAATGTGGAAAATACCATAGTCATAGCCGGTAAGGAAAACGTTTCCGATGCTCCTCTCCTCGGTACCAAGGAAGAAAACGGGATCCTGTACTGGACCATGACAACGGACGGTCAGACTGATTTCCTGAAAGATACCGACGGGGCGAAGATCCCGGTAGCCGGAAGGAGCCCTCTTTTCACGACAGACAGTGACGGGTACTGGTGTGTGAACGGAAATCCTCTCCTGGATGCATCAGGAAACAAGATAAAGGCTGAAGGAAAGCCGGCTTCGGTGATTTCGGCCATAGAAAAGGACGGCAGCGGCAACGCCGTATTGACACTCGCAGACGGTTCCACAGTCACGGTCCCTGTTTTCGAGGCCTTCAACATCAGTCTCGTATATTCCGGGAAGGAGATCATGAACCGGCTTCAGGTAGAGACCTCGACAGTTCCGGCCACAATATCCTATACGATAGGCGGACCTGCGGCTGACCAGGTCATCATCAAGGCCATGCGCCAGGAAAATCTGGAAGTTTCCCTCGATGCGTCTGCCGGGACCCTGACCATCACCTTCGCCTCAGGCTTCGAGTCCGGCAGCTTCGCCCTCATGGCCGTGGATGCGGACGGAAATGTGATCATACGTCCGGTTTATGTCGAAGACAAGTCGGCGGTGCCGGAATACTACGGCATCAAGACAGCGGATGATCTGGCCATGTTTGCGGCAGCGGTGAATGCCGGAGCCAGCCTGACTCGTTTCATGAATGAAGAAGGATCGGTAGTCCTCCTTTCGGATGTGGACATGACAGGAACGGATTCATATATCGCCGCTGGTACTGCGGAGCATCCTTTCGAAGGAGTCTTTGACGGACAGGGCTTCGCCATAAAGAATATCGGTCTGACTACGGATGTCACTTCGCAGCCGTATGTCGGAATCTTCGGAGCGTTGAAAAACGCCACTGTGAAGAACCTTACCGTAGGAAGCGAGGGTGACGAGTGGGCTGTCACCGGAAAAGCCGCGACAGGTACCGCGATAGCAGGAGTGGCGGCGAATTCTCTGGAAAATTCCACAGTCGAAAACTGTACGAACAACGTATCCTTCGTATTCGGTGCGGAAGAAGGTGAAAAGATAGTAGTGTGTGTTGCCGGTATCGTGGCCGATGCCTCAGGCCTGACTGTCAGGAAATGTACGAACAATGCCGACATCCACGTCGACAAGCTCGCCAATACCCAGAATGGCGGAGACGGATTCCAGATAGGCGGCATAGTCGGCTACGGCAGATCCTCCGTCACCATAACGGACAGTGAAAACAACGGAGACCTCTCAGCTCCTACAGGCCGTGGCGGCGGTATCGTCGCGACGCTGGCAGGCGGTTCGATGACAGGCTGTACGAACAATGGTACCATAGAAGATGACCGTGCGGGACAGTTCGGCGGAGCCGCGACAGAGTATGGCAAAAAACGTATGGGCGGACTTGTCGGAGGTACTTCCGGAACGGGAACCATCGAAAACTGTACTAACAACGGTACGGTGATATCATACATTGGCTGCCGGACAGGCGGATTCGCGGGACATAACAATGCCGGATTCATCATCAAGGGCTGCACGAACAACGGAAACATATTCTCTCTCAATGCTCATGATGACCATGGCGCAGGCTGGGCCTGCGGTTTTACCGGCGGCAGCAGCGATATCACCGGCTGTACGGGCAACGGTCATGTAGGAGACATTTCCATGAAGGACAGCCCTGAAACAGCACCGTATTCATCGCATTACAATGCCGTGAAATATCAGAATCTGAAGAGATACGATCCTGAGGACAACATGGTGGACTGGACGAAGGATTTCTATTACGAGATGACTGAAACGGCTGTCATACAGCTGGCGCAGGGACTCAAGTACACATCTTATGACTGGACGAATGTCCCGAGAAAGATGCATGTCCTGGAAGTGGACCTCTCTAGTCCTGAGATAGAAGTGACCACTGCGATCGCTGACGATATCG
Source organism: uncultured Bacteroidales bacterium (assembly GCA_944322815.1). Classification (GTDB taxonomy): domain Bacteria; phylum Bacteroidota; class Bacteroidia; order Bacteroidales; family UBA932; genus Cryptobacteroides. The sequence continues at coordinate 29,317 of CALUQB010000009.1, read as the reverse complement.
TGCCGAATCCGAATGCGAACAGGAATTCGAACAACGGATTCGTCATCCGCGAGACTCTTTCCCAGCTCTGTGCGCGCAAACTTGCCGAAGGCGAAAACGTCCTGGCAGGTTTCAATACGGGATTCTTCGACTCGAACGACGGCTTCCCTCGCGGTCTTCACATAGAGGAAGGCGAACCGGTCTTCATCAACAACCAGGGCGTCAGAAGCGCCCTTACGAATCACAGATGGGCCTTTACCGTATTTGCCGACGGGACTGCAAGCTGCAGCCAGAAAGAATTCAAGGGTACATTCGAAGCCGGAGGAAAGGAATACGAGTACTATTCGGTAAACGACACCATTGTCCGGAACGGACACAAGACCTATATGGCCAATATCTATACTTCGAGATACAGGGAATTCCCTCATGCCGACCATCCTGAAATCACGAACCCTCTGAGCAGGACCGCCCTTTATGTAGTGGCGGAATATACCGGCTCCCCTGTGAAAGTGAATGAAGGATATGCGGAAGCGACCGTCACTGCCGTGTACGACGGCCGTACTGCTGCACTGGAAAAGGCTCCTTATCTGACCGGTGAAGACGAAGTGGCTATCCAGCTTACCGGGGCTGTGGCAGACGAGGTGGCAGCGGCCGTCAAGACCGGGGATATCATAAAGATCAAGGCGGATGTTTCGGTAGGCGGGCAGTACAAGAGCATTTACACCCAGAATTCCACCATGTACCAGTTCCTGCTGAACGGGAAGGACAATATCGGAAGCATTTCGGCTACGAATACGAACAATACCAAATACGATCCGATGACATTCGTGGGCGTGGATCAGTCAGGATCGAAACTCTGGTTCTTCGAGGTGGACGGCCGTCAGATAGACTTGTCCGCCGGAGTATGGACATCCATGGGTGTCAAGGCTTACGAAACATACAGGATAGCCGAGATGTTCGGAGCATACAACATGACTCGTTTTGACGGTGGCGGCTCTTCCGCCATGTGGGTCAATACGGACGGCGGCAAACTGGTCAGCACCCCGTCAGACAGCAATGGCGAGCGCAGTTGCATGAACTACATCTATATCCGGAAGAAGTAATAACATCAAACTGTACGATGATGAAAAAATTATCACATATAATCTCATTTGTTTCCGGACTGTCCCTCCTTTTTTCCTGCTCGTACGATGACTCGCTGTTGAGGGAAGAGATAGGAAAAGTGGATGCGGAACTTTCCGGCTATGAACAGACGATGACGGACCTGGAAGACCAGATGTCATCCCTGACTGAACTGATCAACAGCACCTTTGTTTCCTATATCGGAACAGACGAAGAAGGAAATCAGGTGATAAGCTATATGGAAGACGGCGGCGAAGTGAAGACAGTCACTCTGGCACTTGGCAGCGACGTCGTGACATCTCCTCTCATAGGCACGCAGACCGACGAGGACGGCAGACTTTATTGGTGTCTGACTTCCGACAACGGGAAGACATGGGACTGGATTCTGGACGATGCCGGGAAGAAAATGCCGGTCGGCGGTACTGAACCGGAAGTCGGCATCGATGCTGACGGATACTGGACAGTGAACGGCGAGCGTGCACTTGGCTCCGACGGCGAACCTGTATTGGCTGACGATGCATCGAACAGACTGTTTACGGGTGTGGAATATGACGAGGAATCCGGTATGGTCATATTCTCATTGGCCGGAGGCTCATCATTCAGTGTCCGCATGTTCGAAGCTCTCGGGATCGAATTCGATGCCCCGTCCATCATAGCGGTGCCGGATCCTGCAGTGCAGACGAAAATCGCGTATACCGTGACCGGTACGCAGGCGGATGAAGCCATAGTGGACTGGTTCACGGCCTATAATGTGACTGTGGAAATCGACAAGTACGCCCGCACCGTGAACGTGACCCTTGCCGACGGTGCGGAAGAAGGAAATACGGTCATCATGGTTTCGGCAGGAGAGAATGTGGTGCTCAAGCCTCTGTTCTTCACTGCCGGGACAGCGGAGATCCAGAAACCGGTATGGGATGACGAATACGGAACCGGAGCGGAAATCCAGCTTGAGGGGGAACTGACCGAGTTCGAAATAGAAGTATCGCACAACATAGACTATACGATGAGCATTTCGGAAGATTGCTCCGACTGGCTCAGGGAAGCACCTTCCACAAAGGCTGAAATGGTGACTACCGTACACTCGTTCGTCGCTGACTATTACGAGAGTGATTCGGGTGCGGACCGCGTGGGTACCATTATCTTCCGCAATGATCTCTATGACGTGACAGTGGAAGTCAAGGTCCGCCAGTCTCCTGTGGTCCCTGAAGGTCCTGTAGTTCCGGGTATTTCCACCGGAGCCGACCTGACGGCTTTCGTACAGGCTGTGAATACCGGATCAAGTACGACACGCTGGCAGAACGAGGCCGGAGAAGTCGTGCTTCTGAACGATATCGACGTATCTGCTCTGACCGAATGGACGCCTATAGGCTCCGGAACAGCGTCCGGTTCGCCTGCATATACCCTGACGAATCCGTTTACGGGCGTATTCAACGGGCAGGGATATGCCATCACCGGCATCAACTGGACATACGATGTCACCAAGGCGGATCTGTTCGGATTCTTCGGAGCATTGCAGGGAGCTACGGTCAAGAATCTTGTTCTCGGCAAGGAGGGAGACAGGATCACCGTGACAGGAGCTACCATGAATGTGGTATCTGTCGGCGCCCTGGCCGGTTATGCCGAGTCGTCAGTGATAACTGGAATAACAAACAACGTGAACGTCGTGCTCGCAGACAAGAATGCTGCGGTGCCGGGAGACTGTTCCGCACTCATGATGCTTGGCGGTATCGCCGGAACTGTGAAGGCTCCTATGACTGTGGGAAGCAAGGACGAACCGGTGAAGAACTACGGTTCTGTCAAGACAGGGGCCATCACCAATACCGAGAACGGAGGCCGCGGAATGCAGGTGGCCGGAATCGTGGGCTTCACTCTTGCGGTAAATGACGTGGAACTCAAGATCGACTACTGCGACAACTACGGTGAAGTAAGTGCACCTACAGGTCGTGGAGGCGGTATTGTCGCCACCATAGGCGGAGGAACATCCGAAGTGGCTGTCACTGTGGTTTCCAACTGTACGAACTACGGTCTCATCCAGGACGATGCCGTTGGCCAGTACGGAGGAGCAAAGGACAAGGCTAACCTGAAACGTATGGGAGGACTTGTCGGAGGTACAGTGACAAACCAGAAAGGCATAAGGATCGAGTACTGTACGAACAGCGGAAACGTATTCTCGCAGCTCGGATGCCGGACCGGAGGTTTCGTAGGTCACAACCAGGCTACCATCACAGGCTGTGTGAACAAGGGTATCATCCTGGCGAACACTACCGTGAACGATCAGGGTGAGCCTCAGCACGGACCTGGATGGGCATGCGGCTACAACGGTTCGAAAGCCCTCATCACTTCATGTGCAAGGGGCGGCAAGGTAGGAGACTGGGATACCTACAAGGATGATCCTGCATCAGCTCCTGAAGCTACGAATGACAATGCGGTATGCTACAAGAATGCCGACAATTTCGATCCTTCGCTTAATTTATAAAACCATCGCTTTATGAATAAAATTATCAAATATATGTTCCTGGCACTTATCTTCATGTTTGCCTTGGCCTGTACGAATGTAGAAGCCGAGCTTCAGAGCCAGATAGACGGGATCAAGGACCGCATAGAAAGACTGCAGGGCAGGGTGGATGCCATGAACGGACAGCTCGCGTCCTTGAGCCATATCACCTCCGGAAACGTCATTACTTCCGTATCGCAGGATTCGGACGGAAAGTATGTGATATCATATCTCGACAGCAACGGTGAAGCTAAGACGGTGGTCATCGCCACCATGGACCAGATGATAAATGCTCCTGTACTGGGCGTGGAACTGGATTCTCAGAACAACCTTTATTACTGGACGGTGACTGTCGACGGACAGACTTCCTTTCTGGAAAACGAAGGCGGGAAAGTCCCTGTGAGCGGTTATACACCGAAAATATCCGTGGACGCCGAAGGTTACTGGACGGTAAACGGACAGAGGATCAATGACCCTGCCGGAAATCCTATAGAGGCCAATGACGGAGAAAGCTGCGTCTTCAAAAGCGTGGAGGTGAATCCTGAGGGGAATCTCGAAATCACCCAGGGAGACGGTTCCGTCATCACCGTGCCGGTGCAGAATGCCCTGAATCTGGAGCTTTCCGCTACAATAAATACCACGATAGCCTATACGGCCACTTCCCTGAAGATCACGTATGAAACTACCGGTACGAATGCCGGCAGTGCCATGGTGGCAGTAGCTGAAGTGGATGGAGCTGAAGCGGAAATCGACAGGGACGACAAGACCGTGACTCTCACCGCTCTGGAAAATTCAGGCTATGTCATCATTCTGGCTGACGATTTCAACGGACATACGGTCCTGAGGCCTGTGTTCTTCGAAAGGGCGGCCAATGACAACGTCGAGATCAGTACTGCGGAAGAACTGCTCATGTTCGCCCGGAATGTCAACTCCGGTTCCGGAGCCGACAGGATGAACGTCAAGCTGATGAACGATATCGACATGAAGGATATCACGTCATGGACTCCTATCGGAAACGGAACATTCAACGGCACTACATACGAAGGCGTGTCATACAAGGGTACGTTCGACGGTCAGAACCACAGCATCAGGAATTTCAGGCTGGTCGCAGACCTGCAGGGAGAAAATGTGGTTTACGGACTTTTCGGCATTCTCGAAGGTGCTACCGTGAAGAATCTCACCATAGGAGCATCGGACAAGGATGATAGCGAATTCACTTTCACGGCTACGGGAGTCACCAGTGCAGGCGTCTTTGCCGGGGCCATGATATCGTCCACCATGGAAAACTGCGTGAACTATGCTCCGATCAATGTCAAGGGAAACCTTACGGACAACAAGAGGACAGCTGTGGGCGGCTTCGCAGGCTATGTCTATGGCGCCGAGACTCCTTCCAATCTCAGGAATCTGACCAATTACGGCGCGATAAACGCAGACCCGGGCAACAATACCAAGAACGGAGGAACTTCCGTCATGGTAGGCGGAGTAGCAGGCTTCTCGAATACGTCTTCATCCATCAACCAGATGTACGGCTGCGTGAACTATGCGGACATGATTTCCGCCTGTCCTCGTACCTGCGGCATCCTGGCGACCATGCAGGCAAATACTACTTTGGAATTATGCAAGAACTACGGAGACCAGACGAACAGTTCCGCAGCCAGGGCAGGGCAGATCACTGCCATCATGGGGAACAACTGTCTCCTTAAGGACTGCGAGAACTACGGTGATGCGGTGATGACCGCCCAGTCATCAGGTATCGGCGGTCTGGTATGCCTTCCGAACAGCACTACGGCTGTCATCACCGGAGGCGGAAGCTACGGGAATATCGTCTGTGACAATGCCGGCTACCGTGGTATCATTGCCGGCCAGTTCGGCAATATCGGCAGGGTGGACAACGTGAAAGTCGGCGGAAGCATCGGAAGCTACAACGGAGGCGACTTCCAGATGGAAGTCCTGACATCGGACAACTATATGGACTATATCGGAGCCAAGGCCGATGCCAATGCCGAAAAAATCTCGAACATCATCTTCTTCGCCGAAGACAGGCCGAACGGCATCTACACCGCCGCCGATCTGCTGGAATTCGCACAGGCAGTGAATTCGGGAGCTTCCATCGAGAAATGGCAGGCTGAGGACGGAGGCGTGAACATGTACGCCAATATCGACCTGGCTTCCGTCAATGACTGGACACCTATCGGCAATGCCGTCTGCCCTGCAGGAGCATCCGATGCGGAAATCACCGGAAATGCCTGGACAGGCAATTTCAACGGCAACGGCAAGACCATAAGCAATCTCAGGCTCGTATCCGACGGGACAACTGCCGGCGAGAACTACGGATTTTTCGGAGTCCTGGCACCGGGATCCACCGTGCAGAACCTCAATTTCGATGCTTCATGCTCTCTGGAAGTCACGGCTTCCGCTTCATTAGCCAGCGGCGTGGTGGCCGGCTATGTTTGGGATGCGACGGTACGTGACGTTACCAGCTATGCATCGATGACATTCAGGGGACATGCCGGAAACAACTTTATGGGCATGGCTCTCATAGGCCAGGTCTATTCTTCCGGCCAGGGTGTCACTGTTGACAGCTGCCACAATTACGGCAAGATCACTGCTGAAAATCCTGACAACAACGACCAGTCGGGAGCCAAGGCCTACCATATCGCCGGAGTGGTTTCGTTTGCACATGCGGTTGCCGATGCTACGGTAGTCAATACCATTTCCGACTGCTCGAACTACGGCGATATCCAGGCTGCCACGGGACGTTCCGCAGGTATTGCGGGCGCATGCAACAGAAGTACCCGGCTGATCAACTGCGTGAATCACGGCGACCAGACCAATACGTTCTTCAAGCAGGGAGGCGGAAGACTCGGAAACATCACCTGCAACACAGGTACCGGTGTCACCCTTACCGGCTGTATGAATTACGGGAACCTTACCTCCACTACCGGTGCCAGAGTGGGCGGCATATCGTCTCTCACGAACACCGCCATTTTCGAGAACTGCGCGAACTACGGTGTCATACTCTCCGATGATTCGAACAGGGGGCTTTTCTGGGGCTATAACAGTGCCGCCGCCACCTGGAAGAACTGCACTGCAGGCGGCAAGGTAGGTACGTACAACGGAGGGAATCCGGTATACGATTCCTATACGGAGGCCGAGCAGGAGAAATATCTCGGCGTGATAAAGGACGGTGTGGTCACTGACCTTCAGGGAATGACATGGCTTGTTGGCACTACGAATCCAGGAGCCGGAACAGGCGATGCTGAACTCAGCATCCTGTTCATCGGAAACAGCTTCACCAAGGACGCGGTGGAGCATCTGCCCGGAATCCTGGCCGCCGCCGGTCTGGACAAGGTACAGCTCACCCACATGTATTACGGAGGCCACCTGGTGTCCCAGTACAATGCCGAATGGGCTTCGTCTGCCGGATATACACGGTATGACTGCGGTCCAGGTGCCTCACAGTGGACGTCATCGAACGGATACAGCATCAAGGACGTGGCGGAAAGCAGGAACTGGGATATAGTGACCATACAGGAACATACCGGAAATTCTGCGGCATGGCTCTGGAATACAGAGGCTCAGAACAACATGCAGAGCCTCATAAACAAGGTGAAGGCAGCCCAGACAGGAAGCATGCCGGAGTTCTGGTATATCCTCTCCCAGGCTTACTACGACATGGGCAAGATAGGTTCAGCTTCCAAGCCTTACATCAAATGGGAAGACCAGGAAGGCATGTGGAATGTCATAGCTGATTTCGGAAAGAACGTGATGGAGAACGTGTCGTTCGACGGTATCATTTCCACCGGAGCCATGCTTCAGAATCTGAGGACTTCGTCTCTGGACAATGACCTTAACCTGACTCGGGACGGATATCACATGGATTACGGCATTTCGCGCTACGGTGCCGCCTGCACGGTATTCGAAACGCTTTTCACTCCGATATACGGTGTCGACATGGACGGAAACACATTCCGTTATTCGACCGGTGGTACCGGAAGTACTCCGGTCACGGATGCCAATGCTCCGATAGCCATACAGGCTGCCAGATATGCCATGGAGAAACCTTATGAAGTGACGGACATGTCCGGTAAATAATTTTAGTGTAATTTGTGGTGGATCCGGTGAAATCCGTCCGAGGTTTCATCGGGTCCGTTTTTGATCTACGTGAGTTCGAAGAAATGAATGAAATGAATTTCGGAGGACTGCCTCTGTAGAGGATTCGGGAAACGAATCCGTAGGCAAGGTGGGTGGGTCAAAAGTCACGAAGTGACCGCGACTGGAAGGAGCGAGATCCCCCTAACCGAGTGACAAGCCAAGAGGTATAGCGGAATGTATTCCGCTATATCCGAGGCGAAACGAGGAAAAGCTATGAAATAGCTTAATAGGGGTCGAGAGCGGTTCTATGAGAATGTCCGGGGGACATTCGAAAGCGAACAGAGGGGGTTAGGATGGTTCAGGAGGGGTGACACGTAAAAGGAAAGAGATTTCGAAGAAATCGTAACGTCAGTTCGACGAAGTCTCCGGTACTGAGTATAATAATTCATCGAACTGACGTTAATCTGTTTCAAGGATGTTGAAAATTATCAGACTTTTGGCGGCTGCAGCCGTGGCTGCGGCAGCATTGTCCTGCGGCAGTCAGGACACCGGATATGAGGTCAGGACAGACAGGATACTGGCGGAACTGAATGATCCGGCATCGGATTACGTACTGGTGGTTTCGCATAGGGGAGACTGGCGGAACTATCCGGAAAATTCCATTCCGGCCATCGAATCGGTTATCCGCATGGGTGCCGACATGATGGAACTGGATGTGAAAATGACCAGGGACAGCGTTCTGGTCCTCTGTCATGACTATACGATAGACCGCACTACGAACGGAAAGGGGAGGGTCAGCGACATGACCTATGACTCACTCATGACTTTCCGTCTGAAAAGGGCGCACGGAGTGGTGACGGATACTCTCAGGATGCCGACCCTCCGCGAGGCTCTGCTCTGCTGCAAGGACAGGATTCTGGTGAACGTGGATCATGCATATCCTTACTATGACATGATAGTCAGGCTGACTGAAGAACTCGGAGTCACGGACCAGGTGCTGATGAAGGGAAAGAGCAGCGTGGACGAGGTAGGAGCTGATATGGCCCGGCATGAGCGTAACCTGCTTTATATGCCGATCATCGATATCTGCAAGCCTTCGGGCCAGGCTCTCTTCGCCGAATATCAGGAGAAAGGTGTAGTGCCCATGGCTTATGAAGTTTGCTGGGACACTCCTTGCAAGGAAGCGGAAGAGTGTATGGCAGTGATTCGTGAGACCGGGTCGAAAATATGGGTCAACACTCTGTGGCCGTCTCTGTGCGGAGGTCCGGGGAACGATGATGATGCCGCATTCGCTGCGTCCGACCCGGGAGACGTTTACGGAAAGTATCTCGACATGGGTGTGTCAGTCATCCAGACGGACCGTCCGGAAATGCTTCTGGACTATCTGCGTTCAGCCGGCAGGCATGATTGATTAACGTTACATCAGCTGTTTTATGGGAATAACAGGAGCGATAAAGAATTTCTACAGTGTCAGCCCGCCGTCTGACACCAGGGTCCCTGCCGCCGATGTCGACAGGAAATACAAGCGTCTGAGACTCCAGGCTTTCATCGCGGCGACCGTGGGCTACAGCCTCTATTATGTCTGCCGCACGTCCCTGAACGTGATGAAGCAGCCTATCATCGATTCCGGTGCCCTGGACGCTACCCAGCTCGGTATCATAGGTGCCTGTCTCTACTGGACCTATGCCGTAGGCAAATTCGTGAACGGTTTTCTGGCGGACTACTGCAATATCCGCAAGTTCATGGCTACAGGTCTGGTCGTATCGGCTTTCGCCAATGCCGTGATGGGAATGATAGGTCTGTGGAACGGCATGGCCGGTCTGGCCGGTTCCCTGATGTTCATAATGTTCGCCATAATGTGGACACTGAACGGATGGTCGCAATCCATGGGGGCTTCTCCGGCCATCATTTCCCTGTCCCGGTGGTATCCTCTCAAGATCAGGGGGACATTCTATGGGTTTTTCAGTGCTTCGCACAATTTCGGAGAGGGACTGGCATTCATTTTCGTCAGTCTCATAGTATCTGCCGCAGGATGGCAGTGGGGCTTTTTCGGGGCTTCCCTGGCCGGAGCTCTCGGCGTCACGCTCATAGCCCTGTGGCTGCACGATACACCTGAAAGCAAGGGCCTGCCTCCGGTGGAGGTCCTCGCCGGAGAGAAAACCGGCAGGGGAGACACCCACAGCATCCACAAGTCGGTTCTCAAGAATCCGGGAGTGTGGATTCTGGCTCTTTCGAGTGCCTTCATGTACATGAGCCGGTATGCCATCAACGAATGGGGAATGTTCTTCCTGCAGAAAAACAAGGGATTCGAACTTCTCGAAGCATCTTCGATCATAGCCGTGAATACTATAGCCGGCATTCTGGGTACCGTATGCGGCGGATGGATATCCGACACGCTATTCAAGGGAGACCGCAAATGGCCTGCCCTGACAGCCGGAATACTGGAATCCGTGTCTCTGGTCCTTTTCCTCTATGGAGGTGACGGCTGGGCCGTCAATATCGCCGCCATGGTCCTGTTCGGCATATCAATAGGAGTGCTGATCTGTTTTGTAGGAGGGTTGATGGCCGTGGATCTCGTGCCGAGGAAAGCGACTGGAGCTGCGCTTGGTATAGTGGGGCTGGCCTCGTATGCTGCCGCCGGCCTGATGAATATCATCAGCGGATGGCTGATAGACGGACAGGCTCTGATCGATGAGACCACCGGAGAAGTACTCCAATATGACTTTACCTATGTATCCATATTCTGGGTAGGTGCTGCCGTGGTGTCTTTCCTGCTTCCTGTCCTGAACTGGAAGAGAAAAAAGCCGGAGGAATAGGGGCTGTTCCCGTGTCTACTTTTCCATCAGGAAAAGGAATTCCTTGTTCGGACCGTAGTCGTTCAGCCATTTTTCCGTCCAGGAAAGCCGGGACATGACGTTCTTCCGATAGTCTATTTCACTGACATGGAGCAGGCGGCCGTGGGAATTCATGATATCGGCCAGTTCGTCTCTTGTCGCCCTGCCTCCCGAGCTGTATGACAGGAGGATATACCGTGCATCGGCCTTTTCTATCAGGCGGTCTATGGCCTGCATGGCGACATGCTTGCCGTTCCCGTCTTTCCTGTAGTCTTCAAATACGGATGCCGAAACGGTGTCCTTGCTGTCCTCACGCCTGCCGGCTTTTCCGAAAACTGCCGGCTTGTCGTTGAGGATCACTGTTTTCCATATATGATAGTATGAGGCGTACCGGACCCTGCTCGGAGGCATCTTTTCATTGTTCGACCCGTAAGGCGGGTCGAAATAGATGAGATCGTAATGCCTGTCGAGGGCTGAAAATATGTCGCCTTTCAGGACGGTGTTCCCGGTAGTCAGCGGAAATCTCTGCGGCATTTTCAGTTTCATGGTCCTGTATGAGCGCGGAGCCCATCCTGACAGATAGGATGCGAAATGCCCGAGAGTATTGTCCACGGAGTCCAGGGCCAGGATGAGGCTGGTGAGCAGGACGCATTTGTCCACCCATGGCAGGCCGAGGGTGTCGATTTTGTCCCTGATGGCATCAAGCTTCCGTGTATTGTGCCGCTGGAACGGTTTTTTCCCTGTTTCGTCATTCCCTCCGTAATGTTCCGTGAACCATCCGTCGTACCCTTCCAGGCTGTTGAGCATGTCTATGATTTCCTGGTAATAGGAGTCATCCATGGCTGATTTGAGATAGCAGTTGCCGAACACCTCCGACCATTCGGAGATGTCGTTTGCCGTCGTCTCGTATCCTGTCTGGGCAAAGGCCTGGGCTACCCTCGTAGTGCCGCTGAATGCGTCCAGCACGGTATGCACATCAAGAACCGAGACTTCTTCCAGAATATGTGGAAGAAGTCTCAGTTTCGATCCGGCATACTTGATGCCTTCTGTCCGGGGGATATTAGAGATTGTTTTTCTCAATATCCTTGAAATACCTGTAAGTGTTCACCTTCAGTTCTCCTGCAGCAAGCTCGTCGCAGACGATGATGCCGTGCGGATGGGCCTGGAGTGCGGAGAGTGTGCATGACTGTGAATATGCACCTTCCACCGCCTGCTGGAGGGCACGGGCTTTCTTGTGTCCGAAAGCGAGTACCAGCACTTCTTTCGCGGACATCACTGTACCCACTCCCACTGTCAGGGCGAGTTTCGGCACCTTCGTGATGTCGTTGTCGAAGAAACGCGAGTTCACCAGGATAGTGTCGTATGTCAGGGTCTTCACTCTGGTTCGCGACACCAGGGACGAGAACGGCTCGTTGAATGCGAGATGTCCGTCTTCTCCCACTCCGCCCATGAACAGGTCTATGCCGCCTGCAGCCTCTATACGGGCTTCGTATGAAGCACACTCGGCCTCGAGATCAGGAGCGTTGCCGTTCAGTATGTTTATGTTTTCCTTAGGTACATCCACGTGATCGAAGAAATTCTTCGCCATGAACGAGTGGTAGCTCTCAGGATGTGATTCGGGAAGGCCTACGTATTCGTCCATGTTGAAAGTGATGACGTTCTTGAAGGAAACTTCTCCGGTCTGGTTCATGCGGATGAGTTCCTTGTAGGTGGCTATAGGGGTCGAGCCCGTAGGCAGACCGAGCACGAACGGCTTGTCTGTCTTCGCGGCCTTTTCCTTTATTTTCGATACTATGTAATGGGCTGCCCAGATGGCACCCTTCGCGTCATTTTCGTTGATGATGAGTCTCATTTTTTGTCTGTTTTATATTGAATTTTTACCGTCAGAACAGTTTTACGAATACTTCGATCGCCTGGTATTCCGCCATACCGAGTTCGTCGTACAGGCGGGCAGTGTTCTGTGTCCTGTCTTCGGCCCTCTGCCAGAATTCGCGCGGATCCTCTCCAGGGAACGGAACGATATCTTTCTGTGATACGTGCCTGTAGATGGCGTGACGCTTCTTTATGAGCTCGTCAGGGCTGAGAGGAACAGCCATGTCCACTCTTCCGAGTTCCCATTCCATCCATGCTCCGCGGTACATCCAGACGTGGCATTCTTTCATCCATGATTCGTTCTTCAGCTGGTCGAGAGCTTCGAGCACGGCTTCGGTACATACCCTGTGAGTGCCATGAGGGTCAGCCAGGTCGCCTGCTATGTAAATCTGGTGAGGTTTCACTTTCTGCAGCAGGTCGATGATGATGTCTATGTCTTTCTGCGTCCTCTGTCCTTTCTTGATGCCTCCTGTCTCATAGAACGGAAGGTTCAGGAAGTGGGCGTTCGTATTTTCGTTAAGGCCGAATGACCTCACTGCCGACCTGGCCTCTGCGCGGCGGATAGCGGCCTTGATGTCGAGAAGGGCACGCGGCTCCGGCTCTCCGGGTTTCTTGCTGGCCACTATCGCCTTCACTTCCTCGAATTTGTCTGCAAAGCCGAGTTCGTGGGCAGTATCCATGTGCTGGAGGACTACGTCATCATGCACGGCCACGTTGCCGGAAGTTTCGTAGGCTACATGGACATCATGTCCCTGCTCTACCAGACGGATGAATGTACCGCCCATTGAGATGACGTCATCATCAGGATGAGGAGAGAAGATGACCACTCTCTTGGGGAACGGTGTGGCAGGTACGGGACGTGTGGAATCATCTGCATTAGGCTTTCCGCCCGGCCATCCCGAGATGGTGTGCTGCAGGTCGTTGAACACGTCGATGTTTATCTTGTCGTAAGGTCCTTTCTTTTCGAGAAGCTCTCCGAGCGAGTTCTGGATATAGTCCTGGTATTTCAGTTTGAGTATAGGCTTGTGCACAGTCTCGCAGAGCCATACCACAGCTTTCCTGATGAATTTAGGAGTCCATTCGCATGGTCCTACGAGCCATGGGGCCACGACTCTGGTCAGCAGGCTGGCTGAATTGTCATCGGTGTAGAACGATATGTTTTCGTGTTTCTGGAGGAAAGATGCAGGACATGATGCGGTCACAGGACCTTCGACGATGTCCTTTACCGCTGCGGCCTTGTCCTCGCCCCAGGCCATCAGGATGATTTTCTTCGCACTCATCAGTGTGGCTATACCCACGGTGATGGCTGTTTTCGGAGTGTCTGCGATGTTGCCGTTGAAGTTCCGTGACTGTGCCTTTCTGGACTTGTATGAAAGGAGTACGGTACGTGTGCGGCTCTTCTCCGATGATCCGGCCTCGTTGAATCCTATCTGGCCCTGTTCGCCCACACCGATGACGAGCAGATCCAGACCGGATACGGCGCGGTCATATTCTGCGCAGTATTCCGAAACCTTTTCCTTGTCCACCGTGCCGTCAGGGAGGTGGATGTTCTCCTTTTTCACATCCACATTGTTCAGGAACTCTTCGTGAAGCCTGTGGTTCCTGCTCTGCGCTGCGGCTGTCCCTACCGGATAATATTCATCAATGCTGTATACTTCAACGTTCGCGAAAGATACGGCCCCTTCCTTGTATTTGGCTGAAAGTTCCCTGTAAAGGGTCACCGGAGTGGTGCCTGTAGTGAGACCGAGCCTGAAGTTGCCGCCTTTGTGGTTTTTGATGGCTTCGACTATGATGTCCGCTATCTTTTCACTGGCATCTTCCTGGTCCTCATAGATTTCTGCTGGGATTTTCTCGTAACTGTGGAGAATGTCGGTCGGCAGTCCCTTTTCGATCAGACCGCCATCTTTCGGTAAAGTAAAGTGTTTCATAATTATTATGTGTAGTTATATGGACATATTCCCGTTTGGCATCTTGCAAATTTATAAACAGTTTTGAAATTTGCCAAGAAATCAGGGATATACATTCCATTAGTCTGCCATTATATTCTGACAGTCGCAGCCAATGCCATCAGCATGAAGATGTGCAGATAGTCTGCAAGGGCTATTCTGAGATCTTTCAGCACGAACTGCAGGCTGTTGTCCACTTTTTTTACGGAGATGTCGAGAGCTTCGGCTATCTCCTTGTAACTGAGACCTTCCACTACTCTCTTGATATAGATAAGCCGCAACAGGGGAGGGTAATTTTCGAGCCGTTCCCTGCAGATGGAAAGAATGTCTTCCACATAGAGTTCGGCGGGATTGCAGCTTTCGATGGCTTTTGTATAGAATTCCATGGCAGACTGTTCCCGCTGCCGTATGTTGTCGTAGACATTCCGGTGGGCGGCTGAATCTCGTCTGTAGTTTATGCAGGCATTTTTGACCGATATGTAGATATAGGGAAGAAATCTGTCCATATCTATCCTTTCTCTTGTTTCCCACAGTTTCAGAAATGTGCTGCTGACTATGTCTCTTGCCGTCTCCTTGTCGCGTACGGAAAAATACGCAAGCCTTTCGAGCATTTCCCTGTTCTCGTTGAATGCCTGGCGGAATACTATGTCATCACGGCTGTCTTTTCTTTCCATTGATTGAAGTTTGGCTGTAAAAATAAGGAAATATTTTAGGAATCTGCCGCGGTTCCGTGTAATTAATTATGAAGTCGGAAAAATACAAGACAGATGAAAGTAGACAGAAACTTGATGTACAGGTTCTTTCAGAACGAGAACACGGAAGAAGAGGCGGAGTGTCTGGGACGCTGGCTCAAAGAGAGCGGGGACAACGAACGGGAATTCAGAAAGGCATACGACGTTTTCCTTGTAAGCCAGATGTTCCTGTCATCTGCGGAAGTCGGCAAGGTGCGCAGCCAGGCGGAAATCCAGGTGCAGAAACGCCGGCGTCTGTCCCGCACGATATGGCTTACAGTCAGTGTGGCGGCTTCGCTGGCTTTAGGGTTTTTCATTTCCGACCGTTTCTTTGCGAAGCCTGTAAGGGATCTTGTGAAAGAAAGCACACTGGCACTTTCGAACAGTCCGGGACAGATCACGACCGTCACCCTTTCCGACGGGACGACAGTGCATC
The DNA here is from genome assembly GCA_944322815.1 of uncultured Bacteroidales bacterium. Classification (GTDB taxonomy): domain Bacteria; phylum Bacteroidota; class Bacteroidia; order Bacteroidales; family UBA932; genus Cryptobacteroides. Next base: position 13,808 of record CALUQB010000009.1, on the reverse strand, counting down.
TCAATGCTGACAGCCGGATCGAATATCCGGCAGTGTTCTACGGAAACGAGAGGAGGGTGAGACTCGATGGAGAAGCCATATTCGATGTCAGACACGATGAGGACAAACCGTTTATTGTAGAGACATTCCTATATGACATCAGGGTTCTGGGAACAAGATTCGATGTCGTGGCCGAGGAAGAAGAATCCCGTTTCTCCACCGCATTGCTGGAGGGAAAGGTATCCTTGCTTGACAAGTCTGACGGACGGCAGTATACCATGACTGAAAACACTGTCGCTGTTTACGCTGACGGGGGGCTTTCCCTTTCAGAACTTGACAGCAGGGATGATTTTCTGTGGACGGAAGGCATCATTTCGGTGACGGGGCTTCCGTTCGACCAGCTGATGTCCAAATTTGAAAAATACTACAATGTAAACATAGTCATACGACGCAGTGAATTGCCGAAAATCGGCTATGGAAGACTGCGTATCAGGATTTCCGACGGCATATCGACTGCCTTGGACATCTTGAAAAGGACGTCCGGCTTCACCTACACATACGACACGGCGGAAAATACGATATACATCGACTGAAAACCGTATATTGCATTGGCCTTAAACGACTCCGGCAGGATGCCGGACAACCGGCTTGCAACATACCTGATAACTGCTCATAACTGATTAATAACAAACTAAACTGATACGCTTATGGATACCGGATAACCGTCGGGCCTGGAAAAACAAAAAGCCTGCGGATGCTGCAACACCCGCAGGCCGTCCAATCCTGATAACACAAAATGATTGAACTCAGAAGCAAGCAGATTCCGTGCTGCTTCAAAAAATTTTACGAATTTATGAAGAAAATAATTGTCCGGCAAATTTGCCTGGCTATTCTATTGTATTTTTCCTGCCTGCAGTTTCCGTCCGAAGCTTTTGCCCAGAATGTCAGGGTGACGATAAAGATGGAGAATACGGCCATGGAAAATGTGATGACCGAGATAGAGCGGCAGACCCGCTATCTTTTCGGTTCAGACAAAGATGTGGATCTTTCCGTGAAAGTCACTGTCGATGTGGACAATGAGCCTCTTTCAACGGCTCTCGACCAGATGGTCCGCGGAACAGGCATCCGCTATGATATCAAAGATTCCTATATCCTGCTTTCGAAAACCGCAGCACGGTCTGACAAGCTCAAGCTCGTAAAAGGAAAGGTGACGGACCAGGATGGCGATCCCCTTGTGGGTGCCATGGTATATTCCAAAGCCGATATGACACGGTCTTCCGTGACCGATCTGGACGGAAACTTCAGCCTTGAGGTCCCTTCTGACGATGTGATCACGGTTTCTCTCTTAGGATTCAAGGATATGGAGATTCCTGCTTCAAGCGCTACGGCGAACATGTCGATTCCGATGCAGGAAGACATATCCACACTCGACGAGGTAGTGGTAGTCGGTTACGGAGTCCAGAAAAAAGTGAATGTGACAGGTGCGGTCAGCCAGATAAAGGCTGATGAGATGTCGGACCGTCCTGTGCTTAAAATGACACAGGCCCTTCAGGGGCAGGTTCCTAACCTGAACATCACTTTTTCATCCGGACAGCCCGGCAAGTCCAGCAGCATCGACATACGAGGAACAGGCTCCATCAACGGTGGCGAGCCTCTGATCCTGATAGACGGTATACCCGGCTCTCTGGACAATATCAATGTGAATGACGTGGAAAGCATTTCCGTACTGAAAGATGCCTCTGCATCCGCCGTGTACGGTGCCAGAGCAGCTTTCGGCGTGATTCTGGTCACGACAAAAAGCGCTGAAGAAGGTACGGTGAACGTGGACTATCAGGGCAGTTTCGGCGTATCCACCCATGCCGTATGTACGGATTTCGTCACTGATGCCTGGACCAATTCCCGCATAAATGACCAGGCGTTCTTCAACAGCAAGGGAACACACCTTTTCAATTACAGCGACGAGCAGTGGAATGAACTGTATATCAGACGTAATGACAAGGTCGAGAATCCTGACCGTCCATGGGTGGTGGTCACGAACGTGAACGGCAAGGACAGGTACAACTATTATGGAAATTTCGACTGGTTCAACTATCTGTACAAGCGTTTCCGTCCTAAGACATCCCATTCCCTGAGCGTATCCGGCACACAGAAGAAAGTGAAATACCTCATTTCGGGAAACTATTCGAATGAACAGGGCATCTTCCGTATCGCTCCCGACAGGTACAACCAGTACGGAATGATGGTCAAAGTCGGGGCTGACGTCACCAAATGGCTGACCATCAGCAATACTACCCGTTTCTACAAAACGAGTTACGAATGGACCGGATATAACCAGAGCTACACACCGGACAATGAATATCCCATAGGAAGTTCCGATGCCCAGTTCTATTCTCCGTATTACCATTATCATCCGCAGTATGTGCCGGTAAACCCTGACGGGACTCTTACAGGAAACTCCGAGATGTCGAACTATACCATGGGCTTCGGCCTTCACGCCATCCAGCTCTACGGCAAATCGAAAGGTGAAGAGTCGGAATCCGAGCTGTATACCACATTCGAGGCTCAGGTGAAACTGCTGAAAGGCTGGACCTTAACGGCAAACTATACTTACAGGAACACTGACACGAGGAGATGGTACAGGTCTGTCGCCGTTCCTTACTCCCTTTATCCGGGAGAGACCGCGATATGGAACTGGGACGCCCTCCAGAGAGACCAGCTTACCGAGTGGAGCAGAAACAGGGACTACAATATCTACAATGTGTATTCTACGTATGACAACACATTCGGCCGTCATCACGTAGGGGCCATGGTAGGATTCAACCAGGAGGATTACTATTACAAGAACATAACCCTGGCTCCGAAGAATATCTCATCGGAAAACCTTAATGACGTGGGACTGGCCGTAGGCGATTCCCCTCAGTGGTATGGCGGACAGTCGGAATATGCCATCAGGGGTGCTTTTGTCAGACTCAACTACGATTTCGGAGGCAAGTATCTCGTGGAATTCAGCGGCCGTTATGACGGTTCGTCCAGATTCCCGAAAGTTTCCCGTTTCGCATTCTTCCCTTCATTCTCCGTCGGTTACAGGATAAGCGAGGAAAAATTCTTCGAACCGGCGAGGAGAGTGATCGACAACCTCAAGATAAGGTATTCCTACGGTACGCTCGGCAACCAGAACGTTTCGAACTATGCCTACATTTCCACGATGAGCATAAATGATTCCGGCTGGCTGGACAGCAACGGCAACAGGATAAAGCAGACGAGCATGCCGGATCCGGTGGCTGGAAACCTGACATGGGAGACTGTCACCACGAACAATATCGGACTCGATCTGGACATGTTCAAGAACAGGTTCAACTTCACGTTCGATGTCTACAGCAGGGCTACTACCGGAATGCTTACACAAGGACCGGCCTTGCCGAACGTCTTCGGAGCGACAGAGCCGGAAGAAAATGCCGCTGACCTCGTGACCAAGGGATTCGAACTCTCCATCGGCTGGAGAGACAGTTTCAACCTGGCCGGCAGCCCGTTCAGTTACAGCGTGAAGGCGGTCCTTTCCGACTCGCAGACCTGGATCACCAAGTTCAACAACCCTACAAAACTGCTTGACCAGTATTACGAAGGACAGAAACTCGGGGAAATCTGGGGCTACACCATAGACGGACGCTTCGCTACCGATGCGGAGGCCATGGAGTATACTTCCATGATCAACATGACGCAGGTGGCATCTCGTGAGATTCCAGGATATTATGCCGGAGATTCCCGCTGGGTGGATCTGGACGGCGACAAGGTAGTGAACGGCGGTGCCGGTACGCTGGATGACCACGGTGACCTGTCGATCATAGGAAACTCCTCTATCAGATTCCCGTTCGGTCTCACTCTGACACTCGGATGGTACGGGTTCGACATCTATGCCTTTTTCCAGGGTATCGGACACAAGAACTGGGTGCCGGGAGCCGAGGCTACGATGTTCTGGGGACCTTATTCCCGTCCGTACGTATCATTCCTGCCGTCCGATTTCGAGGACAAGATCTGGTCTACGGAGAATCCTGACGCCTATTTCCCTCGTCTGAGAGGCTATGCTGCAGGAAGCGAACTTGACAAGCCGAACACGCAGTATATCCAGAATGTAGCCTATTGCAAGCTCCGTAACCTTACCATAGGATATACACTGCCTAGAAAAGCCCTTGACAAGATACACATGAAGAAAATCAGGGTGTATCTGTCCGGCGAGAATCTCTTCACCTGGACACCTCTGGAGACGAAATACATGGATCCTGAGGAGACGTTCAGCGGAGACGGAAGGACATATCCTTTCAGCAGGACATTCTCTGTCGGAGTCGAATTTTCATTCTGATGTCTAATCCATTGTAATATGAAACTGAAGATTTTACATACATTGTCGTGGAGCATGGCATTCGTGGCAGCCGCAGTATCAGTCATTTCATGCAACGATGACTATCTCGAGCGCTATCCGCTGTCCGACCTGTCTCCCGAAAACTATTTCACCAACGAAAGTGAACTTGCTACATTCTGCAACAGGTTCTACAGCGACAATCTCGGCGATATCGTGTCTTCCATCACAAGTCCGGTGGATCAGGGCGATGACATAGCCACGACCACGGTACCTGTGGAATACACCGGGTTGAGGTACGCTCCGGGAAGCGGCGGCGGATGGTCATGGTCGGCTCTCAGAAGCATAAATTTCTTCCTGGAGTATTCTTCGAACTGTGATGACGCCATCGCAAAACGTACGTATGACGCAGTAGCCCGTTTCTGGAGAGGATACTTCTATTTCGAAAAAATGAAACGTTTCGGTGAAGTGCCGTGGTACGACCGGGTCATAGAACAGGATGACACCGAACTGCTGATGAAGGCGAGGGATTCCAGAGATCTGGTCTATTCCAATATCATAGCGGACCTCGACTATGCCATCGAGTATGCCCCTGAAACCAAGGATGCATGCACCGTTTCACGGTGGACTGCAATGTTGCTGAAGACAAGAGTCTGTCTTTTCGAGGGGACATACCGCAAATATCGCGGCATGCAAGGCTGGGAAGACATGCTGGAAGACTGTGCCGAAACGGCTGACGAGATGATGCGTACGAGCGGATATTCACTGTACGATGATTCTGAACGCCCGTATGCGGACATGTTCCTTATGAACACTCCTTGCGAAGAGTTCATTCTGGCCAAGACATTCAACAACAGCCTGAGTGTCAACCATTACCTGAATCTTCACATCCAGGGTCCTTCGCAGACTCATCCGAGCATGACCAGGGCGCTCTTCCTTTCGTATCTGTGTGACGACGGCTCCAGATACACAGAGAAGGACGGCTATGAGACCGAAGACTTCTATCAGTCTACACAGAACCGTGACCCGAGACTTGCCCAGTCCATCAGGACCCAGGGATATACTTATCCGGGGAGTGGGGAAGTGCTGATGCCGGTCTTTTCGGATACCGAGACAGGCTACCAGATATCCAAATATGTGACTGCCGCCACCACGGTGAACGGGGACAACTGCCTGCCGTACATGAGGTACGCGGAGGTTCTCCTGAATTTCGCGGAGGCCAAGGCAGAACTTGGGACCATCACCCAGAACGATGCCGACAGATCCGTCAATCTCCTGAGGGCCAGAGTGAAAATGCCGTCACTGAACATAGCGGATGCCATATCGGATCCGGACCCGTTCCTTGCCGAACAATATCCGAACGTTACCGGAGCATATAAGGGCGCGATTCTCGAAGTCCGTCGCGAGAGAAGGGTAGAGTTGTTCCTTGAAGGATTCAGATACTATGACATAGTGAGATGGAAGGAAGGCCAGCTGTTTACCAGAAAATGCCAGGGTGCATACATAGAAGTCCCTGCGGAATATGATCTGGACGGGAACGGGACAACAGACGTGGTCTTCTATTCCGGGAACAAGCCGACTGTGGAAGGTGCCGTGGAATATATCGATGCGGGAAGATTCACCCTTTCGGAAGGAACAAAAGGCGAAATCATCGCCAATCCGGATATCAACAGGACCTGGAACGAGGATAAAGACTATCTCTATCCTATTCCTTTGGAGGACCTGAGACTCAATCCGAACCTTGTACAGAACCCTTATTGGGAGACCGAATGACATTAATACGGATTTATTATGAAATATCTCTATTGTTTGTTTGTCGCGGTTGCGACAACCGTGTCAGCCTGCTCATCGAAAGCTGAGGAACCGGAGACGGTCCATGAGTCATTGCCGGCCTGGCAGGAAGGCTACATGGATATACATCATATTGCCACCGGCAGAGGTGATGCCATCCTCGCGATATTGCCTGACGGGACTACCTGGCTGCAGGATGCCGGTGACTGCGGTCCTTCCTGGTATTCAACGGGACAGGGGTGTCCGGTCCTGCCGAATTCAAGCAAGTCGGTAGGAGAATGGATAGCCGATTATGTGAAACATTTCACTGCAGGTACGCCGTCTGCCGGAGAACTTGACTATGCCTGGCTGACACATTTCCATGGAGACCATATCGGTACAGCCGACAATGCCCTAAATGGAGACAAGGGTTACAAGCTGACAGGAATCACCATGGTCGGCGACAGAGTGAAAATCCACAAACTGGTGGACAGAGCCTGGCCCGACTATAATATACCTACCGAAGAACTGTGCAAACGGGAATTCTATCTATACGGCGAGTACAAGAAATTCACCGACTGGCAGACTGCGAACAACGGAATGGAAATGGAGCGGTTCGAGGTCGGGGCGGAAAACCAGTTCAAAATGGTCCACAATCCCGGCGCCTGGCCTGACTTTTCGGTGAGGAATCTGTGCGGAAACGGCTATGTCTGGACAGGGACGGGGACTTCCACGGAAAAAATGTATACCGATGCATCAAAACTCGACGAGAACATGTATTCCTGCGGAGTGGTGATACAGTACGGCAAGTTCAGATATTGGAACTGCGGAGATATCCCGGGATGCAACTGGCCTGACTATGCTTCTCAGGAGCGGACTTTCGAGACACCTGTCAGCAAGGTCTGCGGCCCTGTGACAGTGATGAAGCTGGATCACCACGGCACTTTCGACACCACGTCTGAAGAATGTCTGGGAAATCTCCGGCCGAAAGCCATGATAGCTCTTTCAAGCCATATCCGCCAGCCTTACAAGGATCAGGTGGCGAGGATGATGGACGAGAACATTTATCCTGGAGAAAGGGAACTGTACGTGACTACCGACTGCAGCAGGAACGAACTCGGAGATCTGTTCTCATATTTCAAACCTGCGGGGCATATAGTGGTGAGGGTATATGAAGGCGGGACAAAATGGCAGATGTTCGTCCTCGACTCCAAGACCGCGGACTGTGATGTCATCTACAAGTCGGACATCAAGACCCTGTGAGCAAACTGTAATACTCTATTGAATTGTTATGATATCGACAAGAAATATTATGGCATGCGCATTCCTGGCATTCTCAATGCTGGCGGCTGTGTCATGCGACGATTTTGAAGACCCTCAGAAAACGTTTATCAGGAATGATTCCCCTGAGGAAGGCGCTTCGTATGACCTTGCTGACGGAAATATCACTTTCCGCTGGCAGGCAGGCGGAGTGCAGGAGAGCGGCTACTGCTTTTCCCTGGCAGCCGACAGATACGGTGATGCTGCCGAAAAGGTAGAGCTGCTTCCTACGAAATTCAGCTATGAGGCCAATGCCGTGGATCTGGACAGGATCCTCAAGGCATGGGGCTATCTCCCGCGCCAGACCGCGACTGTGTGGTGGCGGATCGAGAGTGTGGACGGAAGCGTGTCCGATCTTTCGGAGTACAGGAAGATAAATCTTACAACGCTTGCGATGGATGCGGTGGATATCGTCGTGAATGAACCGGATGACAATGTCATGATCGCCGTGAATGATGCCAGTCAGGTGAAATTCAGCTGGGAACCTGTGCCGAATGCAGACGTTTATTCTCTTGAATTCAGTCTGACAGACTCCGGAGAGCCGATAAAGCTGGCGACCGACACGGATTCCTATACCTCGTCCGAAGCAGTTATAAGCGGTGATGTCTTCCGTCTTATATACGATGAATATATCGAGGAAAACACCTCCGAAGTCTTGCTATACTGGAAGGTGCGTTCAGGTGCTGCAGAGGCTCCGGGCGTCAGCCTTGCACGCAAGATAAGACTTGTAGGGGAGTTGCTTCCGGTTTCATCTTTCGCAGCCCGTCCCGGCGATCACAAGGCGGAACTCTCCTGGACTGTGACCGATTCCCGTATCTCCAAAGTGCTGATACAGTGGGATGGAGGAAGCCAGGAAGTGGAAGTGCCTGCCGGAACCGTGCAGATGAATCATATTGTGGAAAACCTTGATCCCGGGAACATCGTCTTTACCCTTACTTCTTTAGACGCTTCAGGCGAGGCCTCGGAAGAGACAGTGACTGCCGAGGCTGAAGTATATGATCTGGCTTCGTTCAGCGGGTCTCTGAAACAGAAAGACATCGGTGTCCTGTCTCTGCTCAGGGACGGTGTCACCCTTTCCATAACAGGAGAAACGGATGCGAATCTGTCCTACAGCGAAATCTCATACATCGGAGCTGACGGCTCTGAGAAGAAGACAGCCGTGGAAAATGATGCGCAAAGCGTAAGACTGGCCGCAGAAGATCTGAAGGCAGGCGGCGAAGTGACATTCCTGCAGCATTATTCTCCTGCAGTCGGAGCATTGGACGATGTCGTGAAGGAGCAGAAACTCCGAGTCCCTGCATACAGCCTGGTGGCCCTGTCAGAGATCAGCCACTGGCCGAATGCCGACAACACCGGAGCTCTTCCGAACGAGATGACGAACTATAATGCCAGCTTCCCTTATGCCATGCTGTTCGATGGCAAGGCTGACGGGGATGGTCTGAACATGTGGCATACTACAGGGAACGGCATAGCCAACAATTCTCTTTCTGAAGATCATCCTATCATAGCCACATTCGATCTGGGTGCCGAATACAATCTCAGCAGCTATGTGGTTTGGGGAAGATATGGCGGAACGGCAGACAAACCGCTGACGGACGGACAGGGAGACGGGATTACCGGCTATTTCGCCTTCGGAAGCTACAACCCTCGGGCGTTCAAGCTCTACGGAAGCGCAGAAGCTCCGAAGAATACGACAGACGAGGCCTACTGGGCAGTGGACGGCGGATGGCTCGATGACTGGACACTTCTGGCGGACAGCAGGGTAGTCAGGCCGAGCCTGGACGTGCCTACCGTCAAAGGCGACCAGACCGGAACAGACTGGATACCGACAGCGGAAGATTTCGAAGCCGCAGCGGAGGGATTCGAATTCCCTGCAGATATGACTGCATCCCCGGTACGTTATCTGAGACTCGTCATCACCGAAACCTGGGATCCGGGCAAACGGTACAGGATATCTTTCGGCGAACTTCATTTCTATCAATACTCACCTGAAGAATAAAGAACATGAGAAACATAATTGAGATATTAGGATACACTCTTCTGTCCGTAGCTATTCTGGCAGGCTCTCAGGCCTGCCGGAAAGAAGAGGCACCGCAGGTCGTTGCCATATCGGCGGTTTCTCCTGAAGACAATGCCTCGGTAGATCTTGCTGACGGAAATGTCAGATTTTCCTGGGAAGCCTCGGGACCTGTTCCGGGAGGATTCGAACTGGTGATTTCGGCTGATGCCGATGGCACGGAGACCAGGACTTACGAGTTGCCGTCTACTGTATTTTCCAGGGAAATCAAGGCCGTGGACCTGGATCTGATATTGAAAAACTGGGGGAAACCTGCTGCAGTCGTTTCAGATGTCATGTGGACGGTGCGTCCATCTGAGGATGGAGAAGCCACGGCCGCGGAATGGCGGACACTCGGTATCACGCGACTTGAGACAGAGACGGTGGAAATCTATCTCCGTACACCTCAGGACAATGCATTTTTTGACCTTGGAGAAGAAAATGCCAAGGTAGAATTCGCATGGGAGGGAGATCCTTCCATCACAGGCTACCGTATCGAGTTCAGTACGGAAGACGGCGGGGATGCCATAAATGTTTCCGATGTGAAACTCGAAGTGTCTGATGCCACGACCATGTCGCTGTCTGCCTCTGATCTCGGGAAAATCCTCGAAGCCTCGGGAGTGACTGACGATGTCGCTGTCCTCTGGTGGAAAATCTATTCAACCGATGAACTTACGCCGGGAGTCAGCGAATCGAGACGCATCAGATTCATGAAAGCCGGGACATCCGGTGTCAGTCCCGTAGCGAATCTGAATGTCATTCCTGGTTATGAGCGCTTCATTCTGACAGCCGATATCATCGATCCGAGGACTGGGCAGATAGTCATCAGCTATGGAGAAGGCCTTTCGGAGACAATAGATATAGATTCGGATCAGGAGACCCTGACTTTCGAAAAGACAAGTGTGGCTCAGAATGATTACGATTTTTCAGTTGTAAGTTACAATGCAGATGGAGAGGCTTCCGAGCCTGTGACATTCGAAAACGTTTTTGTCTACGGTGCCGCGTGGATGGCGGACAAGCAGAACAGGCAGATGACGCTCTCTGCCCTGACGGAAGAAGGAGCCGAATTCAGAATAGGAGCGCTTGAGCATCCTGATCTGAAATATTCGGAACTGATCTATGCCTCAGGCGGGCAGGAAACCGTGATGAGGGTGGAAAATGATGCTGAAAGCGTTGTCCTTCCTGCCGGAAGTTTCGATATGGCGCAGACCGTGACTTTGAAGTCATACTACGCTCCTGCGGAACTGGCCGATGTCCTCGACATAGTCTCTCCGGAAACGCCTCGGACAGCTTACCTTCCGGAATACGGAATTCTTGTGCCTCTTGACGGAATCAGGCACTGGCCTGCGGATGACAACACCGGAGCCCTCCCGAACGAGATGAGTATGTGGAACGCTTCATTCCCGTATGCGATGCTGTTCGACGGCATTACAGATGACCATCTGAACATGTGGCACACTCCGGGTACTGAAGAAAAGGTGTCGGAAGATCATCCGATCATCGTGACCATAGACCTCGGGGCCGGGTATTGTCTCAGCAGCTACCGTGTGTGGGGAAGGAATCCGTGGTACAATAAAGGTAATGGCATCTTGGGCGATGACAGCGGAGCGTACTGGGCTTTCGGAAATTACAATCCGCGCAAGTTCAAGCTATACGGAAGCGCGGAAGAGCCGATGAACACTTCTGACGAGTCCTACTGGGCTGTGAACGGCGGTTGGAGCGACGACTGGACCCTCCTTGCCGACAGCGAGGTTGTCCGTCCGAGTGGTGTGGACGATCCTAAAGTCAGGCCGACTGACGAGGATGTTGCAGCTGCAGAAGCAGGAGCGGAATTCCCTGTCGCGTTATCGGATTCTCCTGTCCGCTATGTCAGACTTGTTATCACCGAGACCTGGAATCCTGACCAGCTGTACAGGATTTCCTTCGGTGAACTGCATTTCTTCTATTATACGCCTCAGGAATGAATTAAGTATCCCGTGCAGCATTTATTCTGTCTTTCACGACAAGTAAACTGCACGGGGTCCAATACAAGTTTTGAAAAATGAAAAATATGATGAAAATCCTGCCGGCTGCCATAATCGCCGTCCTGCTTGCAGTATCCTGCAATGCCGGACCGGAAAAACCCGGTATCAGGACCACCAATGGATATATAGTCGCCGCATACGTATGGCCCTCATGCCATGATGACAGTCTGGCCCGCAAATACCTGTGGGGAGAAGGTACAGGAGAGTGGGAGGTGATAAAACAGGGCGACCCGCGTTTTGAAGGCCACTATCAGCCCAAGCAGCCTCTCTGGGGTTATGAGCCGGACAACGACCCTGCCGTAGTGGAACGTTGGATAGATGCCGCAGTTTCACACGGGGTGAACACTTTTGTCTACGACTGGTACTGGTTCATGAACGGTCCGTATCTCGAAAGCGCCCTGAACGACGGTTTCCTGAAGGCGCGGAACCGTGACAAGATGAACTTCTACATCATGTGGGCGAACCATACCGTAGCCAAAAACTACTGGAACTGCCGCAGATACGGGGATGACGACTCCATCCTGTTTTCTCCGGTGGTGGACTGGAACGATTTCAGGAAAATCGTGTCCAGAATCATTAACCAGTACTTCGTCCAGCCGAACTATCTGAAATTCGACAATTGTCCTGTAATGGCGATATTCGATTACGACCAGCTCGTGAAGAGTTTCGGCAGCATCGAGGAGACGGCCAAGGCTTTGGACTATTTCCGGAATGAGGCTGTCATGGCCGGATTCGATGGCATACATTTCCAGATGAATCCCGGAGGCGGATACCGTCTTTCGGACGAAAAGATCCGGAAATTGACCGGTCTGGTCGATGGCCTGGGCATAAACAGCATTGCCTTCTACAACATGGGAGGATTCGATCCGGACTATCTCAGACACGGAGCCGAGGCTATCGGGATAAGAAACCAGTGGGACGATGCTTTCGATATCCCCGTATTCCCGACAGTTTCCATCGGCTGGGACGATACTCCGAGATTCCCGGCGAAAGGAGCTGCGGATGTCACGAGATTCCACAATACCCCTGTCTCGTTCGGTTCCTACCTCGAAGTGGCGAAAGACTATGCCGACGCTCACCCGGAGCAGCCTAAAATGGTGTTTGTCAATGCCTGGAACGAATGGATAGAGGGAAGCTATCTTTTGCCTGACAGACTGAACGGTTTCGGCTATCTCGAAGCCGTGCGCGATGTCTTCATCACTGATAATGAAAGGTAAATAACTATCATGGGGAAAATATTTTCAATACTTTTGGCCTCGGCACTTTCGCTGTTCCCTGTCACGCTGTCCGCCGGATCAGCGTCGGACAGGACAGGCGGCCAGACCGTGCATGATGCCGCTGACCCGGCAGCTTCTCCGGAGGCTACGGTCATCTTCGGGAATGCCCGTTTCACTGTCCTGACTCCGCGCCTGGTGCGTATGGAGTGGTCCGCCGACGGTAAATTCGAGGACCGCGCCACTCTCGGCATAGTGAACCGCCGTCTCGATGTCCCTGAATTCGAAGTCAGGAAAACACCTGGCTCGGTCACTGTCAAAACGGATTTCCTGACCCTGAAATACAAGGGGCAGGAATATTTCAATGAGAAAAATCTCAGCATCCGTTTCCTGATGTATGAGGACGGAAAGGAAAAAAGCGAATGGCATCCCGGGATGGATGACTCGGGGAACCTGCTCGGTACGGCCCGCACTCTCGACCGCTGCGACGGGGATACGCTGATGGATCCGTACGATCCGGGCATAATATCCCGCGACGGCTGGGCTGTGATAGACGAGAGCAGCCGCCATCTTTTCGAGCCGGTAGACAGTGACTGGGAATACTGGGTGGCGGAGCGCGACAGCATTGTCCGTCAGGACCTGTATTTCTTCGGCTACGGCCATGACTATACTGCGGCCTTAAGCGACTTTACGAAGATTGCGGGACGGATACCGCTCCCGCCAAAATATGCGTTCGGGTACTGGTGGTGCCGTTTCTGGCAGTATTCCGATTTCGAACTCATCGACCTGGCGGAGCATTTCAGGGATTTCAGCATTCCGATAGATGCGATGATCATCGACATGGACTGGCACGAGACCTGGTCCGAACTGAAAGCCGCCACACCTCCTCGCGAACCTGGAGGAAAACCGGGCCTGGACGAATTCGGCGAGGGTATCGGCTGGACGGGCTATACCTGGAAGAAGGAACTGTTCCCGAATCCGGCCAACTTTCTGGAGGAACTTCACAGGATGGGTATAAAGAATTCCCTGAACCTGCATTTCTGCAACGGGATACAGCCATACGAAGAGCCTTATGACAGGTTCGTGAAGGA
>CALUQB010000008.1 GCA_944322815.1 uncultured Bacteroidales bacterium | reverse complement strand
CTTGCATGTGTTAAGCCTGCCGCTAGCGTTCATCCTGAGCCAGGATCAAACTCTTCTTTGTATATTTCTTTATCTCTTTGTCTGTCCGGCTTTTCGGAATTAACTTTATTGCTTTGCTTGCTTGTACTTCCAGTCTTTTCAAACAACTTTCATCCTTTTCGTCCCTTTCGGCCGATCTCTGCGTTGGACTTCGTCTCGTCTGTCAGTCATTTACTCCAGTAAATTCCTTCCCTCCTCACTCGTCCGCCTTGACATCAACTCGAAATGAACTTCAAATTCTGTTTCTCCCGGGCACCTGCCGCATCTGTCTGCGGTCGCTCGTTTCCTCATTACCGGAAGGTAACTGCGGAACATCGCGCCTTGACTTCCTTGCATCTGCTCCGGGATATTCCAGGATGCCTGACCGACACCTTAATTTCTCCCGGGCACTGCCCGTTCCAAACTCAAATAACTTGTCTCCTCGCGCACCTCAGTACCTTTCGGAGACCCCCTTTTCATTTGGGGATTGCAAAGGTACGCTTTTTTTATTTCCCTCCAAACTTTTTTTAATCTTTTTTTCATCTTTTTTCAGGAGGAAAACGCCATTCTGTTGACAGTTAATTTTTTATGAATCCCGACAAAAATGCGCGTTCCGGACAAACAAAAACATTGGAGGGCGACTGAAAACAGCCGCCCTCCAAAAACACTTGAAATTGTCAGCGAAAGACTACATCATGCCGCCCATGCCGCCTGCAGGCATTGCAGGAGCCGGTTCCTTTTCAGGAATATCGGTGATGGCGCACTCGGTAGTCAGGAACATGCCTGCCACTGAAGCCGCATTCTCCAGAGCGATACGAGACACCTTCGTAGGGTCGATGACACCGGCCTCGAACATGTTCACATACTCGTCCGTACGGGCATTGTAGCCGAAATCACCTTTGCCTTCCCTGATCTTGTTGATGATGACGCTGCCTTCCAGACCTGCATTCTCAGCGATCTGACGCAGAGGCTCCTCGATAGCGCGGGCCACGATGTGGATACCGGTAGTCTCATCCTCGTTGTCACCCTTCATGCCTTTCAAAGTATCGGCTGCACGGATGTAAGCCACACCGCCGCCAGGAACTATACCTTCCTCCACTGCTGCGCGGGTAGCGTTCAATGCATCTTCTACCCTGTCCTTCTTCTCTTTCATCTCCACTTCGGTGGCTGCACCTACATAAAGTACAGCAACGCCGCCTGCGAGCTTGCCCAGACGCTCCTGGAGTTTCTCCCTGTCATAATCGGAAGTAGTGGTAGCTATCTGCTTTCTGATCAGGTCAGCCCTTTCCTGGATAGCCGTCTTGTCACCTGCGCCGTTCACGATAGTGGTATTCTCTTTCGTGATGACCACTTTCTCGGCTTTTCCGAGCATGTCTGGAGTAGTATTCTCCAGAGTAAAGCCTCTTTCCTCTGAAACCACTACGGCACCTGTAAGAGTGGCGATATCCTGAAGCATCTCTTTCCGACGGTCACCGAAACCGGGAGCCTTCACTGCAGCTATCTTCAAAGTTCCGCGGAGTCTGTTCACTACCAGGGTAGTCAAGGCCTCGCCATCCACATCCTCTGCGATGATCAGCAGAGACTTTCCTTCACGTGCGATCGGTTCGAGGATAGGAAGCAGATCCTTCATTGTGGAAATCTTCTTGTCGGTAATGAGAACGAGAGGTTCTTCGAGAACAGCCTCCATCTTGTCACCGTTGGTCATGAAGTACGGAGAAATGTAGCCTCTGTCGAACTGCATACCTTCCACAACCTTCACTTCCGTCTCTGTACCCTTGGCCTCTTCCACAGTGATGACACCGTCTTTCTTCACTTTCGACATGGCATCGGCAATCAGTTTTCCGATATAGCCGTCGTTGTTTGCCGAAATGGTACCTACCTGTTCGATCTTGGCATAATTGTCACCGACTTCCTGGCTCTGGGCCTTCAGGCTCTCCACCACTTTGGCCACAGCCTTGTCGATACCCCTCTTCAAATCCATAGGATTCGCTCCGGCAGTCACGTTCTTCAGCCCCACATTGATGATAGCCTGAGCCAGAACCGTAGCAGTAGTCGTACCGTCACCGGCCTGGTCGTTGGTCTTGGAAGCCACTTCCTTCACCATCTGGGCACCCATGTTAGCCACCCTGTCCTCCAGTTCGATTTCCTTGGCGACAGTCACGCCGTCCTTGGTCACCTGAGGAGCACCGAATTTTTTATCTATCACCACATTACGGCCTTTAGGACCAAGTGTCACCTTCACTGCGTTAGCCAGAGCGTCAGCACCCTCTTTCATCTGGGCGCGGGCATCAACATTGAATTTTATTTCTTTTGCCATGATTGTTTTCTCCTATTGATTAAAGTGTAGCCAGAATATCCGACTGTTTCATGATAAGATAGTTCTTGCCGTCAACCGTAATCTCGGTTCCGGAATATTTGCCGTAAAGAACCACGTCACCGACCTTAACCTCCATCGGCTCATCCTTTTTTCCCGGGCCTGCGGCCAATACTGTACCCTGCTGAGGTTTTTCTTTCGCGGTGTCAGGGATATACAATCCGCCTGCTGTCTTGGTCTCGGCCTCTTTAGGCTCGACCAGAACTCTGTCTGCTAATGGTTTGATCATAATTTTATAGTTTTTGAATTTTGTCTGTTTTGATGCACCTGCCGGTGCAATCGCCTTCCCTTTCGGCAAAAGAAATGCCATCGCAGGAGACTGACATATTGTCACAAAACAGGCTGAACAATTGTCAGTGCCATATTTTTTGCTAATTTTGCCTCCGGCCAATAAAGGATTGGCACTAATGGAAGTAAGATTGTCATGGAAGAGAAAAGGAGAAAATTATATCCGATGAGATTTATCCCTGTCGCTACCGGGTATCCGTGGGGGAAAGAAACGATAGCGATAGCTGATCTGGGAGTGGAAGATTCGGTAGTCGCGGAAGGATGGCTGGCAGATAATCCGATAGGCGACATCATGGAAACTTATCTGGAAAGAGTCGTAGGCGAAGGTGTTTTCGGGTATTACGGCAGACTGTTCCCCGTTGCGGTCAAATTTCTGGAAATAAACGGGGAGATGCCTGTGCATGTCCACCCGGACGACGAAGTCGCCGAGCAGAGATATGACGCTCTCGGAGGGAAAGAGCTTTGGTACATAACCGAAGCGGAAGACGATGCGAGAATCTATCTGGGATTCTGCCATGATGTTACGGCCAAAGAACTGTATGACAGGTGTCTGAACGGGACCGTCAGGGAACTCATGAATGTCATCAGGCCGAAAAAAGGCGATGTCCTGTGCATAGAGCCCGGTCTCGTGCACTCGGCAGGAGGACATATGAAAGCAGCCGTCGTGAAAGAAGCTTCTGAACTGCCTTTCAGCCTTTCGTCAGACATGGACCATGATCTGGAATCCGTAGCGGAACATCTGGCCGAAGCCATGGACTTCATAGTCTACCATGCATACGGAAAACCTGACGGCAGGACTGTGTCGGATGACAGCCGGCAAGAAGTGGCTGACAAGCTCATGGAAAGCCAGGAATTCGATGTGGGGAAACTTGTTCTGAAAGATCCGATACACAGCTTCAGCGAAGAGGAGACCGGCTTTATATTATATATAGGTATAGAAGGCGAAGCTTCCTTCCAGGTATCGGCCACGGATAAAGACGGAAAGAAAAGCATGGAAGAATACCGGCTGCGGAAAGGAGAAGTGATGCTGGTTCCTGCCGAAGTACAGGACTTTTTCGTAGTGCCCACAGACAGAAATACCATACTGCTGGAGGTCACGGCAGGAAAACGCAATGATATAGATGAATACATTGATCCCGACACGGAACCTTTCCTCGAAGGTGAAGACTACGAAGGTCTGGAAGATGAGGAAGAGGGAGAGACAGGGTCGGGCGATACCGGGACTGCCGGGAACGGAGGCCAGCCGGAGAAAGGCGCCGGCGAAATTGGCGGTCCGGCAGGACGCCACAATATGAAATGGAACTGACATCGGAGAATGATTCCGGTAAATCGTAATAAGGGAAAATGGCAGAAGAAGTAAGGATAGACAAATATCTTTGGTCGATAAGGGTATTCAAGACCAGAAGCGATGCTACGGATGCCTGCAAAGGCGGGAAAGTCAGGATCAACGGGAATGACATCAAACCTGCACGCGCTGTCAGGCCGGGAGACGTGATCACTGTCAGAAAAGGGGCGATATCGTATCAGTACAGAGTCATCGCGCCGATAGACAAACGCCAGGGAGCGAAACTGGTACCACAGTATGCCGAAAACATCACTCCTCAGGAAGAACTGGACAAACTCAAATCTCCGGTGGAGACCTTCTTCCTGAAAAGGGACAGGGGCAGCGGAAGACCTACGAAAAAGGAACGGAGACAGATGGATTCGCTGTGGGATGCTCTCAGTTTCGATGTTCCGGACGATGTGGCAGACAGGTTTGCAGCAGAATTCGGTTTTGACGATGACGGCGGCTACGATTCCGATGAAGAATGATTTTTCCGGAAACCCTGCAACAAATTTGTACCGGCCCGCATCTTTAGGCCAGGTTTAGGTTTTAGTACACGTTCAGGCGTCGGTTCCAAAAAAGGACCGGCGTCTTTTCTTTTCCACGCTCTTCTCCCCTCCAGCCGGCCGGCCAAACCGTTCGGGCCGAATGACACAGTCCGGCGAAATTTCCGGAATCTGACAGAGCCCTCGTCACTAAAAGTAAAAATTACGGTAAACTGTATTTGCCCGTGTTCGCACACAAGATATAATACATTAACATTCAACACTTCCGCTCCGACTTAGCGTAAATATTACTCTTTGTTTGCCATTCTGAGGCAATAAGCCTAATTTTGTATTGCCACATAAGAAAAGACATGACCAGCAACAAAAGTATCGAGACCAGTTCGGCGCTGTCAGTGGACTGCGCAGTGTTCGGATTCGACGGCAAGAGCCTGAAAGTCCTGCTTATAAAACGAAGATACCAGTACGATGACCTTTTGGCCGACGATCCCAAACTTCCCGGAGCCATGATCCTCGAAAACGAGACGCTTCCGGAAGCGGCAAGCCGCGTATTGGAGGAATTCACAGGACTGAGCAACATATACCTGAAGCAGACCAGGATATTCTCGAACCCTCACAGAGTAAGCGAAAAAGAGATGGAATGGATCTGCAGGTTCCACGGCATCAACACCAGACGTGTGGTGACCGTAGGATATTACGCACTGGTGAAACTGAATCCGGGCATCATAAACTACACCACGAGAAAAGGTGCACGATGGGTGGAAGTGGACTCTGTCAGAAAACTGATCATGGACCACATGGAAATACTGGCGGATGCTCTGGCAGCCCTGCAGGCGGAAATCACGCACACGCCTGTGGCATTCGAACTCTTGCCACGGAAATTCACCATCCATCAGCTTCAGAGTCTTTTCGAAGCGGTCTCGGGAGTCAGCATAGACAACAGGAACTTCCGGAAAAAGATTCTCTCGTCAGGCATCATATCCCCGACAGGAGAATTCGAGAAAAATGTCTCGCACAAGCCGGCGCAGTTCTACGTTTTCAACAAGAGCGTCTTCCAGAAAGCCATGAAAGAGAAGTTCAAGCTAAATTTCATAAACAACTGGACATACTGACAGCAGGACGGGGAAAGAAGCGAATCAAAAGATGCCTTGAAATTCCTTCTTTTGCCCCACCCGTGCAACAGGAACAGGAAAACGAAAAACAACGGATAAAATGAAAAGTCTGGGAATAGACATCGGATCATCATCAGTAAAAGTATCGCTGCTGGACATTGAAAGCGGAAAATGTCTGGCATCTTCTACCAACCCGTCATCCGAAATGCCGATCAAGGCTTTAAAGAACGGATGGGCGGAGCAGGATCCGCGCATGTGGTGGCAATATGCATGCGACGGCATCAGGAAAGTCGGAAGCGGACACGGTCTATCCGACGTTAAATGCATCGGCATCACATATCAGATGCACGGACTCGTCTGCATGGGGAAAGACGGGAATCCGGTCAGGGATGCCATCATCTGGTGCGACTCCAGGGCAGTGGAAATCGGCCGCAGGGCCATGGATGAAATAGGCCATGAAAAATGTCTGGAACATCTGCTGAATTCGCCTGGAAACTTCACCGCTTCCAAACTGGCATGGGTGATCAGCAACGAAAAGGAAACTTTCGACAAGGTGGACAAATTCTTCCTTCCGGGAGACTATATAGCCTGGATGCTGTCCGGAGACATCCACACTACGGAAACAGGGCTTTCAGAACAGATTCTCTGGGACTTCAAGGAAGAGAAGAGAGCGGATTTCGTGGCAGACTGCTACGGCATACCGGCAGACATGATACCGGAAACAGTCCCTGCCATAGGAATCCAGGCAGTAACAAACCATGAAACGGAAAAACTTCTGGGTATACCTGCCGGGACACCGATATCATACAGGGCCGGAGACCAGCCGAACAACGCGTTCTCCCTGAACGTACTCGATCCGGGAGAAATCGCCGCCACCGGAGGGACCAGCGGTGTGGTTTACGGAGTGACCGATACACCGGAAGCCGACAGGCTGTCAAGAGTGAACACATTCGTCCATGTCAGCCACAAACACGAAGCTCCGAGATACGGCATACTCCTGTGCATCAACGGAACCGGTATCATGAACGCATGGATCAGAAGGAATTTCTGCAGCGGTCTCGGCTATGACGAAATCAACTCTTTGGCAGCCACTGCGCCGGCAGGCTCCGAAGGAGTGTCTGTCCTGCCTTTCGGCAACGGCGCCGAACGGGTGCTCGAAAACAGATTCACGGGAGCGTCAGTCAGCGGTCTGGACCTGAACCGCCACACGCTCGCCCACGTACTCAGAGCCACACAGGAAGGAATCGCATACTCGTTCCGGTACGGTATCGATATCATGAAAGGAATTGGGCTGAAGCCCAATATAATAAGGGCAGGCAAAGCAAATCTTTTCCTGTCCCCTCTGTTCCGCCAGACTCTTTCCACCCTGACTGGAGCGGACATAGAACTATACGACACTGACGGAGCACTCGGAGCGGCACGTGGGGCAGCGCTCGGTGCCGGCCTGTACAGGAACAGGGAAGAAACTTTCGCCTCTCTCGAAAAACTGGAAACCGTGACTCCCGACAGAAAGGACAAGGCGGCTCTGGAAGATGGCTTCGAGAGATGGAAAAACCTGGTCGGAAAGCTATTGTGACAGTAACGGAAT
Organism: uncultured Bacteroidales bacterium; assembly: GCA_944322815.1. Taxonomy (GTDB): domain Bacteria; phylum Bacteroidota; class Bacteroidia; order Bacteroidales; family UBA932; genus Cryptobacteroides. The sequence goes on along the minus strand of CALUQB010000008.1, from coordinate 74,727 downwards.
AACTTAAAATAAAGTAATAAAATAACTTAAAATAAACAGGATTATGGCAACAAAAGAATTTTTCCCGAACATCGGCAAGATACCTTTCGAAGGTACTGCCAGCAAGAACCCTATGGCATTCCACTACTATGAGCCGGAAAGAATGGTCCACGGCAAGAAAATGAAAGACTGGCTCAGGTTTTCAATGGCCTGGTGGCATACCCTGGGAGCTGACGGCTCCGACCAGTTCGGAAGCGGAACGAAGAAATTCCCTTGGAATGAAGGCGCTACGGCTCTGGACAGGGCCAAGGCCAAAATGGACGCCGGCTTCGAAATCATGCAGAAAATCGGTTTCGAATACTATTGCTTCCACGATGTGGACCTCATAGAGGAAGGCAAGACTCCGGAAGAGTACGAGAAGAACATGAAGGAGATAGTGGCTTACGCCAAACAGAAACAGGCAGAGACCGGCATCAAGCTTCTGTGGGGAACAGCCAATGTATTCGGCCATCCAAGGTACATGAACGGCGCGGCTACAAACCCGGACTTCCCTACTGCAGCCAGAGCAATGCTCCAGATAAAGAACGCCATCGATGCCACTATCGAACTCGGCGGTGAAAACTACGTCTTCTGGGGCGGACGCGAGGGCTACATGTCTCTCCTGAACACTGACATGAAAAGGGAAAAGGCCCATCTGGCTACCATGCTCACAAAGGCACGCGACTATGCCAGGGCCAAAGGTTTCAAGGGGAACTTCCTCATCGAGCCTAAGCCTATGGAGCCGATGAAGCATCAGTATGACGTGGATACCGAGACAGTCATCGGCTTCCTCCGCGCCAACGGACTCGACAAGGATTTCAAGGTCAATATCGAGGTGAACCATGCCATCCTCGCAGGGCATACTTTCGAGCATGAGCTTCAGTGCGCCGTAGACGCAGGAATGCTCGGATCCATCGATGCGAACAGAGGAGACTACCAGAACGGATGGGACACCGACCAGTTCCCTGTGGACCTCTACGAACTCGTTCAGGCCATGATGGTCATCATCCGCGGAGGCGGATATATGGGCGGAGGATCCAACTTCGACGCGAAGACCAGAAGGAACTCTACAGACCTGGAAGATATCTTCATAGCACACATTTCAGGCATGGATATCATGGCCAGGGCACTTCTGATAGCTGCCGACCTGCTCGAAAACTCGGACTACGAAAAGATGCTTCATGACAGATATGCTTCATACGACTCAGGCGAGGGAAAGAAATTCGAAAACGGAGAAATGAGTCTTGAAGAAGTGGCTGACTATGCACGCAAACATGGCGAGCCTGAGATGATAAGCGGGAAACAGGAACTTTACGAAACACTCGTAAACCTCTATATCCGATAATCATGAATTCAAACGGTCAGAACAGGGCCTATCTGTTTTCGATAGTGCTCATCGCCGTCATCGGAGGCCTGCTCTTCGGATATGACACAGCCGTCATATCCGGAGCCGAGCAGGCCTTGGATACTTTTTTCAAGGGGGCGAAAGATTTCACATACACGAAGCTGATTCACGGCTTCACGGCGTCAAGTGCACTCATAGGCTGCGTAATAGGCGGGGCCATTTCAGGAGTGCTGGCATCATCTCTGGGAAGGAAAAAATCCCTGCTGATAGCAGGTGCGCTGTTTTTCATCTCAGCAGTGGGATCGTGGGGACCTGAAAGCGGCATACTGCCATACGGAGAACCGTCCTTGAGTCTGCTGATCGCATTCAACATATACCGTATAATCGGAGGTGTGGGAGTAGGTCTGGCATCCGCCATCTGTCCGATGTACATAGCGGAAATATCTCCTGCGAACATCAGGGGTACCCTGGTATCCTGCAACCAGTTCGCCATCATCTTCGGTATGCTCGTAGTCTACTTCGTGAACTATCTCATCAGGAACAATCTGGCAGATACTCCGGAAGGCATCCAGGCTGCCATGGTGGAAATTGGCTGGAGAAGAATGTTCCTGAGCGAAGCATTCCCTGCAGGGCTTTTCTTCCTGCTGGTATTCCTCGTTCCGGAAACCCCGCGATATCTGGTGATGAAAGGCAAGGCGGACAAGGCCCTCGGAATCCTGACCAGGATCAACGGAGCCGAAGAAGGTGCAAGGGTGCTTGATGAAATCAAGTCCAACATCGTGGAAAAGAAAGAGAAACTGCTGTCATACGGCATAGGTGTCATCATCATCGGTGTCATGCTTTCTTTCTTCCAGCAGGCCATAGGCATCAATGTAGTGCTGTACTATGCACCAAGGATATTCGAAAGTCTCGGAGCCAGCGGTGACGCGTCCATGATGCAGACCATCGTGATGGGTATAGTAAACATCATCTTCACTCTCGTGGCTATCTTCACAGTGGACAAGTTCGGCAGGAAACCTCTGCTGATCATAGGCTCCACCGGCATGATGATCGGCATGATCGCCCTGGCGGTCTTCTCGTTCACCGACATGATAGGCATAGGGGCGCTGATATTCATCATCATCTACACAGCTTCATTCATGATGTCATGGGGACCGATCTGCTGGGTACTCATTTCGGAAATATTCCCTAATACGATCAGGTCACAGGCCGTGGCCATCGCTGTCGCGATGCAATGGGTGGCCAATTTCCTCGTATCCTCTACTTTCCCGTCCCTGAGTGCGTGGAGTGTCGGCGGGACATATCTGATTTATGCGATCATGGCGCTGCTGTCCATCGTATTCGTCTGGAAATTCGTCCCTGAGACGAAAGGAAAGACGCTTGAGGACATGTCGGCTCTGTGGAAAAAATAACGACTCAAAAGGGTGATTTCCCTCCTTTTGGGCACCCTCTACAAAATGCTTCCGGCTGATTTGCAATCGGCCGGAAGCATTTTGTCTACATGAATCCGCAGGAACGGAAACAAACGAATCTGCAGTAACAGGAAGCTATTCGATGCGGATATTGTCCAGCCAGAGGATATTGCCGACACCACCGTAAAAGGCTGGCTGGGAACTGGCCAGAAAAGTAAGAATCAGATAATTAGGCTCCTCATCGGCAGAAGCCCATCCTTCCTCCTCCACAAGTACCTGCTTTCCCTCGCTGTTCAGAGTATAGAAACCTGTCTCAGGGTCGTTCTTCAACCCCATATAATCCTGATAGAACGGTTCTCCGGTGATGTCACCGTATGCTACTTCCACCCGGAAAGCGTTCACCCATTCGGGAACATCTTCATCGAAACGATGGATGGCTGAACCCACCCTGAGCGCATGTACGGACCCGTCGGCCTCCTCCCACCGCTTCTGCAGCATCAGGAACACCATAGGATAGTCCGGATATCCCATTTCCTTTTTCGGGGAAAATCCTGTCCCGCGTATCACCTCATGTCCCACATCCGCCTTATAGTCGAAGACCAGTGCTGACAGCCTGCCGTCAAAAGGTACTCCATAAAGCACTTTGGTCATCGGGGCTTTCGTATCCTTGATAGGTTCCTCCAGACTGCCGATAAAGAACGCACCCTGACAGGTCACATCCATATTGATCATCCCCATGACTTTCACGGATTCCATGTGAGTTTCCAGACGGGCGCAATACCCTTCTCCCCTCTTCTCCGGATACACCGTATTGCTCGTCTTGGTCACCCCGGCCACGACTGCCAGGACATTGTTCGTCCTCCACAGATACCCTTCCGGCGCCTCATACGGTTTTCTGGTCTTCACAGTCTCCTGATTCCCGTAAAATTCGAAAAGGTGGGCAACCTTTCCTCCGATGATGCCTGACTCCTTCACCTCTCTGGCAGACCACCTGTCCAGAGTACCGTAAGAGTTTATGGCCTCGATGACTTTTTCAGAACCGGCCGTGCCGCAGGATAACGGATCCGGCTCCTGAGCAGACACATAAGATGCAGACCCTGTCTGCAAAACAAGAATGGTCAAGAAAAAAATAATTGTCCGTCTCATAAAAAATGACTAAATATGCAGATGGTTGCCATGACAAAGGTAATATTTTTTTCATTATGAAGAATCGGTTGCTGAAAACAGGGCTTGCATTGATCGTTGCCACAGGACTGCTGACGGCCCTGGACATCTGTGCTCGCCCTGCCATACATGGAGACTTCACGGTATACCAGCCTGACGGGACCTGTTTCACGGCACGGCTTGCCGGAGATGAATTCATGAAAATATTCACTACGGCGGACGGATGTGCCATAGGCCAGACTGCCGACGGATGGTATCATTATGCCGTCTACGACAGTGACGGGATGAAAGCCCTGACGGACTACCGCATCGGAGGCAGCGTCCCGGCCGGAATCATGGCTGCCAGCCGTATCATCCCGTATGACAAGCTCAGGACTGCGGCCTCCGCCGCAAGACGCACGGCCGATGTCCGGTCCGGAGACAATATCCTGGTCCGCACGAAAGCTGCCTGCGGGCCGGTCACCAAAAATGAAAATGCCGCCACCGGGAAACACGGCATAGTCATTCTCGCCCAGTTCGCCGACCTGAAATTCGATGCTTCGAATACCAGGGAATCCTTCGTGAAAATGCTCACCGAACCCGGCTACAGCCAGAACGGAGCTACAGGGTCGGCCATGGACTATTTCAACGACCAGTTCAAAGGCCTGTTCTCTTTCTCTTTCGACGTAAGCGAAATCGTCACCCTTTCCCAAGGCTATGCCTACTACGGGGCGAATGACGGAAATGGCAGCGATATGCACGCCGCCGACATGGTAGCTGAAGCCTGCAAGCTGGCTGACACCCGGATAGATTTTTCGAAATACGATGATGACGGAGACGGGGAGGTAGACAATGTCTTCGTATTTTTCGCCGGAGGCGATGAAGCCGAAGGAGCAGGAGAAAACCATATATGGTCCCATGCCTGGTACATAAAGGACGGAGCCGGAATAAACCTGACATTGGACGGGAAGACCATCAACAGATACGCCTGCACGGCAGAACTCAGCCGCATTTCAGGCTCGTCGAACCAGTACCGGATAGCAGGCATAGGCACTTTCTGCCACGAGTTCAGCCACACACTCGGGCTGTCGGACTATTACGACACGGACTATGAGCAGAGCGGAGGCCAGGCGGATGCACTATGGGGCTCCACCGCACTGATGGATGGAGGGAACCTGAACAACGGAGGGAACACTCCTCCGAATTTCAACGCCCCCGAACGCGATGAACTCGGCATATTCGAGGCCATCCCCCTTACCGCAGGCACGCACGTACTCGAACCCATTGACCGGAACGGTCAATACTATAAAATGGAGACCGACACGGACGGCGAATATTTCCTTTTCGAATGCCGGGCGGCAGAAGGATGGGACGAATACATAGGAGGAAGCGGACTGCTCATATACCACATGGACAGATCCGTGAACAATGCGGATTTTTCGTCAACATACGGCAGCCTGACTGCAGAAGACAGATGGAAATACAACGAAGTGAACTGCAACCCGCAGCACCAGTGCGCCGATCTGATAGAAGCCGATCCGTCCGTACGCAATACAGCATACCGTCTTCCGCAGAACGTATCCAAAGTATTCTACCCGTACATAACGGCATCATCTGAGTACACGTCTTTCTCAGCCCTCACCGACCCGGCATTCGTCTTCTGGAGCGGGACAGCTTCTCCGCTGGCCATTTCCGGAATAGAACGTGACGGCGACAGCATCAGACTGACTGTCAGCGAATTCACCGGAGAACTGCCAAGTCCGGCTGAAGTATCATCGGAGATTTACCAGGATGCTGCCATCATTTCATGGACATCGGATGCAGGATACACCGGAGAAGCGACTGTAAGATGGAAGAAAAGCTCAGGGAACGATGAATACAGGACAGTGAAAGTCAGCCCGTATCAAGGGAACCGGTATGCCGTCGTCATCGAAGGACTCACGCCCCTGACTCCTTACAGATGCGACATCATGTTCGAAGGGAACGGCTCGCAAAGCAAGGAAACGGCATGCAACTTCACCACCAGACGTTCACGCGACCAGAACTGTCCGTTCATTTATCTCGGCTATGTGGAGAAGAACAGCGACGGGACCTACCCTGCAGGAACGGGATTCCCTCTGAGACTGTACAATGCATACGATGCCGAAGAAATCGTCTGGTACATGGACGGGCATGAAATTTCCGTGGACGGCAGCTGCTACTATACTCCTGCCGCATCCGGGGAAATGAAAGCGGAAATATTCTACGATGACGGCAGCAAAAGCATCGTCACCAAAACCATAACCATAGCTGACGGAAAATGACATGCCGGAGAAAATACACGATTTCGGATATGAAAACTGCTATTAAAAACATACTGCCTGCGGCAATATTGGCCTTCGGCCTGACGGCAATCGCCGGATGCGTAAAAGGGCCAGAAATCGACAAGCTCCGTAACAACAACGATATCGGACTGATGGTCAAGGGAAACTATGTGGTGAAATATGATGAAAGGAATTTCCAGACCGGCTTCAATGAAGAACGGAAGGAATTCTGGGTGACTGACGACAATATGGCAGACTATTTCGTACTCAGGTGCTACAGCATGCCGGAACCCGGGACCGAAATCCAGGCAGACATAGTTTACACTACGGATACGGATACCAAATCCAGGACAGGACTGAAATTCGAGGTCCAGGAACCGGGGACGGATGCGGATGTGATCAGACTGTGGAACCAGTCATACAGGATCGGAGTAATAGTCAGGGTTCTGAGATGATACAGGGAATCCGATTTCTCAAATAAATTATTAAATTTGCGCGCGGAAAACAGAAATACAATATCAAACTATATTTAAGTATTAAGGTAATCATAATCATGAGAAAGAAAATTGTAGCCGGCAACTGGAAAATGAACACGACAGTGGCCGAAGGTGTCGAACTTGCAAAGGCTGTAGCAGCCAAATCATCCGAAGTTCCTGCTTCGGTAAAACTCATCATCGCTCCGCCGTTCACTCATCTGGTACCTGTGGCCGAAGCCATCAAAGGTTCGGTAATAGGGCTGTCTGCACAGAACTGCGCAGATAAGGAGAAAGGAGCATATACAGGAGAAGTCTCTGCCGACATGCTCGTATCGGCAGGATGCGAATATACTATTCTGGGACACTCAGAGAGAAGGCAGTACTATGGAGAAACGGACACAACTCTCGTGGAGAAAGTGAAACTCGCCATCGCGCACGGCCTCTCCCCTATCTTCTGTGTAGGCGAGAACCTGGACGAGCGTGAGGCCGGCCGTCATTTCGACGTAGTCACAGAACAGATAAAGAATGTGCTCTACACTCTTTCTGCAGAAGAAATGGCCAAAGTGATCATCGCTTACGAGCCGGTATGGGCTATCGGTACCGGCAAGACCGCTACTGCAGAGCAGGCTCAGGAGATCCACGCATGCATCAGGAAAGTCGTGGCAGAGAAATTCGGAACCCTCGCCGAGGAAATCACCATTCTCTACGGCGGCAGCTGCAAACCGTCCAACGCAAAGGAACTGTTCGCATGCCCTGATATCGACGGTGGCCTGATCGGAGGTGCGGCTCTGAAAGCCGATGACTTCATCGCCATCGCGTTGTCATACTAAAAGCGGATACCCCGTGAAGATTTCCAGAGGCTGCGCCAAAATTCAGGTTTTGACCAGCCTCTGAATTTTTCAAAAAGAAAAGGAATCATGAACAAAATCATTTTGACATTGGCAGGAGCAGTTGCACTGGCTGCGTCCTGCCAGACTCAGGAAGATACCGCTTTGCAGGCGAAGGTCGACGAGTACGCGACTTTCGAAGTGAAATCGGCTCTGATAGACGGATTGTCCGACAAGGACAGACAAGTGCTGAACCTGCTTCGCGAAGCCGGGAAAGTGATCGACGGGATGTTCTGGAAACAGACTTTCGGCGACAAGGAAGAGATGGATGTGATCGACCGGCAGGCAATGAAAGATTTCGCCATGATCAATTACGGACCATGGGACAGGCTGGAGGACAATGCTCCGTTCGTTCCTGGCTACGGCGAGAAGCCTCTCGGGGCGAACTACTACCCGGCAGACATGACAGCCGAGGAATGGGAGGCTTTCGATGATCCTGACAAACTCAGCCCGTACACTGTCATCAGAAGGGATGAAAACGGGGCGCTGAAATGCGTATGGTACCGTGACGAGTATCGGGAGGACCTGGATCTGGTGTGCCGCTATCTGACTGAGGCAGCTGCCATCACCGAGAACGAGGGGCTGAAAAACTACCTGACAAAGAGGGTCGAAGCATTCCTCACGGATGACTATTTCGAGAGTGACCTGGCATGGATGGACATGAAAGACAGCCAGATAGATGTAGTGATCGGCCCTATAGAAAGCTATGATGACAAACTGAACGAGCTGAAGACTTCTTACGAATGCTTCATCCTGCTGAAAGACGAAAAGAGAAGTCAGGAGCTGGCCAAATACGTATCGATGCTGCCCGAGCTGCAGAAGATGCTGCCTTGCCCTGAAGAATACAAGACTTTCGTGCCAGGAACGTCTTCAGACCTGAATGTTTATGATGCCATCTACTATTCGGGAGACTGCAACTGCGGAAGCAAGACCATTGCCATAAACCTGCCGAACGATGACAGGGTGCAGGCACTCAAGGGCGCCCGCAGACTGCAGCTGCACAACAGCATGGATGCCAAGTTCGGAAAGATTCTCCTGCCTATAGGACGTCTGCTCATCGAACCTGACCAGCAGAAACACCTGCGCTCCGAGGCTTTCTTCTGGAACGTGACCTTCCATGAAGTAGCTCACGGACTGGGTGTGAAGGAGACAGTGAACGGGAAAGGCTCTGTCGATGAAGCCATGGGAGCGGAAAAGACCACCTGGGAAGAGGCGAAAGCCGATATTCTGGGGCTGTTCATGGTTTGCCGTCTTATAGACATGGAAGAGATTCCGCTGATATCGAAAGAGGATGCCATCACGACTTTCATAGCCGGACTTGTACGTTCGGTGCGCTTCGGCTCGGCTTCTTCGCACGGAAAGGCCAACATGATGTGCTACAATTTCATGAAAGAAAACGGGGCTTTCTCCAGGAACAGCGACGGGCAGTATCATATCGACTACGACAAGGCTCTTGAAGCCATCGATGCATGGGCCGGTCTGATCATCAAGACACAGGCTACCGGAGACATAGACTTCGCCCGTTCATTCTCCGAAAAATATGCCGTCGTACCGGAGGCTCTGTCTGCCGACATCGCCAATGTAAACGCGCACAATATCCCTCGCGACATCAAGTTCGATTTCGTGTGGTAAAATAATGTTGTAACAGACACAATCAAACAGAAAAATATCCGATTTTTTATCGGTAACTCCTTATTTTTCAGAGTTAGCGATAAAGAATCGGATAAATAGTATGCAAAAAGGCGTTTTTTCAGATTTACACTTCGAACAAATCATCGAGCACCACCTCACTCTGAATATTCCCGCTGTACATGTTTTTTTTCAACCCATATGTAGTGACAAATGTCTTATGCAGAGCCTTGCGGGTCTTGGTAGCTGTGCGGAATATTTCCGCGCGCCTACGCAATTGTTCATCATACTGCCTGGTAATTTCAAACTCACCCTGAGAAAACTTCATCTCACAGAGATTGACAGTCTGGTCTCTGCGGTCTATCAGCAGATCTATCTGGCAGTTTTCTCCTTTCCAAGCACAGACATCGCTTTGTACACCGCTGATACCCAGTTTCTTCTTGATCTGACGAATGTGGTGCAAACACAGCTGCTCAAAAGCATATCCGCTCCAAGCCCTGCGGGACGGTGAATCTATCATATTCTGCCAATGATGTTCATCCTGTCCGCGATATCCTTTGACATACCGCAAGTGGAACAGGGAAAACAAATCAGTCAATTGAAAGATTATACCGCGCTCCTTCTTGCCGAAAGCAGTATACTGACGGATAAAATCACAATCGCACAAGTTCCGCAAGACCTTGGTCAATGTTCCTCCGTCATCAATTTTTGTAGCTTTCACTATCTCTTCACGCGTCATTCCCGAGGCTTTGCCTGCCAACGTTTCTATAACCTGACGATGCAAGACAGCGTCCTTGAACAGCGAACGGAACAGAAAATCATATTCTCTTGCCAACGGTGCATTAGGGATAAAAAAGAGGCTGTCCACATTCTGTGAAAGGCTTTGATTCCGTTCAAGCATCCGGAGATAAAGAGGTGTACCACCGAGAACCATATAACACTCGGCTATCTGATACCGGTTCCAGATGAATCCGCGCGAAAGGAGGTACTGCTCTGTCTCATGCAAGGTAAAAGGAGCCAGGTAGATGCTGCGCGTAGTCCTGTTGTACAGACCACCCTTGTCTGAAAGCACATTTTCACGCATCCATGTAGTTGCGCTGCCACAAACTACCAGTTTCAGACGGTCGTTCGATGCTCCCCATGAATTCCAAAAATACTCTAAAGCCTTGACAAAACGGCTTTTCTGCGTGTCCATCCACGGCAGTTCATCAAGAAAGACTACTACAGGAGCAGTACCTTCGACAGATTCAAGATACTCCTTCAGCTGAGCAAAAGCTTCAAACCAGTCTTTCGGAATCCCCCATTCCCGTCCTGAATAATATTTGAGTTGACGACAGAATGCTCCAAGCTGCTCTCTCTTCGTGCCCTGATAGATACCGGTGGAATAAAAACTGAAAGCATCATTGAAAAACTGACGTATCAGAAATGTCTTGCCGACTCTGCGCCTGCCGTAAATGGCTATAAATTCCGGAGCGCCAGAGTCCATACACCGGCGCAAGATTTCCCGTTCTGTGGCTCTGCCAATAATTGTATCTGCCATCGCTTTCCTATTTTCATAGTACAAAAATAGGAAAAATTCGCGATTTTTGCGCGCTAACTCATAAAAATATTGAGTTAGCGATAAAGAATCGGATAAATAACGTGAGTTCGATGAAAAGAACGGAGTGAATTTCAGAGAACTACCTCTTTTAGAGGATTCGTGGAACGAATCCGTAGGCAAGTCCTCCCATACGTAGGGGAGGATTTAGGTGGGGTGACACGTAAAAGGTAAAGAGATTTCGAAGAAATCGTAACGTCAGTTCGACGGAGTCTCTGGTACTGAGTAAAATAATTCGTCGAACTGACGTTAAATAGCATATAAAAAGATTGTTCCGGCAGATTATCGATCTGCCGGAACAATGTATTAATTACTCTCAACAGAGTCAGTCCGCCTACTCGGCAGGGGTCTCCGGATCTGTCTCACCGGCGCCATCACCGCCATCCAGCGGTCTGTCGAGAATAGTGACTGTCATCTCCTTGATTTGTTCGCTGGAGCCGACATAGTTCACATTCCTGCCGACGAAAGTCACGGTGTAGGTACCAGGCTCTGCAAAAGTATAAGAATACGACTCCATATAGTTCTGCATGTTCTTGATGACTGTTCCCGTGTCATTTGAAACAGCATTCAGCATCTGCGGAGTCGTGACTACCCAGCCTTTCAGTGCGTAAGACTTTTCCTTAGCGCCACAGCCCTGGAAGTTGATATCCTGGTCAGTATCGAATCTGATAGAGCCGTTCCCGTCATTCTTGCGGTACGGATCTTCTTCCTCTTCATTCATCATGACACTAGTCATAAGCAGACTGCTGAGGTCAGTATTTATCGTACCGAAACCTTCGGCCTCGATGGATACGCTTCCGTTTACCCAATAATGCCTCTGTGTTCCTGCTGCCGGATCAACACCTTCGTGGTCCCACAGAAAAGCCAGAGCAAAATTCTCTACAGCCTGAGTGATATCAAATTCCACTATCCTGGTTACCGTAGATGTCTCTTTATTCTCATCATCCCAAATAGTCAAAGGAGTCCATCCGGACATCCCGCCTTCTTCGAGCTGAGCCATCGTAGCACGGTCCGCCTCTCCGTCATTTCCGGCAAGACCGGTAAAGGAGCTGGAATACCATACACCAAGCGTACCTGCACCATAACGAGGCTGAATTTCAAGATGAAGTGTAGCAGACTTTATCAGCGAGTGATCTATAGAGTATCTGTCACGATACCGGTATTCATGTCCTGATTCTCCGCTGTAGAAAAGCAAGTTGTCCACCTCGCCCTCGAAATTGAAAGTCACGGGATCTCCCGCATAATATGTATTCTCCGGAGCCAGAGTGACATTGAAGTCCACATCGTACAATATATCATTCTGCGTGCAGGCCGGGAAAAGCGCAGGCACGGCCAAAGATACGGTTAAATATAATAATATTGACTTTTTCATGAGTGTAATATCGTTTTATTACCAAAGTTTGTTCTGAGTCAGACTCGTATTCACTCCCAGCTCTATGGAAGGTATTGGCAGAAGCACATGCCTTTCAGACACATTCTGACCGATGATCTGCGCAGCCTGGGTAGCTGTGGCATTACCTGTAGGCCAGTCCTGGCTGCCTGTATCAGTCAGATAGCCTTTCATGGAGTCCACGAAGATACCCCAGCGGATCAGGTCATACTTTCTGAGAGATTCGAAGCAGAGTTCCCTTCCACGCTCATTCCTGACGAAAGTCTGGAATGATGTATAATCTGAATAATTGCTGAATTCCGGAGTTTCGATACCTGCCCTGTCGCGGACTTCCTTCACGCAGTCATAAGCTTCCTGTGAAGGAGATCCCTTGAACTCGTTGTCGGCTTCGGCAAACATCAGAAGCACGTCGGAATAGCGGAGCAACGGATAGTTTATGCAGGTGTACAGGTCCTTTGCTGACATCTGGGCTTCGTAAATAGTCTCCCTGCGCCATTTCCCGCAATTCCTTATCCCTCTTGCAGTTGCAGGATCTATTGCCGAACTTTTTTTCTGGAACCCTATGTACGGAGTCTTGTCATAGCTTCTCACAGCCTGATCAGGATGAGTACCGTCATCATATTCAGGTACTGGATATGGAGGCACATGAGTATTTCCGTTATAATTGTAAGGACACATGTTCCATGCCTGCCTCTGATCCCAGTGATACTTCGCCGCAACGGTCTCATCCGTAAGATCCACTCCGACCTTGCCTGATGCCGCTATATCCGTGGCGATGGTAGACATGAGAGCGATATCCTCGTCAGTCCTGTCTTTCTCATAGTACAGATTGAAGAGTTTGAGAGAGCCGTTATAATATGCATAGGAATAGTTGCAAGCCCACTCGGAGAATCCGTCCGAACCGTTGCTCTGGAGACCGATGAGATCACCGATACGGCCGTTCGTCCAGGCAGCGGAGCTGGAACGGTCACCCAGGAAGTCCACCTCCCAGAGAGACTCGTTGTAAGTCTTGTCATAAGTATCCTTTATCATGTTTATGAAGACCTGAGAGTAGCTTGGATTCAGCTGGATATTCAGTGAGGCAGCGCCTTCGAGACCTCTTGCGCTCTTGATCACTTCCCACGCGAAATCACGTGCCTTTCCGTAATATTCGGACTTGAAAGCCTCGTTACCTTCTATCGAAGCCCCGGCCATAAAGAGATAAACTCTGGCCAGAATACCCTGCATGGTCACTTTCACTACACGTGAAGGAGCGTTTTCCAGAGTCTCGGCAGCAAGAGGAAGACAAGCCTCCATCTCTGATGCGACCCATTTGAGGAGTTCATACTGAGGAGTAGCCGCACTCATCACTTCTTCCGGAGTCTTGGTAGAATGATCCTTTTTGGGAACATCTCCCCACGCCTGTGCCAGAATGAAATGATAGTAGGCTCTCATGAACCTGGCTTCGTTGTAATATTTATGTTCAGGGTCATATTCCGAGTTTTCTACAGCTTCCATGAAAGAGTTCGCATTTCCGATACCGGCATAGAGTTTTGTCCACGCCTGATAGATTTCAGTCGAACTTGCATCATGGGCATAAAGCTGAGAGAAGTTGTTCGTGGATGTTCTGTTCGCATAGCTCAGATCATCGATATTTGAAAGCATGAGGGAATAATAGTTCCCGTAGACAGCCTCGCTGCCCAGTGCACCGTAGACTCCGGCCAGTCCTCTGATGACTTCCTCCTCACTGTTGTAGAATGTGCTTGCCTCTATCACATTCGGCTCCAGTTCCAGAAAACTGCAGGAAGATATGAGCAGAGAAAGTGCGGATCCCAATACAATATGATTTATCTTATTTCTCATAGTGTTATACAATTTAGAATGTGAATGAAACGCCGGCAGTCACACCGATGGCTCTCGGATAGGCTGACCAGTCGAAACCTGGAGTGAGGACTGAGTTTCTGGTAGATACTTCCGGATCAGGACCGGTATATTTGGTCCATGTCCATACGTTATCAGCTGAAACATATACCCTCATGGTATCGAATTTCATCTTTCTGAGGACATTTCTCGGAAGGGTATATCCGATGGAAATATTTCTCAGTTTCAGGAAGGAACCGTCTTCCACGACTCTTGAAGAATATACGAACATGTCATTCGCACCGATGGCAGGTATGTCGCTCGTCGGATTCTTCACCACATCATAATGTCCCTTATATGATGTGAGCAGATTCAGGTTGGAGATATTTCCGTTTTCGAAGATAAGCCTGTTCGCATTCAGGATATCGTTTCCATAACTCCAGGAGAAGAAGATGTTCACATCGAAGCCGTAGAAATAGAACGTGTTTCCGAAACCTCCGGTATGGATAGGCTGGCCGCAGCCGATGACCGTACGGTCGTTGTCATCTATCACACCGTCTCCGTTCACGTCCTTGTATTTAGGATCGCCAGGCTCGACGTTGGCACGTCCGGTAGAAGCGCTGTAAGGTATTCCTTCTTTCAGGAGAGTGCCGTTCTTGAACTCATCGGCCTTGTAGGTACCTTCGTATATGTAACCGTACATCAGACCTGAAGGCTTGCCAACCTGAGTCACGTAAGGATACTGGCTGTTGAACCTCTGATCCCAGCTGACAGCGGAGAAGAGTGAATACTGGTCCTGTGTCAGGGCTGTAACCTTGTTCCTGTTGAAGGCTATGTTGAACGAAGTCGTCCACTGGAAATTCTTGTGGTTTATGTTCAGAGTCTCCAGAGAGAGTTCCCATCCGGTGTTTCTCATGGAACCGATGTTCATCATGGCGGAAGTATAACCTGATGATGCAGGCATGGTAGCCTGGAGGAGCAGGTCGTATGTGTTCTTAAGATACCAGTCTGCAGTGACCTTGATCCTGTCGTTCTGGAAGAAGCTCAGGTCGACACCCACATTCCACTGTTCCGTAGTCTCCCATCTTAGCTTCTGGTTGGCCATATTGTCAGGGAAATAACCTGCAACATGCTGCCCGTTGAATACATAGTCGAAAGAGTCAGGATCACCAGGGAGCGTGGTTATCTGTGAATAGTAGTCGTACGGAGTGGATGTCCTGTTGTTACCGGTCAGACCCCATGAGAGACGGAGCTTACCGTTTTTCAGCCAGCTGCTGTTCTTCAGGGCTTCCTCCCTGTTGAAGTTCCATGAGAGACCTGCAGAAGGGAAATAACCCCATCTGTTGTCTGCAGGGAACTTCGACGAACCGTCCGCACGGAACGAAGCCGTCAGATAATATTTGTATTTATAATTGTAGTTCAGTCGGAAGAGACCTGACATGAGAGTCCAGTTCCTTTCGTACGGAGTCACGTTCTGATACTGACCTGTATTCAGTCCGTTCAGACCGAGAGCTTCAGTACTGAGCTGTTCAGCCCTGACACCCTTGTAGTCCATGTTCTGGCCCTGGAATGTCACACCGGCGAGGAGATTCAGATGATGGTTCCTCCTGATATGCTTTGTCCATGTCAAGGTATTTTCGTTCAGCCATGTAGTCTGGTCAGTCCAGTAGATGGCGCCGTTTATACCCTTTCCTGAAGGAGAACCTGCATATCCGGTATAGGTCTGGCTGCCGTTGAATTCCTCTCTGCGGCGCTTGTTCATGGTATAACCGCCGGATACCTTCAGCACGAGGTCATCGATGATGGTCCATGAAAGACTTGCATTTGCATTCAGATAGTCGACGATAGTCTTCCTGTACTCGTTGCGGACAGTCTTCGCAGGATTGAAACGGTAGTCATCGGCACTGGCGATGTCCGCATCGATAAGTTCATCGGAATCATCCAGGATACTTCCGTTTTTGAGCGGCTTCACAGGCCTGTAACCCCAGAGAGAGTAGATGAGCCATCCTGATGCTGAAGAAGACTGCTGCGCGTCCGTAGGGGTCACACCGTTGGTGACAGCCCTTGAGTAGTTGGCCAGCACATTCAGTTCTATCTTCTTTCCTATCTTCTGGATGAAGTTGATCTTTCCCTGGTATCTCTGGAAGTTGGACTTCACGATGATACCGTCCTGGTCAAGGGCGGAGAAACTGATATTGTACCTGTTTCCCATCTCCTTGCTACCTCCCGAAAGGGAAATGTTGTAGTTCTGTGTCAATGCCGGACGATATACGTCATCCTGCCAGTCCACCCAGTCAGCTGTCCGGTAATCCTCGAGAGTATATCCGTCGAGATAAGGGTTCGTACCACCGTAAACTGCATACCTGTCTGTCTGGAACTCCACGAATTCATAGCCGTCCATCAGATCCACCTTGTTGGCTATCTTGTTTCCGGTCCACGAAGCCGAGAAATTGATCTTCGGCTTGCCTTCCACACCCTGCTTGGTAGTGATCACGATGACACCGTTCGCACCGCGGGCTCCATAGATAGCCGTAGCGGAGGCATCCTTCAGAATGTCGATGGACTCGATATCGGCAGAGTTCAGGGATGTAGCCATGGAACTCTCTGAAGGGAAACCGTCGATGATGTAGAGAGGTGCGGAACTCTGGGTGAGGGAGTTGTTACCACGGATGGTGATATTCGCCTCTGTACCGAGGGCACCGTCGGACGTGGAAACTACCACACCGGCTACACGACCTGTCAGAGCCTGGTCGAATGTAGTCACCGGAGCCTTCATGATTTCGCCCATATCCACCTTGCTGACGGATCCTGTCAGGTCTCGTCTCGAAACGGTACCGTAACCGATACTTACCACTTCGGCCGCATCGATGGAAAGCTGTTCTTCAGCCAATGTTACGTTGATGGTATTGCGCTTGGCAACCACTTCCTGAACTTCCTCGAAGCCCAGGCAGGAGAATATCAGGGTCGCGGTAGGAGGTACGGAAATGGTGTAGTTACCATCAATGTCCGTCACCGTTCCGTTTGAAGTGTTGCCCGATTCATATACGGTCACAGCCACGAGCGGCTCGCCTGCTGTATCGGTAACACGACCTTTGACCTCAGTATTCTGGGCTGACATATTCCACACACTTGCGAGCGAAATAGCCAGCGATGTCATTAGTACAGTTAGTTTATACATCAGTTTAAGGATTAATGATAGTTATTAGTTAATAGTTGGTGTTTTCCGGTTTCAGATCTTTTTCAGATGGAACTCCACAGGCTGACCGTCCAGACATGTGGCTGTGACCGAAGTCTTTCCGCCGTCACGGCTGATCCTGACATTTTCAGCAGGGGTGACGATATCCCAGCTTCCGTCTATGACCACGGTCCTGAGCAGAGGCTGGCTCGGCTGAGGAGTCGTATATGCTTTCTGTGTGATACCCAGATCAGGGGTACAGATACTCATAACCACAGTACCGTCTTCAGAAGTACGCTCCATCACCATGGTTTCGGCATCGATTGAAGATACCGGTAGACAAGGCCTGGCTTCCTTGCCTTTCGGCAGGGCGGCGAAAGCTTCTGCAGAAGCCGCGCCGTCATATGCCTTGTAGCAGGCGTATGCCGTGATGCCTGTAACATGGTCGTTCACTACATGCGCGGCATCATCGCAGCGGATGACTGTATACGGAAGCTTCTTAGAATACTGCTTGACTTCCTTGGCCGAAGGCTGTATAAGCATCATATATTCATAGGATGCGTTCTGAGGAGAAACGCCATGATCGATATAGGCTGTGACGAAATCGGCCGTACCTTCCTTTTTCTTCGTATCCGAAGGAGAAGTCTGGGACTGCTTCACGACTGTCAGACCTTTCGCATCCGGAAGGATATAGTAATTCCCCATGATGTCATTGAGCACGGCCTGCCCTTCACCTGCGAACCTGTACGTAGACGGGAAAGGAAAATCTCCGAAATAGTCATCATTGATATCCAGAATCATTCCTTCGCGGCTGTCGAGTCTGAGCTGATACAGAGTCGTTTCGGTAGGATAGCCGTAGTTCTTCGTGTTCGATATGCCTGAACCGGTGTACACTATCCTGTTGTCGAAGCAGAAGACGCTCTTCGTCGCAGTGGCGCCTGCACAGAAATTCTCCCTGTCTTTTTCCACGTATGTAAAGGCCATCATTCCGTTCATGCCTTCCAGAGAAGACACTCCAGGAAATCTGGAGTCGTTTCTTTCCATCAGAGTACCTTTGAGAGGGCTGTCCAGCATCTCGAACGGGAGATGGACGGTAGTGGCGCCAGGCATTCTGTTCCAGTCCCATCCTTCCTGCGAGAATCCGCTGGCTTTCGCCGAAACAGGCTTGCCGGAGCCGATGAACTGGGCGGTACCGTAGCTTTGGTAACGTCCGAAACGGTTGTCGGCCGCATATATCTCGGCACTCCACACATCGGAATTATAAGCCTTCAGCGACAGCATCCAGTTATCCCTCCTGTGTATGCCGAGAGCGGCATAATTCAGCACGAAGAACCCCTGCGGTGCAGCAGATGCCCCTGACACTCCCGCATTTCTGAGAGCGGCGACAGTTTCCGGATTCGCCCCTCCAAGATACAGATACGCCCCGCCAAGTTCCGGATCCGCATCCAGACCGGAACCCGTCAGATCGCCGAGGAGCGCCAGCGAAGCGAAAGCTTCGATATCGGCTTTCGGTATGAAACCGTTGAAAGGATGACGTCCGCAGACGCCCACACCCCAGTCCGTGAGGTTGCAATACTCGCACATGGTCATGAGGACATGCTTGAAAGTCTTCCTGGCATCTTCCGAAATCACGAACTCGGTCCCCTGAGTATAACGGCAGAAATCCCCTACTGCTGCAAAGGCTCCAACGGAATATGCAGGATAATGCCCGCCGTGATGGAAAGAAGTCCCGTCAGGCTTGAATCCGCCCAGAGTACCCGGAGAATAGCTCAAAGAACCTGACATCCATCTTGAAAGAGCGGCCATCTTAGCATATCTGGCAGCAGGATCGGAAGTCATCATCGCCGCGATAAGCTTGGCATCCAGAAGGGTGTGCCAGCTGTCCAGTATCTCGTCGCGTCCTTTCTGGAACGGCAGTCTGGTCTCCTGCAGACCGCTCCAGTACTCAAGCACCTGCTGATACTCATCCAGCTTTCCGGCTTTCGCCAGTTCATCGCGCAGAAGCCACATGCCCCTGTAAAGTTCCCGTATCTGATACCCGTAGTGATGGTTCGTTCCCTGACCGCTTCCGTATGCGAATCCCTGATCGATGGCGTGATCCATAATGTTAATCACCCTTTCGAGATTCGCGGTATTCCCGGTATAGGAATAGTCCTGGGCATAATAGTCGATCATCTGTCCGACGAAGCGGATACGCATCTCTCCGAGAGAATTGTTGAACTCGTCATCGCTCAGCAGCGGTGCACCCGTGACAGATCCGTCAGGCAGCCTCTGGATATAATATTTGCCATAGGAGTCATCCGCTCTTTTGAGCAAGGTATTTTTCACGTAGTTGTCGCTGGACCTTCCTGCCTTTATAGCCTCGTCCATACGGCTCTCCACCAGTTCGAGCACTTTCTCCTGATCAGAAGAAATCGGTTCTACCTCCAGCTGCGGATACTGTTCCCACTCCCACAGGCGGCACCAGTGCCACATGTTGCGCTGAAGATTATAGTTGTTGTCAGGGATCTGCATGTCCGGAGTGATCTGGGCATGGAGCTGTTTCGTGGAAAAAGTGACCCTGTCTATATAAATGACACCTTCCGGAACAGTAGCCGGAGGAGTGACGGTCATTCTGGCCACATTCGTGGCACGTTCCTTCAACTTCTTGTCTCCGTAATGGCCATAAGGGGACAGCATGTCTTCATACTTTATCCATGCGGTACGCCATCCCTTGAAGTTCATGTTGAAATCGAAATGGCAGATCTCCTCATCATTCCAGTTCAGGAAAGTAAAGGTAAGAGGGGCATCCATCGGAACAGTATTGTAAATCCAGATCATCAGTCCGGCCCTGTTCACCTTCATGGAAGCCTCGATGTCCGTACAGTTGTTGAAAGCCAGTGCAGCCTGGCCTTTCCATGAAAATTTGAGAGAAGAACGGCCGTCCTTGAACTTGTCTGTCGACGACACGACTTCACCGTTTCCTATGACACGCACAAAACCTGGTACACCCTTTTCAAAATTATATTGGGAATTGATGGCCGCGCGGCCCTCGATGATACAGAAAAGAGCGCAGAAAATCACTACGAAAAATCGCTTCATCCGGTTATTAGTTATAATGTATTCGGCAAATATACCATTAATTTTCAAACGTTCCAAAGTTTTTGGAAATAATTATAAAGGCCGAAATAATATTTTGATTCGATGAGATTTTTGACTATTTTCGCAAAATCATTGTACGTGTGTACTGATGACAATGACCCGCATAACTAATAACTCAAACTATAACTGAAATGAAATTCAAATTTCTCTCGGCACTGGCACTGACAGTAATAGCCGTGCAGTGCGCGCCAAAGCCAGACATCATCCAGGAAAATGTAGAAAATGCAAAAGTCCAGCTGAAATATCTGGTAGACGCATCCGAAGCCGGTGACACCGTACGGATACCTTCTACATTCAAGAACGGAGAAATCGACTTTGTCCCTACCGATGACTGGGTAAGCGGATTCTTCGCAGGAACATTATGGTACATGTATGAACTGACAGGCGACGAGTACTGGGCAGAACATGCACAGAAACAGACCGAAGTTCTCGATACCATCCAGTACCTCAAATGGCATCACGATGTAGGTTTCATGATCTATGACAGCTACGGAAACGGGCTCAGACTGAAAAACATCGACGGATACAAGGATGTCATCATAAATACGGCGAAATCCCTCTCCACCAGATTCAGACCAGGAGCAGGCGTCATCCAGTCATGGAACGTGGACAGGGGCTGGCAGGCTGAAAGAGGCTGGGAATGCCCTGTCATCATCGACAATATGATGAATCTGGAGCTGCTGTTCAAGGCTACGGAATTCACCGGCGATTCCACATACGCGAATATAGCGATCAGCCACGCGGACCAGACCATGAAAAACCACTATCGTCCTGACTACAGCACATATCATGTAGTGGATTATGACCTCGAGACCGGTGAAGTCAGGGGAAGATGCACTGCTCAGGGATATGCTGACGAATCGGCATGGGCCAGAGGACAGGCCTGGTCTATCTACGGCTACACGGTGATGTACAGATTCACCGGAGACAAGAAATATCTTGAACAGGCCGAGAAAGTCGCAGACTTCCTTTTCAACAATCCTAACATGCCGGAAGACCTCGTACCATACTGGGACTTCGACTGTCCTGACATTCCGGATACTCCGCGCGATGCATCTTCTGCAGCCATCATAGCGTCCGCGCTTTATGAACTTTACTGGTACACCAAGACCGACCTGTACAAGGAAAAGGCTGACAAGATGATCGAATCCCTGTCCACTCCTGCATACAGGGCAGCCCAGGGAACGAACGGAGGCTTTATCCTGATGCATTCCGTAGGAAGCATTCCACATGGCAGCAACATCGACGTACCTCTGAACTACGCCGACTACTATTTCCTCGAAGCACTGATCAGAAAAGGGCATATCGAAAAAGGCGAAGCGCCTGTAAAATAACATGCATAAAATCATCTGTATCATATCGGCCTTGGCACTCTTCGTTTCAGCGGGTGCCAAGGTCGTGGATTTCGACCCGCAGACCGGAGTGATGTCTTTTGAAGACGGGACATCAGGAATCACTGCGGGCAAGTCTTCCATAATTTCCGTATCTTCAGACCATTACAAGTTTGGAGAAAATTCATTGAAATGGCAGTGGAAGAAAAAAGGCGCCGAGATAGTCATCCCGGGCGAAATACCTTATCTTCCTGAAAACCCGAATCCGAAAGAGACTTCGGTATCTACATTCGTATTCTGGATATATTCTCCCGAAGCCATTGACGGAAACCTGACCATCACATTCCATAAAGGAGACAAAGAATGCTGCAGTTTCGTGTACGGACTCGGATTTTCCGGCTGGAGAGGAGCCTGGGTGGCTTTCGACAGGGATATGGAAGGAACACCAGAAACAGGGATGGACAGGGTGGTAATCTCCGCACCTGAAAACTGCAGGAAGGGATGCCTGTATTTCGACGGCATCATCACTTCCGCCTTCGAAGATGTCCGCCATCACACTCCCGACTGGCAGGCACCGTTCATAAACAAGGATACCGAATCCCACTGGCTTGTCCTGAACCGCAGCTGGAAACTCGATCTGGACATCATGCCGGCAGAATCCATCACCGGTGAAGAAAAAGATGAGTTGGACACCATCAGGGAAAGGTTTATGGAACTCGTCTCCGGAGGGAAAAAAGCATGGACATACGAACAGGCCGAAAAGGCTTTCGACAGCTACGGCATTACGGAAAACCGGGACGGAACCATCAAGGGAAAACCGATATTCTTCACCAGATACGGTGAAACGTATATCAATCTTGGCATCACGGATGCATCCAGGCAGTTCAGCCGGAACGGCCAGCTGCTGAGACAGGCAAACGACCATCTGCTGCAGATGGCGTTGGCATGGAAAGCCGAAACGGATCCTGAGAGAAAAGCCGGAATCGCAGGAATGTACGTCATGCTCACAAGACATCTGCTGGATCAGGGTTTTGCAGCCGGTAGCGGACTGGGTACAGTTCATCATCTCGGCTACAGCATGAGAAACTTCTACACTGCTCCGGTCATCATGAAGGAGGTTTTGGAAAAAGCGGGGCTCTGCACTCAGGTACAGGCCGCAATGGAATGGTTCTCAGGCGTAGGTGAAGTGAAGACGGCTCCTGAAGTTCCTGGAATGGACATAGACGCTTTCAACACCTCGCTGATGGGACGCGTGGCCTCTCTTCTTATGCTTCAGGATACTCCGTACAAGGTGGCATACATGAAGGCTCTGTCACGCTGGATAGACAACGGTTTCAAATACGCTGACGGGCTGAACCCGTGCTTCAAGTCCGACGGGACGGTGATGCACCACAGAAAAGCGTATCCGGCGTATGCTACAGGCGGCTTCGACGGAGCGGTCAAGGCAGTCTGGATGCTGCACGGAACGGATTTCGCCATATCGGAAGAAAGCCATTCCATCCTGAAAAACGCTCTTCTCGAAATGAGATTCTACTGCAACAGGGAATCTTTCCCTCTCGCCATGTCCGGACGCCATCCTGACGGCAAGGGTGCCCTGATTCCAGGGCAATACGCTCTTCTCGCCGATGCCGGTTCTCCTGACGGAAGCGAGCCTGTCGATCATGAACTGGCTGCAGCATATATGAGAGTGGACGGAACCGGAAAGTTCGGGAAAAAATTTACCGAAGCCGGAATCTCCGCCGAGAATGCCCCTGTCGGATGTCATGTCTATCCATATGACTGCTCTATGTCTCTGAGACGGGACGAATGGCTCGTGACTTTTGCCGGGCACAGCCGCTACCTTTGGTCCGCAGAAATATACAACGGGGCGAATCTTTACGGCCGTTATCTCACACACGGCAGCATGCAGATCATGGGTGACCCTCTGGAGCACGTATCCGCTGCAGGCTCCGGCTACAGTGTAGACGGGTGGGACTGGTGCCACATTCCGGGCACTACGGCTGCAGTCATCCCTATGGAAGATATGAAAGCAGACGTCCTCAACGTGGATGAATTCTCCGGATATGAAGAAATGCTTCTGTCCGACGAATGGTTCGCAGGAGGGGTAAGCCACAAAGGTATGGACGGCATTTTCGCCATGAAACTGCATGAGCATGACAAGTACAACGGCACGCTCCGCGCAAGAAAATCATTCTTCGCTTTCGGGGACAGGATCGTGGCACTTGGTTCAGGTCTGGAGAACGGACTGCCAGGCTCCGAGCTTCACACTACCCTCTTCCAGAACAGTATCCCGGATAATGTTTCGGATACTTTCCGTACGATAGCCGACAGTCTGACCATAGTGTGTGACAGGTTCGGGAATGCTTTCTTCGTGAAAGAGGCCCTGATAGCCCTTTCCCGCGGGACCCAGCATTCATTCCATGAAGAGACCGGGGAACCGACTTCGGGAAGATTCGAGAAAGCTTACATCCGTCACGGCAGCCAGGTGAAGAACGGAGATTATGAATACATGGCCGTCATTCATGCCACACCTGAACAGATAGAAGAGTATATGGGCGAACAGCCTTATGCCGTAGTAAGGTGTGATCTGCAGGCACACATTGTCGAAGACAAGGTGAGCGGGGCGAAAGGGTTCGCAGTTTTCGAAAACATTGCCGAAGGCGATGATGAAATATTGGCGGAAGCCACCCCAAGTCTCATCATGTACAGCTGCAACGATGGAAAAATGACATTGAGCGTCAGCAATCCGGATCTGGCGATTTATTCCGGACCGAGCGATGAAGTTTTCGACGCTGACGGAAAGAGGGTCGAACGGAGTATATACAGCCGTACATGGGTGAATGACCACTGCCAGCCGACATCCGTCGTCCTTACGCTGAACGGAGAATGGACAGTAAGCGACTGCGGCGATTCGATGGTCAAGTCCTGGCATGAAGACGGCAAGACCGTGCTCATGATCATGCCGCGTGAAGCCAGGACGGAGGAAATGATATTGCGTAAGTCAGTTGAATAAAACTTCTGAAATGATGGATACCAAAAAATATCTCGCACCGCTTTCGGGTCTGGCTCTGGCGGCGTGCGGAAATGTGGCACAGGAAAAGCCGAACATCATATATGTCTTCCCCGACCAGTTCCGCAACCAGTCACTCGGATTCTGGAACAAAGAAGAGTATTCCGATGCAGTCAAATGGCAGGCAGACCCTGTGCATACTCCGAATCTGAATGCTTTCGCAGATGAAGCGGCTGTATTGTCGAGAGCCATGAGCAACTGCCCGCTGAGCAGCCCCTATCGTGGCATATTCCTGTCAGGAATGTATCCCGAAAGAAGCGGCATAACACTTAACTGCATGGCACTCAGGCCGGAAAGCACGCTGAATCCTGATGCGACCTGCATTTCTGATGTCCTGGCGGCTAACGGGTACAGCTGCGGATATATCGGGAAACTTCATGCCGAGACCCCGATGAAGAACGACCCGGCAAATCCGGGACACTATGTAAGCGACCGCGATCCTGAATGGGATGCCTACACTCCGCCTGAGAGACGGCACGGTTTCTCATACTGGTATTCATACGGTACATTCGATGTCCACAAGAACCCGCATTATTGGGATACGGAAGGCGTACGGCATGATCCGCATGAATATTCCGTAAAGCATGAGACTGACCGGGCTATAGAGTTCCTGAGAAACGAAAACGGAGAACGGAAGGAAGGCGCACCGTTCTTCCTGGCCCTGGCCTATAACCCGCCTCACAGCCCGTACGAAAGCCTGGACGACTGTATGGAGGAAGACTATGCCTTGTATCGGGACATGGGCTATTCAGAGCTTTACGTAAGGCCGAATGCAGACACTACCCTGTCGAAAGCGCCTTCAGCAAGATACTATTTCGCGAACGTGACAGGTGTGGACAGGGAGTTCGGACGTCTTCTCACAGAACTGGAACGTCTCGGGCTGGAAAAGAATACCATCGTAGTGTTCACTTCCGACCATGGGGAAACCATGTGCAGCCAGGGGACACTTGATCCGAAGAATTCCATCTATACGGAATCTTTCAACGTCCCGTTCCTGATCAGGTATCCTGACAGGATAAGGCACAGGGTGGATTCGACACTTCTGAGTGCTGTCGATATCATGCCTACCATGCTGGCTCTCGCCGGACTGGAGGAAGAGATACCTGAATCTGCCGAAGGACGTAATCTGGCCCCTGTCTTACTGGAAAACGGAGAGGACTGCGACATTCCCGAAGCTGCTCTGTATATCAGGAATATGGACGGAGAGAAAGATGCAGATGGCATCGTCAGCGGATTCTTCCCGGCAGCCCGCGGCATCAAGACCGACAGATACACTATGGAAATCGCCATAAACCGGGACAAGGAACTGCAGAGGGTCCTGATCTTCGATGACTGGAACGATCCGTACCAGATGCAGAATATTCCGTATCAGGAAAATCAGGAGCTGTTTGCGGAACTCTGCGATGTTTTGCGCGGAAAACTGGAAGAAGCGAATGATATCTGGTACCGTGAAGGCATCATGGAGCATCTGCTGCAGGACGGCGACTCCGGAAAGAAATAGAAACATTATTAACACTATTACTATATGAGAAAAATTTTTATGACAATAGCCTGTCTCGGGGCAGGAGCGCTCGGATGGACTTCCTGTGTGGATACGGAAGCCCTCGAATCCAAGCTGACTGATCTCGAAGGCAAGGCTGAAGCACTTGAACAAAGGGCTGCCGAAATCAACTCGAATGCGATATCCGCATACAAGATAATCAAGGAAGGGCAGCTCGTGATGGCTGTCAATGCCCATGAAAACGGGACAGTCTACAGTCTCGATCTGAGCGATGGCTCTACCATAGACATCTACCTGACAGAAAATGATGAAGGAATCACACCGATCGTTGGCGTGGATGAAGACGGAAACTGGATTTATTCTGTCGACGGAGGGAGTACTTTCATGAAAATGGAAGCTACAGGTAATACCGAACCAGCCACCGTACCTCCGCAGATCAGGGTAAACGATGATTCCGTATGGGAATTCAGTACTGATGGCGGCATCACTTGGACTGAAGTGACTGACGCTGACGGAAACAAGGTGCCGGCCAACACAGGCGGCTTCTCGGATTCGTTCTTCGAATCGGTAAAGTACGATGAAACCAACGGAAAACTTGTTCTGGGACTGGCGACAGGAGAAGAGGTGGAAATCACCGTCAGCCAGGCTCTGAGCATGACGGTAGAAGGATATGAAGAAGGTATGGCAATTTCTGCGGGAACATCTCTCGAACTCGATGTGACATTCTCGGAAGATGTCACCGATGCGGTAGTCATGGCATATCCTGACGGATGGCGCATTCAGATCACTGAAGAAGGCAAATTCATCATAACCCCTTCAGTCTCTGAAGAAGGTGAACATATAGTGGAAATCTGGCTTCAATCAGCTGAACCTGAAAAATACATAAGGAAATACAGATTCTCATTCGTTTTTTCGTCCTACGACCTTGACCCTAACGCCTGTAATGCCTGGAAGCATTTTGTAGAAGAATCTGAGGAAAACGTACTCCTTGATTTCTCCTATGCAGGTTACGACCATGGAAACACGGCCCCTGCAGAAGTCACCGTCACAGAACATTCTGACGGGACATGCACCGCCAGCAACGGGTACAAGGTCTATAATGTCAAGTCTTACAAGACTGACGGGAACAGTTACAGGCAGGCATTTCTGGAAGCCGTAAAAGCGGCGACCGGACAGAATTATTCAGATGACAAGAATGGCGATATCCTGTTCGGATCGAAAAATCAGGCTAATGCCATAGTATATTTCCCTGAAGGAGATTATGTCCTGCATTCAGAGGCCGACAATAAGAACGGGACCAGCCAGTCCATAATCATACGTGCCGGGAACTTCATCTTGAAAGGTGCCGGAGCCGACAAGACCAGGCTGATCATGGAAGACCCGAATCTTCCGGATGATGAAAATGTACTGTATTCTTCTCCTGATATGATCCAGCTGAAACACAATACAGGCATCAAGTATGATGCAGTGCTGGCCAATGTGACCGGCGAAGCCGCGAAAGGTGAATTCTCGGTGGAAGTGGGAAGCACGTCCGGGCTGAAGGAAGGTGACTGGGTGTGTCTGTACCTGAAGAACAAAGACATAGATCTCGTCACTGAAGAACTGGCGCCTTACTATGTGAATCCGTCATCCGACTGGGTGATAGTAAAATCCGATGGAGTGATCGTCAAGGATATTCATCAGATAGCGGAAGTATCCGGAAATACCGTGACTTTCCACGAACCTATCATGCATGAAGTAGATCCGCAGTGGGGCTGGCAGATACTCAGATATGACCACTATGAGAATATCGGAATAGAAGATCTGACTTTCATCGGAAACGCGAAGGAAAACTTCGATCACCATGATTCATGGGAAGATGACGGGGCTTACAAGCCTGTAAGCATGACCAGAGCCGTAAACTCATGGATGAGAAGAGTAAACTTCAAGAGCGTAAGCGAAGCATGCTCCATCATCGAAAGCGCAAACGTATCTGTATACGACTGTGAGATATCCGGAAACAGGGGCCACTCGTCCATCAGATCACAGGGATCATCCAGAGTATTCATCGGAGGTATCAGGGACATTGCGCAAGGCTGCAGCATGGACGAGAAAGGACATGATGTCACCGGTTCCGATCCGAATGAAGTAACAGGCCAGTATCATGCTGTCGGGGTATCGAAAGAAAGCATGGGTGCCGTTCTGTGGAGAAATACATGGGGAAGCGACGGATGCTTCGAGGCTCATGCTTCACAGCCGCGAGCCACACTGATAGACTGCTGCGAAGGTTCGTTCAGAAGATGGAGACAGGGCGGTGACGAGAATCAGATGCCTAATCATCTGGCAGACCTTACCATTTGGAACTTCGAAAACGCCACATCGTTCTCGGGCACCTGGATATGGTGGGACCAGAATGACCGCTGGTGGAAATTCCTTCCGCCTGTAGTGGTCGGATTTCATGGGCATTCTGTCACTTTCGATGAGACCCAGACCAAATATATGGAAAGCAACGGTACATCCGTGCAGCCTGAATCTCTGTACGAAGAGCAATTGAAGAAACGTCTGGGATATGTCCCGGGATGGCTGCTGGAACTCAAGGCAAAAACCGCAAACTGATATAACACCAAGACAATAACAATTAAAATCATATAAGCAATGAAACTGCATTTCAACAGTATTATAAAATGCACCGCAGCCGTTTTCTGCGGAGCAAGCCTGTTCGCCTGCAATGACCTGAGCGAACTGGAAGAAAGAGTGGATTCACTCGACAGCAGAATAACAGCACTTGAAACCCAGCTTCCTGCCCTGCAGGACAATATCGATGCCGTCCAGGCATTGCTTGGCGGTCAGATATTCATCACTGAAATCACCGTCAATGAAGCTGGCGATGAATACACTCTGAAAATGTCCGACGGAAACCCATATACCATCAAACAGGGCAAGATAGGAAACACACCTCAGATATCCGTAGAAGACGGCTACTGGATCGTCAGCTATGACAACGGTGCCACCTTCTCCCAGGTAAAAGTAAACGGAGAGAATGTCCCTGTGACGGCAGCTCCTCTGTTCAGAGTAAATGCAGACGGAAACTGGGAGATCAGCACAGACGGGAAAAACTATGAGACCGTATCCGATACTGAAGGCAATCCGGTACCGGCTGTCGGTGAAGGCGGTAACTTCTTCCAGAACATAGAATACAACGAAGAAAACGGAGAACTCAGCCTGACACTTGCTGACGGCAAAACCTACAGTTTTACAGTATCCACGGACTTCGTATGCTCGATTGTCTCAGAAAATAATCCGGAACCGTTCTCTCCTGGACAGACCAGGGTATTCGATGTCAAGATGAGAGGAGTAAAGGATGTATATCTCACCAAGCCTGCCGGATGGTCAGCATCGCTTGAGGGAGAAGATGCGTCCGATCCTTCCACCGAGATCATCGCGAAACTCACTGTGACCGCCCCGGAAACTGAAATAGAAACCAAGATCAGCGCTGATACTGATAAGGACCTCGTGCTTCATGCATTTTCAGGTGCAGACGACCGTTCCATCTATTCGAAAATAGCCGTGGCCATAGTGATCGTCACGGAACCTGAAGTATCTGTTTCCGCTGCCGACATCACCGATGCCAGCATCACATATACCATCACGCCTAACGATCTGGTGACTTCATGGAAGTATATCCATCAGCTCTCAAGTGAGGAGGCCCCTACTGCAGAATGCACAGCATGGACAGAGGGAACAGGGACGACGCTCACCATCGGGAAACTTGAAGCCGAAACTGCCTATACTCTCTACGTTCTTCCTGTCGGAGATGAGAAGAACGGAGCTATTGCAAAATGCGATGCCACTACTGAGAAAGCGCCTATCAATGACTATTATGCAGCATTCATGGATGGTCAGGATATTGAAATATGCGGCAAGATATACAACAAGTCTCAGTTTGCCGATGATAAAATCAAATTGATGGAGAATGCCAATTCCTCAATTTACAATACATCCGCCCAGTACGGTAACGGTACCATCATCTTCATTGACATCGAGAATCAGGAAAAACCTGTATCCATCGGAAATGCAGGTGATATCATAGTGATAGGAAACAATCCTGACAAGAAACCTACTGTGATCCGTTCCGCAGCAAACCTCAATGACGAAGGAAACAAGAGACTTGTTCTGGCAAACCTGATCATTGACATGCCGAACAGTGTAGACAACAAGGGTGGTGCTGTTAAAAACGGATTCGTTGCAAATTCAGCATTCGCTGAGCTTACCATGTGGAACTGCGATATCCTCATGAATGAAACCAATCCGCTGATTAATATTACAGCTGCAGGCAGAGCTATCAGCAGCATAAACATAGAAGACTGCAAAATCCATATACCTGCGGGGAATGCAAGCAGATACATTGCAAGTACTGCCGGAGTCGAGACTACTATTGACAACCTGAATTTCAAAAACAATGTTGTGTATTGCAACAACGGTATGGTTACGACATTCAGACTTGTAAACAGCCAGAATGACCAGACTAAGACGACCATAAACAACATTGTATTCGAAAGCAACACATTGTCCAATATCTGCTACAACAATTCAGCAATGGTGATAGCTTTGAATATCAATCAGGCTACGATAACCAAGAACCTGGTTTATTTCGACACTGATTCATGGTCAGGCGTTACACAACAGTATCACTGCATTCTGAGGGCATACGGGAATTATCCTGCCACTGCAAACTGCGTAGACAATATCGCCTACTACGACCAGTCCATAGCTACAGGCGTCACTGGAAACAATGCAGGTGGACGATACTATTTCAGGATATTCCAGAACAATAGCTTCAAACCGACAACAGGTGCTGCAGAAGAATTTGAATTGATCTCGGCTGATCCGTTCTCCGGCGGAAACATCGCCACATTTACTCCTAACAGCACATATTCAAGCTACGGTTCGACTATCGGCAGATAGCCCTGACCTGACACGTACGATTAAGCCGGCCGGGAAGAAGATTCCCGTGCCGGCTTAATTTGGCATTATACCAATTGTATTTCCTCACTCCTTTTTTGTCGGGCGGTTGTTCTGCCTGTGAAATTCAAAGGCCGCGTATATTATGCCTATGATGCCGAGCACGGCAAGAATGGCAAACAAATAAATCAGTTCCATAATTTGGGATTATCTGTAATGATACCGCATAGACAGTACTTCAACCTCAATTTCAGTTTCTTTCACACGGTAAATAATCCGGTGTTCCCTGTTTATACGCCTTGACCAGCAGCCGGACAACCCGTATTTCAGCTGCTCCGGTTTTCCGATGCCCGTATATGGGTGTGCCGTCATATCCTCAAGCAGAGCGGCAATTTTTCTCATTATGGCGGTATTCCCCGACTGTTTCCAATAGTCCCAATCGGATTTTGCCTGCATTGAAAAGACTAAACGGTACATATCAGATGCGTGCCAAAAAATCCTCTACCGATTCCCCGTCTTCCTGTCTAACAGATTCTCCCCTGTCCAGCTCATCTGATGCCCTCCGTATCGCTTCCACTGTCGCCGGGGATTGCATGATATATTCCGTTTCTTTTATGGCGTTATACTCATCCATGGAGATAATGACGGCGGCCGTGCCGTTTTCCCGGCTTATTACCACCGTGTCGGTGTCGTTTATTACCCCGTCCAGGTATGAGCGTAGGTTTTTCCTCAACTCTGTAAAATTTACTGTTTTCATAGTGCTGTACTTTTGATGTACTTAAATCGGTACAAATATAATGCTTTTTTAAAAAGTCGGCAATTTTCAGACACAAATAAAGGCTAACTCAGTGTTAAATACTGAATTAGCCTTTTAAAGATGTGCTCCCTCAGGGGCTCGAACCCTGGACCCCAACATTAAGAGTGTCGTGCTCTACCAACTGAGCTAAGGAAGCAAGATTTCAAATACTGTCAGAACAGCTACTCTGTGATCCGTTTGGGATTCGAACCCAAGACCCCAACATTAAAAGTGTTGTGCTCTACCAGCTGAGCTAACGAATCTTCCCATTTTCCCGGATCAGAAACGCGCTGTTTCTGAATTGGGATTGCAAAGGTATG
Source organism: uncultured Bacteroidales bacterium (assembly GCA_944322815.1). GTDB lineage: Bacteria > Bacteroidota > Bacteroidia > Bacteroidales > UBA932 > Cryptobacteroides. The sequence goes on along the minus strand of CALUQB010000008.1, from coordinate 42,413 downwards.
TCTTAAATTCGAATTCTCCAAATTTTTCTATAGAAAATTCGATAAATTTTCACTTGAAGACAAATACTAAAGTTCGATCAGCTCCTGAAGTATCCGTCGTCTGGCGGAACGTGCCCAGTCAGGGAACGCAGGATCGGGAGTAAATCTTCCGGCGAACTCCAGCAATGCGGACAAATCAAAGAAATCGGAACTTATCCCCACACCGCTTCTGACAGCATCAAACGCATTGCACCTCTGCTCTATATGAGACGGCACCATGAGTATCGGCTTGCCGAAATACATCGCCTCGCATACAGACTCGAAACCGGCCGTACTCGCAAATGCCATGCATCCGGCCATCTGCTTCAGGAACTCCACATCGTCCAGAAGATAGAAACTCAGAGTATCGTCTATCCTTTTCACCGGAGTCTCGGACCAGCGGTCCCAGAAGAAGCGCAGCTCTACCTCCGGATGCGCGGCATGCCACTTCATCACATCCTCCGAGAAACCGGAATTCAGCATATATCCATGAATATAGTTTCCCTTCGACGGCTCCGTCTCCAGCACTGACTCCCGGAGGATCGGAGGGACCACCCGGATGCGTTTCTGCTCATCGTCATCCATGCTGCGGAAAGACAGCGCAAGCCTCTTGTGCGCCCCTATCGCAGTGATTTTGGTAAAAATCTGCAGTCCCTCCGTACCGATGATACCGGAATCGCCAAGATGAAAATCGGAATGATGGAACAGATACTGATGGCCGATACTGATATTCGGAATATCTATCTTGAAATTGAAATAAGTAATGCCGGTCAGCAGCTCATAAAAATTCACTACGACATCAGCCTCCGAATCACGGATAGCATCTTTCAGGAACAGGATGCTTTTCAGGTACTGAGGAAACTTTTCTATATTGTACAGCACGCTCCTGAGCATGTTGACAGTCCTGTTTTCAGATGACGGCTGGAAATTCACGCTGTCGAACTGCCGTACAGGAGCCGACACGCCCCTGACGAAAAACTCCGGCAACTGCCGGGCCTGGCTCTTCCCTACCAGAATCCCCACGACCTGATGTCCGTTCTCCGTCAGAAGCTTTTCCAGAGCCATGGCCTGGGTCAGATGCCCCCTTCCCTCACCCTGTACTATGAACAGATATTTCAGACCTTTTCCCATACTGAAAATATTTTTACCGGCCTTCCGGCCAATGAAATCAAAGATATTCTTCCCTGTATCTCATTATTCTCCAGTTTCCTTGCTCGTCTTCGAGCAATGCCGACATGGACTCGACCCAGTCTCCCGAATTCAGATACCAGATCCCGTCTATCATCCTGTCTTCAGGATAATGTATATGGCCGCAGATGACACCGTCACACCGCTTCGACCTTGCCAGATCCGTAAGCATGCGCTCGAATCCCGAAATGAACGAGACAGCCTGCTTCACCTTGTGTTTCAAAGCCTGGGACAGGGAAAAATACGGCTTGCCCTGACGGCTGCGGAATTTGTTGTATATGCTGTTGAAACGAAGCAGCGCAGTATAGCTCACATCGCCGAGCTTGGCCAGCCACTCCATCTTCGATGTCACACTGTCGAAAACATCACCATGGGTCACGAAGAAACGGTGCTGCCCCGATTCCAGTATATAATCCTGCAAGACGCTGATGTTCCCAAGCCTGAGAGGTACCAGATTCTCCAGAAAGTCGTCATGGTTTCCCCGCAGATAAATCACTTCCGTATCATGGACTTCCATCATCTTCATGATCACCTTCGTGAATCTGGTATATTCAGGATTCCATTTCTTTCCGGACGACTTTTTCTGCAGCTGCCATCCGTCTATGATGTCTCCGTTCAATATCAGCCTGTCACAGTCTACCCTGCTCAGGAAATCAGCCGCCTCTTTCACCTTGGAATGGGCTGAACCTATGTGGACATCGGATATGATCACTGTCCGGTAGTGTATTCTTTCGTTCTGTTCCATAGCCTCATTTCCCGGAAGAATATTCCCTTATATGCTGTTCATCGGAAAGACGGCATACCAGAAGCGCACCGTTTTTCTCCGCCACGATATACCCGTCAAGTCCTTCAAGTATAGCAGATTTCACCGAAGGCAGATGGACCACGCATTCCCTGCAGTGGAAAAGCCTCACATCATCCCCGACTACGGCATTTCCGTCATCATCCCTTGCTATATGCGACTTTACGGAACCCCAGCTTCCCAGATCGCTCCATCCGAGATCCGCCGCTATCACGAAGATGTCGGGAGATTTCTCCATCACGGCATAGTCAATGGATATCTTCTCGCACTGAGGGAAAAGTTCCTTCAGCGCCGTAGTCTCGGTGTCCGTATACAGATGAGGAGCCAGCCTGTCCATCACCCCGGCTATGCCTGGAGAAAACTGCCGGAACTGCGAAACTATGGTCCTTACATTCCATACGAAAATACCGGCATTCCAGAAATAATTTCCTTCCGACAAATATTTTTCAGCGGTGACGGCATCGGGCTTCTCCTTGAAAGCCTGCACTTTGGTCACCTTCCCATATTCAGCTTTCCCTGCACAGATATATCCGTAGCCGGTCTCAGGTCTGGTAGGAACAATCCCGACTGTAACCACTGCAGGATTCGAAGCGGAAAAGGAAAGGGCTGTCGAAACGACATTCACGAAAACCTCCTTTTCCAGTACCAGAGCATCTGCCGGAGTCACCACAATGTTCGCATCCGGGAACCTTGCCGCTATCTTCCAGCATGAATAAGCTATACATGGCGCAGTGTTCCTGGCCTCAGGCTCTGCGAGAATATTTTCAGAAGGAATGTCCGGAAGCTGTGCTCTCACCATATCCACATACCTGGAGGAAGTCACCACCCAGAAATGGGACATAGGGCAGACAGGCCTGAATCTGTCCACAGTAAGCTGTATCAGAGACTTGCCCACTCCCAGCACATCTATGAACTGTTTCGGAGTCTGAGGTGTGCTGGCCGGCCAGAGTCTGCTGCCGACACCTCCGGCCATTATGACGACATGTGTATTCTTGTCCATAAAAAACGCCGTTTCGACGGATCAGTAAAAAAACAAGGATGTGCCAGAATCCTGACACATCCTCAAATATAAGGTTTTTTTTCTGATGGGGAAGACAAAATCTCATTTTTATCTTCATCCCATCCGTCCCGGACAAGGCATGAGACCGGGACGAGATCAGAATGAAAGGCCCACTTTGAAACCGAGGTTGTTCAATCCGTCGATTCCGAAAGCCTTGCTTCTGTTCGTAGCATAGCTGTAGTATGCAGACAACTGCAGACCGAGATTGCTCTTGTTGAAAGGATGGAAGACCACACCCGCCTCAGGAGAGACATAGAAGCCCCACTGAGAGTCCCTGGCTCCGAAAGTGGAGTACAGTTCATATTCCCTCGCATAATTTGCCCCGAGCTTGGCTTCCACATACGGCTGCACCTTTTTCCAGGCGAATCTGTAGCGGAGCGTGGCTCCGAACGGAACCTGATACAGAGAATGGTACATATCGGTCGTCACTGACGTACCGTCTCCCGTATCATAGGTCTGTTTCGGGAAATACTCGTTGTTCGTATTGAAACTGGCAAAGGCCCCGACAGCCACGCGCGGAAGGACATAATACCCTCCTTCGACATAGCCGCCCCAACCGCTGGCATTGTCGGAGAAACTGTTTGACACAGTACCGTTGAACTGCCATCCTGCATCCACATAAAACCTTCTTCCTACCTGTGCATCAGCACATATTGCCGTGAGAATCACGGCTACCGTCATTATTACAAACTTTTTCATCTTTTATCCTCCCATGAATCAGTTCGCGTCCTTCCCGATATATTCCGACTGGGTGAACGCCTGGTCGATGGCTATCATGAATCTGCGGTAGTCGACATTGGCGTAGCCGGCTTCCCCGTTTATCATACAGCTCCATACTACCGGCAGCCTGGCATCCTCTCCCTCAGAAGAGGTCAGATCCGCCATATCCACCATAAGCGAGTGCGTGGAGAACTGATAGACCACAGGATACGGATAGTACCAGCCGCCGCCCCAGCTGCCCCAGTAGTATGAAGACCAGTAGCCAGGATAGTCCAGCCACCAGTACGGATCCACATAATCCACGTAATAATCCGTATCACCTACATATGTCATCTGGAGGGCCAGATCAGCTGCGGAATTCCCGTCCCGGACTTCATCCGCAGGCACGTAAGTGTAGCCGCGGCTTTCCATCTTCTGGCGGAACTTCTCCACCAGCTTGTCCGTGAAAGAATTTTTCACAGTATCGCAGCGGAAATAAGAATCCAGCACCAGTACGCTGTCAGCCACCGTAAAAGTCGAATATTTGCTGAAATCCGTCTCCTGATCATACGAAGTGGAAACCAGGAACTCCCCGTCGGCATCCACTACCGCCGGTAATTTCTGGCAGGATACAGCTGCTGTACCTGCCAATGCAAAAAACATCAATATAAACTTTTTCATATCCTTTTGTTTCAGAGAGTTGTACCTTCAAATACGCGGGAATGCCCGGCCGGGACCAGATAGCCTTCCAGACGTACGTCATTCGAGTTGAAAGTAGGAGAGACCACCACGACAGCCCTGTTCGAGCCAGGAGTCATGCTGATGGACACGGTAGCGCTCACTGCCCTGCCCGTCACATACATGGAATAATGGATACGCCCTTTCTTGTCGGAAGTAAGGCTGACATTCGAGACGACCCCGTCGACCGTGATGCCTCCGACACCGTTAGGCCCTCCGTACACATAGCTCGGAGAAATCTGGATCACAGCCCTGTCCCCTTCCATGGAAATGAAATTGGTCGTGGAATTCACCTGGACTCTGGTCCCGTACTTGAATGTCACTGCATCGGCTTCGACCACAAACGAAGAATCTCTCAGAGCCTGGTCGGCTTGCAGCCATGCCAATGTATCCAGTACGGCCTGCTTCTGTTCGACTCCCCTGCGGCCTTCGTTGAATTCGGCCATATCGCTCTTCCAGCGGTCGATCCTCTCCTGCAGGGTCTCTTTATTCTGGGCTGACCCTGATACCCAGACTGATATCAACATCAGTATAAACATGATCTTTTTCATAATTTCAGATTTTTATGTCGCGGGCATATTGTCAAAGTGTATGCCACATCCCGTAAGTGTCGGTAAAACTGCCATTTCATCAGATTAAATCCTTCCGGAGCCGAAATCTTGCACGGGAGGAGAGGAATATTCCAAAACAGGTATCAATTTCCGAGAGTTTTCATACCTTTGCATGTCAAAACTGGATCAAATCACAAAACATAATGGAAGCTATTACCAAAACCGATTTCAATTTCCCGGGACAGACAAGCAAATATGTCGGGAAAGTACGCGATGTATATGACATCGACAACGAGTATCTGGTGATGATTGTCACTGACAGAATTTCAGCATTCGATGTGGTACTGCCGAAAGGGATCCCATACAAGGGGCAGGTGCTGAACCAGATAGCTTCAAAATTCCTGGATGCGACTACCGACATCCTCCCGAACTGGAAGATCGCCGAGGCGGATCCTATGGTGACCATAGGCCACAAGTGCGAGCCTTTCAAGGTGGAGATGGTCATCAGGGGTTATCTTTCAGGACATGCCTGGAGAGAGTACAAGGCCGGCAAGAGGACTCTGTGCGGAATCACTCTGCCTGAAGGCATGGTCGAAAACCAGAAATTCCCTGAGCCTATCATCACACCGACCACCAAGGCTGCGGAAGGGCATGACGAGGACATCTCGAAGGAGGATATCATCGCATCAGGACTGGTAAGCCGCGAAGACTACGAGCAGCTGGAAAAATATACCAGAGCCATTTTCCAGAGAGGCACGGAGATAGCAGCGAAAATGGGACTCATCCTGGTGGATACCAAATACGAGTTCGGAAAGAAAAACGGGATCATCTACCTGATGGATGAGATCCACACTCCTGATTCTTCACGTTACTTCTATGCCGACGGATACGAGGAGAGGCTGGCCAAAGGTGAGAAGCAGAAGCAGCTTTCGAAGGAATTCGTACGCGAATGGCTGATGGCCAACGGTTTCCAGGGGAAAGAGGGTCAGACTGTACCTGAAATGACTCCTGAAATAGTCAGCAGCATCACTGACAGGTATATCGAACTGTACGAACATATCACCGGTGAAAAGTTCGTGAAGGCAGAGGATTCCCAGAATGTCAGGGACCGGATTTTCACCAATGTCACGAATTGCCTCGCATCTCTGAAATGACAAAACGGCTGGACCAACAGCACAGTCACACTTGAAAATACCGGACTAACTACGATATTCGCCTATAACGTCGTTAGTCCGGTAATTCTTGTTTGGACTAACCGCATTTTCGCCCTGTAGCGTTGTTAGTCCGGTAATTTATGTGTAGACGGCAGATTATTTTTCAGACACAAACTGCGGCAGACTACCGTCATTGGCACGATAGTGCGGAGCATACAAGCATTCGACCTCGGCCACAGGACTGGAAAATACACCGGCCTGAGTGACAGTCAGCACCTCAGTCAGGACAGTCTTCTCTTCAGGCAGCACCTCCAGGAACCATCTGCAACAATCCTGCTTCACCTCCCTGTACGAATACGGAAATGCCGCTGCCGGAACTCCGGCCCGCGTCCGCGACCTCACCGGCACACGATACATGCCTGACAATTGGTTTTCCGGCCTCAGCGAAGCAGGTCGCGGAGCGGAAAGACGCACATAACTCCGGTTTTCCGCACTCCATATCTCATAAACCGCCAGAATCCTCTCCCCGATCCTGAGCACCTCCCCTTCTGCCATCTCCCTGTAGCTCGGATACTCTGCCACTGCAGATGAAGCACTTCCCGAAGAAACCCCGGAAGCAGAAGCATCCTCCACCAGATAACGGCATCTGACAGAAACATCGTTGCCTGCCGCCCTGATCTCACCGAACGGTTTCATATACTTCCGTGTCAGGACCAGCACCCTGGAATCCAGAAGTCCGGAAGAACCGTCCATGACTGCATCCAGAGCCAGAAGATATGCAGGATCATCATCCCACTCCTGCGTCTCCTTCTGGACCATGATCCATAGCCGGACTCCATCGGCGATTCGGGAAGCCTCCTCATCTCCGGCATATTCCGCATACCGGGACATCAGTCTGCAAAGTACCGAATGCGCATAGAGTTCGCTCTCCAGCAGCCCTCTGAAAGGCATGACAGCATTGGGAAAATATTGTCCGCCGGACCTGTGATCCACCGCATATTCTTTCAGGGATGCCATATAGCGGTCAAGAGACGAGATGAAGCCGGCATTGGCTCTGACATTGGCTGACTTCAGGAAAGTCATGCCGGAATCGGAACCGGAAAGGAAATTCAACAACGTCATTGCCCGACGGGCCTTGTAAAGAATATATCCCGGAGCATCGGGTTTCCTGTCGAGGAGATAGTTTCTGACCGACTTCCGGAAAGATTTCAGCGTCATGCGGTCTGGTCCGTCAGTCAGGGGCAGGTCATTGTAGAGCGAACGGATGAAAAGGTACTGCGGAAGCGACAGGCTGCTCCACGACTTGTCTCCGGCGAAGTACGAAGCGTCCAGATAAGCCACAGCCCGTTCAGCGGCAACCGTCAGCGGAGAATCCTCTACCAGAAGACCTTTATCCTCCAATATGGAAATATACTCAAGCACGACGGCCGTGACCAGAGGCGAAGACTGTCCTCCTTTCAGCCATGCGAATCCGCCGCCGGCATTCTGGTATGAAAGCACCTGTCCGGCCAACTCCTCCGCTCCGGATGATCCGGAAACTGCAGCAGACATATCACTGCCGCTGCCGGATCTGACTTCGAGTGCAGATGCCAGATATGAAGCCAGACAAGCACTCATCGCCGATATCACATCCGGAGATTCCGGTACGACATGTCCCGGTATGGATTCCCGAAGCATGTCAAGGATGGAAATCTCTTCCGAAACAGCGCCGTATCCTGAAACATTCACGAATTCCGACTGCAGTGCCCGGTACAGGGAATCCCTTGACATGCCATGCAGCAGAAGGGCGGAATGCGATTCATACAGAATCTGTTCCGGAGCACGGACCGGTACGGCCACGAAAAGTCCGTCGGAAGCTCCGGGCATGAGTTTCCCGGTTTCAGCCGAAGTCACGGAATGGGCCTGATATATGACTTTCATCCCCAGGGTGTCGATACCGGCAGGGATATCCAGTGAAAATCCAGCCGAAACTGCCGAACCTGCACTGACCTTTACAGGACGGCTTTTCACAAGGAACGGCATGGCTTCCACATAGTCGGTCCCGTCGTACAGGTATAGAGACAGCATACCTTCCGAGTCCTCCCCGGAAACATTAGAAAGAGCCACCTGCATGTCGTACCTGTCTCCGGAAAACAGATAGGCCGGCTGCGCCACCGATACAGTCACCGGCAGGCTTATCTGCATCTTCCTGCGGAGAGCATTGTTGTTCATCGACCGGTCATGGGCGAATACCGACACATAATATGTCGAAAGCTTGTCCCCTGCCGTAAATTCGAACGATATCTTACCGTCTTCATCGGAACGGAGGAACGGATAAAAAGCCAGCGTTTCCGAAAAATCGTCCCTGACAGTCACGGACTGTACTCCTGACACTCCGTCTGCCTGAGACCTGGTCAGAACATCTTTCTTCATGACTGAATTCGTCAATGCCGACTCCGCATCCTCCACCGCAGAAGATGCAGCAAAACGCGGTGCCGCCTCCGCCAGCTGGAACGGGACAGCACCGTTTCCGTAATAATGATACCCTGACGAGCTTCCATAACCATGTTTGCCGCCTGTGACATAGGAACTCTGAACTGACGGATACAGGAAATAAGGCTCGAACCTGTTCCACCAGTTCATGCTGACAGTCTCCGTGGTCATGTCGAATACGGACACGGCGCATTCCACTCCAGGCAGAGTCCGGATTTCGTAGCGGCACACTGCTCCCGGTATGGACTTGTCCGTGAATCTCGAAAATGTCAGAGGAAGCATCAGATCCGAAGCCTGGCGCTTGAAATCATGGTCGAAACGGAAAATGCTTCCATCCCTGAAATATGTGATCTTCATCTGCACGACATCAGGATATCCGTCCTTGAAATCATATTCCAGAAGCCTCAACGAACCGTCGCGGCCGCTTTTACCATCCAGATACAGCATATCGGAAAGAAGACAGGTATTGCGGTCTCCGAAAAGCTGTACCGCGGCCCATACCGGACCGGCAGAAGCTCCGAACTGCACACAGATGTCTCCGGCAGGCAACACCTTGATGAAATGCCGGAAATTGCCGGCCAATGACGTATCGTTTTCAGAAGTCTTGACCAGATCGCAGACGCAGGTCTTTTCCCTTCCGTCCACACTGACTACAGCCTTGAGCCTGAAAATCCCTGACGGCCAGGAAGAAAGGTCTATCCACACCTTTTCTCCGGACTTTGCCTCGCCAGAGTGGACCAGTACGCCTTCCCTGTACACCGTATATGTTATGTCCCTGCCAGGCACTTCTTCGTAAGACGCATTTCTCAGGATAAAAGAAAGTACGGCGAAATCGCCTTCCAATGCCTTGATCTCATAAACATCGGCCGAATCGGCTTCCGCATCCATTACCGCATCGTCCGGTACGGAAACAGACATTCCAGCCTCATTTTCCACCTCTGCACCGAACGAGAAATCATGCACTGCCAGCCCCTTGCTGAAAACATGAGACTCACCTGTAGCCTCAGTCACCGTGACGTCGATATTGTAATGGAAATACTCTCCCCCGTTTTTCGGGCCTTGTGTCTTGAAAGTAACGGAGAATGTCCCGTCTTCGGCTATTTCCAGCCCGTTTTCCTGTATCTTTTCATTCCACAGGCTGACGCTGCAGGTGGTCCTGGCGGCAGCGAGGGAAACGCCGGCATAGCTTTCGATACGCCCCTTGACCGTGACCGAATCACCCGGGAAATATATCTCACCGACAGGATCGAACGATACGGAAAACGTAGGCAGGACGAAATCATCGACTGACAGGGCATCGCTTGCCAGAGTCTGTCCTTCCGACTTGACACTGAGTGTGTACCAGCCGTTCATCCTGTCGACAGGCAGCCGGAACCATCCTGAAACCGACCCGAAATCGTTGGCATACAGAGTATCCGCAACCACTGTATTGCGCAACGGGTCCAGAAGTTCCGCGACTACAGGCTCTTTTCCTGTCAGGACACGATAGCCCGCCACGGAATGTCCGGAAGAACTGTCACGATACGTCTCGAACAGCACTGCCTTGAATTTCAGCGTATCACCGGGGTGGAAAGCAGCCATGTTCTTGTACAACAGGGCAGACGGACCTTCAGGAACCCGTGATCCGGCATATCCGTATGTACCTATGTGGTATTTTTCAGTTTTCCTGACCAGGCCTCCGTCATCCGTGCAGCTGCACTGCAGATAATAACGGCCGTTTTCTTCCGGAAAATCCATATCCACGAGAGTGAAGCCGTCGAACTCCATATTCGGGATAGTCCTGACCAGACTGTCACGATAATACACGGCCACATCCGCCTTTTTCACAGGCCGTCCGGTCTTGAAATCTGCAAGATACAAGGCATAGCCGTCCTTCTGCTTCTGCCAGGCCATGGAAAGAGTGTATCTGTCATAATTGAAAGAAGCCTTCCTGTCTCCGCCGATACATGTCACCCGATATCTTCCGTCATCTGTCTCCGGAAGGACGATGCACAGAGTATCCGGAAGAAAATAGCTTCCGGCGGCATTTTCGAGAACCGTTTCCAGAACATACGTGCTGTCTTCCGCCTGCACTTTCACCTCAGCCTTGTCGAGATTCTGCAGGATGACCCGCAACGTATCCGTATTTTCGGCTATCTCACCCTTTATCCTGCTGAAATCCATTTCCTCCACCAGCCGGGACGGATATGTACATGATTTCACAAGTTCAGACTCGCTTCCCTTCTCCGATTTCACGGCTTTCATGAAAGCCTCGCACTTTTCTCTCAGTGCCGAATAATCATCGGAAACCGCACTTCCGGAAGACCTCAGACTGTCCGACTCCATACGCAGCAGCTCCTGTTGTGCGAAAAATCTGACCGCATATTCCTGATATTCTGCCACGAAAGCTTCCAACGCGGACTTTTTCCGTCCTGCAGAATCCTCCGGAATACGCATCATCCTAAGAAATTCCAGATACGCAGCCTCAGGATACCGGCCCCCGAGATGCTTTTCCAGAATGTCAGCCGCCGTATCGAAAGCCGCAGAGCCTTCCCCGACGGACAGAGGTTCCGAATAATATCCGTACATCAGCGCCGACCACAGGAGGTATTCGTAATCGTTGCCGATATTGGCGGCAATATACTCCGGAATCCGGCCGTTCCCGATATACCTGTCCTGACCGTAAAACGGACAATTTCTTTCCTGAAGCAGCTCTTTCATCGCTGCAATGTCCGTGACATCAGCCCTGTCCGTATAAAGCGGCCAGACTTCGGCAAAATTCCAGACCAATACCGGGCTGCCGTATTCCAGCACCCTTTCTTTCAGGACTTCGTCCAATGTCTGCGCCTTTTTCCAGTCGTACGATCTGACTGTACCGTAGTACTTTCTCACCGCATCGTAGAAATCCCAGGTCAGACGACGAGATTCCGCCTTGTCCATGATGTCTTCGAGAATATCCGCACGAGACTGCGGAAGATCCTTGCTGACCGCATCCGAATACTTTTTCCATTCTCTGACGAGCACATGTCCTTCCGGATCATGCTTGTCAGTCATGGCTGACAGGCTGACTGAAAGCAGCAGGGATACTGCCATTGCCGTCATGCCAGCGAATTTGGAAAACATCTTCATTTTTCGCATAATCATAATTACGTTTATCGGATTTCCTTTATGTTTATCGGATCTCCGCCACGACATAGGTGCTTCCGCCGATATAAATCAACGGCACGGCATCAGGAGAATCTTTCCTGATATCCGCCGCTCTTTGAAAAGCCATGTTCACAGCCTCTTCCACGCTGTCGCATGCAGTGGCCGGAGAAGGTTTACGTCCGGAGCCGGTACAGAATGTCAAATATCGTTCCAGCAGGGTAGCGGCAGGCATGGCCCGTTTTCCGGAGGCATTGGTGAAGATATATCCGGCTTTTTCCGGCATCAGTGGAAATATGGCTTCGACATCCTTGTCAGCAGCCACTCCGTATATTATGATGAGGTCAGTGCAGACTCCGTCTGCGATGTATTGTTCGAGCTGGGCAAAATTATATTTCAGGCCATGGGCATTGTGGCCTATGTCAGCGATAGCGAGAGGATCACTGCAGATTTTTTCCCATCGTCCGTGAAAATCCATGCGAGAAGCGGTATGCTCTATGGCTGAGACAATGGCATTGGCCGGAAGGCCATCTGAAAAAGAGCCATCGGCATGATGCCAGAGGCGTGAAAGTCCGGAAAACAAGGGATGGGCAGCGGTCAGGTCGTCCGAAGCGAGGATATCGAGAGCCGCGAGTACGGTCCTGAGGTTTTTCGCCTGGTAACTTCCCTGCAGATCCATGTTCTTCAGCAGGATGTCTTTCTGCGGCCACAGGGTCGGCACCGTACGGTCTGCAAACGTCAGCAGGGACATGATTTTCTGCCGGTCTCCCATATAGTCTGGTTCCGGAAGATTCGTGTACAGGACCTTGCGTTCGAAAACAGGATCGGTTTCAGTGTCGGATTCACCCACCACGACCGGAGTTTTCGGCTTGATGATCCCGGCTTTTTCAAAAGCTATTTCAGGCAAGGTATTTCCGAGCATGTCGCAGTGGTCCAGGCCGATGTTCGTGATGATGCCCAGAACCGGCGAGATGATGTTCGTGCTGTCGAACCGGCCTCCCAGACCTGTCTCAATGACAGCGACATCCACTTCACGCGCGGCGAACCAGTCGAAAGCCATCATGGTGGTGATTTCGAAGAAGGAAAGATCCAGGTGGTCGAATGTACTGTGCCATTTCCGGATGAAATCCCAGACCTCTTCTTTCGTAATGTATTCAGGCCGTTCCGCCCCTGTCCTCCCGTCGAGAAGACGCATCCTTTCACGGAAATCATGGATGTGGGGAGAGGTGTACAGGCCTGTCCTGAGCCCTGAGGCTGCCAGGGCTGAGGCAAGCATGTTCGACACTGAGCCTTTCCCGTTCGTTCCGGCAATGTGTACCGCGGCGTATTTCCTGTGAGGGTGGCCGGCCAGCTGATCGAAGAAGACCATGTGGTCTATTCCCGGCTTGTATGCCTGTCCCCCTACTTTCTGGAATGACGGGAAACGGACAAAAAGTTTTTCTATCATGGCATCGTATGCCGCATCGGAGTATTCGTCCATCATTTCGTGCAAATCTTTACTGTCGCACAAATATATGATTTTTCCCAGACTTCTGTTCTGCATGGGATATCCACTGCACACCGGAAAACGGAAGTGAGGGTGGTGACGGTCAGTGTCTGTGTGTTTCCGGTGATGCCTAAAAGCCGCACGGTGGCGATCCACTTGCCGGCATCACTGCCTTCAGTTATCCTGGTGAAATGCAGGGCGACATCGGAGGTCGCTCCGTAGGTTCCGGTGGCGAAATCCAGCGTGCCTGCCGCTCCGCTCAGGCTGCCTTCTATGCTCTCTATCCTGTCCGCCGCATCGCCCGTCGGCTCGATGACGAGGGTGAGTTGGCGCACCTGCTGGTGCATGGCCGCCGTCAGCTCATGGTCGGTGTCGGCCTCGACGGTCATTTCCTGCACGGAAGTCAGAAGCCAGCCGGGGGCATTGCTGATGAGGGTGGCTGAAAAGGGTACTTGCAGGCCTTGAAATCCCTCCTCCTGACCATCCCAGAAGTGATTGAGTATCGATCGGGAAAACGGATATTGCCGGAACCGGCAACGGAAATATTCCGCTAATTGTTTGTAGATTAAATGTTTTGAAGTATCTTAACGCGCGAGCCTTGTGTGTGTTTACACGATTTTACCGGATTTCCAAATATTTACAAAGAAATCCATGGAGAAATGACTGATTTCCAACACCTTTATGATAGACACACTTCATAAGATAGCATTTGCCGCACTGCAAAATTACAATAATTTCTGATACCAAAGTCCCGATTTTTATTTATCTTTACGAAAATTCACTTTTATGAAACGCTCAGTATCAGCCCTGTATTCCAGCTATATCATCGACGGGGTGCAGATGGATTACACGCCGGCACAGATGCTTGATGACTGCATACCTGCCGACAGGCGTGACAAAAAAGCTTCCGAAACAGATTTCGACAGCATAGTGGATGAAGTGGCAGACCATGCCCCCGGGAAAGCTGTCTATGATCACGGCAAAATACTGGACTACCTCGGGCAGATGCTCTGCATCAGGAACAAGACCATGATGCCTGCCACTGTCTCTCCAGGCTCTTGCACACTACGGAAGATAGCTTCCGCACTGCTCTCGACCCTGTGGAAAAAAGGTCACTTCACGCTTGAAGACCTGTGGGTCAGACTGCGGTGGGAATGGGACTGTGCTCCGCTCGGGAACATGGCGGCATTCTATTTTTCCGCGGAAGCGGCATCAGGATATCTTTTTGACCTGGGGATCAGACTGGACAGCTATACTTTCGAGAAAACATCAGGGTCTTCCGATGTCAATGTGGACATATCAGTCGACAGCATCAAGGATGAAGATACGGAAAACGACTATGACTTTTTCAACGAGCAAGACAGCAAGGAACTCCGGTACTGCTGGATTTCAGATGAATGCAAATGCAGCGACAAAGTTCTGGCATCACCGTCTTCATGGCTGATATACATTCCGTTCGATACCTGCGAATACCGTTTAGGCGACTCGCTTTTCGAAAGAGTTGCCGGAATCAGCGGGGACAACGCTCCGGAGATACAGGATCCCGACTATTTCATAGACTGTTTCGAAGTGGTCAGGGAACTGATGGAAGACGGGGTGATCATGGCAGGAACGGCTGTAGGTGCCGGAGGTCTGGCAACAGCAGTGAAAACCATCTGCGGAGACGGTACAGGTATCTGCATCGACATCAGCGGCATCGAACGTGCGACCAATGAAACGGATGCCCTGAGAATCCTGTTTGCCGAAATACCGGGGGTCCTGATACAGATCCAGGATTCCGACTACGACTATGTGGACTCACAGATGCTCCTGCAGGATATCGCGTATTTCCCTCTCGGACACCCGTCAGAGACCGGAGAGATAAATTTCACCCACGGAAGGAAAGGAGTATCGGATATTCTCGCCTCCCTGCTTCAGGGAAACATCCCCGAAGATGACCAGGATGCATGAGTCCCGGATAACACGAACCCTATAAAATGAAAAATATGGACAGGAATCAGGACAGCGGCGGAAAGAAAGCCAAGAAGCCGAAAATATTCGTACTGGACACGAATATCATTCTTCACGACTACATGGCTATCAGAAAATTCCAGGACAATGACATCGTCATCCCGATGGCAGTTCTCGAAGAACTGGACAAATTCAAGAAAGGGAATGACAACCTGAGTTTCAATGCCAGGGGCTTCATGCGCGAACTGGACAAACTCAGCGGGAACAGCATGTTCGGGAAAGAAGGAGTGTCCATCGGCAGGAAACTCGGAAAAATAAAGGTGGAGCTGAACCATCCGTTCCCTGATGCCTTGAAAGGGTGTTTCCAGGACGACACCCAGGACCACAGGATACTGTCCACAGCCATCTGGGTGAAGGAGCAGAATCCTGACAGATTCGTAGCCCTCGTGACCAAGGACATAAACCTGAGAATGAAATCGAAGGCAGTAGGCATGGAGGCACAGGACTACCTGACCGACAGAATCGAGGAATCCAAGGTCGAATACACGCGGAATGAGGTCGTGATAGTGGAAAATCCTGACTGGAATGCCATTCAGGGGCTCGCATACGGTCAGGGCAGCATGCCGTACGAAAAATTCACGAAAGAAAAGCCGGCTCCGAACCAGCTTTACAAGTTCAGGACCGAAAAAAACGGACAGACCACCAACATCTGCGCCCGTTATGATGACAGGAGCAGGAAGATAGTCCTCGTCAAGTCCAAATATGCATACGGCATTTCACCGCGGAACGATGAACAGAAATTCGCCCTCGACGCATGTCTGAATCCTGAAATCAAGCTGGTGTCATTGACCGGCGGAGCCGGTACAGGAAAGACGTTGCTGGCTCTGGCGGCGGCACTCGAACAGGAACGGGATTTCGAACAGATCATCCTCTCACGTCCGACGGTCATCCTCGGAAATCAGGAAATAGGGTTCCTGCCTGGTGACCAGAAGACAAAGATGGGACCGTTCGTACAGCCGCTGATGGACAACCTGAGCGTCATCCGCCACTGCTTCAAGCCAGGAAGCAAGCAGGCGATGAAGATAGACGAAATGCTGAAAGACGAAAAACTGCTCATTTCCCCTCTGGCGTATATCAGGGGGCGGAGTCTCGGCCGGGTGTTCTTCATCGTGGACGAGGCGCAGAATCTCACTCCGCATGAAATCAAGACCATCATCACTCGTGCCGGAGAGGACACGAAGATAGTGTTTACCGGAGATATTTTCCAGATCGACCAGCCTTATCTGGACATGTATTCCAACGGTCTTACCCACCTGGGAGAGAAGATGGCCGGACAGCATCTGTTCGAGCACGTGAACCTGACCAAAGGGGAACGCAGCGAACTGTCGGAAATAGCCAGCAGGCTGTTGTAGATATGGAAAATTTATATTATTTTCGCGGCACTTGATCCGAAAGTCCGGCGAGTTGCCGCTTTTGAGTCGTTTTCATGTTTTTAACGCGGAAAAATCTGTAAAAAACTATATTCAAAATTTAATTTTTTCTTATGGAAGATAACAAGAAAAGGGTCTACCGTTTCGGAGGCAAGACTGCTGAAGGAGACGGTACTATGCGTAATCTGCTCGGCGGAAAGGGAGCCAACCTGGCTGAAATGTGCAGGCTGAACATCCCGGTACCGGCAGGTTTCACCATCACCACCGAATGCTGTGCGGAGTACTATCAGCTCGGAGGCGGTTATACGGAAGCTCTGAAAGCCGAAGTCAAGGAAGCGATGAGAGCTACCGAGAAGATAATGGGCATGCAATTCGGTGACAAGGATAATCCGCTTCTGGTAAGCTGCCGTTCCGGCGCCCGCAGTTCCATGCCGGGTATGATGGACACTATCCTGAACATAGGACTCTGCTCTGCTACCATTCCAGGAATGATCAAAAAGACAGGAAATCCGCGTTTCGTATATGACGCATACCGCCGTCTCATCATGATGTATTCCGATGTGGTCATGGAAAAAGCCGAAGGAATCGAGCCTGAGGACGGTCAGGGTATCCGCCAGCAACTGGACAGGATGATGGAAGAGCTGAAAAAGGCCAAGGGCTACAAGTCCGATACAGACATCACGGCCGAAGAACTGAAGGAACTCTGCGACAAGTTCAAGGTGAGAATCAAGGAAGTTCTCGGTGTAGAATTCCCTGATTCGGCGGAAGAACAGCTCTGGGGCAGCATCGGCGGCGTGTTCAAGTCATGGAACGGCAAACGCGCCATAGCATACAGGAAGATAGAGAAAATTCCTGATGACTGGGGAACTGCAGTGAACGTACAGTCCATGGTGTTCGGAAACATGGGCAACACTTCGGCTACAGGCGTGGCATTCTCCAGGAATCCGGCCAACGGTGACAACAAGTTCTACGGCGAATGGCTCATCAACGCTCAGGGAGAAGATGTCGTGGCAGGTATCCGTACCCCGAACCCTCTGAACGAGGCTACGAAGAACCCGCACAACGAGAAGCTCGAATCCCTCGAAAAGGCCATGCCTGAGGTTTACAAGGAGCTGGACGCCATCAGGGTCCATCTGGAGAACCACTTCCACGACATGCAGGACATAGAGTTCACCATCCAGGACGGCAAACTCTGGATGCTCCAGTGCCGTATCGGCAAGAGGACCGGTCTGGCTGCACTCAATATGGCCATGGACATGCTGGACGAAGGCATGATCGATGAAAAGACAGCCATCATGAGGGTATCCCCTTCACAGCTTGACGAAATCCTCCACCCTATTCTCGACTCCGCTTCCGAGAAAAAGGCCGATGTGATAGCCAACGGTCTGCCTGCAAGTCCGGGCGGTGCAGTAGGAAAGGCTGTCTTCACCTCTGAGGCGGCCATGAAGGCCAATGCCAAAGGCATCAAGACTATCCTGATCCGCGAAGAGACATCCCCTGAAGACGTAGAGGGAATGCGTGCTGCGGCAGGTATCCTCACACAGAGAGGAGGAATGACCTCCCATGCAGCCCTGGTAGCCCGCGGATGGGGCAAATGCTGCATCGTAGGCTGTGAGAGCATGCATATAGACCTGGAGAAGAAAGTAGCCAGGTTCAAGAGCGGAGCCGAAATCCACGAAGGTGACATCGTCAGCCTGAACGGAGCCAAAGGCTATGTATATGCCAGCGAAATCGATACGATGGACGCTTCCGAAAACCCTCGCTTCATCAAGTTCATGAATATAGTGGACAAATACCGCAAGCTCGGTGTCAGGACAAATGCCGACACTCCTGAGGATGCCCAGAGGGCTCTCAGTTTCGGAGCTGAAGGTATCGGACTATTCCGCATCGAGCACATGTTCTACGGGAAGAACGCAGAGACCCCTCTCGCCAAGCTCCGCAAGATGATCCTCTCGAAGACTGACGAAGAAAGAAGGGCTGCACTGGATGAGCTTGAACCATATATCAAGGCATCTGTGAAAGGTACCATGAAAGTCATGGACGGCAAGCCTGTGACATTCCGTCTTCTGGACCCGCCTCTTCACGAGTTCGTTCCTCAGACGAAAGACAAGAAAGAAGAACTCGCCCATGAACTGGGAATCAGCGAGGGTGAAATCGAGAAGAGGGGTGCATCCCTCCATGAGGTGAACCCGATGATGGGACACAGGGGCGTGCGTCTCCATGTGACTTACCCGATGATTTCCGAGACACAGTTCAGGGCCATCTTCACTGCTGCCGCAGAACTTCAGGAGGAGGGACTCCATCCTATGCCTGAGATCATGATTCCGGTGACCGTATCACAGAGGGAGCTGAAGTTCCAGAAAGCTATCTGCGTGAAGGTAAAAGCCGAGGTGGAAGCTGCCACTAACCAGCATATCGACTATAAGTTCGGTACAATGATAGAAATTCCTCGTGCCGCTCTGACTGCCGACAGGATGGCCAAGACCGCCGAGTTCTTCTCATTCGGAACCAATGACCTGACTCAGATGACATTCGGCTTCTCCCGCGATGATGTCGGAACATTCATGGGTGACTATCTCGGGAACAAGATTCTGGACAATGATCCGTTCCAGACTCTGGATACCAAGGCCGTAGGCAAACTGATCGACTATGCAGTGACTTCAGGCCGCGAGACCCGTCCTGACCTCAAATGCGGTATCTGCGGAGAGCACGGAGGTGATCCTGCATCAGTGGAATTCTGCTACAAGATCGGTCTGAACTATGTTTCATGCTCGCCGTTCCGCGTGCCTATCGCACGTCTGGCTGCAGCACAGGCCGTAGTAAAGGCTGAGGCCGGGAAATAACCGGACACCGGTATAAAAAGAGGGCGGGTCAAAAGTCAGACTCGCCCTCTTTTTATTCGTACTCCTGATGGAGTCCGGTTTCAAATATTCAATTCTCAAAGAGGAGTAATTCCTTTTGGGTCGTCCTCTTTATTAATATAACGTGAGTTCGATGAAAAGAACGCAGTGAATTTCAGAGAACTACCTCTGTAGAGGATTCGTTTTACGAGTCCGTAGGCAAGTCCTCCCATACGTAGGGGAGGATTTAGGAGGGGTGACACGTAGATTAAGAAGAGATTTCGAAGAAATCGTAACGTCAGTTCGACGAAGTCTCTGGTACTGAGTAAAATAATTCGTCGAACTGACGTTAATATGCGTCAGCAGGATGAGCTGATTGGAAAACTATTCCGGGATGAAGCGGAAATGGCGGGCGCGGCCTGGACCGGGATGCGTTTCCATCCATTCGCGAAGCATGGCACGATGCTCTTTCACTATGTCGGCATAGCGTGCATCCACTGCCAGATTCACCATTTCGCCCCTGTCGGTGTCCATATCGTAAAGCTGTTCTCGATACTGCCCCTTGTCATAGAGGACGTATTTGTACTTGGGAGTGCGGACCATCCAGCCGAGAGTTCCGGCTGTCTGGTTGAAGTTCGTCTCCGTCACCACATAGTCACGCAGCGGAAGAAAAGCATCTCCCGATTCCGCTACAGCCCTGATACTGAGACCTGACCTGCCTTCCGGCACTTCTGCACCGGCCCAGTCGCAGACAGTAGGCATGAGGTCCACACCGTTGTTTATCAGCTGGGGCAGCACTGTACCGGCATTCTTTCCGCCAGGCAGACACACGATCAGAGGAATATTGGCCACTTCTTCATAAAGTACGGTCTTCTGGTTCCACTGATGTGCACCGCAGCCGTCACCATGGTCGCTTGTGAAGATGATCACAGTATTCTCCCAGAGATTCTGCCTGTCGATTTCATCTATGATCTTACCTATCTCCGCATCCACGGCCTCTACCAGACGGTAATAGGCATAACGATAGCGTCTCCAGTCATCAGGCCTGAAATCCTGCGATGGATACAGAGCGTAACTCTGACGCTTTTCGAACTGCAGGACAGAAGCATCATACGGATTCACGGCATAATTGGCCGGAAGGGTCGGACAGTCTTCAAGAGTAAAATCCGGGATACGTGCGAGCGGAGTATTCTGGTTCCTGGCAAACTCGCAGATATTATGAGGGTTTATATACGAAGCCACGAGAAAGAACGGGCTGTCGTGATCTTCCCTGAGATAGTCTATGCACGCTTCAGCCAGACCTATGTCGGTGTGCCCGTGCAGATTCCTGAATCCGAAAGCGAACTCCGACGGCAGATCGACAGTATGTACATGCCACTTGCCGGCGTAGGCGCAGTCGTACCCGGCCTCACCAACGAGAGTACCAAGAGTCCTGTTCTGCAGGGAATCAGGAATCGGGATATCATTCTCTATGATACCGGTCTCGCTCGGCATGTAACCTGTAAACATCGCCCCTCTCGCCGGTCCGCTCAGAGGCATGGCGCAATATGCATTCACGAACCTGATACCGTGTTCGGCCAGTCTGTCCATATTCGGGGTCGATACGTCCATGTTTCCGGCACAGCTCATCGCCGTCGCACATTGCTGGTCCGTCATGATATAAATGATGTTCGGCCTGTCTCCGGCACGCCTGGAGGCATCCGCAGGGGCCTCGGCGTGCAATGCAGCCGGCACTGCGGCTGCTGCGAGAAGCGGCAGTGCCCTGGTAATTCCTTGATCGGTCATTTTCATAATCACGCTGTCTTTAGTGTCAATTCCAGACAAATTTAGAAAATTAAATCATTATCTGAAACCGGCACCGGACTACAATCCGCATTTCATTATACCGCAGGAAATATTATATTTGCTGTCCGATTGGACATGAATGATATGGAAGAATTGGACTCAAGGACCAGAGAAAGGAAGATATACAAGGTCACGATAGCAGGGAGCATCACGAATCTGCTGCTCCTGGTTTTCAAGTTCGCAGCTGGCGTCATAGGGCAGAGTGCCGCGATGATAGCCGATGCGGTACATTCTCTGTCGGATTTCATCACGGACATCATAGTCATCATTTTCGTGAAGATAGCGAACAAGCCGCAGGACAAGGACCACGACTTCGGACACGGGAAATACGAAACATTGGCGACAGCCATCATAGGGCTTGTGCTTTTTTTCGTCGGAGCAGGCATTTTCTGGAACGGAGCGAAGTCGATCTGGGGGTTCCTGCACGGCCAGGCATTGGAAGAGCCTGGCATGATAGCATTGTGGGCTGCACTGATCTCCATCGTATCGAAAGAGGCATTGTACCAGTACACCAGGATAGCCGGAGAGAAGATGAATTCGAAGTCGGTGGTGGCGAATGCCTGGCATCACAGGAGCGATGCGCTCTCGTCGATAGGGACGGCCATAGGCATTGGCGGAGCCATCCTTCTGGGAGAGAAATGGAGGGTGCTGGACCCGATAGCTGCCGTGGTGGTGAGCTTTTTCATCATCAAGGTGGCCTACAAGCTGTTCAAGCCGTGCATAGACGAACTGATAGAGGCTTCCCTGCCTGACGAGACGGAAAAACAGATCACCGACATCCTGCTGTCATTCCCGGAGGTGAGCAGTCCCCATAACCTGAGGACCAGACGCATAGGAAACAACTGCGCCATGGACGTGCACGTGAGGATGGACGGGAAAATGACGGTGGAACAGTCCCATGCCGTCACACGCGAAATGGAAGCCAGGCTGAAAGAACTGCTCGGCAGCGGGGCTTTCATCAGCATCCATGTGGAACCGGCGAAGCCCGAATCTGAGGACAGGCAGGCCGGTTTGCGGAAATGAAACGGGAATGCCCTCCGGCTTCCGGCAATTCAATCTGCTATAAGCCTTTCGCCCGGACATAGGTGCGGAACCTTTCCAGGGCCTCTGCCAGGCGTGCGCGCGGACAAGCCAGATTCCATCGCTGGTATCCCTCGCCTTCCGGTCCGTACATGGCTCCGGCATTCAGCCAGATACCGGCCTTTTCTTTCAGGTCTTCCTCCAGAGCCTCCGATGCCATGCCGAGGACGCTGCAGTCCATCCATGCCAGGTATGTGCCTTCCAGCTTGGCCACCGGAAATTCCGGCAGATTCTTCCTGCAGAATTCCAGCATGAAGTCATAGTTCCCTTTCAGATAGGCCAGAAGCTGCTCCAGCCACTCTTCACCTTCGTTGTAGGCCGCTATCGTGGCAATGACTCCGAAAGGATTCACGTCGCACACTTCGTTGATGTTTATCGCACGGTCTATCTTAGCACGTATTTCCGGATCGGCTGCGACGATATTCGCGATCTGCAGTCCGGCGATGTTGAAAGCCTTGCTCGGAGAGATGCAAGTGGCGGAATTCATGCGGAAATCTTCCGAAAGCGAAGCGAACGGGATGTGCGTGCAGCCAGGATAGACCAGCTCGCAGTGGATCTCATCGGAAATGATGAAGACACCGTGTTTCAGACAGATTCCGCCGAATCTCAGGAGTTCTTCCCTGGTCCATACGCGGCCTGCAGGATTGTGAGGGCTGCAAAGGATGAAGACTTTCACCTTCGGATCCGAAGCTTTCGTCTCGAAGTCATCGAAATCTATGGCGTATGTGTCTCCCGTACGGACCAGCGGACAGGATACCGCCTCGCAGCCGTTGTTTCTGATAGAGGAATAGAAACAGTTGTAAACAGGTGTCAGAAGCAAAACCTTGTCTCCCGGGACAGTCATGGCCTTGAGAATCGCCGAAACGGCAGGCACTACTCCGGAAGTATAGATGATCCAGTCCTTTTCGATATGCAGCCCATGCCTGCGGCCGAACCATCCGATGACTGCGTCATAATACTCCTGCGGGACTTTGGTATATCCGAAAATACCGTGGGCGACACGTTTCTGCAAGGCATCGGTCACAGGCTTCGCCGTCCTGAAATCCATATCCGCCACCCAAAGCGGCAATACGCCCTCGGGGGCATTGTCCCATTTATAGGAATTGGTCCCGCGGCGCGGGACTATCTCGTCAAAATCGTATTGCATATATTCGTTTTCAACGTCAATCAAAAAATTATTCTGTCTGGTGCAGGGGATTCCGTCGGGTTGACGTCACTATCTCTTCGGAATCATTGGCCGTCATGGCCATCATGACGGAATCAGGCATTCCTGCGGATTTCTATCAGACAGTCGGCCGGAGCCTTGATGTTTTCATCGATAGTCACCGAACCGATGCTGTCGGCTACGATATGGCCTGACATAGGATTCTTGATATTCGTGACGGCTCCGCGTATGTCGGCTTTCACCGTACTGTATTCGAATGCCCTGTCGCATGACGGGTCGAAAGTGCAGTTCTCCAGGACCAGGTCATGTGCATAGCAGAGAGGCTGCTCCCCGCTGATATGACAGTTCACCAGACGGAGATTCTTCGAATGCCAGCCTAAATATTCACCGTTCAGTTCGGAATCGTATATGGTGACATTCTCCACTTCCCAGAAAGCGTCTTTCGTAGTGATCTTCGCATGATGTATCTCGACATTCTTCACATACTGGAAGACATATTTGCTGTCGCTTTCCAGTCCGTCCACACAGATGTTCTCGCTGAACATGAACGGATATGTACCGTCATGGATCTTCAGGTCCTTCACCCTGATGTCACGGCATCTCCAGAAGATCTCGTCGGCATCGTTGATCACGACGTTTTCGATTTCGATATCGTGCATCTCGCGGAACATTTTCGGTGCATCTATCACGGTATCCGACATTTTCAGATGGTCGGAGTACCAGAGGGCCGACCTGCCTCCTAACGCGAAATAGCAGTTCCTGATGATGAAGCCGTGTACATGCCAGAACGGGTAGTTTCCCTCGAAACGGCAGTTTTCAGCTTCGATGTTGCTGCATTCCTTGATGGCAGACTCCCCTTCCCTGATGATGACATTCTCCAGACGGAGGTCATGAGACGCGAAAAGCGGCCTCTCTCCGCCGAATTCCTGATTTGCTATGATTTTCATAATAAAATCTCCCGTATGAATTTTTCCATCCCGTCCGCGGCGATCGTACCGGGACGGGAACATTCCAAGTCACGGTGCAAATTTAAGGCAAATCCCGGAAACCGATGTATATCTTTTACAGAAGAATGTACCGGAAATACCTGTAAGGCCGGGGAAGGTAACGTTCCGCAGGGCAACGGCTATTTTTTCTTCCCTGACTGCTTCCGCGGATTGGCCGGGAACCAGCCCCTTTTCACACGTTTTTCCTGTTCGAAAAGCTCCAGTATGGACCAGAAGGAAGAAAAGGCGGCCACTCCTGCAATAGTGGACCAGACCATGCTTTCCACGAAAAGCGACAATGCCGCGAAGCCGATACCGGCCAGAAGGAAAAGCCACCAACAGCCTTTCCCGAGATGGTACTCCGCCTTGATGACCAGAGGGTGGCACACTCCGATGATCAGGAATGTGCAGAGTCCTATGATGATTCCGGAAAAATTCATTTAAGTCACGATTTGGGATTGCAAATTTAGCTATAACTGTGGAGACCGCCAAGAAAATAATTCACCCCGAAATAAGTGACCAGGACACACAGGAAAGCCAGCACACAGAACCAGTGGAAGAACCGCGGATTCGAAAAGACTTTCAGACTCCGCCCGTGAAGGGCGAAAGAATAGACCAGAATCGTGATCAGCGCCCATACTTCTTTCGGATCCCAGGCCCAGTACCGTCCCCATGACACATTCGCCCATACGGCCCCGATGAATGTCCCGGCTACCAGGAAGAAGACTGCGGGATACAGAACAGCCAGGGACATATCCGCCGCATCGGCCATACCGGTCTGGGACCGCCCGTATTTCACCAGAGCCATGACTCCGTTCAGCATCACCAGCCCCAGCAGCGTATACGAAATCATCATCGTCATCACGTGGACCGACAGCAGAGGGGA
The DNA here is from genome assembly GCA_944322815.1 of uncultured Bacteroidales bacterium. Lineage (GTDB taxonomy): Bacteria > Bacteroidota > Bacteroidia > Bacteroidales > UBA932 > Cryptobacteroides. The sequence continues at coordinate 16,940 of CALUQB010000008.1, read as the reverse complement.
TGACAGTACCGGCATCAGATAAGCGATGGCAGGGTCGGACTCCCCTATCGAAGCCACCAGAAGCGCGAAACCCCCGAGCAGGAACGCGAAAGGCAGTATCAGCGGAAATTTTCTCTGCACGAAAGTGCCCAGCATCATCGTATGCCAGGCCAGAAGCAGCATCACCTCGAACCCGTCCGACATCGGGACATGCGCGGAAATGTACCACCGCAGCCCCATCACCAGCGTCAGATAAAGGAAAACCGCCCCGGACAAGCCTGCGCCAGCGTACCTGAGACCCCGTCCGAATCCGGATGACATGCAGTACACGATAAACAATATGATGCCTGCGACAATGCATACCATGGATACGGCCTTGGGCCGTTCAATGGAATTATAGAGCCGCTCCGCGGCAATGCGGCTGTCGCCGGGGAGCAGTCCGGCTGCCGTTTTCTCCTGATATTCACGGACTTTAGCAAAAATATTCCCTACCTCCGCAAAATCTTTCCTGACAATGGACTCCCCTGCCAGGCTCATCACCTTGCGGACAAAAAGCCATTGGTCCGGCTCCGTCCCTGCAGGGAGCCGGTCCACGGAAGAATACCATCTGACGGAACCTGCATCGTCACGGATCGGGAATATTTTCAGGATTCCGGCTGTGCAGACGAGCATCGCCGCTTCCTGCTTTTCGCGGGCTTTTTTCATAGCCTTGGCGGATGTACCGGTATCCTGAGACAGTGTTTCGGACCAGCTGTCAGGGAAGAATATCCATCCAGTAAGTACCTGTTCCGGGGTCATGCCCCTGTATGATGCCTTCCCGTATAGCTTCATGGTGAAATCTCTGGCCAGGGTCTGGACAGGACAGATTCTGTCATTGTAGTAAATGTACATCCGTCCGTATTCGTCAGCGATTTCTTCAGGGAGGCATTTCGGCGACACTGATGTCCTGACATCCGGTCTTTCATCCGGAAGTCCGGATTCAGCTCCGGCATCTGCTGCAGCCATGAAGCATAAAAAAAGCACGGATGCTGCAGCTTTTCTCGAAATACGACTGAGCACGGACCTGAAACGGCTGTCCTTCTGGAAGAAGAAACCGGCCATGGACAGAAGCAGGAGCGCGTAGCCTGTGTATGTTACCGGTACGCCGACAGGGTCATGGCTGACAGCCAGAGTGGAGCCGAGGCCGTCCTCGTCATAGCCGGACTGATAGAATCTGTAGCCGCGATATCTGGCGATCCTGTTCATGGCCACGGTAAATTCCGTCTCCTCTGTCCCGTCCTGGATCTTCAGCAGACTGACATAGTCAGTCGGTGCGTATGTACCCGGATAATATTCTATGTCAAAGTCTTCCAGAGAGACTGAAAACGGGAAAGAGAGGGTCCGCATATCCTCTGTCATGAATTCCGTGGCGGGTCCGGACCCGACTCTCAGATGAAGGGCGCCCTGCACCCCGTCAATGCGGGTAATCAGAGCGCCTGACAATATAAAAACAAATGCAAGATGGATTCCTGATGTGGCAAGATGCCTGCATTCGGTTCTCATTACGTAAAACACCAGTCCGGAGACTGCCGTGACTACCCAAAGGACGATGAACGGAACCGAATGATAACCCCACCGCATGGCCGCCTCCGTGCCGGAAAACTTTTCCAGGACTGTCATGGCGGCCATATAGAGGGCCAGTACGGCTATCGAGCCGAATGAAAGGTATTTGCAGATCTTTTCAAACATACAAAGTCACCGGATCAGATGGAGTTTATGAATTCGACTATGGCATCGCGGTCATCCTTGCTCAGTTCCCGGAATTCTTCCACGGATGCACGCGCATGGCTTTCCTGCGCTCCGTGCCACATGATGGCCTCGATGACATTCCTCGCCCTGCAGTCATGCAGCCTGTCCTGATGTCCGGAACATACAAGGGACAGTCCTCGACCCCACAGAGGAGTGGTCCTGCACCAGTCCCCCCTGATGTCGTTTTTCATGTACAGCTTGTGCTGCATCATGTCGCTGTACGGCCAGATGGTCTGGTCAGGATAGCGTGGAAGCTCATTTCCCTTGAAAAAGAGGTTAGGGTCATTGTAATTGTCCTCCCCGGTAGTCCAGGACGGTCTGTGGCAGGTGGCGCATCCTATCTGGCGGAAGAGTTCACGGCCCCTCTGCACCTTCGGGTCGTCCAGATTCCTGGCTGCAGGCACGGCCAGCCCCCTGTGCCATATCATCAGGTTCGTATATTCCTCATCTGTCATTTCCACCGGAAGGTCCTGTGACATCAGGAAACTGTAAATGTCCTTTTCCACGTCTCCTGTATTCCACTTGTCCTTGTAGTCAGGGAAATAAGTGTCTATGAAATGGTAGAAGCCGGCCTGCACATCAGGGTCCTGCGAAGCGGTATTGGCGTAAGCCGCTGTCATATAGTGGTATCTGCGGTCCGAACGGGTCACGTTCGTGATATTCCAGATGGCATTGGCCCCGGGACCGTCCTGAAGTGCGCCGCGGCTGAGGGCGTATGTGAAGCGGAACGGATGCTTATCCCCGTTTCCCTGGACGGTGTTCGAGTATTGTTTCACCCATTCCCCGTCCTTGAAGAAGGCAGGGTTCACGTATTCTGTGGGATCAAGTCCCTGTTCCCTGAAATACGCCTCTGAATCCGCATACTGGGCTTTAAGAGCTTCATCAGGGATGGCATCCAGCAGGCCGCTTCCATAGATACCAATGGTGGACTCCAGGCGGATGCCGACTTCGTCCGTTGTCAGATCCACGGTCTGGCCGTTTCTGCTGGCCTGGATAGGTACATAATATGCGTCCGCAGGTATGGTCACTTCCGGATAGATGAGACCGTATGTCTCTCCGTCAGGGAACTTGTTTCCCCATTCGTCAGTGTAGTCGAGCCAGTTTATCCGGATTTTCTCCTCGTCAAGCGGTGCTTTGAACGGGGCGATGGCCTGGGTCTGAGGCATTCCGGTAAGGGATGTCAGGTATGCTCCTGTCTGCTTGTCATAAAGCACGAGCAGATAGCCGTTTCCCATCTCGTCATAACGGTAGGAATCGGTCCGCTTGCCATGTCCGTATCCCGGATGGCACATCAGGCAGGATGTCCTCAGATACAGAGGTCCGAGTCCGTCGAACGGCTCTGATGTAGGACCGAAATTGTGCTCGAATATCATTTCTCCATGCTTGAAGTCCTGGACCAGTCCGGCGTTTTCCACGGCCGGTGTCGGATCTTCGAATGCAGATGCGGAAACGTTGAATGTAGTGCCGAGTTCGCCTCCTGCGTATGTTTCCACTTCGACCCAGTCGGGGACCGGCTCCGGATCGGTATTGTCCGGCGCGATAGGATCATCATTGCAGCCGGCCGCGAGCATTGTCATGGCCGCGGCGGCTGTCATCATTAGAAATAAATCGGTTTTCATAGCTTTATCTTAAATTAACGTCAGTTCGACGAATTACTTTACTCTGTACCAGAGATTTCGTCGAACTGACATTACGATTTCTTCGAAATCTCTTTCCTTTTACGTGTCACCCCACCTAAATCCTCCCCTACGTATGGGAGGACTTGCCTACGGATTCGTTCCACGAATCCTCTAAAAGAGGTAGTTCTCTGAAATTCACTGCGTTCTTTTCATCGAACTCACGTTAAATTAATTTGACGTTGTATCATTTATCTATTCTGATACGCCGGAAGAGACTGCGCAAAATTTTACCATTTTGACACAGTCTCTGTCATTGTCCCGTCAGGGACTATCTTGTAAGTTCGTTGATAGCGGTCGAGAGAGCCGTGTCGAGTTCCTGGATGGCTTCTATTGCGGCAGCGCAGTTCTCGTTCTGGTAATTTTCGATGAACGGCTCGGGGATGTCCTTGATTTTGGCGATGGAATTATCTATGGCATCGGAAATCCTCTTTTCGATGTCAGGGTTTGTTTCCTTGAAGTATGCTTTCAGGGAATTGACCGAATCATAGTCTCCTTCCGTACCGCCGTTCCAGACATTCGCTATGCTTATCATATTGTCCTCGAAGTCCACTATGGACATGTAGCTGTACGGCGACTCTACATAGTTCTTATCCTGTCCGGAGTAAACCATGCCTATTTTCTGAGATGCGACCTCGTCGGCGATGGTGTTGCAGCCTTCGATGATCCACTGCATGGCCACGACTGCATTTGCGCAGGAGCTTCCGGGCTTTCCGGCATTCAGGAGGTTTTCTCCGTAGCTTGCCCCTCCTGTCATGGTCAGAGGAAGTTCGAGTTCGTCGTTAACTTTTGCGTAGCGGTCAGGGTTGTGGCTCTCGCCTGCCCATGCGATTTCCATCTGCCAGCATTTGTTCCTCAGGTCGCCCGCAACCGCTACGGCATAAATCAGGTAATCCGAACATTTGACACCGTTGTCGGTATTGCCTTCGGCAAACCAGTCCGCCGTCCTGTGTTTTCCTTCCCAGAAAAGCACGTATTCGATTCCATGGAAGCCGAGAAGCGTAGGTCCGAGTTTCTCTCCGGCATATACATCGCCGTCTTCACCTGAGAGACCGCTGATCTGGGCCTGGTTCGTCAGGGCTTCCTTCAGTCCTGTGAGGTCCAGAGGCCAGGTATCGATATGAGGGTCGATGCCGAAGTCTGTGGCTGCACCCCAGAGGAAGGCTTCCGACTTTTCCCAATAGGCTCTGGCGGTCAGGAATGTCTCGCAAGCCTTGTCGATATTTTCCTGTGTCACGTCTTTCTTGAGTGTTTCAAGGTCTTTCACCAGCTGCTCCGTGTAGTCTGAAAGGCTGGTGTAGGTAGGGATGACCGTGTGGTTTACGAAACGGTCGGCGATAGCCATGAAGCGGGCGTCGTCACCGTCGACAGGATCGAGGTCATCGCCGCTGTTTTGGTCGCAGGCTGCAAGACTGGTCATGACCAGCGCTGCAGCAGTCAAATAAAGAATTTTTTTCATTGTTTTTTATTTTTAATTTTTAACGTAAATTTTCTTTTGGTTTCTTCGGGTTCTCGTCCGAGGGGGTTTGCCTCACGTTCGAACGGGGTTGTATCTTGTCCTGACGGGTTCGTCTATCGTTCAAGCGGGTTTGCCTCACGTTCTTACTTATTGAAATAAGCAGCCCAGACGATTCCGATGGAGACTGAAGGTTCGGGGTTGTACGGAGTTTTCAGAAAACGGTGCGAGTATTCGGCCTTGATACCGACTTCCGGTATCGGGAAATAATTGATACCAAAGGCTATACGATGCTTGTTCGTCCAGTCGTTCGGAGTCGTTCCTTCTGCCGGAATATATGAATCATAATATTCGTATCTTCCGAAAAGGTAGAATTTCTGTTCCTTTTCACGGAGTTTGTCCGAGAGGGAGAAGAAGTCATATCCTGCCTCTATTCCGGCTGCCATTGCGGCCTTGCCGACCAGAGAATGCGAATATGGGGATGAGGTGGTGTGGTTCTGGGTGGAATTACGCCTGTTTATGTAATCGATATCAGTCAGATAACCATAGTCGACACTGCCTCTGGCTATAAAATGGTGGTAGTTGTATTCGAAGTCGAAAGCGCCTATCATCACTGTGCCTTTTACATTTCTGTACTGCTCGGACGTGTTCGTGGTGATATCATTGTGGAAACTGTTTCCGATGTAGCCGCTCAGTCCCATACGGAGTCCATTGACGGAATAGTTGTCGATTCTGAAGGCTCCGGCTATCTGGTTTGCAGGCTTGAATTCGTATGGAGATGCTGAGCCGTCGTGCACCCAGCCGTCCGTGGAAAAGAGCGTGGAATTCAGGCCGGCGACCATAAGGGCTTCATATCGCCAGTCCCCTGCCCGGCCCCAGAGGCTGATTCCTGTCTCATGCCAGGTACATGGTATGATGGTATTTTCTCCTTCAGGTCTGTAGACAGTAAAGAACTGGTTAGGAAGATGACTGGTATTCGTCAGGCCGATCGGGACTATGATGTGTCCAGCCCTGATATTCAGCTGTGGAAAGAATGATTTTTCGATCCAGAATTGCTCCAGGGCGACTTCGCCTCCTCGTTCTATCTCCTTTTCGAATTCTCCGGCTTCTTCGTTTTCTCGCTCCACTGCAGCTTCGACTCCCCCGTGTTCGAATTCGATCTCCATGCCGAGTCTCCATCCTTTCCCGAAGTCATAGCCGAGCATGATGACAGCATGCGGAAGGTCGAAACGTCCGTGGCCTTTGCTGTTCTTGTAGTTTTCCGGGTCGGAGTAGATGCCGAAGTTGTCGCTGTACATATTGTAAGTCATGACTGCCTCGCCATAGCCTCCGATAGTGAAGCGTTCCGCAAAGCTTTTCTTTCCGGATGAGTTCATGCCTGACGGCAATGTGTCCTGCACCGGCAGTGTGGCTCCGGAGACTGCATCGGGCTCAGGCTGCGCAAGCATCTGATTACCAGACATCAACACACATATGCCAATAGCTGCAAATACGTTTTTTGTCTTCATTTTCTGCACTTTTCATTTTCCGGATGCAAAAGTACCGCGGATGTCATCGCGCGGCAATCACCACTTCTTGCGATTTTTCAGATGGAAATCACAATCTGTTCTTATTTTTTATCGAGAATCTCCATCTGCAGCATTTCATGGAAAAATTGCAGCAGATAATGCCTCCCATGGGACTATCTGTTGCGATCCGTGACGATAATGACGCAGATAGCACATGATTCCATATGTTGATGAAAGCGCTATCAGATGATGTGATACCATATTGCGAAAAAAGAGTAATTTTGCGGTGGTTATTGGCCGGAAGGGCACCTGAAAAGCCAAAAGATTGGAAATGAATATGATAGACAAGATAAAGGGACACCCGAGGGTGGGCAACGGAACGGCATTCGCGGTGCTGTTTACGATGGGTTTCTGCCACATGCTGAACGACATGATCCAGTCGGTCGTACCGGCGATGTATCCGCTTATGAAGGAAAACTTCGGGTTCAGTTTCGTCCAGATAGGCATCATCACTCTGGTGTACCAGATGGTGTCATCCGTATTCCAGCCGTTTGTGGGACTGTATGCGGACAAGCACCCGAAACCGTATTCTCTGGCTGCCGGGATGTGCTTCACTCTGGCCGGGCTGCTGATTCTGGCTTACGCACCGGGATTCACGGCGATACTGCTGGCTGTCTCGGTCATCGGATGCGGTTCTGCTGTCTTCCACCCCGAAGCATCACGGGTAGTGCAACTGGCTTCCGGAGGGAAAAAGAGCCTGGCACAATCGATATTCCAGGTAGGAGGAAACGGCGGAAGCGCAATAGGACCTCTGCTGGCAGCTCTGATAGTCCTGCCTTACGGTCAGCATGCCGTGAGCTGGATGGCTCTGGCAGCGATGCTCGCATCCATCATTCTGGTCAGAATCGGAGCATGGTACAGCCTGCTTCTGGCACAGAAAAAGGAAAAGAACATGCAGGCGCCTGCTGTCTCATCAGGACTGCCGAAGAAGAGAGTACACATCGCCCTGGCCATACTGGTGCTGATGCTTTTCTCGAAATATTTTTTCAACGCCTGCATGACGAACTATTTCACATTCTATCTCATAGAGAAATTCGGAGTTTCCATCCAGCACTCCCAGCTCTGCCTGTTCGCATATCTGGCGGCTTTCGCGATCGGCACCCTGGTAGGAGGCTTCCTCGGAGACCGTTACGGCAGGAAATATGTGATCCTGTTCTCGATTCTCGGGGCAGCACCGTTCACCCTGGCCATGCCATATCTGAATCTTGGCTGGGCCATCTTCACGGCCGTGATGAGCGGACTGGTGATAGCATCCGCATTCTCTGCGATATTAGTGTACGCCACGGACCTGATGCCGGACAAGCTCGGGATGATTTCCGGAATGTTTTTCGGACTGATGTTCGGTCTGGGCGGCATAGGATCGGCATTTTTCGGCTGGCTTGCCGATGAGACCAGCATAGAATACATCTTCCGTATAAGCACACTTCTGCCATTGCTTGGAATCGTGGCAGTGTTCCTGCCTGACATACGGCCTCGCGGATAAAGGTGACAGGTCAAAAGGGTACTTTCTGCGTTACATCACCTGAGCGGTTATCTGAGATCCTATTTCAGGAAATCCGCCCTTTGCGGTGAAAAGACATCGAGAAGGATGCCTTCTTCCAGACAGGTACATCCGTGCATCTGGTCAGGCTCCACATAATAGCCGTCCCCGGGACCGACCACGGACTTCTGCCCCTCGATATCCACTTCGAATTTTCCCGATACCACATAGGATGCCTGGCTGTGGTAGTGGGAATGCTGCTGCCCTACGGCTCCCTTTTCAAAATGCACCTTGACTACCATCAGCTGGCCGTCATATCCCATAATCTGTCTTCTGCAGCCCTTGCCTGCATCGTGCCATTCGAGGCTCTCCCCGAACTGGAATGTTTCGCTTCTTGTTTTCATAATTGTATTCACACCAGCCCTGCATATTGTTTCTGTACCGGAATCATCATAGGGCTGAAGTCATGATTGCCGGAATCCCGGGCAAGTTATCTTACTCGTACAAGCTCATATTGGCGTGAGCCGAGACCTATCTTTTCCGCATGGGCGAGGCAGGTCTTGTACTCGGTATTCGGATTCGTGTTGTCGAAATGGTCGTGATGGTCATGGAAGTCCGGCTTCGACATCTCGTCCGTCAGCTGGCTTCCAGGGAGCGGGGTCTGTTTCAGACAGGCATCCACACAGGCCTGGTCGAGGGCGAGAGGATCGAAAGAGGCGAACATGCCCACATCGGGGATAATAGGAGTGTCATTTCCGGAATGGCAGTCGCAGGTCGGCGACACATCGCATATCAGGGAAATGTGGAAATTCGGCCGGCCGTCCACTACGGCTTTCGTATATTCGGCCATGCGGCAGTTAAGTTCCTTGACCGCAGCATCCTGCGCGAAATCGATAGCATCGAAGTTGCAGGCTCCGATACAGCGACCGCATCCTACACAGTTCTCCTGGACTACCGTCATCTTCCTGCGCCCTGCATCGAAATGAAGACCGTCATTCGCACATTCCTTCATACACTGTCTGCAGCCTCGGCATTTCTCCTCGTCTATGACAGGCTTGCCGTTGCAGTGCTGCTCTTTCTTTCCTGCACGCGAGCCGCAGCCCATGCCGATGTTCTTTATAGTACCTCCGAAGCCCGTCATTTCATGCCCCTTGAAATGCGTCAGGGAAATGAATACGTCCGCGTCCATGACTGCACGCCCGATCTTCGCGTTCTGCACATACTCCCCTCCTGCCACAGGCACTTCGATATCGTCAGTCCCTTTCAGGCCGTCGGCGATGATGACAGGACAGCCGGCGCTCAAAGGAGTGAATCCGTTCTCCCATGCACAGTAGAGATGTTCCAGTGCATTTTTCCTGCTTCCCGGATAAAGAGTGTTGCAGTCAGTCAGAAAAGGCTTTCCTCCCAGTTCCTTCACCACATCCGCTACGGCTTTCGCATAGTTCGGGCGAAGGAATGTCATGTTTCCCAGCTCTCCGAAATGCATCTTGATGGCCACGAACTTCCCGTCCAGGTCCATCTGTCCGATTCCTGCAGCCTTGATCAGCCGTTTCAGCTTGAATGCCGGCCCTTCATCCGGTTTGCAACGGAAATCAGTATAAAATACTTTTGAAATCTTCTGTGATTCAGTCATATCCAGATCCTTTTGAAAATTGTTCGACAGATTGCAAAATTAAGAATAGTTTTGCGGCATCGGAAACATTTTATCAAATTTTTCATACCTGCCGTTCCGCAACTGCCCGTCCTCAACGGACAATATTCCTGTCAGCAGTTGACAAGGTGATGACCGTGATTTCCGGAGGCACACCGATACGGGCAGGAAACATGGTTTCGCCCAGACCATCGTTCACATAAAGGTATTGACGGCCGTATGCCGTCTCCTCACTGTAGAGGCCGCTGTTCTCCCGGAAAACAAGATGGCTCGGTTCGAAGCCGAATATACGGCACTGGGCATTGTGCGTATGGCCTGAAAGCATGAGGTCCATATCCGTTTTGCCCAAAACCCCATCCCTCCAGTGTGTCGGGTCATGAGAAAGCAGAATCCTGAAATCCCCGTCAGCCCCTGCCATCGCCGTCTGCAGGTCACCGTGAGTCGCGAACTGCCGCATCGCCGAGATATTCTCCACCCCTATCACTGAAATGGTGTCGGTCTTTCCGGTGCCCTGACGGGCAATGTCGATATGTGCGTCATCCAGCAGTTTCCAGCCGAGCCGTCTTTCCCTCGCCCTTACCGTGTCCACTGCATCCAGCATTTCCTGTTCTGACGACCAGTCATTGTAAGGACAATAGTCATGGTTTCCCATGACCGAGACGACCCCGTCTTCCGCCTGAAGTCTTCCCAGCACATCCATATGGGGCAATATCTCCAGCGGATGAGTGGTCACCAGATCGCCGGTAAAGGCTATGAGATCCGGATTTTCCGCATTTATCCTGTCTACTATTTTTTCCAGAGCCTTTCCTCTCGACTTGAACGAACGCAGGTGCATGTCTGATATATGCACTATGCGATAGCCGTCGAAAGATGCCGGCAGATGTTCCGACGGAATCTCTATATGGCTTACTGTCACCTGGTTCCGCCCTATGAGCCAGCCATATAATATCACTGCGGGAGGTATCACGAGCACCCACAGGCCGTTCAGGAAAACAGTTCCGAAAGATGCCCCGCACAGGGCCGCTATTCCGGCAGCCGCCAGCAGCAACAGAAGTATCGCCAGGCTCACAAATCCCAGCACAGTCAGTACGAAAATGAATTCCATGTCAATTGATCAAAATCTGAAACAGAGCACGAAAATACAAAAATGCCGCGGATTTGAAATCCGCAGCAATGAAATATACAGTCTTCCTTATATGAGAGGCGGACTACAATGTCCAGCCTGCTGTCCAGTTGTCGTCAGCGGATACGGCACCGCTCTGGCCGACTTTGCCGACATAGTTGTCTGTAAAGCTGAATCCAGTGTAGTTTGCAGTATTGCCGTCTTCGGTGAAGTCGGCATTGGCGTAGCCGCTTCCTTCCTCATTTACGAGCTCTCCTGAGATGTAAGTATTTTTGATAGAAGAAGTTCCGTTATCGAAAGAAGCCACTGTCTGCGTGGTCTCAAGTGTAATCGGCTTCGGTTTGCCGGTCACGAGAGCATAGTCGAGAGTCACCTGTGTACCCTCACGGAAACGGAGACCTCTGGCGTTGTCCGCGCTGTTGTTGCCCACGAATGTTGCGTAGCGGATAGTCGGATGAGCCACCGGAGCGGCATCGTTGTTGTCGCCGTTGTTGTCGCACTCCATCAGGCAGTCACACTCGTCGACAGACTGGTAAGCCACGATATACTCTGCGGTACCGTTCCAGCCCTCGGTCCAGTCGAAAGAATCGTCGGTGCAATTCTCCACGATGCAGTGATCGATATCGGCAGAACCGCCGAAGAACTCTATACCGTCATCGGAACCGTCGAGAACCTGGACGTAAGAAATCTCCGTCCCGTTTCCTACGCCATAGAGAGACAGACCGTTGGCCTCATGCTCTGAATCCAGGGCAAGTCCCGAATACTGGATACGGACGTATTTTATGACGCCGGAGTTGTCCGAGTCGTTGCTTCCGCCATAGAGGGCTCCTCCGATTTCAGATGTAGTCTCGCCGGAAGCGTTCGTATGCGCATATCCGCAGATATGGAGTCCGCCCCATGCGCCTGCCTTCTTCTCTTCGGCAGTCAGGGTGATAGGTTCAGATTCGGTACCTTCGGCAATGATCTTCGCACCCTGTTCGATGAGGATGTATATGATATTGCTTCCTGCTGCGGCTGAAGTGATGGTCGTGCCCGGCTCGATGGTGAGTGTAGCAGGAGCTTCCATCTGGAGACTTCCAGTCAGAGTATATTCTCCTTTTTTCAGGGTAAGGTCGTTTGAGTAACGTCCGCTGATTTCACCGCCTTCGAGAACTACTGCCTCGCTGCCGTTTCCTTCACCGTTGTCAGGATCCTTTTCGCATGATGCAAGGGTTGCCACCATGCCCATTGCAGCGACAGCTGCTACGAAAAATTTAGATGTTTTCATACTTGAAAAATTGGTTTTTTGTATTGTTTATGAATAAATATATTGTTTGCACATGTCTTCGGATGCGCTCCGCGCAATGTCAGAGCGACCAGCTTACGCCGACTTCGAACCCGGCGCCGATTCTCCACTGTTCGACATCCACAGTCCTGCCGGCATTCGGGATTTCCTGTTTGAACCTGATGGTAGAGTCCAGCATGTTGTTGAACGCCATCTTTACGGAAAAATGCTTGTCGATATTGTATGTAGCCACGAAGTCGAGAGTATTCAGAGGCATCTGCTTCACATCGCCCAGTCCCATGATACCTACAGCATGGATTCTCGGCCCCTGGAGGTTGTAAAGGAGGGCCAGACTGAGGCTCGAACCGTTCCTGAACTCAGGCGTATAGCTGATATCGGCATTCGCAAGGTACGGTGACGCTCCCTGCAAGGAACGCTGCTGGTTCGTGTAGACACCTCCTTCCGGAAGTATCACGTTCGTGTACATGTAGGAAGCGTTGGCGCTTACAGCCAGATTCTTCACTATTTCCTTTCGGAACTCGACCTCTACCCCTGCAGCGATACCGTTGTCCGCATTCTGGAAGGAATGTTCCGTAGCACCTCCGGACAGACGCTGTGTTCTCTCTATCGGGTTTTCGAGGTATTTGAAATATGCCGTCACCGCGAACATGTCGGTATTCTTCTCCGAAAAAAGTTCGTATTTCAGGTCAAAGTTGTAGTTGTAGCCGTTTTCCAGATCCTTGTTACCCCTTATCTGCGCCCCGCCGAAACTTTCCTGATAGAGGAAAGGTGCCATCTCGATGAACGACGGTCTGGTGATGGTGCGTGAAAGTGACAGTCTCAGCATGCTTTTCCGTGTCATGTCATATTTCACGTTTATGGCAGGAAAAAAGTCGAATGCATCCAGATTTCTGGTAAGATTTTCCACATCATCGTTGTAGTCCACGCTCTGGCGGCTTGCCTCGATACGAAGTCCTGCATTCAGATACCATCTGTCTCCGAATTTGAGGTCAGTCTCGACAAATCCCGCCCCTATGATGTTCGAAGCATCGTACTGATCCCTGTCGAATTGGCTGCGGTTCACGGATATCAGCCCGTCCTGCAGATTTCCGAAATTCAGATATGCGTCAGGGTTATGGAAATCAGTCACGGCATCGCCGATGTTTCTCACATCATAGTAAAATCTTGTGGTGCGGAAAGTGCGGACCTTGTCCTTGGCCGAAAGGCCGAAACGGACCTTGTTGTGGTCATTTATATTGTATGTCGCCTTGATATCGGCCACGAGTTCGTTTTCACTGAGTTTTCCGAAATACCGCTGGGTTTCCTGCTGGTTCAGTTTGAAGAAATACCACCGGTCGTCCGAGCCTCGACGGTACATCACCTGCCTTCTGTCCGGTTCGTCACTTGCCGACATGGTATAGGATGCACCCCAGTCTATGAACCAGCGGGCCAATTCATGATGTCCTGACAGCTGGTAATTCTGCAGGGTGTATATGTGTGTGACCTGATTGCTTCCTATCAGGTCATAGGATTCCTGGTAGTCGATGCCGTGTCTGTCGAGGTGCGAGTCCTTGGCATTTCTGGCGAAGAACACTGTCAGACCGATATTGTCGCTCTGACGCAGCGTATAGTCGAGGTCCACAAGGGCGGCGATATCGATTTTCTGTCCATAGCTGTCGTATGTGTAGTCACTCTGCATACTGCCGACGGAACTGGCTTCGTATGTTCTGTAAAAGGCATCCGTAGTGGTTTCATCCCCGGTCTTGATGCTGGCCGATGCCACCAGGCTGAGAGTCTGGTTCCCGACAGGGAAGCTTTTTCCGAATCCGACGCCTCCGTTCAGGTCTGGAAGCGGATTTCTCTTATAAGTGCGGAAAGTCGTGCCGAATATGTCTTTCGATTTGACATAGTCCTGGAAGTCCTTGTGTGCGATGGTTTCAGCGACAGGATCGAGTCGTTTTGTCAGGAAAAGGCTTTTCCCGTCCATCCTGTAGAAGTCATTTGCAAGCGTATGGAAATATCCTCCGGTTGAGAACGAAAGATTGAAGAAGTCTTCACTTTTCCCTTCCTTCGTACTTATGTCCACGTGTGCTCCGGAATAGTCGGCATACGAACTGGCTTCATATACCTTGCTCACCGTTATGTTCTGTATGGTGGATGCAGGGAAGATATCCAGCGGGATGAGCTTGTTGTCAGGGTTCGGCGATGCTATCGGCAGACCGTTCAGGGTCGTGGTGCTGTACCTATCTCCCAGTCCGCGGACTATCAGCTGACCGGCACTGGCTATGGATATTCCGGATAGTTTGGCTACGCTCTCCTGAGCGTCAGATATGCCTTTCAGGCTCATTTCCTTGGCGCCCATGTTTTCGATGGCAAAGCCCGAGGTGATTCTCTCGTTCTGCAGTGCCTGGAGTGATTCGAGGGTCTTGCGTCCTGTCACTACGGCATTCTGCAGCATTTCGCCGTCAGGGAGCATGAGTATCGTCAGAGTATTGCCCGTCAGGGATATGTTTGCAGCATGTTCTGAATTCACTTCGAGTTTCATGGAGCCTCCTGCGGTGACTATGGAAAACGGAACTGTCTCGTATCCTATATATGAGACTTCGAAAGGAGTGTTGTCCCTCAGGAGATTGACGATGAAGCTTCCGTCCAGGTCAGTGATAACTCCTTCGGTGGTGTTGCTCACCATGATGGCTGCACCTATAAGGGGTTCCTGAGTTTCGGCATCGATGACTGTTCCTTTTAGAATATCACCGGCTTCTTCCGGTGCTGCGGCCGCATTCAGGGCCGGAATCTGGCTGAAAATAACGGCAGCGGCAGCCAGAGCAAGTTTCAGTTTTCTCACTATTCTTCTGTTTTCTTATTTCCGGCGGCAAAGGTATAGTCGGAAAGTGGCGGGATTTTTACGATTAGGTTACGATGTTGTTAACAGGTATTAAGTTTGTGTTAAGGTTTGTTAAGTTTCGGTTACTTTTGGGGATTATATCATATTGGCAGATATTTTTTCGCCGCAGAAAAAACAGCGGCGAAAATAAATACTGCCAATATTCTTGTTCCGCGTTGAATTAATCGTAAAAGGATCCAGGGAGAGGCAGAGAATGAAGTGCGGTATCTTTTTTCACTTCATCGGCAGATATTTTTTATTGCAAATATTGTAAACAAATTTGTTTATTTCATATCTTTGCAAAGCAATGGACACAAAATTAATAAATGCACTTAAAGGAATCCATCCAGGGAAGATTATAGGAATGGAACTTAAAAAACGATCCATCAGCCAAAGAGATCTGGCTGAGCGGATTGACGTACATTACCAGACATTAAATGCCGTAATCAAAGGGAAAAGGAACCTTACCGTTGAAATGTCAGTAAAAATAGACAGTTTCCTTGGCTATGAAGACGGTTTCCTGAATATGCTGCAAGGATACTACAATGTCCAACAGTATCATATAAGGCAGGCTTCTGAAAAGGTGTCCGGCATCCCTGATATCAGACGGATATTATTCTGGGATACGGATTTCGATGGCATT
The DNA here is from genome assembly GCA_944322815.1 of uncultured Bacteroidales bacterium. Classification (GTDB taxonomy): domain Bacteria; phylum Bacteroidota; class Bacteroidia; order Bacteroidales; family UBA932; genus Cryptobacteroides. The sequence continues at coordinate 1,428 of CALUQB010000008.1, read as the reverse complement.
GACTGGGGTAGAAACAAGAAATTCGTTATAACCCGAATACTGGAGCGCGGTAATGAAGACGAAAAGAGAAAAATCGCGAAATATTATGGACTCCGGATTTCTGATCTTGAAAGATTCAGAAGCAAGAACAGATATACATTACATAAGAAATCATGATCATGGAATCTTATTGCCTCCATTACAATACAGTTACCCCACTTTTAAAAACCATTCTGGCTACTCTTATTGCGGAGCCGCTGTTCAGTCCTTTCAGACTTGTAGGCGGCACCAATCTCAGTCTGCGGTTGGGACATCGCAGATCAATTGACATAGATCTTTTCACTGACGCACAATATGACAGCCTTGATTTCAGATCTTTCGAAAAATATCTGAAATACAATTTTACATACTATTGCAATACGGATCCTACTTCTATAGTGGGGCTCGGTCGCGGATATTTTATCGGACGGACAAAAGACGAGTGCATAAAACTTGACCTGATGTATACTGAGGAATTCTTGAATGAAGCTGAAATAATAGACGGAATCAGAATGGCATCACTTGAAGATATTGCAGCGATGAAAATCGATGCAATATCAAGAGGTGGCAGAAAAAAGGATTTCTGGGACGTACACAAGCTGTTAGAGATTTTTTCTTTGGAAGAAATGCTCGAATTTCACAAGAAGAGACAGCCATGGGAACATGATCCGAATCAGATATTCGATGCTCTGATAGACTTCAACGAAGCCAATTTGATGGAAGATCCCATCTGCCTTGAAGGAAAAGATTGGGATGAAATAAAACTATCATTCATCGAGCTTGTCACCGACATGGCACCGGAAAGATATAACAGGAAGATGTAATGAAAACCAGGACTGCCGATATTCTTGTTCCGCATTGAATCAATCGTAAAAGGATCCCGGGCGAGGCAGAGGGTGAAGTGCATCGGCTTTTTCACTTTATCGGCAGATATTTTTTTCACCGCAAAAAAAACAGGCCCGAAAATAAATCCTGTCAAATAGATTGACGTTATTGACTACAATAATATGTTTAGCACGAATCTCAAAATTTATCTACTTCTTGATTTGTCAATTTCGTTTTACTTCAGGCGTTTCTATAGTTTGTCTTTCTCTCTAAAACGAAGATAATGGAATCCATAGAAAACCATAAATACGATTACCAAGCGTGGGAAAAGGAACGGATCAGGACGCATATGAACCAGATTTCGATGGAGAAAAGAAGGGCGGATATCATAATACTCAAAATCATGAAGATGGAACATACTGACGAAAATATTTACTATATTGGTAACATAGCAAACAGCCTTCTTAAAATCATCAGAAATGAAGAATGACTTATGAATACAAATAAGCAGCATCATTTATAGAGATGATACTTTGAAGAGAGCTTGCGGAAAGCGGCTTCGTCCTTCCGCCAGAAATCACGGAT
>CALUQB010000007.1 GCA_944322815.1 uncultured Bacteroidales bacterium | reverse complement strand
AACGTCAACATCAAGTCGATGAAATATGAGGATTTCAACGACAACGAGTATATCGAGGATATGCTGAAGGAACTCCGTGAAAACGGGACCAACGTGATAGTAGGCTGTCTCGATGACGTGATAGAATGGGGCCGGAGCAACAGTCTCTGGCCGCTTACCTTCGCCACAAGCTGCTGCGGAATCGAGTTCATGGCCATAGGTGCCGCCAGATACGATTTCGCGCGTTTCGGTTTCGAGGTAGCACGTTCTTCACCAAGGCAGGCTGACTTCATCATGGTCGCAGGTACGATCACGCACAAGATGGCCCCTGTCCTCAAACGTCTGTATGACCAGATGGCTGATCCCAAATACGTTGTCGCCACAGGCGGATGCGCCATAAGCGGAGGCCCGTTCAAAAAGTCATACCATGTAGTGGACGGTGTGGACAAGATCATTCCTGTGGATGTCTATATTCCAGGATGTCCGCCAAGACCTGAAGCCATGCTCTACGGTCTGATGCAGTTGCAGCGCAAGGTCAAGGCCCAGAAATTCCTCGGCGGACTCAACAAGGGTATCAGCGAGAAGGAATATGAGAAGCGTATGAGAGAAGATACGAATACCATAGAAGATATCAAGGAATACGACGAGTCCGGATTGGCATAGTTCCGGCGGACAGGCTTTGAGAAAAGTTTATCATTGAGGGCGGCTGAATGAAATCCCTCGTTTTGAGTCACCCTCCAATATGAAGAATATGGACAAAAAGATCGACATAAAATCAAAATTGACTGACCTGAACGCCGTATGGTCGGACTTCGGAGACGGTCTTTACAGGATACCGGCCGGGGATTTCCGGAAAGCTGCCGAATTCCTGAAAAACGAAGGCGGATTCGATTTCCTGCGCAGTCTGACAGGCATGGACTGGGGCGAAGAAGGTCTCGGATGCATATACCATCTCGAAAACACATACACCGGTGAGAATATCACCGTTGCCACGGCTGACAGAAACAGGGACGATGCCAGTCTTCCGTCAGTACATGATCTGTGGAAAGGTGCGAACCTGAACGAACGTGAAGCTTATGATTTTTTCGGCATCAAGTTCATCGGGCATCCGGATCTCAGAAGACTTTTCCTGAGAGATGACTGGAAAGGGCATCCTCTGCGCAAGGACTATGACCAGTCACTCAACCCTCTGAACATGAAGAACGAGTTGGCTGACGATGACGCTCCAAGCTATGAACTGACGAAAGACGGAAGCTATATCCTGAAAAGGCAGCCTCTTTTCAACGAGGAAGAATATGTGATCAACATAGGACCGCAGCATCCTGCCACACATGGAGTGCTCAGGTTCTGCGTATCACTCGAGGGTGAAACCATCAAAAAGATAGACCCTCACTGCGGATACATACACAGAGGTATCGAAAAACTCTGTGAGACAAGCACTTATCCTCAGACTTTAGGATTTACCGACAGGCTTGACTATCTGGGAGCCATGCAGAACAGACACGCACTCTGCATGTGCATCGAGAAAGCCATGGGGCTGCAGGTATCAGACCGCATCCAATACATCAGGACCATCATGGACGAGCTGCAGAGAATAGACTCCCATCTTCTGTTCATCTCCTGCCTGGCTCAGGATATGGGTGCGCTGGAGGTGTTCTTCCTCGGATTCAGAGACAGGGAAAAAGTGCTGGAGATTCTGGAGCAGACTACCGGCGGCAGACTCATCCAGACATACAACACCATCGGAGGAGTCCAGGCAGACATTCATCCTGATTTCGTGAAAAATGTCAAGGCGTTCATACCTTACATGAGGTCCAAGATGAAAGAATACCATGACATTTTCACCGGGAACATAATAGCTGAGAAGAGGCTCATCGGCACAGGTGTGCTTTCGCACGAAGATGCGATATCATTCGGAGCCACCGGAGGTACCGGACGCGCTTCAGGCTGGGCCTGCGATGTCAGGAAAAGACATCCGTACGGTGTCTATGACCGGGTGGATTTCAACGAAATAGTCCTTCACGACGGGGACTGCTTCTCACGTTACATGGTGAGAGTAAAGGAAATAGAAGAAAGTCTACGGATCATTGAACAGCTCATTGACAATATTCCTGAAGGAGAATACCAGATGAAGGTGAAACCTGTCATCAAGCTTCCCGAAGGATGCTGGTACTCGGCAGTGGAAGGCAGCCGCGGCGAATTCGGCGTATTTATCGAGAGCCACGGAGACAAGTTCCCGTACAGAGTGAAGTTCCGTTCTACGGGCCTGCCTCTGGTATCATGCGTCGACACGATTTCCAGAAATGCGAAAATCGCGGACCTGATAGCCATCGGAGGAACCCTCGACTACGTAATCCCTGATATTGACAGATAAAAAGTATAGAATATGTTTGATTTCGGTATAATCACAAACTGGATCCATACGCAGCTGACATCGCTGATGCCGGAAGCACTGGCAATATTCATCGAGTGCGTCATCGTGGGCATATGTCTCCTGCTGTTGTATGTGATCATAGCCATCATCATGATATACATGGAAAGGAAAGTCTGTGCCGCGTTCCAGTGCCGTCTCGGACCGAACAGGGTCGGACCATGGGGAAGCATCCAGGTCATCTGCGATGTGTTCAAGATGCTGACCAAGGAGATAATCACCATCAGGCATTCGGACAAGATGCTGTACGACCTGGCCCCGTATCTGGTGATCATAGCATCGGTGACGGCATTCGCATGTATCCCTGTCAGCCGCGGGCTTGAGATCCTGGACTTTAACGTCGGGGTACTGTTCTTCATGGCGGCCTCTTCCATAGGCATCATCGGCATCCTGCTCGCAGGATGGAGTTCGAACAGCAAGTTCTCACTCATCGGTGCGATGCGAAGCGGTGCCCAGATGATAAGCTACGAACTTTCAGTGGGACTCTCCATTCTGACTATTGTTGTCCTGACAGATACCATGCAGTTTTCGGAAATAGTGATGAGGCAGGCTGACGGATGGTTCATCTTCAAGGGGCACATTCCTGCAGTGATAGCATTCGTCATCTACCTGATAGCTGGAAACGCAGAAGTGAACAGGGGGCCTTTCGACCTGCCTGAGGCAGAGTCAGAGCTGACTGCCGGATACCATACCGAATATTCGGGAATGCACTTCGGACTTTTCTACGTAGCGGAATTCGTGAATCTTTTCGTCATTTCGAGTATAGCCGCCACGATTTTCCTCGGAGGATGGATGCCGCTCCACATTCCGGGACTTGACGGTTTCAACGCAGTGATGGACGCCATACCGGGCTTCATCTGGTTCTTTGCCAAAGCCTTCTTCATAGTATGGCTGCTGATGTGGATCAAATGGACGTTCCCAAGGCTCAGAATCGACCAGATACTTACCCTTGAATGGAAATATCTGGTACCGATAGGACTTCTGAACCTGCTTCTTATGGTCATTGTTGTCGTATTCAAATTGCATTTTTAGCCATGATAAATTACATAAAAGGTATTTTTAAGGCCCTTGGATCGCTTCTGACCGGAATGAAGGTAACATTCAGGGAGTTCTTCACGAAAAAGATTACCGAGTGCTACCCCGAGAACAGGGCCACATTGAAAATGAACGACAGGTTCTGCGGTGAGCTTACCATGCCGTTGGATGAAAACGGAGCCAACAAATGCATCGCCTGCGGACTCTGCCAGATGGCGTGTCCGAACGGAAGTATCAGGATAACGTCCGAAATGGTGACTGATCCCGAAACCGGAAAATCCAGAAAACGTCTGGTAAAATACGAATACGACCTGGGATCATGCATGTTCTGCCATCTCTGCGTCAACGCCTGCCCGCATGATGCGATAGAATTCTCCACCGCATTCGAGCACGCCGTATTCACCAGAAGCAAACTCATCAAGACTCTGAACAAGCAATAGCCATGAATATAACTCTAGATTTGATAGTATTTGCAGTGCTCGCCGTGTTCATAGTGGTGAGCTCCATACTGGCTGTCTCCACGAAAAGGATCCTCAGGGCAGCCACTTATCTGCTTTTCGTTCTGATAGGCACAGCCGGCATTTACTTCCAGCTGAACTATTCCTTCCTCGGAGCAGTACAGCTTCTGGTGTATGCCGGAGGTATTACGGTACTCTACGTCTTCTCCATCCTCCTGACTTCCAGCGAGGGTGACCAGGCGGAAAAGCTCAAGAAAAGCAAGTTTTTCGCCGGACTCGTGGCGACACTCGCCGCGATGGGCATCTGCTTGTTCGTCATGCTCAAGCACAAGTTCCTGAATCCGGTCTTCGAGCATGGAGAACTGCCAGTAAAGGAAATAGGTTTTGCTCTGATGAGCACGGAAAAATATGGTTACGTACTTCCGTTCGAGGTGATAAGCGTACTGCTCCTCGCCTGCATCATAGGAGGTATCCTGATAGCCAGAAAAAGATAAGGAGGATTTTCTATGGTACATATGGAATATTACCTGATCGTCTCCACCATCATGATGTTCGTAGGCATATACGGATTCCTGACACGAAGGAATCTTCTGGCCATGCTCATCGCAGTGGAGCTGATACTGAACTCTGTGGACATCAACTTCGTAGTGTTCAACCGTTTTCTGTTCCCCGGCCAGCTTGAGGGATTTTTCTTCTCCCTTTTCGCCATCGGTATCAGTGCGGCCGAGACAGCAGTGGCTATCGCCATCATCATAAACATCTACCGCAACCTGCGCAACATCCAGGTCAGGAATCTGGACAAGCTGAAGTGGTAAAAACAACGAGAATGATATGGAATATACGATTCTGATACTTTTGCTGCCATTTCTGAGCTTCTTGCTCATAGGCCTGCTTGACAGCAGGCTCAAACCCGGAGCAGCCGGCACATTCGGAACAGTAGTGACAGGCATTGTAGCCGCACTCAGCTACTGGACAGCTTTCTCATATTTCGGAGGAGGCAGGAATGCCGAAGGGCTCTTCCCTACCATGATACCATGGAATGCCGAATGGCTCCCGTTCGGAGGTAATCTCCACATAGATCTCGGCATCCTTCTGGATCCGATATCCGTGATGATGCTGGTAGTCATTTCCACCGTTTCATTCATGGTCCACATATATTCCTTCGGGTACATGAAGGGAGAGAGAGGATTCCAGAGATACTACGCATTCCTTTCCCTGTTCACCATGAGCATGCTCGGACTGGTGGTAGCGACCAATATCTTCCAGATGTATATCTTCTGGGAGCTTGTGGGCGTCAGCTCATACCTTCTGATCGGTTTCTACTATACGAAGAAAGAGGCTATAGCCGCATCAAAGAAGGCGTTCATAGTGACCAGGTTCGCCGACCTTGGCTTCCTGATAGGCATATTGATCTACGGGTTCTACACCGGCTCATTCTCATTCACGCCGGATTCTGCCGTAATCGGTTCGGCAAAGGTATTCCTGCCGATAGCACTCGGTCTGATGTTCATCGGAGGTGCAGGAAAGAGTGCCATGTTCCCTCTGCATATCTGGCTTCCGGACGCTATGGAAGGCCCTACCCCGGTTTCGGCACTGATACACGCTGCGACCATGGTCGTCGCCGGTGTCTACCTGGTGGCGAGGATGTTCCCGCTGTTCATCGGATATGCTCCCGAAGTCCTGCACATCACAGCATACGTCGGTGCGTTCACGGCCCTTTATGCAGCAGTGGTGGCATGCGTACAGAGCGACATCAAGAGGGTGCTGGCTTTCAGTACCATCTCACAAATAGGATTCATGATCGTGTCTTTGGGCGTCTGCACATCGGCAGACCCTCACGAGGGAGGACTCGGATACATGGCTTCCATGTTCCATCTTTTCACGCACGCCATGTTCAAGGCTCTCCTCTTCCTGGGAGCCGGCTGCATCATACATGCAGTGCATTCGAACGAAATGTCGGCTATGGGCGGACTCAGGAAATACATGCCTGTGACCCATATTACGTTCCTGGTGGCATGTCTGGCCATAGCAGGGATCTGGCCTCTGAGCGGTTTCTTCTCCAAGGATGAAATCCTGGCTGCATGTTTCGGTTTCAGCCCGGTTATGGGATGGGTGATGACATTCATCGCAGGCCTCACTGCATTTTATATGTTCAGGCTTTACTACTGCATTTTCTGGGGAAAGGAAAACAAGGAACTGCATGCAGAGCATACGCCTCATGAGGCTCCGCTCACCATGACAATCCCTCTGATCTTCCTGGCAGTCGTGACACTGTTTGCCGGATGGATTCCGTTCGGAGAATTCGTAAGCAGCAACGGTCAGGCCTATCACATCCACATTGACTGGGCGGTAGCGGCGACCAGTCTCTGCGTGGCGGCCGCAGGCATTGCGATAGCTACATGGATGTATCTGAGGGAGGACAGGAAGGTTGCCGATGGTCTCGCCGCGAAGTTCAGCGGTCTGCACAAGGCTGCATACCACAGATTCTACATAGATGAAATCTATCAGTTCGTCACGCACAGAATCATATTCGCATGCATTTCCACTCCGATAGCATGGTTCGACAGACACGTAGTCGACGGATTCATGAACATGCTTGCATGGCTTTCCAACCAATGCTCATGGCTCATCAAGGGGATGCAGAGCGGAAACGTGCAGAAATACGGAATATGGTTCCTCGGAGGTGCACTGGGTCTTACCGTGATACTCCTGCTGATCTGATAATTATAGAAACGCTTAAACTGACATCAAGATATGAATATATTGTCACTTTTCCCTGCTGTCCCCCTGCTGATGATGCTCGGGCTGTGGGTATCCAGGAACACCAAGCAAATACATGCCGTCATGGTGGCAGGCTCTTCCCTGCTGCTGGGCCTGGCCATAGCTCTGGTGTTCATATTCCTGGGAATGAGAGCTGACGGACAGACTGCCGAAATGCTCCTGACTGACAGTTTCATGTGGTACAGGCCGCTGAACATAGAATATGCCGTAGGCGTGGACGGGATTTCAGTCGCCATGATACTGCTTTCAGCGATAATAGTCTTTACCGGCACTTTCGCTTCATGGAAGATGAAGGACGGAGTGAAGGAATTCTTCATGTGGTTCTGCCTTCTGAGCGTGGGAGTGTTCGGATTCTTCATTTCCGTGGACCTTTTCACCATGTTCATGTTCTACGAAGTCGCACTCATCCCGATGTATCTGCTGATAGGCGTATGGGGTACAGGCAGGAAAGAATATTCGGCCATGAAACTGACCCTGATGCTGATGGGCGGTTCGGCACTGATACTGATAGGCATTCTGGGTATCTATTTCGGTTCCGGAGCGACTACCATGAACCTCAACGAAATAGCTGCCCTGCACAATATACCGGTAGAAATGCAGAGAATCTGGTTCCCGATAGTCTTCATCGGATTCGGAGTGCTCGGAGCCTTGTTCCCGTTCCACACATGGAGCCCGGACGGTCATGCTTCAGCACCTACGGCAGTATCCATGCTTCATGCAGGTGTGCTGATGAAACTGGGAGGCTACGGATGCTTCCGCATTGCCATGTATCTCCTGCCGGAAGCAGCACAGGAACTCAGCTGGATATTCATCATACTCACTACCATATCCGTGGTTTACGGAGCATTCTCAGCCTGCGTGCAGACTGACCTCAAGTATATCAATGCATATTCATCCGTATCACACTGCGGTCTGGTGCTTTTCGCCATACTGATGATGAACACCACTGCCGCCACCGGTGCAGTCCTCCAGATGCTGAGCCACGGTCTTATGACGGCCCTTTTCTTCGCCCTGATAGGTATGATCTACGGCAGGACACACACCAGGGACATCAGGGAACTCAACGGTCTGATGAAAATCATGCCGTTCCTGTCTGTCTGCTATGTGATCGCAGGTCTGGCAAATCTCGGACTTCCTGGACTGAGCGGTTTCGTGGCTGAGATGACCATATTCAACGGTGCCTTCATGGTCAACGATACATTCCACAGGGTCGTGACCATCATAGCCTGCACATCCATAGTCATCACCGCTGTCTATATCCTGAGGCTTGTAGGAAAAATCCTCTACGGTACATGCACGAACCCGGAGCATCTGAAACTCACTGATGCCACATGGGATGAACGTCTGGCAGTCATCGTACTGATCGTGGCCATCGCAGGACTGGGTCTCTCTCCGCTGTGGATGAGCGACATGATCAGTGAAAGCGTATTACCGATAATCTCACATATTTTGAACTGATATGGACTTCTCTACAATATTGACCTACATGTACACTGAGATCGCCCTGGTAGGGGTGATCATCGCAGCCCTGCTTTATGACCTCATAGCAGGTGCCAGAGGCCGCAAATACTTCCATGGGGTAATGTGTACCCTCATGTTGCTCTTCATAGCAGGGACAGTCTGGCCTTACCAGCAGGAAAACGCTTCGATCTTCGGAGGGATGTTCGTTTACGCCCCGATTTACAGCATTGTGAAAAGCGTTCTTGCCATAGGCACGCTTCTGGTTTTCCTTCTGTCCGATTCCTGGCTCAGGAAACCTGATACGGAATTCAAGAGGGGCGAGTTCTATGTCCTGACCCTGTCCACTCTTCTGGGAATGGACTTCATGGTCAGCGCCGGCCATTTCATGATGTTCTTCATCGGACTGGAGCTTGCTTCCGTACCGATGTCATGTCTCGTAGCCTTCGACAAGTACAAGCACAACTCGGCAGAGGCAGGAGCCAAGTACATCCTGAGCGCACTTTTCGCCAGCGGTCTGATGCTCTACGGAATTTCCTTCTTTTACGGAACCACAGGCACCCTCTACTTCGAAGACATGGTTCCTATGATCAACGGCAGCGCATTGCAGATACTGGCCATGGTGTTTTTCTTCACCGGTCTTGGCTTCAAGATATCCCTTGTGCCGTTCCATCTCTGGACAGCCGACACCTACGAAGGCGCGCCTACTCCTGTCACATCATACCTGTCCGTAGTATCCAAGGCTGCGGCTGCATTCGCGCTGATGGTAGTGCTGATCAAGGTGTTCGCTCCTATGGTGGAATACTGGCAGACACTTCTCTACATCGTCATCGTACTGAGTATAACCGTTGCCAACCTTTTCGCCATCAGACAGAAGAATCTGAAGAGGTTCCTGGCATTCTCGTCCATATCGCAGGCCGGCTACATCATGCTGGCAGTCATCAGCGGCACTCCGTATGGAATGACATCCCTCGTCTACTATGTACTTGTGTACATGGTGGCGAATCTCGCGGCATTCGGAGTGATCACCGCAGTGGAGCAGAACAGTGACGGGAAAGTGAACATGGAAGACTACAACGGACTTTACAAGACGAATCCGAAACTGGCGATTGTGATGATGCTGGCCATTTTCTCTCTGGCAGGAATCCCACCTTTCGCTGGGTTCTTCTCGAAGTTCTTCATCTTTGCTGCAGCTTTCGAGCAGGGTTTCCATGTGCTGGTCTTCATAGCCCTGCTGAACACGATCATATCCCTGTACTACTACATGCTGGTGATCAAGGCCATGTTCATCACGCCGAACGACTCCCCTATCGCAACGTTCCGCAGCGACAACAGCACCCGTCTGAGTCTCCTGCTCTGCCTGGCCGGAATCCTGATTCTGGGACTTGCAAGTTCGGTCTTCGACGGGATCAATCTCTACGCCTTCGGAATGTAGTTTTATCATGGGCCGTCCCCGGCCAATGACAATATCATTATAACGAGAAAAAGCGGCTTGACGGCCGCTTTTTTCATATCAATTTCAGAAAATTGAAATCACCCTTTTGAGCCGGACTCAATAATAGTTCACTGTACGCTGCTCGATGTCGGAAAGGACGGTATTAGCCAGACGGCTGACACCGAAACGGAAGAGAGACTTGTCCAGCCATTCCTTGCCGAGAAGAGTCGAAACTATGGAATAATAGCAGACAGCATCGAGCGAAGTCGAAATGCCTCCTGCAGGCTTGAATCCGACCTTCCTGCCAGTCTTATCATAATACTTCGCTATACACTGGCACATCACGTATGCAGCGGCAGGCGTGGCATTCACACTCACCTTTCCCGTAGAAGTCTTGATGAAATCCGCACCTGACTCCATGGCCAGGAATGACGCCTGCGCGATAAGCTCGTGAGAGATAAGCAGTCCTGTCTCCAGAATCACCTTCAGCGTAACCGTGCGTCCCTGCGCTGCAGCCGCAGCATCTATGGTCTGACGAACAGCCTTGATTTCATTTCCTGCAGCCTCATAATCACCGGACAGGAAGGCACTCAGTGAAAGAACGATATCCACCTCATCTGCACCGTTGCACACAGCCATTTCGCATTCCTTCAGTTTCACCTCCAGAAAACTCTGGGATGAAGGAAAACAGGCAGACACCACTGTCACATGCACGTCGTCACATTTCTTCGCGGCTTTCACCACACCTGCGAAATTCGGATATACGCAGATGGAAGCAGGAAGTGAGTATCCCGGGAAACTCTCGTGGAAAGCATTCACCTTCTCCACCAGTTTCGTAATGGATGCCGGTGTATCCTCTGTCTTGAGGGAAGTCAGATCTATCATCGAAAGACAGTCCTTCAGTACATCATGCGACATGACACTGTCCGCATTTCCAGCTATGATTTCCAAAGCATGGTCTATAGCCACCTTGTCAGGGGCATAATCATATTTTTTCAATAAATCGGTCATAAATATGTCACTCCTTGGTTTTAGAATCAATTATTATGGTCACGGGCCCGTCATTCAGAAGCGAGACTTTCATATCAGCTCCAAAAATACCTTTTCCGACAGATTTTCCCAAATATTCTTCGAGAACAGTACAGAATTTCCGATAAAGAGGTGCCGACACATCAGGTTTCGCCGCCCTGATATAGGAGGGCCTGTTGCCGCGGGCAGTCGAAGCATAAAGCGTGAACTGGCTGACGCATAACATATCACCTCCGGTATCCCTTACGGACAGGTTCATCACTCCGTCCGCATCATCGAAGATTCTCAAGGCGCAGAGCTTTTTAGCCATCCATTCCAGATCAGCATCTGTATCCGAATCCTCGAAAGCCGCCAATATCATGAGGCCTGCGCCAATACCGGCTTCGTAATTCTCCGCCGGGACAGATACAGATGCATGCTTCACCCGCTGTACTACCGTTCTCATACCTTTACCTCCAACTATCCCCTTATCTGGACGAAAAAGCCTTCGTCTATCAGAGGCTGCACCAGAGCAGTCATCTCTTCCACAGTATATTTTTCCAGATCCTTCTCAGGTGTCTCCCTGTCCAGAGTATACACCATAACCTCACGCGGCTTCAGTCTGCGCACAATATCCATCCAGCCGGGAAGATTGCCGTCTGACGCCGTATCGAACCCTGGGGACTTCAGGAACATGGTCTGCAGCACGAAATCTCCGTCGAATCTGGAGAGGCCGCTGATAACGGCCTCTATATCATAGCTGCCGGACGGCCTGTTCACCAGAGCCACTCCATCATAAGTGGAAGCATCCAGCTTCATTATCGGATTGTCCGCCTTTTTCAGCGCATCGAAAATCTCAGGACGGTTCACCATCGTGGCATTCGTCAGCACCGAGACTTTCGCCTGAGGGTAATATCTGTCGCGCAGACTCACCGTCTGCGCAATGATTTCGGGAAAATGAGGATTCAGGGTCGGCTCGCCATGACCTGAGAATGTGATGGAATCAACAGGTATCCCCTGCTCCGCACATTCCTGCAGTTTGGTTTCCAGAGCATGGACGACTTCATCTGCAGACGGCATGAGCGTATCTCCGCGACCGTCCCTGTTCCAGCCGCATTCGCAATATATGCAGTCGAAATTACAGAGTTTGCCGTTCTCCGGAAGCAGGTTTATACCCAAAGAAGAGCCGAGCCTGCGGCTATGTATCGGCCCGAATACTATGTTGTGGAATCTAAGCATGGCGGTCTGTCAGATTATTCTCTCCGATGCACTGGCGGAAGTCAGCCTCGCATCTGCATCCATATTCTTCACCCATACGAGACCTGGAGCCTTTCCAGGCTCTATCGAACCAAGAACAGCGGTTTTGGACAGGAAGTCCGCACCGTTGTAGGAAGCCCAGCGTACTATCTCCCCTGTCGGGACCTCAGGAAAAGCTTCCTGGAGACAGAACATCTCTTTCACCATGTCCAGAGTATCGTTGCTGGACAGGGAATCGGTACCTACCGTAATCCTGAGCCCGTTCTTCCTCATAAGCGGGATCGGAGGCAGGGCGTTGTGTATGAATATATTGGACAACGGGCACACTGTCCACCAGACATTTTTCAAATAACCGAGAGCATAGTCCAGAGCTTCCTGAGTCAGGCAAACATTGTGGACCAGCAGTATGTGTTCGTAGAAAGGAGGTTCGTGGACCTTCAGAAGCCTGTCGACGAAATACATCAGGGACGGCTTTCCCGTGACAGGAGGAGTACTCAGGTGACGGCCGTGATAATTGTCCGCAAGGGCACCTGTTCCTGAAATCAGAAGATCCTCCTCTTCCTGGCTTTCTTCGGAATGATAAGAGAGATACCCGGCAGCGAGACCTTCCGCAGAGGCCGCAGTCACGAGTTCCGGACTCATCGTATAGCAGGCATGGGGAGTGGGTGCCGCATCAATACCGGACGAGGCGGCTTCCTCCGAGAGTTTTCTCACTCCGTCGATGACAGATCCGCAGTCCTGAGGCTCTGTTCCGAATACTTCGAGGAATGTCCTGGTATAGAGCGGACTGCGTGATTTCAGGGCAAAGGTGTCATCACAGTTGCTGATATCAGCCATGGCGGATACACCCTGTTTCCAGAGGATATCCATCCATCTGGCGGCCTCTGCCTTCTTGTTTTCCACCGTAGTGAAATCCCGCAATTCGTTTATCTGGTTTATGAAACCGGACATGCCGCTGCCTTTCGTGAACTTTCCTCTCAGATGCGAAAGTTCCAGATGGCAATGCGAATTCACGAAGCCGGGCATGATGGCACCCGGACGGAAATCCGTCTCCGATGCCAGGTCCTGACACTCGCCGATGGCAGTGACTGTTCCTTCATCTGTATATTCCACAAACCCGTTCCGGATAGGTTCATCCGAAAGTCCGGTATAAATGAAATCGGCTGCTGTTCTGTTCATCCTTGTTTTTCTCTTACATCATGTTTTACCGGACCTGTCTCCCGGCCGTATCACCGACCGCGACCGAATCACCGGCGGACAATGTATCACCTGCGGCCAGGGTATCAGTGACCGGATCCGGCGTGATAAGCGAATCCTGCGGGAAATAAATTTCCGGGCCCGACACTTCTTCAGGGTCGGCAAGAGGTTTCAAATCCAGAATGAAATATTCCTGACGCCCTGTAAAATAGTCCAGACTGTCCCTGGAAGCCAGACGCGGATGACCGTTTTCGAATAGCCATATCCGGTCGAAATCGAACTCGAAAGTGATATCAGGTTTTGCCGCTTCCAGAGAACGGAGCTTTCTGAGTTCGATTCTCTGTTCTGCCATCCTGTCTTCCAGAACAAGGACTGTCCGTCTCAATATTCTGGCAAAACGGTCAGGATCCTGGATATAATGGTCCACGCTCTTGCGATAGTCGGTCGAATCATAGCCGTACTTCTCGAATATAGTCTGATATACCATGGTAGTATCGGCCACTCTGGAAGCCCGGTAGTTCTGACTTATCCACTGATCAGCCACGAACATGTCCGCATATATCTCGGACATCTTCTTCCTGGGGATGACCCTGCCGTCCCCTCCGCACGAAAATGCACAGAGGAGAGCGGCGAGCATGATTAATAATGTCCGGGGCTTCATACGGAAACTATCTCAAGACGGCACCGAACTCTTTCGAAAAGACAGTCATGAATCTGGACATGATATTTTCCGTATCCTTGTCAGTAAGTGTCTTTTCCGTATCCTGAAGAACGAAACTCAAGGCATACTGCTTCTTGTTTTCAGGGATCTTGTCCCCTCTGTAGACATCGAACAGCGAAACGCTCTTGAGAAGTTTCTTTCCGGTCTTGAATGCACACTTGTAAAGGTCTGAGTATGTGACAGACTCGTCGAGCAGAAGCGCCAGGTCTCTCCTGACTTCAGGATACTTCGGCATCTCCGTATATCTGATCCTGTCTCTCTTCACAAGTTCATAAAGCTCCGGCCATGAGATTTCCGCAGCATATACAGGCTGCTTGATACCGAACTGTTTCAGGCGGGCAGGGGCTATGGTTCCCATGACTGCCAGAGGACGCTTGCTGCCAGGCAGGGTGTAAACCAGTCCCTCAGAGAAAATGTCTGCAGGAGCCGGAGTGTATTCCATATTGTAAATATTACCTCCGAAGCGTCTGAACAACTGTTCAAGATGGCCTTTCAGTTCAAAATAGTCGGCTTTGGACTGGCCTGTCCTCCATGATTTTTCTCCCGGACCGGAAAGGAACATGGAGAAAGCCGTACTTTCATGATAGCTGTCCAGAGTCAGCCCGTCGGTTCCAGGTTCGAAAGAATACACCGAACCGTACTCGAAAAGCCTGAGATTGTTTTCCTGACGGTTTATATTATATGCCACGACCTCCAGTCCGCTGAGAATGAGAGTCTGTCTGAGGACATTGAGGTCCGAGCTCAACGGGTTCAGGATTCTGACACATTTTTCCTCCGGGAAGGTCTTGAGCTTCGCATAGTAATCCGATTTCGTGAGGGAGTTGTTCATGATCTCATTGAAACCGTTCGCCGCCAGATAGTCAGAGACCGCATTGCGGACCTGTTCAGGCTCCGGCTTCGCGGAAGTATTCACGGACATCCTGACATTTGACGGAAGCTCGATATTGTTATAGCCGTAGATACGCAGAATCTCCTCGACCACATCGCATTCCCTGTACACGTCCACCATATAAGACGGAGCGGCCACCTTTGCCCCCCTTACAGTGCCGTCAGCTGCATACTCGCGTGAAATAAACTCGTACTGAAGGTTTTCCAGAATGGTTTCTATCACGTCATGACCTATTTTCTTTCCTGTGAACGCTTCTATCCTGTCGTAATCCAGGTCTATGACCTTCTTCTCTATCTTCACAGTATAGAACTCCTGCATCTTGCCCACAATATGCCCTCCGGCAAGTTCACAGATGAGCAGGGCGGCACGTTTTGCAGCCCATTCGCAGACGAGAGGGTCGGCTCCCCTTTCATAGCGGAATGAAGCGTCCGTACTGAGACCGTGGCGTTTCGCACTTTTTCTGATAGACACCGGGTTGAAATACGCACTTTCGAGAAATATATTTTCCGTAGTCTCCGTGACACCTGACTTCTCGCCTCCGAAGACACCGGCCAGACACATCGGTTTCTCGATATCGGCTATCATGAGGTCATTGGCTGAAAGCGACCTCTCCACTCCGTCGAGTGTGATGAACTTCTCACCCTCGGTTGCCCTGCGGACTATGACCTTGTTTCCCTTGATCATGCCGGCATCGAAGGCATGAAGAGGCTGGCCTATTTCCATCAGGACGAAATTCGTGATATCGACGACGTTGTTTATCGGCCGGAGACCGATGGAGAGAAGTTTTTTCTGCAGCCACTCCGGTGAAGGGGCGATCCTTACATCCTTAATTGTAGTCCCGGTATAGCGCGGTGCCCCGTCAGGCGCCTGGACATCTATGGTGATGGCCCCGTTGATTTCATCGGACGAAGTGCATGTCCCCTCAGGACCTTCTCGGAATGCGGATACATCCGGAATCTCCAGCGAGCATGGTATGTTGTTCAGTTTGAGATATGCATACAGGTCGCGGGCTACGCCGATATGTGATGCGGCATCCACTCTGTTGGCGGTAAGGCCTATCTCGATGACTGAATCGCTTTCGAGTTTCAGATAATCCTTTGCAGGAGTACCAGGCACTGCCGAAGGGTCGAGAACCATGATTCCTTCATGCGATGTACCGATACCGAGTTCGTCTTCCGCACATATCATTCCGAACGATTCCACTCCGCGGATTTTCGATTTCTTGATCTTGAAATTTTCACCGAGCACAGTTCCTACCGTGGCCAGAAGCACTTTCTGCCCAGCTGCCACATTCGGAGCTCCGCAGACTACCTGCAGAAGTTCCCCTGAACCTGTATTCACTTTCGTTATATGCAGATGATCGGAATCCGGATGATCACAGCACTCCACCACTTCCGCTACTATCACCCCGGCCAGTCCTCCGGGAATCTGCTCCACTTCCTCTACAGCATCCACTTCCAAACCTATGGAAGTCAGTGCTTCCGCGATTTCCGCCGGATTAAGATCGCATTTGAGATAATCCTTTAGCCAATTATAAGATACCTTCATGATATAGATTATTTTACTTTATTTCAAATCTTCCTTGGAAAACAGGGAATTCACGAATTCCCTCTTGTCGAACACTTTCAGGTCATCGACTCCTTCTCCGATACCGACGAACTTCACCGGTATCCTGAACTGATCCACAATACCTATCACCACACCGCCTTTTGCCGTACCGTCCAGTTTGGTAACAGCCAGGGCAGTGACCTCCGTAGCCTTGGAAAACTCCTTAGCCTGCTGGAAAGCGTTCTGTCCCGTGGAACCGTCAAGTACGAGCAAGACTTCATGCGGAGCATCGGGAATGACCTTTCGCATCACGTTTCTGATCTTGGTCAGTTCATTCATCAGATCCACCCTGTTGTGAAGGCGTCCCGCCGTATCGATCAGGACCACATCGGCATTTCTGGCCACTGCGGATTTCACCGTATCATAAGCCACGGAGGCCGGATCCGATCCCATATTCTGCTTTACGATATCCACACCGGCACGTTCGGCCCATATCGTGAGCTGGTCCACGGCTGCAGCCCGGAATGTATCCGCAGCGCCTACTATGACTTTCTTTCCCTGAGCCTTGAGTTTGGCTGCCAGCTTCCCTATCGTGGTAGTCTTGCCGACTCCGTTTACGCCCACCACCATGATGACATAAGGTTTTTTCGAAAAATCGAAAGGAACGACAGCATCATCTGCAGTCTCGTCTTCCGTCACGTTCAACAGTTTCGCTATCTCGTCATGAAGCATGCCGACCAGTTCGTCAAAAGAAACGAATTTGTCCCTCTGGACGCGGTCTTCCAGATTGTCTATGATCTTCAAAGTCGTATCGACTCCCATATCCGTGGCGATCAACGCCTCCTCTATAGCGTCGAGAGTATCATCATCCACTTTGGACTTTCCCATCACAGCGCGGGAAATCTTCTCGAAAAAATTGCGTTTGGTCTTCTGGACACCCTTATCAAAAATACCCATATGAAGTACGTTATAATCCGGTAACAAACTTTCAAAGGTACGGAAAATTGACGAGAAACCGAAATATTGAAAGGAAAAGAAGACAAAAAGAGCCGGTCGTTTCCGGCCGGCTCTTCCAATATGATATATCAATGTTATTTCTTAGCGAAGAAATCCTTGACTTTGTCAGCTTCCACAAGCTGCTCGTTGAAGATATATGCACCAGTCTTTGAAGACTTGTCCATGCGGATGCATTTTACCATGGTCTTAGCGCCTGACTTGGCACTGAAGGTTGCGACTGCTTTCTTTGCCATAAATCAATCCTCCCGATTATTTGATCTCGCGATGAAGGGTTACTTTCTTCAGGTATGGATTATATTTCATACGCTCCAGACGCTGAGTTGTGTTCTTCTTATTCTTGGTCGTGATGTATCTTGACATGCCAGGTACACCGCTTTCTCTCTGTTCAGTGCACTCCAAAATTACCTGCACTCTGTTACCTTTTGCTTTCTTTGCCATAACTCACGGAATTAAACAATGTTAATATATCCCTTCTTCTGTGCAGCCTTTACGGTTGCATCCAAACCGTTCTTCGCGATGTCTTTCATGCCCTTGCATGAAACTTTCAATGTGATGAACCTCTGCTCTTCCTCTGACCAGAATTTCTTGGTTTTCAGATTGATAGCAAAAATACGCTTAGTGCGCTTCTTGGAATGGGAAACATTGTTTCCGACCATTCTCTTTCTACCTGTAACTTGACAAACCTTTGCCATTGTATATAACTTTTATAATTTTCAAAAATTAGGGGCTGCAAATATCGCTAAAAAAAATCTAAATTACAAGCATTCAGACGAATTTAAGGAATCTGCTCCACCTGATGTTTTTCGGAAAGGACTTGTTCCTGTCGGTCGACAGCCATATCACTACCGGTTTCCCCACTATGTGATCTTCCGGAACAAAACCCCAGTATCTCGAATCAAGGGAATTGTGCCTGTTGTCGCCCATCATGAAAAAATAGTCCTGCTTGAAAGTATAGTTCCGGGCTTCATCACCGTTGATGAAAATCTTTCCGTCCTTATCCACCTCCAACGTGTTCCCTTCATACGCGGTAATTATCCTTTCGTACAGGGGAAGCGTCAGGGAATCCAGACCTACCGTCGCTCCTTTTTCAGGAATCCAGAGAGGACCGAAGTTGTCTCTTGTCCACTTGTAATCCTCTGAGAAAGGGAAGATGGTCAGATAGGAATCCGGATCATCAGGAGGATAAACATCGATATTCGGTTCCACGGATACGACATTCGGGTACTGCCTTACTTTCTCCAGACGCTCTGCCGTCAGCGGCATGTATGGATAGCCGGGCAGCTGGCTGTCATACCACAGTTCCGCGGTATTGAGACCGAGAGCCTCCAGATTCACAGGATTTATCCTCTGCCCGTCAGTCACTACGCTGTAGGAATTCTGCACTCCGGGATACACCTCCAGGGGTTCTGAATTCACATAGACAAGTCCGTTGCGGATTTCGAGCGTATCGCCATGAACGGCGACACAGCGTTTCACGTAATGGTCTTTCTTGTCCATAGGACGGACTTTCACAGGACCGTAATACGAAATGACGTTCTCACGTCCTATGGTCCTGCACATGGCATAGTAATCTTCAGCAGGAAACTTGGTCAGTACCGTATCCCCGTTCGGAAAGCCGAACACGACATAGTCACCTCTCCGCACCTCACGGAAACCTTTCAGTCTCCTGTAGTCACTCTGGATCAGCGTCGAATATGACTCCTTTCCGAAAATGACGTTGTGGGTGAACGGGATAGTCAGCGGAGTCTGCGGGATTCTCGGCCCGTATGTCAGTTTGCTGACGAAAAGATGATCACCTGTCATAAGGGAACTTTCCATCGATGACGAAGGAATCTTGAACGCCTGGAAGAAGAAAATATTGATGAACGTAACCACTATCACCGCAAAGATGATGGCATCAAGCCATTCATTGACGGCGCTGTGCTTCTCTCCTTCCTTGTAAGTCTTTTTCCAGAACGCCCATTTCACCTTCCTGGTGATATGGAGATCGAAAATCACTGCAAGGCCAAGGAGCCACCAATAGTTTCCGAGCCAGATCACCCATAATAGATACAGCAAAGCCCAGAAACCGAACCTCGCCCACCTGTTATGGTAAAATTCCTTCCAGCCCATTCAAAGAACTATTTTACAGAATTGACAATAGCCTCAAACGCTTGAGGATTATTCATAGCAAGGTCTGCAAGCACTTTGCGGTTCAGACCGATGTTCTGTTTTCCGAGCTTGCCCATGAACTGGGAGTAAGTCATGCCATACTGACGTGCAGCGGCATTGATTCTCTGGATCCAGAGTGCACGGAAATTACGTTTCTTGGTCTTACGGTCACGGTAAGCATAAGTGAGTCCTTTCTCATAGGTGTTCTTTGCTACCGTCCAGACATTCTTTCTGGAAAGGAAATAACCGCGGGTCTTCTTAAGGATTTTCTTGCGGCGTGCCCTTGAGGCAACTGAATTAACCGATCTTGGCATAAATTTAACTGTTTTATGGAGGCAGTGTCCTTCAAAGGAGCTTTTCTACTGCATTCCAAGTTTGACATAAATTGATAATTACATTCCCAATAAAGCTTTGACTCTCTTTTCGTCAGCGCTGGTAACGACAGCGAAATGAGTCAAATTTCTCTTCTGCTTCTTGGTCTTCTTTGTGAGAATGTGGCTCTTGTAAGCGTGTTTTCTCTTCAGTTTTCCCGTTCCGGTAAGCTTGAAACGCTTTTTTGCACCGGAGTTGGTCTTTGTCTTTGACATAGTTAAACTTTTTACTGTTAATAATATATAGTTCCGGACTGTCCGGACTATTTTTTCTTTATCGGTGCGATCATCATCATCATCCTCTTGCCTTCCAGCTTAGGCATCTGTTCCGCACGTCCATACTCTTCCAGTTCCAGGGCGAACCTGAGCAGAAGTTTTTCTCCCTGATCCACGTAAAGAATGGCCCTACCCTTGAAAAAGACCGAAGCCTTGACTTTCGAGCCTTCCTGAAGGAAGCCTATCGCATGTTTCAGTTTGAACTGGAAATCATGTTCATCGGTATTCGGCCCGAACCTGATTTCCTTTATGACTACCTTCGTAGAATTCGCCTTCATTTCCTTGGCTCTCTTCTTCTGCTGGTACAGATACTTCTGGTAGTCTATGATCTTACACACAGGAGGATCTACTTTAGCAGTGATTTCAACCAGGTCAAGTCCAAGCTCTTCCGCCTTCTTCAAGGCCTCAGATGTAGAAATTATCCCCTGCTCGGGCACATTGTCACCGACAAGTCGCACCCTGGGAGCGGTGATCTCTTCATTAATTCTCAATCCGTCTTCATCCTTCCTCGGTCTCTGACCGTTTCCTGAAGGACGACCTGCACCCTGAGGACCTGCATTGTTCGGTCTGGGTCCTGAAAATTTCGGCGCAGATGGTTTAAATGGTGCTGCGATAAAAAAATCCTCCTAAATTAAGTTAATAATCAACACAATATAGAGCCGTCTAAGACAACATGTCTTCGACCTCTTTCCTTACAAGTGCGATGAAATCCCCGACTTTCATCGAGCCTTCATCCTTTCCGCCCTGCCTCCTGACCGAAACAGTGCCGTTCTCCATCTCCTTCTCTCCTACGATGACCAGGAACGGAATCCTCTGCAACTCGCTTTCCCTTATTCTCTTTCCTATGGTTTCGTTCCTGTCGTCAATTGAGGCGCGAATATCGGAATTATTCATCAAATCGCAAACTTTTTTTGCATAATCCGAGAATTTTTCACTGACTGGCAGGATATTGACCTGGTCAGGGGTCAGCCACAGAGGAAGTTTTCCGGCGGTATGTTCGAGGAGTACGGCCACGAATCTTTCAAGCGAACCGAACGGAGCCCTGTGAATCATCACCGGCCTGTGCTTCTTTCCGTCACTGCCGGTATATTCGAGCTCGAACCTCTCCGGAAGATTATAGTCCACCTGAATGGTTCCAAGCTGCCACTTTCTCCCCAGAGCGTCTTTCACCATGAAATCGAGTTTCGGTCCGTAGAAAGCAGCCTCGCCGGGAACGACTATGGTCTTGAGACCCTTTTCGGCTGCGGCATCTATGATAGCCTGCTCGGCCTTTTCCCAGTTTTCGTCAGTGCCTATATACTTCTCCTTATGATTCAGGTCACGCAATGAAACCTGAGCTATATACTCATCGAAATGCAGGGTCTTGAACACATAGAGAATGATGTCGATGACCTTACAGAACTCCTCTTTCAGCTGGTCTGGACGGCAGAAGAGATGGGCGTCATCCTGTGTGAAGCCACGCACTCTCGTAAGTCCGTGGAGCTCGCCGCTCTGCTCGTAGCGGTATACCGTACCGAACTCGGCAAATCTCAGAGGCAGATCCTTGTAAGATCTCGGCTTGGACCTGTATATTTCGCAATGATGAGGGCAGTTCATCGGCTTGAGCAGGAATTCCTCCCCTTCCTGCGGAGTATGGATAGGCTGGAAAGAATCCTTTCCGTACTTGGCATAGTGGCCTGATGTCACATACAGATCCTTGTTTCCTATATGAGGCGTGATGACAGGCAGATAACCGTATGACTTCTGCACCTTCTTCAGGAAGTTCTCAAGTCTTTCGCGGAGATCCGCACCCTTCGGCAGCCACATCGGCAGGCCTTGTCCTACACGGGAAGAAAAAGTAAAGAGCTCCATTTCCTTTCCGATCTTCCTGTGATCTCTCTTCTTCGCCTCCTCGAGCATGGCGAGATAGTCATCCAGCATGGATTTCTTAGGGAACGTGATACCGTAGATTCTCGTAAGCATCTTGCGGTTTTCGTCACCTCTCCAGTATGCGCCGGCGATGGATGTAAGCTTGACCGCCTTGATCACGGAAGTATCTCTAAGATGAGGACCGCGGCACAGGTCGGTAAAATCTCCGTTGGTATAGAAAGATATGGTACCGTCTTCCAGTTCGCCTATAAGTTCGCACTTATATTCGTCACCCTTTTCCCGGAACGTTTCCAGAGCTTCGGCCTTGGGCACTTCCCTGCGGACGAAATGTTCTTTGGTACGGGCCAGTTCCAGCATCTTGTCTTCCACCGCTTTCAGGTCGGCTTCAGTAATCTGGACATCTCCCAGATCGACATCGTAATAGAAACCGTTCTCGATAGCCGGACCGATACCGAATTTCACTCCCGGATACAAGCTTTCGAGAGCGGCAGCCATCAGATGGGAGGAAGAATGCCAGAATACATGTTTCCCTTCATCATCATCCCATTTGAGAAGTCGGACTGAACAATTCCTGTCCAAAGGACGGTCAAGGTCATATATGGATGTGTTTCCTGCAGCATCATCCTCAAATTTTACAGCCGCAGCGAGTACCTCCGCCGCAAGTTTGGGACTGATGCCCTGTGCGATTTGATATGCAGTGATCCCCTCATCGAAAGTTTTCACGCTGCCATCAGGAAATGTAACGTCAATCATAATTAAATCTACCTTTGTGTTAAACAACAAGACTGCAAAGGTACAATATTTTTTTTATCTTTGCGCTGTCACAAGTTGAATTATTATGAACATCACAGATTCTCGAAAAATATTGTGGAACAAGGCTGCAAAAAACGGACTGGTTCTCGGCCTGTTCACGGCAGCATGCCGCATTCTGGCTCAAATAGTGGCCGGGGCAGGAATCCCTACCGCAGGCACTGCCGTCCTGAACGGAATCATCTGGCTTCTCCAGTTCGGAGGCTGCATCTGGATCATGCGGTTCCTGATGGAAAGGCTCACCAGACAGTTCGAAGGTGTGGACAACAGGGATACGGCCAGGTACGGCCGGCTTCTGGCCCTGACTTCCAGCCTCATTTTCGCAGCCGCGATGCTGTTCGACGTACTGTTCATATCTCCGGAGACGGTAGACCGCCAGATGGACCTGTACTACCAGCTTTACGGACAGCAGCTTGACGAAAACACCAGATCGGCACTCAAAACCATAGAGGACTGGTATCCTCAGATAATGTTTTTCTCCACATGGATATACAGCTGGATCTACGGTGTCATACTGGCATCCATCCTGTCCATATCCGTTCCCAAAAAGGATCCGTTCACAAATTTCATGAACCACACGACAACCGACAGCAGCCATGAATAACAGCAATTATCCTAAGGACCTGTCCATAGTAGTCTCCCTGTACAACGAGGCGGAATCATTGCCTGAACTCGTTTCCTGGATAGAAAGAGTCATGGAGAGGGAAAACTACGAATACGAACTGATCATGGTGGATGACGGGAGCAGGGACGGCTCATGGGAAACGATACAGGAGCTGGCGAAAAGGAACCGGAACATCAGAGGCATTTCATTCCGGAGAAACTACGGAAAGTCAGCGGCCCTCTATTGCGGCTTCGAAGCCGCCACCGGACGTGTGGTCGTGACTATGGACGCAGACCTGCAGGACTCCCCGGAAGAAATTCCGGAAATGTATGCCATGGTCACCGGCCAGGGATATGACATAGTGTCCGGATGGAAACAGCACCGTCAGGACAACAAGCTCACGAAGAATCTTCCTTCAAAACTGTACAATGCCACGGCACGCCTGATCACCGGGCTGAAACTTCACGACATGAACTGCGGACTCAAGGCCTACAGGAACGAAGTGGTGAAGAATATCGAAGTTTACGGTGAGATGCACCGTTACATACCGTACCTGGCGAAAAACGCAGGCTTCGACAAGATCACGGAAAAGCCTGTCCACCACCAGAAAAGGAAATACGGGAAAAGCAAATTCGGACTGAACCGGTTCATAAACGGATTTCTCGATCTTCTTTCACTGTGGTTCCTCAGTACATTCGGAAAAAAGCCCATGCACTTCTTCGGACTGACAGGGACTCTGACATTCATGGCAGGAGGCGTCATAGCCATCTGGCTGATCATTGACAAACTCATATCACAGGCCCACGGTCTGAGATTCCGTCCGGTAACAGAACAGCCTCTGTTCTACCTCGCCCTGGTGGCGCTGATAGTCGGCATCCAGCTGTTCCTCTCCGGCTTTATCGCTGAAATGATTTCACGAAGCAGTTCCGACAGGAACCACTACAATATCAAGGACCGGATATAATCCAACGCGGAAAGTACCCTTTTCAGTCAAAATCCAAAAGGATATTACCTGCTTTTCATCCTCGAAAGAAATTCGTCACCGAGGGCTGATTTGACCCTGATATGCTCCAGGACAGCCTTTACGAAAGTATTGGAGTCGAACAGGCCACCACGTACTTCCTCGAAATCGCGGGTCCTCTGGTCGCTGTCCCCGTCAGCTCCGAAACCGGTCATGGACGAAAGCGAAAATTCTTTCCTGGCATCTTCATACACCATCTTGTCCAGCGTCACCACGGACTCCTTCCACTTTTCGGCGATCCTTATTATGTCATCCACGGTGATTTTTTCCGGATCGAGACCGTAATACTCCATGATTCTGTCGTACGCCCAGGTCCATTCGTATGTATAATAATATGAATGTATGTCGGCGAATCTGGCGTTGATTTCCCTGACATCGGTCAGATTTCCGGCTTCGATATCCTCTATCAGGGCATCGATTTCCGACTTTGGGGCTATCAGGCCGGAAATATCCACCCATTGGCCCCGGCCGACAGGGGTATCCGGACGAAGTCTGGCGCGGATCGCGTCAATATTGCCGTCAGGCACGGTCTCCAGCCTTTTGATCAGGGAGTTCCCGAGAAACTTGTTTATGGCCAGATCGTAAAAGCGGAGCCCCTTGTGCAGAGACGAATTCCGGATCTTCGCACTCTGGTAGGAATACGTGTCGGAAGTCTCTCCGGAGACACGGACCAGATCCTTCAATATGGCTACCGCATTGAACATCTTCTGGATAGTATAGGGACTCAGAAGATTGTAGTTTATGCACTCGAGTTTGTCCGGATCGGTACGGCCGTCGCGTTTCGGCCATTTCTGGGCATCCCTGATCGTACCGACACTACGCAGATTCACTCCTGGGAAAATATATGAAGTGTTCTGCTGCTCGATCAGATACGAAAACGGAAGATCGGAAGTATCCTGATGCGAGACATGCCGCCCCATCACGAGGGAAAAAGCCCCCACCTTAGCCGGCCACAACAGGTACGAATCCGAGGCTGTCTTCGCCCCACGCTCCATTATTCCCTGATGGATAGGACCCAGCTTGTACATGTGGTTGCTCTGGTTCGAACCGGAACCGGCATTCATGAACGAGAACATGCCGGCAATCAGGAGCGTGGACTTGTGATGCGTCACTGTGAACGGCCCTGCGAAGATGGCGCAGGCTTCTCCGTTGTCACCGTGGCAGTTGCAGAAGAAAAGCGAATCCGATGCCGAATAAGTATAGCCGATATGGCAGGACTGGCCGATAAAGCATCTGGAGATAGTGGAACGGTCCTCCACGGAAGACCCGCTGCAGATGATGAAGTCATCCGCTATGACCCCCACCCCCACGTGGACAGGCGCATGGATGTTGCTGTTTATGCTGCCGTTTTTCAGCCGTCCCGTGCCTTCGATCTTGCAGTACTCCCCTATCTTCACGTTCTTGATATAGCCGGCATCCACGATAGTCACATGCGGGGCGATCAGACCCACATCCGATGTCACGGACTCCACATACCCTGCCACGATATCCTTCAGAGCGATTATCAGATCCGGACGGTGCCTGTACAGTGCCATGAAATACGCCTGATGCGCGGAAAGATGGTCATGGATCATCACTTCCCGTCCGCCGGTCTCATTCAGGACAGAGACCTCCACACCGTTTCCGAAGCTGGTAGGACCGTCCACGAAGATGATATCCACGTTCTCTATGAAACAGTCGTGCCCTATTTCATAATTAGCTATGTAATTCTTCACGTTTTCTATATAGCAGTCATCCCCCACCGTCACATTATGCAATGTGGCGTGATACAGCCCGGAATGTTTTCTGATTCCTCCCGGCATCTCGAATTCCTTCGCGAAACGGCCAAGTCTCACTTTCCCCGAAAACCTGGTGCAATACACGTATTCCGTAGAAAAACCGTCAGCCACCTCCACATCATTCCAGTCTGCTGCAGTACACATCCTCGCTTCGAGCCTGGAGATCTCCTCCACGGCAAGTTTCCTGTATCTTGTCATATCCATGAAATTTTTCTATTCAGTTTTTTTCAGCACGTCATCCACCAGACCTCTGATTTCCCCGTATTCATAACCTCGACCCAGAGCGAAACGCAGAAGCTTGTACCTGCACTGCGGGTCATCCTTCAGAGCTCCGGCCTTCGACCGCAACGCCTTCTCCAGCCGTGCCATTCCCGGATTTCCTTCCATTTCCGAGAGTGCTTCCGCGACAGCTTCCTTCGACACGCCTCTGGCAGCCAGGCCGTGCCGGATCTTCACTCTCCCCCAACCCGATATCGCCGACTTGTCCCTCGCATAAGCCTTCGCATAGCGGAAATCATCGATAAACTTTTCCTTTTTCAGCAAATCAATGATTTCGTCCGCTTCCTGCGCCCATGAGGCCGCATCCGCGGCAATCTCCATGTCATCTTTCACCGCTTTCGAAAGTCTGGACCTGATGTCCGCCTCGCAATACTCTCTCTTCGAACACAAGGCCATCATCCTTCCAAGCAATATCCTGCCTTTTTCATCCATAATCAGAACCAGTAACCTATATTGATGTAAAAACCGACCTTCCTGGTCAGACTCGACCAGTGGATATTGGCCGATAACGGCCCCAAAATGGAATCGAACGAATATTCCAGGCCGGCACCGAAAAAGCCAGGCCCCTTCGTATAAGTGGAAAAATCATCGCAGTCCCTTGCATAGTTCAGGATTCCCGTAAGATAATGGTTTCTGGCAAGCCTGAAACGGTAGTCGGTCCGGAATACGGTCAGGATATTCCTCATGGCTGAAACGTTGTTCACTCCTATGAAAGGCATCTGCTGGTCGATATATCTTCCCGGTATGCTGCCTCCCATGGCGTTGACATAAGCCAGAGGGACATCGCTGCCGAAAAGGAAGCGAAAATTCACTGACGGAATGAAAGCGAAGACATCGCCTCCGGGAACCACCACCTTGCCATCCAGACGGACAGCGTGGAAGTTGTTGAACCTGTATGGAAAACCGGCAAAAGTCCAGGAATAGGAAAGACCTACGGAATACCCGTGCGACGGGAAATACCCGTCATCGAAATTGTCGCTGTCCGCGTCCAGGAAAAGCGACACATAGTCATTTCTGAGCTGGTCCAGGTCATAATCTCCGAAAACGCTGCCTTCCGACATGGCGGAACGGACATTGAAATAGTCGTTCCTGATTCCGGCCTTCACGTCGAACATCGACCATTTCATGTTCGAGAGGTAGAACTCCTGTCTGACATTCAGGTAACTGAGGTTGAACCTGGCAGGAGAATAATCGAGGAAACTCAGGAAATTCAGGTCTGTCCACCTGACAGACGCCGTAGCGTTCAAGGTCGGAGTCTTGGGTGAATCATAGGAGTAATGGAACCTGAAATACGGATTCACGCTTATCCTTCCTGTAAAATCATATTTCGACCCCTGGAGTCTGTGGGCGTTGAGCCCGACATTGAGCAGCACGGAAACCAGTTCTTCCGAATCCAGTCTCAGGCCCACGCCAAGCTGATGAACAGGACCGGGCTTGCAGTTCAGAACCAGCCTGAACGGTTCCGAATCACCTTCCATTTCATAAGTCACGTAGTCATAGCACTGCGTTCCGAAAATCCCTGCGACTACATGCTCCACCTCAGACCGGCTGACAGTATCTCCGGGCTGTATGTCTATCCGGCGCATCAGGATGGCTTTCTCCCGGTCACCCACACCCCTGATATCGACTTCCGACACCACTACAGGCCTCATGTTCAGATCGATGGCTTTCGCATTGTGCAGTACGAGAGAATCAGCGCCGACCCTGGCCTTTATAGCCGACAGCTTCGCTTCGTTCCTGTATGCGGCCACATAGCCCTCATGAATTATCCGGTCTATGCTTTCCGCATCGAAACTCATCATGTCGTATTCCGGCAGATGAGGATGGATGTTTATGTCGGCCAGGGTCATGTTCTGCTCATAGACGGACCGGCCGAGCATGTCTATTCCCTGGCTGATGATATCCCCGATGTTGTTTATTTCGTTGTACTGTTTCCTGTCTGTCGAGACCTCCACTCCGATCACGATGTCAGCGCCCAGCGCCCTGGCCATAGCCGTAGGATAGTTGTCCCTCATGCCTCCGTCTACCAGCACCATCCCGTCTACCTTCACCGGAGCGAACACACCCGGAATCGACATGGTAGAACGCATCGCCGTGGAAAAATATCCGCTGTGCCAGTATTTGGCCGTACCGCTGACCATCTCGGTAGCCACGCAGACGAAAGGAATCGGAAGCGACGAGAAATTGATACTGTCCTGGTAGCCTACGGAAAGGCCGTTTATCAGGTTGTAGACATTCTGCCCGAAAATATAGCCTGACGGAAGACTGCCGAGAAGGTTGTTCTTGATCATATCCTGCGGTTTTCCGGCGTCGGCCCCCAGGCTGATAAGCTCCTCATGCCTTTTCGTGTCCACATACCTCATCTCATCCTCCAGAAGAGACTTGTAGTAGTCCGTATCATAGTAAAACGGTATGGACAGGACATATCTTTCCCTGTACTTGGACTCGGAATAAGAGATGTATTCCCTCGGAACCGCATCGCTCATGGCCATGGTCCAGTCCACAGTCCTGATGATGGAATCTATCTGGTCTGCAGTGTACCCCAGAGCATAGATACCGCCTATCAGTCCGCCCATACTGGTTCCAAGCACCATGTCTATCGGCATATCGATGGATTCCAGATACTTCAGGACCCCTATCTGGGCCGCACCCTTGGCTCCGCCGCCGCTAAGCACGAGTGCTACTGCAGGCCTGCTCTGCCGTATGCTGTCCATTCTGGCCCTGACCCTGACGATAGAAACGGAATCAGCCCCGGTCAGAGGATAAGGTCTGGCTGTCAGATTCCTGACAATATCCTTCCTGTCACCCTCCTGTACCGGCCATGTACGGGTGTCCTGCGCTGCCGCTACGGACAATGCCGATATCGCCGACAGCACTGTTATCACCAATATTTTCAGACTCATGTTCATTCCTTGTGTTTGCCTGCCAGCATTCCGCAGGCAGCGAGTATGTCTTCTCCTCTGGAGGCCCTGACTGTAGCCAATATTCCGTTTTCGCCGAGACGTTCCTGGAATCTTCTGATGACGGCATCTGAAGGACAGTCATACGGGAAATCCGGAATCTTGTGGAACCTGATGAGATTCACCCGGCACTCCAGTCCCTTGAGCAGACGGCTCAGGGCATCCGCATGGCGCAACGAATCATTGAACCCGGCAAACATCGTATATTCGAAACTCACCCTTCTCTGTCCGGTAAAGTCATATCGTCTGACTAGTTCCAGTATATCCCTGATATCGAATGCTTTCTCTACGGGCATGATCGTGAAACGCTCTTCCGGGAAAGGGTCGTGAAGACTGACGGCAAGATGGCAGCGGCTCTCTTCCAGATATCTTTTCAGGGCAGGAAGCACCCCTATGGTCGAAAGCGTGATTCTTTTCGGACTCCAGCCGAATCCCCACTCCGCCGTAAGGACTTCGATGACACGCATGACATTTTCATAATTGTCCAGAGGCTCCCCCATTCCCATGAATACGGCATTCGTGAGACGGTCCGACTCTTTCACGGCCAGAAACTGGGACAGGATATCCGCTACCGACAGATGCCCGTGGAATCCCTGCCGTCCTGTCATGCAGAACTTGCACCCCATCCGGCATCCTGACTGGGAAGAGACGCACAGGGTCGCCCTGTCATCATCTGGAATCATCACGGCTTCCACCGCACCTGACTCCAGGGAATCTTCCTCCACCAGACAATCATCAGCGAGGGCGAAACCTTCCTTTCTGGAACATCTGACAGGAAAAAGATATTTTCTGGTACCGTCCCTGGAAATCTGAAGGTCGGTGTACTGAATCACCCCGACTTCGTATTTTTCCGAAAGCTTTTCCCTGCCTGCCTTCGGAATATCAGTCATCTCCTCTATCGAACGTACCTTTTTCCGGTACATCCACCGGGCCATCTGACCGCCGGTATAGGCCGGCAGACCTACCCCTGCTGCTATTCTTTTCAATTCTTCCGGAGTCTTTCCAAGCAATCTGATCTTCATATCCATCCGCAAATATATTCCTGCAAATGTAAGAATAAATGATTAATTTTACAGCGATTTTGACCAACCGGCGAACAGATAAAACAAACGGAAAAATGAACAGGCATATTGCAAGCAAACTGACGGTCCTGCTGTTCCTGCTTCTGGCAGCAGCATGTGACCACGAAGAAATCCCTTTGGATGAAATTCCTGCAAAAACCGGAAGACTGACCGGCATACTCTCGGAAACCAGTTTCGAAAAGGAAGAACTGGCTGAAATGACAGCCGACTTCATTACCAGCCAGGGCATCAGTCTGCCTGCAGAACTCATCTCTCTGCTGATGTGCGATGTGGATGTTGCCGCCATCGAATATTCCACCACCGGCGTGGACGGAAATCCGATAACAGCTTCCGGAGTCATAGCCATGCCGCACGGAACCACCTCATACGACCACCTGACAAGTATCCAGCACGGGACACTCGACATGGAAGACGCCCCTTCGGAACAGATTTTCTACTACGAAATGCTGCCCGTCGTCCGCGGACATGTCATAGTCATGGCCGACTACATCGGATATGGGTCCAGCCAGACACCGGACCGCATGCATCCGTATCTGCACGACAGGCTGACAGGCACCGCCTGCGCAGACATGATTGAAGCGGCGAGGGAATACCTGCAGCGGAAATCGGTCACGGAAACCGACGATGACATAGAACTGGTAGGCTACTCGCAAGGGGGACAAGCCTCCATGGCCACATTGTTTGAACTGGACAGGCGCGGACTGGCCGGAAGTGTCAGGGCGGTATACGCCGGAGGAGGTCCGTACGACCTGGAAAGTATTCTGCAGACCTTCCTGTCCGGTCAGGATGGCCCCGTGCCGTACTCGCAAACAGGATATGCCCCGTATCTGATCCGCGGCATGGCATACGGAGAACAGCTTAAAGTCAGCGACGAGAACCTGTATGCTCCGGAAGTCATTGAAAACGGCCTGAACGGAATGTTCTCTTCGCGGCCGCTTTCCGAATGGCACGATGCATTAGGCAGCGACATCACCAAGGTGATACACCAGGATTTCTTTGCCGGACCTGAGTTCAACGGGAACGCCGATGTCATCGCCATCGTCGGTGCGCTTCGGAAAAATTCATTGATATACTCGTCCGTACCGCCGCAAGTTCCTGTATACCTGTACCATTCCCCTCAAGACGACTTCGTGCCTTATTCCAATGCGGTAAACGCACACAACTCCTGGAGTTCGTCCACCCTGACCGACCTGACCCTGTCAGGACACGTCCTGGGCGGTGTCGAATTCATGCTCAGGTACATGGGTTTATGGGGAACAATATAGTACCCTTTTTGGTCTTCCTCATAATATTTTTTGTATCTTTGTAAAATTATGGCTGCCGGAAAGTCCGGAGCCGGAAAATGAAAATAAAACAGACATTTATGGCTAAAGAAGTTGAAAAGGAAAATGTCGATGTGAGCGCAGCGAAGCTGAAAGCACTGCAGGCTACTATCGACAAGATCGAGAAAGATTACGGGAAAGGTGCGATCATGAAGATGGGGGAAGACCAGCCTAAATGGGAAGTGTCAGTAATCCCGAGCGGCTCAATTGCCCTCGACCATGCATTGGGCATCGGCGGATATCCGCGCGGACGTGTAATAGAAATCTTCGGGCCTGAATCGAGCGGAAAGACCACACTGGCGATCCACGCGATAGCTCAGGCACAGAAACAGGGAGGCATAGCAGCTATCATAGATGCGGAACACGCTTTCGACAGGACCTACGCGAAGAATCTCGGCGTAAACCTGGAAACCCTGCTCATATCCCAGCCGGACAACGGAGAGCAGGCCCTGGAGATAGCGGACAACCTGATCCGCTCCGGTGCCATAGACATCATCGTCATAGACTCCGTGGCCGCACTGACCCCTAAGGCCGAGATAGAAGGAGAGATGGGTGACTCGAAGATGGGGCTCCAGGCCAGGCTGATGAGCCAGGCGCTCAGGAAACTTACCGCCAATATCAGCAAGACGAATACCTGCTGCATATTCATCAACCAGCTGCGCGACAAGATCGGCGTGATGTTCGGAAACCCGGAGACCACCACAGGAGGAAACGCACTGAAATTCTACGCCTCGGTACGTGTGGACGTGCGCCGCACTACCCAGATCAAAGACGGAGAAGAAGCTCTCGGAAACAGGACCAGGGTGAAGATCGTGAAGAACAAGCTGGCCCCTCCTTTCAAGAAGGCGGAATTCGACATTGTCTTCGGAGAAGGCATCTCGCATATCGGGGAGATCATAGATCTCGGTGTGGAATTCGACATCATCAAGAAGAGCGGATCATGGTTCAGCTATAATGACACCCGGCTGGCACAGGGTCGCGAAGCGGTCAAACAGCTTCTCACCGACAATGTGGAGTTGAGCGAAGAGATAGAAGGAAAGATCAGGGAAGCGATGGCTAACATAAAGGACTAGGGAAATGGATACAGTATTAAGCGGAATACGCTCGACAGGGCATCTTCATCTTGGAAACTATTTCGGTGCGTTGAGAAACTTCGTCAGGATACAGGACGAATACAAATGCTTCTTCTTCATCGCAGACCTTCATTCGCTCACGACCCATCCTCATCCGGATGATTTCCATGCGAGCGTGAAGACCATTCTGGCAGAATATCTGGCTGCAGGACTCGATCCCGAGAAATCGGCCATATACATCCAGAGCGATGTGCCGGAAATAAGCGAACTGTATGTACTCCTCAATATGATAGCATATGTCGGAGAACTGGAAAGGACGGTCACTTTCAAGGAAAAGGTACGCCAGAATCCGAACAACGTAAATGCAGGCCTGCTTACCTACCCGGTGCTGATGGCTTCGGACATTCTGGTACACAGGGCACAGTGGGTACCTGTAGGGAAGGATCAGGAGCAGCATCTGGAGCTGGCCAGGGTTTTCGCCCGCAGGTTCAACAACATGTACGGGGAAGAAGTCTTTCCGGAGCCGCGGAATCTCGTATTCAGCGGAGGGGCGGTGAAAGTGCCCGGACTGGACGGCAGCGGAAAGATGGGAAAGAGCAACGGGAACGGCATTTACCTCTACGATGACGAAAAGACCATCACGAAGAAAGTGATGAAGGCCGTGACGGATTCTGGTCCTGCAGAGCCGGATTCGCCTATGCCAGAGGTGATAGGGAATCTGTTTACCCTGCTGAAACTCGTATCGGACCAGTCTACAGTGGACTATTTCACAGAAAAATGGAATGACTGCAGCATCAGATACGGAGATTTGAAGAAGCAGCTGGCGGCAGATATCTGCAAGATGACCCTGCCTATCAGGGATAGGATTGATGCCATATACAATGATGATGCTTATCTGTCCAAGGTGGTGGCTTCAGGTCGTGAGAGAGCCAGGGAGAGTGCTGCGGCTACGCTTTCTCAGGTGAGAAAGGCAGTGGGTTTCAAATCTTTCTGAGGATGTAATATCGGTGTGGAATTTTTTCCGGCACAGAAAAAACAGTGCCGGAAATAAATTCCACACCTATCATACAATACCTTTGCTTATACAGATCGTGAATGATCGGGCCGGTAAATCTCTTCCACGTATACGATGCTGCTTACTTTCGAATGTCCACAAAACATTCTCATGAACGGTTTACGTGGGTATGGACGATCATACATCCTAAGTTACCATATTTCAACAATATACATAATTTATCATAGCTTTCGACAATTCTCGATAAGTTAATTTTACAGCCCGGGAAAATACGAAAAAGATTCAGATAATTGGTGGTTTAGGCGGATTTTGGGGATTTTTAATTTAGGACTAAACATTTGGTCAAAAATTAAATCTCATTAATTATGACAGCAAAAGAACTTCAAAAATATTTACTCCGTGAGTTTCCGCAAGAGAATGCACGCTGTGAGTGGAAAGAGATGAAAAATCTCAAGAATTCCTTTGCCGGAGATGAAAAAAATGATGTAATTTCATATGTATCCGCCATAGCCAATATGGAGGGAGGTCATCTTGTTATCGGAGTGCAGGATAAAACACTGGCAATTGTTGGGACAGATTTATCCAAATTTAATTTGAATGCCCAATCTGCTGTATGGAAACTGATAGAGCATTGTACCAATCTTTCTTCCGAAGGATTGAGTATCGACGAATATACTACAGAGGATACACATAAGACGGTTTGGATAATCCATATTCCAAAACATTTATCTCGACGTCCAGTTTATGCTCATAAAAAAGCGTGGCAGCGTGTCGAAGATTCATTGGTAGAGATGACACAAGAACGGCTTGCCGTTATTCTGGAAGAACCTGTCTTTGAAGCCAAAGATTGGTCCGCAGAAATTGTTCCTAATGCGACAATAGCGGATTTGGATGAATTGGCTGTAGCAAAAGCTCGTATTATGTTCAAAAAGGTACATTCTTCCAATATTTCTTCTGAGGAAATTGACACATGGACAGTGGAAGATTTTCTTTCCAATAGTGGAATAATGACAGATGGAAAACTGACTCGTGCAGCCATTATTCTGTTGGGTAAACCTGTTTCTGTACTTAAACTTCGTCCTGCTGTAGTTGAAGTCACATGGACTTTACGGGATGAATTCCAAAATGTCATAGATTATGAACATTTCACTGCTCCATTTATTCTCACAGTTGACAAAATCTTGAGCAAAATACACAATCTGACAATGAGGGAATTGCCAGGAGGAACACTATTCCCGGAAACAATGAAGCAATATGACGACTACACTATTCGTGAGGCACTGCATAATGCCATTGCACATCAGGATTATACTTTACAGCAACGTATCAATTTTGTAGAAAATCCGGGATGGCTTTACTATGCAAATGGAGGTAGTTTTATTCCTGGCACTTTGCAAAAGGCTTTGGAAACCAAAGGGCCTCAACGTCATTTCCGAAATGAGTGTCTTTGTCGTGCAATGGTGAATTTCAACATGATAGACACCGTAAGCCGTGGCATTAAAAAGATGTTCAATGAACAAAGGCGTCGCCATTTCCCGATGCCGGATTACGAAATAGATGTATTGAATAAAGAGGTTGGTGTGACAATATATGGAAATACTATCAATGAAAAATACACACAGCTACTCAAGGAAAACAACACATTGACATTGGAGGATTGTATTCTTTTGGACTCAGTACAAAAAGGACGTCGAATTTCTGAAGCGAATGTGATAGACTTATTGAATAGAGGACTTTTAGAAGGGACTGTTTCTGAATATAGCATATCCCTTGATATAGCTAAAAAGACAAAACAGTTGCCAGATTATACTCGCACCAGAGGACTGGATAAAGGTAAACTCCAACAAATGATTTTGCAGTATCTTCAAAATGCTGGTTCGGCAGGAACCAAGCGAGATGCGATATTTGACTATCTCAAAGATGTGCTTCCTAAAACCAAGACTCCGGAACAGCAGGAACGAATGGTCGGGAACATTCTTGTGGAAATGAAAGAAGCAGGGATAATTATTCTTAAAGGCAGGATGTGGTATGCTAAGTCATAAATCGATACTTTCCAACCAAATATGTCGAATTACGACTAATTACGACTAATTACGACTAATTACGACTAAAAATAGCCAATGGTTTTGCCCGGATGTAGATTTTGACTACTTTTGCATAAAGTGTTATTTGACAGTAAATCGTTACCATTATTTTCAGATACTCGGTTAAATATTTATTCTCCAAACAATTATATAAAATCGTTCATAATCTGAAATAAATTCCACACCGATAAAACAGAAAGGATTCGATATGGAAATTTTGGAAAGACAGAGAGAGTTCTTCCGGTCAGGAGGGACTCTTTCCGTAAACAGGAGACTTGAAAGGCTGGAAAAGCTCAGGCAAGAAATAATGTCCGGGGAAGAAGAAATATCGGCTGCCCTGGCGCAAGACCTGGGAAAAAGCCGGACCGAAGCCTACATGACGGAAATCGGAATGACCTTGTCTGAACTGTCCTGCGCCATACGGAATCTGAAAAGATGGAGCAGGCCTCGCCGGGTCAGAACCCCGCTTTCACAATTCCCTGCCTGCAGCAGGATCATCCATGAGCCTTACGGCAATGTCCTGATCATGAGTCCGTGGAACTACCCTTTCCTGCTCTGCATGTCACCTCTGGTCAGTGCCATTGCAGCCGGGAATACGGTCATTCTGAAGCCGAGCGCCTACTCCCCTGCCACATCGGCGGCAGTCAAAAAACTGGTCAACGCTGTCTTCACCGAAGAAGAAGCCGCAGTAGTGGAAGGAGGACGCGATGTGAATTCTGACCTGCTGGAACAGAAATTCGACTATATCTTTTTCACCGGTAGCAAGACCGTAGGACGGCTGGTGATGGAAAAGGCATCGCGCCATCTCACCCCGGTCACCCTCGAACTGGGTGGGAAAAGCCCTGTGATAATCACGCCGTCGGCAGATGTCAGAGTATCCGCTGCCCGGACAGTATTCGGGAAATACCTCAACTGCGGGCAGACCTGCGTAGCTCCGGACTACGTCATTGTCCACGAAAGCATCGTGGACAGTTTCCTGGAAAACTGCAAAAGGGAAATCCTCGGGATGTACGGACTCGACCAGCTGGCAAATCCCGACTATGGAAAAATCATAAACCGGAAACATTTCGACCGTCTGTGCAGTATGATGGAGGAAATCAGAGGAAAATGCATATTCGGTGGTTTCACTGACGAAGAAAGGATGAAGATATCCCCGGCGGT
Organism: uncultured Bacteroidales bacterium; assembly: GCA_944322815.1. Classification (GTDB taxonomy): domain Bacteria; phylum Bacteroidota; class Bacteroidia; order Bacteroidales; family UBA932; genus Cryptobacteroides. The sequence continues at coordinate 45,101 of CALUQB010000007.1, read as the reverse complement.
TTTCCGGCTCGGAAACATATCGGACAAGGACTGTGACAATGTCAGGATCATGCAGGAAGAAATTTTCGGACCGCTGATGCCGGTACTGACATACAAGGAACCTGAAGAGGTCATCCGCTATGTCGAGAACCATCCAAGACCTTTGGCGGCATATCTGTTCACGAAAGACAGGAAGCAGAAAGAGTTTTTCCTTTCGGGTCTGCATTTCGGAGGAGGATGCGTGAACGACACGATCATTCACCTGGCCTCGGAGTCACTCCCGTTCGGAGGAGTGGGAGAAAGCGGCATGGGACAGTATCACGGCCGTTTCGGATTCGAAACTTTTTCTCACCTGAAGAGCATCGTGGACAAGCCGTTCTGGCTTGATCTTCCGATGAGGTATCAGCCGTATTCGGCGACCAAGGAGAAACTGATCAAAAGGTTCTTGAAATGATAGTTTTGCGGGTGGTGTTGCCCGGACAGAAAATACAACTCCCTTCCGGGAGTCAACAGTCCGGGCAACACCATCCGCAAATATCCATTCCACGAATGACAGCAAGACAGCTACGGAGACAGGATACGGCAGCGTGAAAGCTTCGCTGCCATTTCCGGTTTGAGGACACCGGCCTCCGCTAGCCCTTCCACAGTCCACTCCGACCGTGGATTGTTTTCCCGGTAGATTACAATCCCCCGTGCGGCATATGAACCTATGTACGGATGCTGTTTAAGGGAATCGGCAGGCAAAGTCCATAAAGGATAAGGTCTGACATTGTCGTCAGAGACGACAACCAGATCCGAAAGGGCATCGAACTTCTCCCGGTCGAAACGCCGGATATCCATAAGCTGCTCCTTGCTGGAATATGAACCTCCGAGCTGCCGGCGGAACTCCACCATCTTCGCCGCAAAATAACCTCCTATCCCGGGAAGACGGTCAAACGCCGCCGAATCAGCCAGATTCAGATCAAGCAACGGGATATCGATGTACGGCTCCAGACGGGCATAGACAGAGTCCGCCACGACAAAGGACTTCGCAAAATCCGACTTGCGCCTGAAAATTCCTCCTTTTTTCCTGTAATTGTCTATGGAGACTGCCTGACGTTCGGTGAAACCGAGCCTTACAAGATCAGGAACCGCGACCGTGTTCGGATCAAACCTGAAATTCTCCACGCTTTTCGGGGCAGCCTTTTCCCGGACAGCCTTGACCTGCCGGGAATGTGACGATTCCTTTTTCACCATATAGACCTCTCTTCCATGCCTGGTCTTGCGCATGGTTTCGAGCCTGTCGGCAGGAAGCGGCAGCAGTATGCTTTCCGCCAGTTCCCTGTCTATCACGAAGACGGTATCCGGAGCGTCCTTGTTCTCCAGAATCTTCAGTACCGAAGCCTTGTGTATGAAAAGTGCCGACTGATAGCCTATGACCAGAAACACGAGTGCGGCGACTCCTGCCGCGAATGATGATTTCAGACCTTTCCGTTCTTCTCTTCCGGAGTCTCTTCTTCCGTTTTCCATTTTTTCTTCTCCTTCACTTTCTCCTTTTCAGGAGTCCCCTCCACTATGATGACTATTTCGCCTTTCGGCTCATGTGCGGAATACCATTGGGCCACATCTTCCAATGTCCCGCGCCTGTGCTCTTCGAATTTCTTCGATATTTCCCTGGCTACAGAACAGCCGCGTTCCGCCCCGAAATACTCCGCAAACTGCTCAAGCGTCTTCACCAGACGGTAAGGCGATTCGTAGAATATCATGGTCCTGTGCTCCGTGGAAAGTTCCGAAAGCCTGGACTGCCGCCCTTTCTTCACAGGCAGGAAGCCCTCGAAGCAGAAACGGTCGCACGGAAAACCCGAACTGACCAGAGCAGGAACGAATGCTGTAGCCCCGGGGAGTGTCTCCACTTCTATACCTTCCTCCACGCAAGTCCTGACAAGCAGAAAACCCGGATCGGAAATCCCCGGAGTGCCTGCATCGCTGATCAGAGCCACGTTCATCCCTGCGAGAATCCTCTCCCTGATGACGGCCACTGTCTTGTGCTCGTTGAACTTATGATGAGACTCCAGCCGTCCGTGGATATCGTAATGCCTGAGCAGGACCGAACTGGTCCTGGTGTCTTCCGCCAGGATCAGATCCACGGATTTCAGGACATTCACCGCCCTGAAAGTCATGTCTTCCAGATTTCCGACCGGAGTCGGGACTATATAAAGTTTCCCCATGAGTAAAATTTGTCTATCTTTGCATCCCCGAAATGCAAATTTAGTGAAATGTTTTCAGAATGTGTAAAAAAAGCAGGCTCCATCGAGGTGATCTGCGGTTCCATGTTTTCAGGAAAGACGGAAGAGCTCATAAGAAGGCTCAAACGGGCACAGTTTGCCAACCAGAAAGTGGAAATCTACAAACCGGCCATCGATGTCAGATATTCCGATGACCAGGTAGTTTCGCATGATTTCCACAGTATTCCGTCGACCCCGATAGACACGCCTGCCAGCATGCTGCTGCTATCCAGCGATGTGGATGTGGTAGGAATAGATGAAGCGCAGTTCTTCGACGACACCATTGTGGAAGTGGCCCAGACTCTGGCGAACAGGGGCATCAGGGTGATAATAGCAGGACTGGATACTGATTTTGCAGGTATGCCGTTCGGACCGATGCCGGCACTGATGGCCGTCGCGGAAGACGTACAGAAAGTACATGCCATCTGCGTGAAGTGCGGAAGCCCTGCCAACAACTCGCACCGTCTTTCAAAGAACGGGGATCTGGTGGTTCTCGGTGAAAAGGACGTATATGAGCCACTCTGCAGACACTGCTACAACGAAGCTGTCAGGAAAGACTCCGACAGTACGGATAACTGAAACTTTTTTCAGAAAATACGATAAATACGATATGGAATTTGATCTTGGAAAAACTTTCCGGCCTAAATTTTTCACCCTTTTCAAAAAAGGACGATATAGCCGGTCGATATTCGCTTCTGATCTTGCGGCCGGCGTGATTGTCGGCATAATAGCCTTGCCGCTGGCGATAGCTTTCGGTATCGCAAGCGGAGTTTCACCGCAGCAGGGGCTTATAACAGCCATAGTAGCGGGATTTCTCGTTTCAATGTTCGGAGGCTCAAGGTATCTTATCGGAGGCCCGACCGGAGCATTCATCGTCATAGTGTCCGGCATAGTCGCCCAATACGGGATGCAGGGACTGATCATAGCCACCATCATGGCCGGGGTGATACTGGCAGTGATGGGACTGTGCCGTATGGGAGCCATTTTCAAGTTCATACCATATCCTATCGTCGTCGGGTTCACCAGCGGAATAGCCCTGACAATATTTTCCACACAGATAAAGGATTTCATAGGACTTGATGTACAGGTACCTTCCGGGTTCATACCTGAATGGACATGTTACATAACCAATATCGGGTCAGCCGATCCGGCGGAGACCGTCATGAGCCTGTGCTGCCTGCTGGTGATAATATTCTGGGGAAAATTCAACAAAAAGATCCCAGGCTCCCTCATCGCCCTTGTCCTGGCTACCGCCGCATCGCTTCTTCTGGGCAGATTCGCGGGAATGGAATTCGCGACCATCGGCTCAAAATTTCCTGAACTCGCGGAGGGACTTCCTCTGCCAAAGCCCACGGCTCCGCAATTCGATTATGATACAATAAAGGAACTGGTGTCACCGGCCTTTACGATAGCGATACTCTGCGCTGTCGAATCATTGCTTGCAGCCATGGTAGCCGATGGCGTGACAGGACATAGGCATGACTCCAATACGGAACTGATAGGACAAGGCATAGCCAATATCATAGCACCGCTGTTCGGCGGTATTCCTGCGACCGGAGCCCTCGCCAGAACCATGGCCGGCATAAACAACGGCGGGAAGTCCCCGGTAACAGGCATCGTGCATGCGGCAGTGCTTCTGCTGATCTATCTCTTCCTTATGCCCTATGTAATATACGTTCCGCTTTCCTGCCTTGCGGCAATCCTTGTCGTAGTGGCGTACAACATGAGCGAGTGGCGCACTTTCCGTTATCTGCTCAAGGCAGACAGGTCTGATGTGGCAGTACTTCTTATCACATTTTTCCTGACAGTCCTCGTAGACCTGACTGTGGCCATAGAGGTGGGTGTCCTGCTCGCGGTAGTGCTGTTTGTAAAACGTGTCATGGAAACTTCATCCATCAAAGTGCTGGATGATGATCATATCGCCGCCACGGAAGATGAAGAAACTGTCAGGACAGATGACACTGAATTTCTCGATATTCCTTCAGGAGTGGAAGTCTACGAGATTGACGGCCCTTTCTTCTTCGGACTGGCAAGCAGGCTCGAAGAACTTGAGGAAGGCCGGAAAAGCGGGATAAAAGTCAGGATTGTCAGAATGAGAAAAGTCTCGTTTATGGATTCTACCGGAATCAGAAACCTGCGGAATTTCTGTCAGAGAACAGAAAAAAGAGGCATCCGCGTCATTCTGTCAGGAGTAAATCCTCAAGTCAGAGCTACATTGCACAAGTTCGGGCTGGACACGGAAATAGGGACAGATTATATTTTCCCTCATATCATTCCGGCTCTGGCCAAAGCCAACGAATATATCGGCTCTCAATCATGAGAGCGGGGATGGTATCTGAGTATGACAGCCTGCCATGTGGCCGGATCTATGTGCGTATAAATCTCCGTAGTCAGTATGCTTTCATGGCCGAGCATCTCCTGCACCGCCCTCAAATCCGCACCGTTGGCTATCAGATGGGTAGCGAACGAATGCCTGAGTGAATGCGGCGAGATAGTCTTCGTTATCCCTGCAGCCATGGCGGCGCTTTTCACCAGATTGAAAGCCGAGACTCGGGACAGCCTGCTTCCTCGGACATTCAGAAATACATAATCCGAATTATTCGGGTCATCAGGCTCAGGCCTGGCCTGCAGATAACTCTCCAGAGCCTCAGATGCCATGTCTCCAAGCGGGACCAGCCTTTGCTTGTCACCCTTTCCGATGATGCGCACGAAACCTTCCCTGAAGAAAATATCCGATATCTTCAGAGTCACGGCCTCCGATACCCTGAGTCCGCAACCGTACATCACCTCCAGCAAGGCCCTGTCCCTCAGTCCTGTCCATGAAGAGGTAACCACCGAGGAGATCATTGCGTTTATCTCATCGACAGAAAGCACTCCCGGGAGTCTGCGGCCTGTCTTGGGAGCATCGACCCGATCGCACGGATTGTCGGTGATATAGCCTTCCAGTATCAGATAATTGAAAAAAGAACGCAAGGCGCTCAATATGCGCGCCTGCGTTCTTTTGGATATTGACCGACGGTCACTGAAATATGCCACTATGTCATCGGCAGAGATTTCTTCAGGAGCCTTTCCGGCATGGTCGAAGAAAAGCGACAGGTCGGAAACATAAGACGATACCGTGTTTTCCGACATGGACCTCTCTATCCTCAGATAAGAACCGTACTCCGGGATTATCTGCCGCGGTGACAGCATATCAGAGCGTCGAATATTTCCTGCCGTATTCCATCATCTGGCCCAGATAGTCCGTAGGATATTCCACCCTGTAGTCCACTATCTTGCCGTTCTTTTCCACCGGAATGATTTCAGGGTTCACGAATCCGCCGTATGGCTTGAGATTCAGGGCCTTATACCTTTCGAGCACTTCCTTGTGGAGTTCAGGATCGATATTGACGGCATATTTCTCCACCAGAGCCTTCCCTGCTTCATAGTCACCTTCCGACTTGATCCTCTGGACTTCCGCCAGAAGCTTTCCGAACAGGCCGCGCAGCGCGTCATAGTCATTTACGACGAAATAAGTCTTGCCGTCACGGACTTTCTTTTCTATCACATTGTCAGCCTGCCCTGCCTCGTAACACCACTCGGCGATAAGCTTGCGGTTCTGCATGTGTGCCTCCGTATTCTTCTTTCCAAGCTCGACACGGGTGAACTGCACCATCAGACCGTTCCTGATATAGTTCGAATACTGCGGCTTCCATGCCTCGGAATCCGGAAGGATACCGAGTTCCACGAGTTTCGGGTCGGCGATATAATAAAGTCCGAACAGGTCGGCACGTGTCTCCTCGAGAGTGGAACTGTACTCTCCGAGAGCATTGGCTGAAGTCCCCGGGAGAAGCTGGCCAGAGCCATGTCCAAGACATTCGTGAAGATCCGTATGGATTTCATCGGTGAGAGTAAGGTATTTCTTCGCTGCGGCCACTTCCTCTTCCGACCATGCGAACTCTTTCAGGGTACTGTTAGGCGATTCCTGTGCTGCCAGATCATAAGCGTGGGTGATGTTCGCGATAGTGACGGATTTCGATCCGTAGTCCCGCCTGATCCAGTCGGCATTAGGGAGATTGATTCCTATCGGAGTGGACGGATAGCAGTCTCCTGCCAGAGTGGTGGCGTCTATCACCTTGGCGGACACTCCCTTCACGACCGGTTTCTTGAATCTGCTGTCCACCGGAGAATGATCCTCGAACCACTGGGCGTTTTCGCTGATGATTTCAGTCCTGGCCGAAGCTGCATGGTCCTTGATGTTCACCAGACCTTCCCAAGTGGCTTTCCTGCCGAGCGGATCATTGTAGTCCTCCACGAAACCGTTCACGAAATCTACGGTACCGAGAGTGTCGTTCACCCATTCGATATTGTATGCATCCCAGAGTTTCAGATCACCTGTGCGGTAATACTCCATGAGCAGGTCTATGTATTTCTCCTGTGTCGCGTTCTCCGCGAAAGCCCTGGCTTTCCCGAGTTCCGCGACAATCTTTTCGAGTGCAGGCCCGTAAAGTCCGCCTATCCTGTAGACTTCTTCGCGGATCACCCCGTCGTCCCCTTTCACCAGTTTGCTGTTCAGACCGTATGATATCGGCTGCGGGTCATCCGGATCTGCCATGTCCGCGTAGAATTTCTCCACTTCGGCACGTGTGACATTGTCATAGAAATTCACGGCTGATTCAGCCACGATATCTCCGGACTTGTCCATGGATTTGCGCTGAGGGAAAACGTCCGGGTTGTATATCCAGTCCAGAAGCATGTCTGCATCATCTGCCTGGCCTGTGGATTCCAGCAGGGACCTGAAATATTCCCGGGAACAGTCTGGGAAGAATTTGTCTTCCGCATAATGATGATGAATGCCGTTGCTGAAGAAAAGCCTTTTCGCATAAACCAGGAAATCCTGATAGTCCTTGCTGTCCCTGTCCCCTTCATATTTGTCTATGACAGTCTCGACTGCCTTCCTGATAGGAAGGTTCACTTCACAGTTCTGCATCCAGATGATATCCCGGCCGTATTTGGCGGCTTCTCCGAGGTGGTACACGTACTCTTTCTGTCTGAGGGAAAGCTCGTCCCATCCCGGGATCTGATACCGCATGATCTTGAGATCAGCGAATTCGTCTATCAGGTATTTGAAATCCCCCTGAGGTTTCTGCCCTCCGTCTCCGCAGGATGCCAGCATGGCTGCCGTTCCCATCATTGCCATCATTTGTCTTACCTTACTCATTTTCCATTAATAATATTAACAATTTCATTGTTCCGGTGCCGGGCCATATCTTGTCTGACACAAGAATATGCCCATCCTGCAAAAGTAATAAAATTTCAAAACTTTCGGAAAATTTACGTAGTTTTGCAAAACTTCCGGGGACCGGGATTCACTTTCCGCCGGAAGGAAAACAATCATTAAGATGAAAACAAGGAATACCATAGCGATAATATCATCCGTATTGGCTGTCATCCTGACAACAACCTCATGCGGAGACGGCCTGGATCCGGACTTTGCCTACCAGAGAAGGTTCTGGAACAATCACGGAAGTCCTGCGACCAGACAGCCATCGGAAAACGCAAAAAGGACGCTGCTCGTATACTCGGCCGGGTACAACAACCTGTCGTCGGCCTTACGCGATGACATAGACGACATCTGCGAAAATTATCTTCCCGACAATTTCGGATATAGCGACAATCTGCTGGTATTCGCACATCACTCCGTATCCGACTATGACTACCGTACGGACAATCCCCCTTGCCTGATCCGCCTGTTCAGGAACAGGGACGGAAAGACAGTGAGGGATACTGTAAGGACATGGCCCGAAGAAACCAGGGCAGTCGACACAAAGACCCTGACGGAGGTACTGGAATACGTGAGGAAATATTTCCCGGCAAGTGAATACGGAATGATATTCTCATCCCACTCCACAGGGTGGCTTCCGCCCAACTTCTCGCTTACGACATACTCCGCATCTTCCGATGACGGCACATCTTCGGCTGGGAAACCCGAAAGAAGCATAGGACAGGATGCATATACAAAAAACGAGATGGATGCCATGGACTTCGCTGCAGCCATTCCTTTCAGACTCCACTATATCGTCTTCGATGCCTGCCTGACCGGAGGGATAGAGATAGCATACGAACTGAAGGACAAGTGCGGATACCTGGTATTTTCTTCCGAAGAAATCCTGGCTGACGGCATGGTATATACGAATATCATCAGCCGGCTGCTGGATGAGAGCCCTTCAAACCTGATCGGAGTGGCAGAAGACTATTTCGATCACTACAATTCGCAGAGCGGACAGTACAGGTCGGCCCTCATCTCGGTAGTGGACTGCGGCAAGCTCGACCCTCTCGCAAATGTCTGTGCAGACATATTCGACAGCCATGCCGATCTGCTTCCGGAAATACAGTTGTCACAGGTCCAGAGTCTTAACTACCAGTCACGCTATTTCTACGATCTCCGCGACATACTCGCCCAGGTATCATCCGAAGACGAAATGGCCGAAGTGGATGCCGTACTGGACGACTGCGTCCTGTACAAGAACCACACAGAGTACTTTATCAACCATAAGATAGACACATACTGCGGTCTGAGCATGTATCTGCCGAACTCCGTATCCGGCTCGATACAGGAGTATTTGAACAGTTATTACAAAGGCTTCAAATGGAATCAGGCGACCGGATGGATCTCCGACTGACGGAAGCCGCACAAGTCTGAAAGGCAGGAAAATACAAAAAAACCGGCATCAAAAGCTTTGATATCGGTTTTTTTCTTATATTTGCAGCCCCTAAAAGCCGAAGGGCTTTTGGTGCAATGGGGTCCGGCAACGGACTGAGTAACACATTTTCAAATTTAAGGACATGAAACACATTGAATTGAAAGGCGTTGTCCGCGAGGCAGGCAACAAGGCCACAGTAAAAAGCATCCGCAAGCAGGGACTCGTACCTTGCAACATTTACGGTTCAGGCATCGAGAACGTGCTCTTCACGGTATCGGCCAAAGATCTGAAAGCACTTACCCACACTCCTAATTCCTACATCGTGGAACTCGAGCTCAACGATGGAAAGAAGTTCAAGGCCGTGCTTCACGAAGTGCAGTGGCATCCTGTTACCGACGAAGCTCTTCATGTGGACTTCCTCGCCATCTCCGATGACAAGCCGGTAGTGATAGACGTACCTGTAGTGATCACCGGTCACTCAGAGGGTGTCAAGCTCGGCGGCAAGCTTCTGGTTTCTTCCCGCAAGCTCCGCGTCAGCGCTCTCATAGAGAATCTGCCTGACAGTCTCGAAGTGGATACCACACACCTGATGATCGGCAAGCAGATCGTGGCAGGCGACCTCCACTATGACAACATCAACATAGTATCGCCTAAGGGTACCATCATCTGCTCGGTTAGGGCTACCCGTGCTACAGCACAGGCGCAGAACGCTTAATTGACTGAAGCCGGAGGTATATGGAGAACTTTCTGGTAGCCGGATTGGGAAACATCGGCGCAGAATATTCAAATACCAGACACAACATGGGTTTTATGGTATTGGATGCCTGGGTTCAGGCATCCAATACTGTTTTCCAGTCTGGAAGATACGGAAGTACGGCGGAAATATCATTCAAGGGACGCAAGTTCACCCTTCTCAAACCGTCCACATACATGAACCTGAGCGGGAAAGCCGTCAGGTACTGGATGAATGAACTGAAACTTCCTCTGGACCATATCATCATCATTTCGGATGACCTGAATCTCCCGTTCGGCACACTCCGCATGCGGAAGAACGGCAGCGCCGGAGGGCACAACGGACTGACGAACATTACGGAAATGCTGGGCAGCCAGGAATATGCCCGGATCCGTGTCGGCATAGGCAACAATTTCAGCCGCGGCGGTCAGATAGATTTCGTACTCGGGGAACTGAGCGAAGACGAGAGAAAACAGATGCCGGAAATATGCGAAAGAGTCATCGCAGGCATCAAGGCTTTCGCCACAGTAGGTCCGGACAGGGCCATGAACACATTCAACACGAAACCGAAACCTGCCGACGTAAAGCCGTCAACGGAGAATACGTCTGAAGACCGCCAGCAATAGCCTCCTGACAGGAAGCAGCCTGCGCCACAGCGAAGAAAAGCTCTTCCATGTTCCGGAACTGCAGTCCCATACTTTCCCTTCCGGAGTCATCCTTTTCACCATCACCCCTGCGATATCTTCGGGACGCGCATGTTCCGTCCCTTTCACATTCCCGTCCCCCATGGTCTTATAGAGCGGACATCCGTCATGTGTCTTCTCCACTGAATATATTCTGTGGAGAATGTATCTTCCGTGATATCTGAACAGTATCACATCCCCTGTCTGCAATCCGTTACCATCGGAAGGTTTCAGACAGACTCTGTCCTTTTCATTACGCAGGAACGGGAACATGCTGTACCCTTTCACAGTAAAAGTCACGGACAGGCCTCCAGCCAGACTTTCGCATACATGCGCGAAAAACACGTCATTCGGAACGACTATCGTCCCTGTCCTTTCCTTATCTTCCATCTCTGAAAACTGTATTATATGTCAGTTCCGCAGCGGCAGTATCAGGAAGACATTCCAAATGATAGAATGAAGCCGCCGACACAGCTTCCGAAATGAAATCGCAGACCATGTCAGAAGTCTCGTCCACGTAATTGAATGCAGGGGGAGCCGAAGGAAGCAAGGCACCGATAGCCTGCAACGCAGGCAGAAGAGCGATTCTGTTGTACGGAGCCTGACTGAGCCTGACCATGGCCTTCAGCGGATACTTTTCCTGTCTGTAACACGGAGTCTTGCCACTCCACGGCGAACCGTAGACGAACACCCTGCCGTCATCGTAAACCCTGACGAACGGACTGTCGTCATTCAGCAGGAACATTTCAGGATACCTTTCCCTGAGAAGCCTGGTATGAGTGCTTTTCCCTGTTCCTGACTCTCCGAGGAACATGGCAGCCACCCCGTCGCATACATTTACAGAACTGTGCACCGCTGCACATTTTCGCGTAATGCACAGCATATTGAAAGCCATCCACAATCCGAACCTCACCATGGATGGAGGATACTTTCCGGCAGTGCTCCTGACTTCCGATGATCCCGGAGTCCACAGCAGGACCAGCACAGACTTCCCGTCAGGTGATCTCATGTCGAAATATATGTCATTCCCGGCCTTCCCGTAAGAGCAGTCAATGCCCTCGAAACTGATCTCATAACATATCCCGCGCTCACGATATTCGTGCGAACCGAGTACCTGTGTCTCGTCCAGGACGGATCTGACATGAAAATCAGGCTCTTGTTCAGTCATGAAATCAGCAAATGCCCCCGATCTGTCGATATAGTGCAGATAGGAAGGTCCTGTCACCGCGAAACAAAAGTCCGCAACCGATATTCTTCTTTCATCCATATTATGTCATATTATCAGTTCATGACGTCAGTCGGAAAATCATTCATCGGAGTTCACCTTGTCTTCATTATCCGGTCCAGATCGATGATACGGGAACAGGAAGCGAGAGTTTCCCGTCTGTGCGCGATGACGATGACTGTCAGAGAATCATCCTCACGGGACAATCCCGCGACAAACCTGTTTATCTCGCCTTCAGCCTCCACATCCACTGAAGACGTAGCTTCATCGAAAAAGAGCACCGAGGCCCCCTTGTACAAGGCCCTGGCGATCCCGATCCTCTGCTTCTGTCCGCCTGATACAGAATTCCCTGCCTCCGCCAGTCTGGTATCCATGCCATGAGGCAATGATGAAATCCAGTCCAGCAGTCCTACTTTTGCAAGGATATGCTCTATCTTCCGCCTGTCCGCCCTGTCAGGTGACTGGCCCAAGGCTATATTCTCGACAAATGTACCGTTTATCAGAAAAACATCCTGAGGGACATAGCCCAGCATGGACTGCCACTCGCCGGCATTGTCAGGAGTGATCTTCTCGTCATCCACATACAAGGCTCCGCTCTGTGGGAAGTAAAAGCCCATCAGCAAATGGAACAGTGTCGTCTTCCCCGCTCCTGAATGCCCCTTGATACCTACGTATTCTCCTTTTCCGATCTCCATGCTGAAATTCCGGAACAGCTCAGGAGCCTCCGGAGCATAGCGGAACGAAACAGACCTCAGCGATATGGCACGGGAAAAGTCCGGCGGATGCACTGCATTTCCTGTCCGGTATCCGGAACGGCCGGATGACACGGGCATTGCCCGAAGGGCATCCTCATTTTCCTGAGACAGGATTTCCTTCAGGACATCCACACTGTACCGGGAAGACTGGACAGCCTGCCAGCCTGCTACAATGGAACGCACCGACGGCAGGATTTTCATGGCTGCCAGGGCAAAAATACCGAACGTCATGGACATTCCCCAAGATGACGACATGGACAGAAGCATGAGCAGAATGACCGACAGCATCACGGTGATTTCCATGAATCCGGAAGATGCCGCAGAATAGGACTCGGTCCTGATTCTCACTTCCGACACTTTGTCGATACCTCCATGGAAAAGGCCCATCTGGTGCTCGACGGCACCGTTTATACAATATTCAGGATATCCTCTGAAGAGTTCGAAAACGGTCCGGGCCTGATCACGCCGTGCATGGTTCTCTGTTTCCCCGAGTCTTTTGACCTTGTTCCTGACGAAAAAGGAATAGAAGAACATGAAGGGACCGATCACCAGGACCAGAGCCAGAGTAGGCAGCGGCTCATACATGAAAAGCGCTGCCAGGATAATGATCAGGAGTATGGCGGACGACAGGATGTTCAGCAGGGAAAGGATGACACCGGATGTGAAAGTCATCGTCACGGCATTCACCTTGTTCGCCAGGTCCACGCTGTTCGACTGCCTGATGAACAGGAGGCCTTTCTTCATGAAGTTCCTCAGCAGCATATCCGCCAGCGTACCGTACAGAGAATAGACATAACGGCTGCGATACCTTGTGAGCCAGATGACCAGGAGACTTTTGACCAGGATGAAAGCCATGGCGGCACCGGCTACCGGCAGGACAGACATGATATCCCCGTCCTGTTCAAGCACCCTGGCCAGGACAGGAATGAACACGACCACTCCGGCGAAATCGAGTACAGCCCTGAAAAAGAGGGATACGGCTACCAGAACCCCTTTTTTCCGGTATTTGTCCGGCAGAACGGATAATATGTCCCTGAATTTCATCGGGCAGAAGCTACGCCAGCAGTTTGCAGTCTTCCAGCTGCCTGCACCAGGCCTCGGCATCACGGGATGCGCGGGCATCGTCTATGCCATACTCCGACATGAGGGCAGATTTCACATCCTCCACATCAAAGTCCCGGTCTTTCAACTCATTCCACAGAAAAAGCGAGGTCCCGTTCAGGGATATTATCCTGGTCATGTCTTCACCGTTCCTGCCCTGGATGATCACCACATGCTGGCCGGCCATCTCGCGTACCTTGTATTTTCCGGAAATTTTCATAATCTGAAATGATTTCTGAGTTTCAATGTTAAAATCATACAAAGATACTAAAAAGGTACGGCACTATGAGTCATTTCAGCCATTTCTTCCTGTACAGACGGATAAGAAAGATGATTCCGCGGAAACAAAGCTCGACACACATGGCGATCCATACACCCTGAAGCCCGAATTTCGGGGCAAGGAGGGCAGCCAGCGTCAGTCTGACAGCCCAGATGCTGCCGAGATTCATGATGCTCGGCACGAGAGTATCACCCACCCCGACGAATACTCCGTATACCACAATCGATGCCGCATACATAGGCTCCGCAAAGGCCTCTATTCTCAGAATCTTCGCTCCCAGCTCCTGTACGGCCCCATCAGGGGTCATAATCCCCATCATGACCGGAGCCGTCACATACATGACCACACCCATGACAGTCATGACGGCTATGCCCATGAGGACTGAAATATGCGCGAACCGCCAGGTCAGATCCCGCCGTCCGGCCCCGATGCTCTGACCTACCAGAGTCGTAGCCGCATTCGACACACCGTGTCCCGGCATGTAACAGAGGCTTTCCACCGTGATCGCGAACGAGTTCGCGGCAATGGCTATGGTGCCCAGAGGGGCAATGATGACGGTGGACATGATCTGCGCCCCGCACATGATCACCCTTTCGCATCCCATCGGCAAGGCAATGCCGATGGCATTCCTGAAACATTGCCAGGTAGGACGGAAAGTCCCTTTCTCCTGCACCAGATTCAGTTCCGGAGACTTGACGCAGAGCGAATGAAGAAGCATGGCCGCAACCGTCACGGAGGCCAGCGCAGTACCGAGGGCTGCTCCTGTCACGCCAAACCCTGCACCGGGAACAAAGAAGTCAAGCCCCAAAAATGTCACTGTTCTGGACGGAAATATCAGGAAATAATTGAATACCACATCCAGAAGGCACATAAGCACATTCAGAAGACTCGGAGTGACCATGTTTCCGCTGCTACGGAGCATACCGCTGGCCAGCATGTTCAGCTGAAGGGCCGGCAGGGAGAGGATGAATATCAGGAAATACATCGATGCATCGTGACGTATAGCTTCCTCTCCGCCAAGCCAGCGCGGTAGCGGACCGCTGATCGCACAGCCTATAATACAGACTGCCAGACTGAAAATCAGGCTCATCACCAGGGACTGCCGCAGTACGTTTCTGGCATTTGCAGTATCTTTCGAACCCAACAGATGCGAAACCTGGACATAGAATCCTGTGGCACAAGCCACGGACATACCGGCAAAAAGCCATGTGGTGGTGGACACCAGGCCTATGGATGCAGAAGGTCCCGCACCCAGACTTCCTACCATGGATGCATCTATGAACTGCATGAGGATGGAGGAAATCTGCGAGATGATAGCAGGGATACTGAGCTCCACGGTCAGCCTGAGCTGCTGGCCGAGAGTCATCGGCTTGCCGTCCTGCACCATCTTCAGCAGGTCATTCTGTCCGGATAATTTCATATAAAAGTGATATTCACTCACTCAATGTATAGTCTCCGGCTTCTTCAGTCACCTGTTTCTGAAGCTCCGCCAAAGTATAGACCCTGTCTCCGGTGAACTCGACTTCGGCTACGGGAGGCTCCAGAGTCACAGTAGCCCTGACGCCTTCAAGAGCATTGAGGGCTTTTTCCACATGCATGCGGCAATGATTGCACATCATGCCATCCACTTTGAAATTCTTTTTCATGATCTTAATCTCCTTATTACAGTTATCATTCTTCTGTCCCGCATCCGCCGGATTTCCGATTTTCCTGTTTTTCAAACGCAAACTGTTCGTGACCACGCTGACGCTGCTGAAAGCCATGGCAGCCCCGGCGATCATCGGGTTCAACAGAAATCCGTTCAGAGGGTAAAGCACTCCGGCTGCTACAGGAACACTTATCATATTATATATGAAGGCCCAGAAGAGATTCTGCCGTATCGTCCTTACAGTCAGTACGGACAGCTGTATGGCTTCCGGAATTTTCGAAAGGTCTGAAGAAATGACAGTCATCTTCGCCACATCCATGGCTATGTCGCTTCCACTCCCCATGGCTATGCCCAGATCCGCCTGCGCCAGGGCAGCGCTGTCATTGATTCCGTCACCGACCATAGCGACCTTGTGCCCTGCTCCCTGCAGTTCCTTTATGAATCCGGCCTTGTCCTGAGGCAGTATGCCGGCCTTGAAATGCCGGATACCTGTCATGGAAGCCACTGCAGCGGCAGTCTGTGCATTGTCTCCGGTAAGCATCCAGACCTCGATCCCCTGCTTCTGAAGAGAGGCCACCGCATCTGCCGAGGAAGGTTTCACACTGTCCGTAACAGCGGCTATCGCGAGTGTCCGGTGACTGTCGGAAAACCAGATCACCGTATGTGCGGATGATTCCAGTCCGGCGGCCTTTGCCGACAAGACAGGATCGATGGCGATGTTTCCTTTTTCCATAAGGCTTCTGTTTCCGGCCAAGTACATCCTGCCGCCGGCATAGCCTCTGACTCCTGCTCCCGTGATACTCTCAAAACCGGATAGCTCCACTTCCCTGCTGCCATGCAGATATTTCACCATAGCTTCCGCCAAAGGGTGTCCGGAAGTTTTCTCCAGGCTGTACAATATGTCTTCCATAGCTTGTCGGGAATCATCAGCCGCCATGTCACCTGCCCACAGGAAATCCGTCACGCGAGGCTTGCCTTCAGTCAGGGTTCCGGTCTTGTCCAGGACCACAGTATCCACTTTTCGGGCCACTTCCAGGCTCTCGGCATCCTTTATCAGGATACCTCTTTCGGCTCCCTTGCCTATTCCGACCATGATAGCCGTAGGCGTAGCCAGTCCCAGAGCACATGGGCAGGCTATGATCAGCACCGTGACCATGGCGAGGAGACCGTGGGTGAAGCCGTCCACAGGATCGAGCAGCATCCACAAGATGAAAGAAAGCAAGGCAATGGCCATGATTGCAGGTACGAAGACTGCAGCTATCCTGTCCACAAGTTTCTGCACCGGAGCCTTGCTGCCCTGTGCATCCTGTACCATCGCGATGATCTTCGAAAGCAGGGTCCCGGTGACCTCCTTGTCGGCACGGAACCTGAAACTGCCGTTTCCGTTGATCGTTCCGGCGAAGACTTTCGCTCCGGCAGATTTGGCTGCCGGGACCGGCTCTCCGTTCAGCGTGCTTTCATCCACATAGGACGAACCTTCCGTGACTGTCCCGTCCGCAGCTATCCTTTCTCCGGGACGGACCAGCACGATGTCTCCGGCCTTGACGTCAGAAACCGGTATCTCAACCGACTTTCCGTCAACCATCACGGTGACTGTCTCAGGCTGGAGTCCCATGAGCTTCCTTATCGCACCGGATGTATTGGCTTTCGCCCGTTCTTCCATCAGTCTCCCTGCAAGAATAAAGGCTATGATCACGCTCGAAGCTTCGAAATACACATGAGGTTCAATGCCCCTCGAAAGCCAGAAGTCCGGGAAAAGCACATTGAATACACTGAAAAGATAGGCGATGCCGGTACTGCCAGCCACGAGAGTATCCATATTGGCCGTTCCGTGTTTCAGCTGTTTCCAGGCACCGATATGGAAGCTGCGGCCCAACCAGAAAACCACCGGAGTGGAAAGCGCCCACAGGATATACCCGGCTCCAGGTATCACGTCCGTGAAGAACATGCTGATAATCAAAACCGGTACGGCCAGAACCGCCGCCCATATTGTCCTGCGTTTCAGGGATACATACCTGGCATCCCTGATTTTCTCCGCTTTTTCAGCCTCCTTTCCCGAATGTCCGATGATCAGGTCATAACCTGCATCACGCACGGCATCACGCAGGGATTCCGGAGTACATTCATCGCTGCGATACTCTACAGAGACTGTAGCCGCCGCATAATTTACGGCTGCACTGACCACGCCTGGCTGACGGCCGAGCGTCTTCTCCACCCTTGCGGCACATGCCGCGCAGCTCATTCCAAGTACCGGAAAATTTTCCTTCGCTGTCTTGCCCATCTTGATAGAATTTGAATACGTCCGTCCGTACCTGCGGAGGTATATCCCGTCATATCCGCATTGGCGTCCGTGAAACGGAGACAAAAATAGAAATAAAAAATTGCAACCGGATGGCATGAGCGCACAATCTGGCTGTATCCCTTCCATGAATAGAATGAGGCCGGCACATTGGCCGACCTCATTAATGTTCCGTTATAAAGGAAAAGCTATTTGGCGCTCTCTACAGAGACTTTTCTGAAGTCCTTCATCATCTTCATGATGTTCAAGGCTGCCTTGCGAGCACGTGCTCCAGCTGCCTTGTTGCCTTTCTCTACCTGAGCATCAGCATTTGCTGCAAACACCTCATACTCTGCCTTGATCTGTTCTACAAGCTCTTTCATCTTGATTAAATATTTTATCCGTTAAACTTTAGTTTCATAACATGGCGAAAGTTAGACAATAAAAACAAAAAATGCAAGATTCTATCTAAAAATCTGACTTAAACCAGTTTATGAGATCAGAAAGTGAAACGCACCATCATCTGGATACGGTGGTTTGTCACCCAGTGAAGATTGTCCGTAGCCAGGCCTGTTGCGGCATATACATACTTCGTTCCCGGCTCATCATCGAACACCACATAGTCGCCATATCGGGCACTTGTGATATTCCATTCGAGGGCTATGGTGAATTTCCCCATATTATATGCCACTGTCGGCACCAGACGCCACATCTCGTTCAGATTCGAGGAACCGTTCCCGCTGAAATACACATGAGATGCATCCGTCAGATCGCCTTTGGAATCATGCCTGTCCGTCACGAAAGAAGCCGTGTTTCCGTACAAGGGATTCCGAGTACCGAGATTCTTTATATAACCGCCCATCAGCATCACCTGCCATTTCTTCCCGTAAGATATTGAAGCCCAGGTGGATGATGCATACAATGGAACATACTCCCAATGTCCGTCATGATACACGCTCTGGTCCTGTCCGGTCCATGACACTCCGTATCCGCTCATCAGATTCATATGCTCACCGCCTTCACTGAGCACGGATTTCGCCTTTGCCTCGAATTTTCCCTTCCTGTACTGCATATACAGGTAATAGCTCATGGTAGTGATCCTGTCGGAAACCTTTACAGTCACAGCATCGCTGTTCTCCCCGATCCTGCGTGGTTTTATGCTCAGAATGTCCAGCCCGGCCTTCGCGAGGAAACCGCCGGCTGTCTTGTAGGTCAGGCCAATGTATGCCTCCGGAGTGCATCCGTACTTGATATACTCGGCCGAAGCACCATTCGGACCTGTAGAAAGATACTGCATCTGCCATATCGCGGCACCTGAAACGATAAAATGGTCTCCCAATGAAGCGTCCATGAGCACCTGCGGGGTACGGCTGAACGGATTGAAAGGGGTTCCGGTCTCCAGTGCCAGGACATGAGGCTGGTCCACAGCCATCGGATGCCAGGCCTGTCCCAATTTCAGATTCACGGAAGCAGTATTCTCCTGCCCCATTTTCAAACCATTCCAGCCTATCGTCATATATGCCTGCCGCAGGCGGAGCTGGGCCGTACCGTTGATCTTCGGAGTCCCCGTAAGTCCGGCATAAAAATCCGTTTCGATTTTCGCCCCGAACATGGTACGTCCTATCTGATACCCGTACACATCCAGACCGACACGTGAAGTCAGAGCCAGAAACCTGAAAGAACTCTGCTGATTCAGATCCTGAGACCCGTCTTCGTTCATCGCGACATCCTTCGGCACATAATAGAACAAATCCCCTGTCCCCGCATTGCTTTCACGGGTATCGAATGCGAAGAAATTCCGCACGAAACCGTACAGTTTGAAATGATTCTTCATCTCTTCTTTCACGGCTCCGTCTCCATTCTGCCGGGATTCCGCCGATACAGCCAACGGCAGGATGGCCATGACGGCCAGTAACATCAGTTTTTTTCTCATATTCAAATACCGATGAAAATCAACATCGCATATCCCAAAGCAAAGCCAATGGCACCGATCAGGATGCCGACCTTCGCCATATCCTTCGTCGTGACCAGTCCTGTAGAATGCGCCAGGGCATTCGGAGGGGTACTTATCGGGAACAGCATGGCCAGGGAAGTGGACAGCGCCACACCTACCAGCAGGGTCTTCATCCCGCCTACCGCCAGAAGAGAATCCCCCATACCGACACCTACCGCGCTCATGATAGGCACCAGGAGATTCGCTGCAGCCGTATTCGAAATGAAATTCGATATGAAATATCCGATAAATCCTGATACCAGTACCACTATCAGAGGCAGCCACTCTCCGAACGGAATGGAATTCACCAGATGTTCGGCCAGCCCCGTACTCTGCAGGGCGATACCGAGGGCAAAACCGCCTGCCACCATCCAGAGAACGCTCCAGTTGATTTCCTTCAGGTCATCCTTCGTCAGAATGCCTGTCACGGCAAAGACTCCTACCGGTATCATCGCCACCACATTGGAATTTATGCCCGTCACCCTGTCAAGCATCCACAGAAGTATCGTGACAGCAAACGTGATATAGACCACGTAAGTCTGCCAGGTCTTCTTGTGGGTATTCTCGATTCTCAGTTCAATGGTTTTCTGCTTGAACGGGAAGAAGAAAAGCAGGAGCCCCCACGATATCAGGAGCATCACCAGAACATACGGTACCATCACCAGCATCCATTCGCCGAAACCCACACCCATATGCAGGGAATCGTTAAGATAGCCCAGGGCTATGGCATTCGGCGGGGTGCCTATAGGCGTGCCGATACCTCCCAGATTCGCTGCTATCGGGATGGAGAGGGCCAGACCTATGCGGCCCTTCCCGTCAGGAGGCAGCATCCGCAGCACCGGAGCGAGGAAAGTAAGCATCATCGCCGCAGTGGCAGTGTTGCTCATGAACATGGAGAAAGTGCCGATAACGAGCAGGAATCCCAGAAGGACGAACTCCGACTTCTTTCCGAATGGTTTCAGCATGGCCTTCGCCAGCTGGACATCGAGACCGACCTTGGTAGTCGCGATAGCCAGGACGAAACCGCCCAGGAAGAGCATGATCACAGGATCGGCAAAAGTCGCCAGCAGAGCCTTGTAGCTCACGAACGTCCCCATCTCCGCCGGTATTCCAGAGCCTTTCATGAACCAGATGCTGCTGTCGGATATGGTCAGAAGCATGATCACGATAGACAGCACGGAAGTGGTCCAGGTAGGGATGATTTCAAACATCCACATCAGGGCGGTGAAGACGAAGATGGCTATGGTCCTCTGCTCCACTACGGTGAGACCGTCGATTCCGAAGAAATCCGTCGGCACGAGCCAAAGGAAAAAGGTGACGGCTATCACCAGAGGGAGCAGAAGATAGCGTTTGGTATTGAATTTTTCAGAAGGATGTAGCAAATGCATGGCCTATATCACACCTTGTTCAAGCATGGCGGTAGCCACCTTCATGAATCCGGCGACGTTCGCACCTTTCAGATAGTTGATATAGCCGTCCGGCTGTGTACCGTACCGGACGCATGAATGATGGATATTCGACATGATTTCATGCAGTTTCCTGTCCACCTCTTCCGCACTCCAACTGATATGCATGGCATTCTGGGTCATTTCCAGACCTGAAGTAGCCACGCCTCCTGCATTCACGGCCTTGCCCGGAGCGAACATGATACGGGCTTTCTGGAACTCCGCTATGGCTTCAGGGGTACATCCCATGTTGGAAACCTCGGCACAGCACCATGTACCGTTGGCGATCAGCTCCTTGGCATCATCGCCGTTCAGCTCGTTCTGATAGGCGCAAGGCATGGCTATGTCGCATTTGATGCTCCATGCCTTCTTTCCTGGGATGAATGTAGCATCCGGGAACTTCTCTGCAAACGGAGCCACCACATCATTGTTCGACCTGCGGAGTTCCAGCATGTAGGCTATCTTTTCGTCATTCATGCCCTGAGGATTATGGATCACACCGTCCGGTCCTGAAATGGCTATGACATGCGCACCCAACTGGGTAGCTTTCAGGGCGGCCCCCCAGGCTACGTTGCCGAAACCGGAAATGGCCACCTTCTGTCCCTTGATGTCCTTTCCCTGGAGATGGAGCATGTGCTGCACGAAATATACGGCACCGAAACCGGTAGCTTCAGGTCTGATCAGGGAACCGCCCCACGTCATACCCTTGCCTGTAAGGACTCCTGTATGTTCACGGGCCAGTTTCTTGTACATTCCGAACAGATAGCCGATTTCACGGCCGCCCACTCCTACATCGCCGGCAGGCACATCAGTGTCCGGACCGATATTTCTCCAGAGTTCAAGCATGAAAGCCTGGCAGAATCTCATGATTTCCGCATCCGATTTGCCTTTAGGGTTGAAATCCGAACCACCTTTGCCGCCACCCATAGGCAGGGTCGTAAGTGCGTTCTTGAATATCTGCTCGAATCCAAGGAACTTGAGGATGGAAATATTCACTGAAGGATGGAAACGCAGCCCGCCCTTATATGGGCCGATGGCAGAGTTGAACTGCACGCGGTAACCGGTATTGGTCTGGATTTCACCGTTGTCATCCACCCACGTCACCTTGAAAGTGAAGATCCTGTCAGGCTCCACAAGCCTTTCGATAATCTTCGCCTCCTCGAACTCCGGATGCTGGTTATATACATCCTCGATGGTTTCGAGAACCTCCTGCACTGCCTGCAGATACTCTTTTTCATTTGCATGCTTGACCTTCAGTCTGGCCATTATTTCTGATGTGTTCATAAAAAATGTGATTATTTAAAACAGGTTGTCATCATTTCACTTCCCAGACAGAGCCGCTCCGCAGCAGATCGTCCATACATTTGATACGGGACTTCGCTGTGACATCAGCCACCTGGGCATGAACAGATTCATCATAGGTAAAATCTTTCACATTCCTGATGATACCCAGCGCCACCGGATAATCAGGATATTTCATGTCGGCCAACATGGTGTGCAGACCGATATTATCACTGTGGGCATCGTGAGTCAGGATGTCATCCTCCGTGACGCCGTCCTGCCCTATGGTCACGACCTTCAGTCTCAGACCGTCCAGGACGAGTCCCTTGTCGCGGTTTTTGCCGAATATCATCTTTTCACCATGTCTCAGGACAATGGTCCTTTCGGCACGCTCCGCCCTGTCGGATATGGCCTTATGCGCTCCATCATTGAAAATCACGCAGTTAGTAAGCATCTCCATGACGGAAGTACCCTTGTGGAGTGCAGCCTCGTACATGATCTCCTCATTCAGTTTCAGTTCACTGTCCAGACTTCTGGCGAAGAAAGTACCCTTTGATCCCAGAACCAGACTTCCCGGATTGAACGGATACTCTACCGTCCCGTACGGGGATGTCTTGGTGACGGCACCGAACTTCGATGTAGGGGAATACTGGCCTTTGGTAAGACCGTATATCTGGTTGTTGAACAGTATTATGTTCAGGTCCACATTCCTTCTGATGGCATGGATGAAATGATTTCCGCCGATGGCGAGGGCATCTCCGTCACCGCAGGCCTGCCAGACCACAAGATTCGGATTTGCCACCTTTATACCGGTGGCAATGGCTGTCGCACGCCCGTGAATGCTGTGAAAGCCGTAAGTATTCATATAATACGGAAGGCGGGACGAACACCCGATGCCTGAAACCACCACAAAATCCTCCTTTTCGCAGCCGAGAGCCTCGCTGACCTTCGGCATGACCCTCTGGAGAGCAGCCAGAACGGCATGGTCGCCGCAGCCAGGACACCATCTTACCTCCTGGTCGCTTTTGAAATCCTGAAATGTATATTTAGTCATGATTATAGTCTTAATGGTTCTACAAAGCCTTTTCTATGGCATCCACTATCTCCTGGACCAGGAACGGCTGTCCCTGGACCTTGTTGCACTGGATATAGTCATGCCCCGGATACCTGGCCCTGAGCCAGTCGGCAAACTGGCCGCGGTTCAGCTCGCAGACCAGAATCTTGCGGAAGCCCGAAAGGACATCGCCGGTATTCTTCGGAAGAGGGTTGATATAGTCGAAATGCACCTGGCTGACTGTCCCGCCTGATTTACGCACCTCATGTACGGCTGAAAGTATGTGGCCGTATGTTCCGCCCCAGCCGACGACGAGAAGTTCGCCCTGTGACGGACCGTCGACCTCAAGCGGAGGTATGATATCAGCTATCCTGGCTACTTTTTCCGCCCTGTTTCTGACCATGAGTTCATGGTTTGCAGGATCTGAAGAAAGTACTCCCTGAGGGGACTTTTCCAGTCCGCCTACCCTGTGCTCGAACCCCTTCTGACCCGGGAAAGCCCACTTGCGGACATAAGTCTTTTCGTCACGGACAAACGGCTTGAACGGGATATCCGCCTCCGTGGCATACGGCGGCCTGATTTCAGGGTAATCTTTCATGGACGGTATGAGCCACGGCTCCGAACCGTTCCCGAGGAAGCCCTCGGAAAGAAGGGCTACAGGCATCATGTGCTCCAAAGCTATCTTTGCAGACATGAAAGCCGCATCGAAACAGTTTGCAGGAGAATGTGCGGCGATCACGACCATAGGGCATTCGCCGTTTCTGCCGTACAGGACCTGAGCCAGATCCGTCTGTTCGGTCTTGGTCGGAATGCCTGTCGAAGGACCGGCACGCTGCACATCCACCACGACAAGCGGCAGCTCCGTCATCACCGCCAGTCCGAGTGCTTCCGACTTGAGGGAAAGGCCGGGACCGGAAGTGGTGGTCACTGCCAGATCTCCTGCATAGGCCGCGCCTATGGCAGTGCAGACTCCGGCGATCTCGTCTTCCGCCTGTACGGTTTTCACGCCCAGATACTTATGGACGGCGAGTTCTTCCAGAATGCCGGTAGCCGGAGTGATGGGATAGGAACCGCAGAAAAGAGGTCTGCCCGATTTCTCGGAGGCGGCGATGAAGCCCCAGGCGACCGCCTGGTTTCCCGTAATATTGCGGTACAGCCCTTTTTTCATATTGGCCGGAACGACAGTGTAGGTATTGGCGATAGCCTGTATGTTCGAAGCATAGTTGTAGCCGTCGTTCAGGACTTTCCTGTTAGGGGCTATGAGTTCCGGATGTTTTTTTCCGAACTTTCTTTCCAGATAATCATATATGTGCTCGACAGGCCGGTTGTAAATATAGGAGGCCATGCCAAGTGTGAACATGTTCTTGCATTTGTGGACAGTCTTCTGGTCAAGTCCGCTGTCTTTCAGACTTTCTTCGGTAAGCGTAGTGATAGGCGAGACGATGATGGTCCGGTCTTCTATCTTGAGTTCCGTCACAGGGTCCATCGTACTGAAGCCGGCTTTTCTGATACCTTCCTCATCGAAAGTGTCTTCGTCTATAAGCACAAGTGCCGTGCGTTTAAGCCACCTGGCATTAGATTTCAACGCTGCCGGGTTCATGGCCACCAGCATGTCGCAAAAATCTCCAGGAGTAGTGACATGGCCTGAACCGAAATGTACCTGAAAACCGGAAACGCCGGAAACTGTCCCGTGGGGAGCCCTGATCTCTGCAGGAAAGTCAGGGAAAGTGGAGAGTTCGTTTCCGTAGATGGCAGACATGTTCGCAAAGAGTGAGCCGGTCAGCTGCATGCCGTCACCGGAATCACCTGCGAAGCGGATGACTACATCTTCGACGTCAATTACTTTGTGTTCCATCTTTTCATTCTTTAAGTTAATAATCCAAGTCCGTTTTATGGTCAGTGTTTTTTCACAAAACACACAAATTTAAAAAATTTTTCAAATGCTGTGACACTTCCATGACAAAAAGAAGAAACCGACCCGAAGTGCTTTCGGGCCGGTTTCAAATATTTTTCGAGAAGTTAGCTTCTGCAGACTACTGCTGTGCGGCAGCGGCTGCAGCCTGACGGGCAGCCATCACGGACTCGATAGTCTTGTCAGCCGGAATATTCAAGGCTGTACGGGCTTCAGGAGTCAGGTCTATGCTCTGCGCATCGTCCACATAGAGCAGAGTCGAAGAATCATATACGTAGATGACGCCTTTTTCCTTGGCCAGATTGGTCACCACTTCCTGAGCCTTCTGATAGATAGGGGCCATCAGAGTATTCTGCAGCTGGCTCATATCCTGCTGGATAGCCTGCTGGAATTCCTGTACCCTGGTCTGGATATCCATAAGCTCTTTCTGCTTGCTTTCCCTTACTGCAGGAGTCCATGAAGCCTGTTTCTGCTCAAACTGGTCATATTTTGACTGGAATTCGGATACCATGCTGTTGTAGGTCTCCTGAGCTTCATTATTTGCAGCTTCGAGCTGAACCATGGCAGAGTCAGCTTCAGGCATAAGCTGCACGAGTTCACCGAAATTTACATGAGCGAATTTGGTCTGTGCCGTTGCAGCCAGGCTGAACATGGATGCAGCCGCTGCGATCAAAAGGATTTTTTTCATTTCAAATATGGTTATTTCATTCTATTTCAAAATATTGTCATACACAGGAATACATCCTGCCCCAATACAAGCTACTAATATAGCAATTTTTCTCCTAACCGCACAATATCAGAACTGCTGGCCTATCACGAAGTGGAACTGGCTGCCGCCGTTTACAGGATCGTCAAAGCCCCATCCCCAGTCAACTCCAAGAAGTCCGACCACCGGCAGGAATACCCTGACACCGACACCGGCTGACCTCTTGATCTGGAACGGGTTGAAGTCACGGATATCGGACCAGCAGTTACCGCCTTCGAGGAAGACGAGAGCGAAAATCGTAGACTGAGGCTGCAGGATCACAGGATAACGGAGTTCGACAGTAAACTTGTCGTAGACATTACCTGACATGTAAGTTCCCTGAGAACTGTACTGAGTCAGCGAATAAGGGGTCAGCGAATAGTTCTCGTATCCCCTCAACGCTATGACCTCCTGTCCGTACGTATTGTAACCGGACA
This sequence comes from uncultured Bacteroidales bacterium, assembly GCA_944322815.1. Classification (GTDB taxonomy): domain Bacteria; phylum Bacteroidota; class Bacteroidia; order Bacteroidales; family UBA932; genus Cryptobacteroides. The sequence goes on along the minus strand of CALUQB010000007.1, from coordinate 18,605 downwards.
TACCGTCACCACCCACGAGGAAGCCTTCGAACGGAGAATAGCCCCAGTTCCTGTTGTAATATCCAAGATATCCGAACTGCGCCCTGGCCATCAGAACCAGGTCTCCCACAAGCTTCGTGTAGACAGTACCCTTGAAAGACCACTTGTGATACTCTATCCATCTGTATCTGTCTTTCGAGCTCTGGAGATTATAGTCGATATCCCTCCACGATGAAGCCACGGTAGGATTTCCGTTATCGTCAAGCACTCCCCTGTTCTTTTTCCTGAACAGTGAATACGGAGGAGTCAGCTGCAGAGACAGGCTGAATTCCGAACCCTGACGCGGATATATGGCCTGGTCAGTGGAAGTTCGTGACAGGCTGATCGTATAGCTCAGGTTGTGCGAAATACCGGTATCGAAGATGAAGCTGCCCGGCCACTGCTGCAGACGGTAGGTCTGCCAGCTGAGCTGGTTGTACAGTACGAAATAGTTGTCAGGCCATTTCAGCCTGTTTCCGATTCCGGCAGCCAGACCGTACACTTCGAAGAATTCCTCGTTGTTCAGCATTCCGAGAGCAAGATAGGAGTTGGTCTGCCTTGTATAATACGCAGAAATGCTGAGCGAGGTAGGTTTCTTTCCGAAAAGCCACGGCTCCATGAAGCTGGCTGAAAGGCTGGTATAGTACGTACCGTTGGTCTGGAAACGGATAGCCAGATTCTGGGCATCTCCCAGCGGTACCGGACGCCACGCCGACTTGTCGAAGAAACGCCGTGTGGAGAAGTTGTTGAAACTGACACCTACCGTAGCCACAAAAGTGTTGCCTCCCCATCCTCCTGAAAGCTCCAGTTGGCTGGACGGCTTCTCGGTGACATTGTACACCAGATCGACGGTATTGTTCAGCTGGTTCGGAATGATGGAATATCCTTTGGCCGGATCGGCAATGGCCTCAGGATCGAACTGTCCCATGGATGCTATTTCCCTGATGGACCTCTCGAAATCTGTCTGGCTGAAAAGATATCCCGGACGTGTGAAAATCTGACGGCGCACCACCCTCTCGTTCGTCAGGTCGTTTCCGTTTATGATGATATTGTTCAGTGTGGCCGGCTTGCCTTCCACTATCCTCATTTCCACATCCACGGAATCCCCGTCTATGTTCAGTTCGACAGGTTCGATATTGAAGAAAAGATATCCGTTGTCCCTGTACAGTTTCGACACGTCGTATTCGTTCTGCTTGCCGCCTCCGAACAGTCTGTGCTCCATGGTCACGACATCGTAGATGTCCCCCTTGTTGATCATCAGTATCCGGTTCAGGTCATCTGATGAATATACCGAATTTCCTGTCCAGGTGATATTCCTGAAATAATACTTCTTCCCTTCATCTATGGTGAAGTCTATCTGTAGACGACCCGGCTCCACATAATATATGGTATCCTTGACTATTCTCGCATCACGGTATCCGGCTTCGTTGAAAGCGCTGATGAGGTTCTTCTTGTCGTTTTCGTATTCTTTTTCATTGAATTTCTTCGAACTGAAGAAATTTATGAGTCTCTTGTCCTTCGTCTTTTTCATGGAACGGACGAGTTTCCCTTCCTTCACGGCAAGGCTGTCGCCGAACGTTATGGTCTGTATCTTGACCTTAGGTCCCTTGCGGACTCCGAAATTGACATTAATGGCACTTCTGATCAGGGTATCACGTTTGGTGGTGACATCGACTTCCGTCTGCAGGAAGCCTTTTTCCTTATAATATCTTTTGATGATGTCGGTGGATGTCTTGGCTACATAGTCAGAAAACTCGCCTCCCCTCTTGAGGTTCAGCCTCTCCTGCAGCTCTTTCTGCTCACCGGACTTGACACCGGAAAATGTCCATTTGGAAACACGGGGACGCTCGATGACCCTTATCTTGAAATAGGCGGTATCCCTGGTCGGAGTGATGGAATCTATGACCATCGTGACGTCTTCGAAATACTTCTGAAGCCAGAGACGCTCCACTACAGCCGAAAACTCCTCGCCCGGCACCGAGACCTCGAATCCCGGCTGGAGACCGGATATTTTCAGGATCTGGTCCGAATTGATATACTTGTTGCCTTCAACAGATATGCCGCCTACCACATACTGTCTGGGATTGCTGTAATCCACTGATATTTCCTTCCCGTTTTCCTGAGCCTCTGCCTGGAATCCGCCTGCCGCGGACAATAGCATGACTGACAGAAACGGAAAAAAACGTCCCATTCTCATTTTCTTATCTAATCCAAATTGAAGTTTGCAAATATAAGGCATTTATTTAACTTTTCCATACCGTCTGTCCCTTTTTGAATACGACAGGAGGGCGGAACGGAATTCTTCTTTTCTGAAATCCGGCCACAGAATATCGCTGAAAAGGAATTCCGAATAAGCTCCCTGCCACAGAAGATAGTTGCTCAGGCGCATTTCTCCGGAAGTCCTGATGATCAGGTCAGGGTCAGGGATACCCTCTGTCACCAGATATTTTCCGAAACCGTCCTCATCTATGGACAGAAGCTCGTCGGCTTTCCCGGGACAGGACAGGATCTCGCGTGCATACCTTTTCGCAGCCTGCAGAATATCCCATTTCCCGCTGTAACTCAGAAAAACGACCAGTGTCAGGACAGTATTTCCACTTGTCTTTTCCATACAGTCATCAATCGTCCTGTTCAGTTCGTCACCAAGTCTCTCCCTGTGTCCCAGAACGATGAACCGGATTCCGTTTTCCAGAAAAGTGGAAAGCTCTTCGATCATGGACTTGAACATCAGGGCCATCAGGGCATTGACCTCTTCCTGCGGACGACCCCAGTTTTCTTCGGAAAATGCATACAGGGACAAGTATCTGACTCCGCATTCCACTGCCGCTTCCGTACAGGCCCGGACACTTTCCACCCCTTCGACATGGCCGGCAGCCCTTTCAAGCCCCCGCTCTCTGGCCCAGCGGCCGTTTCCGTCCATGATTATGGAAACATGGACAGGTACTCTATCTATGGTTTTCATTTTATTGTTATCTTCCATTACGGATATCTTCTCCCCAGAACAGTTTGGTGGTCAGAGCCTTGATAAAGCTGGATCCGCTCAGGCGGATGCGTTTAAGCGAAAATTGTGCCATCGAGACACTCATTTTCAAACCAGGAGATACCTCCATACTCCTGTTGTCTATGGTCAGGAACACTTTCTCGTCACGGGCTCTCAAAGACAGCGTGATCTCGGAACTGTCAGGCACCACGAGAGGCCTTACATTCAGATTGTGAGGAGATATAGGCGATACTATGAGGACCTTGGATTCAGGCATCACGATCGGGCCGCCCACACTCAGCGAGTATGCCGTAGACCCGGAACTCGTGGCTACCAGAAGTCCGTCCGCCCAATATGTAGGCAGAGGATTACCGTCTATCTCCACATCCACGCCAAGCATTGCCGGACCGGCCCGGTGTATGGTGATCTCATTCAGGGCATACGGGTAAATGCCTTCGAGCGTCTCATCCCCGCCGTTCAGGAAAACGGATTTCAGCAATGAACGTTCCTCTATGGTATACCGTCCGGCCAGCACCGCCTCCACCAGTTTTTCTTCATCGGTGGAATTTTCCGACAGAAATCCTAACCGTCCAAGGTTTACCCCGAGTACGGGAATTCCGCTTGCACCCACCAGAACGGCTGATGAAAGGAATGTCCCGTCTCCCCCGACACTTACGAAAATGTCGGTACCTGCCTCTATCTCCTGCCCATCGGATATCTCGTATACCTCGCACCCACCGGACCTGAAACGGTATATAAGGCCGATATATCTTGGATCGTTTTCCAGAAGCCTGTTTCTCAGGTATATCGCTATTTTCATATAATTCCTTAAAACAATAAAATCTCAAAATTACATTTTTTCTGCTTAGGAATTGCAATATTTATTATTTTTGTCGACTTTTTAAAGTTAAATTAACGTGAGTTCGACGAAATGACCAGACTTAGCGTGAACATCAACAAGATAGCGACTCTGAGAAATGCCAGGGGCGGAAACATGCCTGACGTGGAGAAAGCCGCTGCAGACTGCGAAAGATTCGGGGCCGAAGGTATCACCGTCCATCCGAGACCTGACGAAAGGCATATCAGATATTCTGACGTAAGGGCTATCAAGCCTATTATCAATACGGAACTCAACATAGAAGGGAATCCGATACCGTCATTCGTGGAGCTTGTGCTGGAAACTCTTCCGGACCAAGTGACACTGGTGCCTGATGCTGCGGATGCCATCACCTCCAATGCCGGATGGGACACTCTGAAAAACAGGAGCTTCCTTACGGAAATATGCGGCGAATTCAAAAGACACGGAATCAGGACTTCCATTTTCATCGACCCTGTACCTGAAATGGCTGAAGGTGCAGCGGCATGCGGATGCGACAGGGTGGAACTGTACACTGAAGGCTATGCCAGAAACTACGGCGGGAACAGGGAAAACGCCATAGCACCGTACATACGGGCAGCGGAAACCGCCCGCAAATGCGGACTCGGCCTGAATGCAGGGCACGACCTGAATCTCGACAATCTGGAATATTTCATAAGGTGCATTCCGTGGACAGACGAGGTGTCGATCGGCCATGCCATCATCTGCGATGCCTTATATATGGGTCTGGAACAAACCATAAGGGCCTATCTCTCCAAAATTAAAATATTCTGATTATCTTTGCACAGATTTCGCGGGTGACCCGGAAGGGATCGGGCTGCCTGCACTGTCATTAACTTGAAATGAAATAAAACTTTATTAAATGAAAAACGTACCTCTTATCCTCAGCATCATTGCTGTAGTCATCGCTGTCGCAGGCGGGATCCTGACTGTCGTACAGGGTCCTAAATCGGAAAAGAATCCATCGGCCAATCCTTCTGACTCCACTTATGTAGCCAAAGCCACATCCGGAATCGTATATATAGATCTGGACAGAATCGTACAGGAATACGATATGGCCAGCGACCTCGGGGCCGTGGTAGAGACCAGAGTGAAAAACATCCAGGACGAAGTGAACAGGAGAGGGAAACAGCTTGAGAACGAAATGATAGAATTCCAGAACAAGCTGAACAAGGGACTCATCACCCGTTCGGTAGCCGAAGTCCAGGGACAGGAACTCCAGCAGAAGCAGGCTCAGTTCAACGAGTACGCAAACCAGAAGAACAACGAAGTCATCGAGGAACAGACTGTCATGATGAACCAGATAGCCGACGCCATCCAGACATTCATGGACAAGTACAACGAAGAAAAGAAGTACACCATGATCCTCACAAACCAGAGCGGTGTCCCTGTCATCAGTGCGGATCCGTCTCTCGACATCACCGACGATGTGATCGCCAGACTGAACGAAGAATACATCAAGGAAAAGAACAAAAACAACAAATAATTGAAAATAGCCATTCTGTCCTGCTTCTATCCCTACAGGGGAGGTATTTCCCAGTTCAACGCATGCCTGTACGGAGAACTGGGAAAGAGGCATGATGTGAAAGCTTTCAATTTTTCAAGACAATATCCGGAATTCCTCTTCCCGGGGAAAACCCAATACGTGACTGAAGACGATGAGGCCGTGAAAATCGACAGCGAAAGGCTGCTCGACACGGCCAATCCTTTTTCATACGTCTCCACCCTGAAAAAAATCAGGGAATGGAAACCGGACCTGCTTTTAGTCAGATACTGGATGTCGTGGTTCGCACCGTCTCTCGGATATGTGACCCGGGGGATGAAAGGAAGATGCAAGGTCATCTCGATACTGGACAATGTCGTGCCTCATGAACCGCGGTTCTTCGACAAGCCTTTCACAAAATACTTTCTGAAAGGAAGTGACGGATATGTCACCCTGTGCGATGCGGTCGCGGAAGATCTGCTCCGGCTCAAGCCGGATGCCGTCTACAAAGTGATACCCCACCCGCTGTATTCGCATTTCGGAGCCAGAAAAGACCGTGCCGGGGCCGAAAGGAAACTCGGACTGCTGCCAGGAAAGAAGAACATACTGTTTTTCGGACTCATACGGGAATACAAGGGTCTGGACATACTGATAGACGCTTTCTCGGGACTCGGAGACGATTACCAGCTCATCATTGCAGGCGAGCCGTACGGCTCATTCGACAAATATGCGGAAATGATGGAAAAAGCTGGGAAAGACCGGATCCACACATTCCTGCATTACATCAAGGATTCGGAAGTCTCTGACTTCTTCTCGGCCGCAGATGTAGCCGTGCTGCCGTACAGAAGCGCCACCCAGAGCGGCATCAGTTCCGTTTCATATCATTTCGAAGTGCCGATGATCGTCACTGATGTCGGCGGTCTGAAAGAAACCATCGGAGACAAGGGTACGGGAATAGTGACATCCGATATTTCGCCCGAAGCCGTCAGAAAAGAAATCCTCGGATATTTCGCAAATCCTGAAATCCGCAGAAACTGCATTGCGAATATTAGAAAAGTAAAGGAAGAACTGTCGTGGAAATCCTTCTGCGACAAGCTACTCGATTTCAGCAAAACACTATAAAGTATTGCCGATGAAACATCTGTCAAGCATCCTCACGGTCCTCGCGCTGGCACTTTCCGTATCCGCAGGACTGAACGCACAGGAATACAGTCAGATCCCTGTGACCGTATCGACCGAAAAAGTGAAAGTGGACGGAAAAGTCTACTACTCCCATATTGTACTGGAACGCCAGACTCTGTACTCGATCAGCAAGGCATATAACGTTTCCATCGAGCAGATTTACGAAGCCAATCCATCCGTCAGGACAGAGGGGCTGAAGAAAAACGCTATCATCCTCATACCAAGCGCCGAAACGGACAGTGTGAAAAAATCAGACGAATATATCATACACACTGTCAGATGGTTTGAAAACCTGAATGTCATTGCGGAAAAATACGGAGTAACAGTCGATGCCATAAGGAAAGCCAACGGCCTGACAGGAAACAAACTCAGGAAACGTCAGAAACTCATGATCCCGACTGCGGGCGCAGGATTGACGGAAGAGGTCCAGACTGACACCACATCTGTCCCTCCAGTACCCGTAACGGCAAGCCAGTCTGATGCAGGAACTTCACAGGAGACAGTTGCAGGCAGAGGAAAAATCAATGCCGTCCTGCTGATGCCTTTCGACTCGAAAGCACTGAAACCGAAAGCAGGAAGCATGGACTTTTACTGCGGCACCCTGATGGCCGTAAAAGAGCAGGGTGACAAAGGGACGGACATTGACCTGAGCGTTTATGACGTAAGCGGAGGCCTGATTCCCGTGACAGAAGAAAGGCTGAGAATGAGCGACATAGTCATCGGTCCGGTATCGTCTGACGAACTCACAAGGACTCTGGACAAATGCCCGGAACACACATGCGTGATATCACCGCTGGACCATCGGGCAGAATACCTGGCTGCAAACCACGCAAATTTCATACAGGTTCCGACTTCATCCTCGCTGCTGTATGAAGATCTCGCAAAATGGATCAGGGAAGAAAGAACGGGAAGCAACGAAAAAGTCATTGTCATATATGAGAAAGGCTCCGGAAATATCGAAAGAATGGGCGCAATGAACACGATACTGGAGAAAGACGGCATCCCGTTCAATACCTTTTCATACAGCATTCTCGAAGGCCGGAATATTCAGGAACCGCTCAAGAAGATGATGAGTAAGGAAGTTCCCAACAGGATTCTGGTCATGTCTGAAAGCGAGGCTTTCGTAAACGATGTGGTCAGGAATCTGAATCTGCTGATTCACAACGAATATGAGATAGTTCTGTACGGACCGTCGAAAATAAGGACTTTCGAAACCATCGAGGTGGACAATCTGCATAACACGAGACTGCATACCTCCCTGGCCTACTATGTGGACTACGATGACCCTCGCGTGATGGAATTCGTAAGGAAATACAGGGCATTATACAACACGGAACCTACCCCGTACGCTTTCCAGGGATATGACATCGCCACATATTTCATGGATATGTGCTCGAAATACGGACATGACTGGATAAAGAATATGGAAGACAATGACAGTTCCCTGCTCCAGGCCGATTTCAGATTCCGAAAAATGGAAGGAAAGGCAGGATATGTGAATTCCGGAGTACGACGGATAGTATATGGTCCTGATTACTCCATAACATTGCTCAAGGACTGACTGTCAGATAGCAAAGCTTTCGCATTTGCCACTGCGGCATCGGAAAGGACAGCACCGCTGAGCATTCTGGCGATTTCAAGGACTCTCTGATCATCGGAGAGTCTTTTTATTTCCGACACGGTGCGACCGTCCTTCACGGTCTTGGTGACTGCATAGTGAGCAGACCCTTTGGCGGCGACCTGAGGCAGATGCGTGATGGCGAATACCTGCATGAAACGTCCCATGGAACAAATGACTGATCCCATCTTGTCCGCCACACTGCCTGAGACTCCGGTATCTATCTCGTCAAAGATCATCGCCGGCATATTGGCATATCTCGCCATTATGGATTTGAGGGCAAGCATTATCCTGGACATCTCTCCTCCAGATGCGCATTTGGAGACATCCGTAAGATTTTTTCCTGTCGAAGAAAATTCATACTGAACGGCATCGGCACCTTCCTGATTACGCGCCGACGGAGTCAGGACTATCCTGAATTCGGCCGACGGCAGTTCCATCGACCTGACAGAATCCCGTATGGCATCAGAAAGCTTTCCGGCCGCCTCATGTCTGGCTGCAGAGAGAGCCCGGGCCGCCTGTGCAAGTTCCCTGTCGGATTTATCCAGAGCTCTTTTCAGTTCATCCAGTCTTTCATCAGAAACTGCCATCCCGGATACGGCTGCAGACAACGCATCCCTTTCGGCGATCAGATCTGCCTCGGTGGAGCAGGAATATGATCTCAGCAAAGAATAAAGCAGGGAAAGCCGTTCTTCGACTTCAGCCAGCCTGCCATCGGAAACATCAGTGTCGGAATTAAGATCCGACAGCTCAGACAGAATGTCTTCAAGTTCAAGTCTGGCACTGTCAAGCCTTTCGGAAAGGGATGAAGCCGCAGGGACATAAGAAGATATTTTGTCCAGATGCCTGGCAGCCTCTCTCAGAATGGAGGTGACAGACGTAGTCCCGTCTCCGGAAGGTACAGCCCCCAGCAGATTCTCCGCCGCACACAGGCCTTCCTTGATTTCCTCGGCGTTCGCCAGCTGTTTCTGCTCCATCTCCAGTTCTTCCAGCTCTCCAGCCCGGAGATTCGCAGCCGTAAGTTTTTCCAGCCTGGAGACATTGAAGTCATAGTCAGCCCTGGCCTTTTCCATGGAAGACTCCAGCCTCTCTATTTCGGAACGCAGGGCATTGTATGATCTGTACAGTGTCCTGTAATCGTCCAGGAGCTTTCCGTCTCCCGCGAAATGATCCAGCAGTGACATCTGGAAATGTCTGTCGGAAAGGAGCATGGTCTGATGCTGGGAATGAATGTCTATAAGTCCGGATGACAACGATGACAGCAGCTGGACGGAGACAGGAGAATCATTGACGAATGAACGGGACCTTCCGGTCGGATTCACTACCCTGCGTATGGTCAGATGCCCTCCATCCCAGTCCACGTCACTGTCTTCCAGCATGGTTTTCAAGGTCCCTTCTTCATCGGGAACCTCGAATTCACCTTCCACTACACAATTGTCCGACGACTCTCCTATCATGGAAGCATCAGCCTTCGCCCCCAGAAGAAGCGAAAGCGCACCCAGAAGGATGGACTTTCCGGCTCCTGTCTGACCCGTAATAATCACAAGACCCTCCGGAAACTCGGTTTCCAGAGAGTCTATCAGTACGTAATTCCTGACAGTGAGCTTTCTTAGCATCCTCTTTCGGGATTTATTCTTCGTCTTCCTTTTTAGCCATCCTGTAGAAGATTTCATGATCTTCAAACTCGGAAATGGCGACAAGTGCCGGCTTCGGCTGCTTTTCGTAATATTTAGAAATCTCGATCTGTTCCCTGTTCTCGAAAACTTCCTCCATGGTATCCCTCTCGTTCTTGAAGTCTTCAAGTTTTCTGGTCAGCTCCTTCTTTTCGGCAATGGCTATCTGGTTGGCCCTTTTGGCAAGGATAACCACTGACTCATAGATATTTCCAGTAGGAGCCGCGATATCGCAGAGATTCCTGGTGATAGTGTTTGTAGGTACTTTCTTATTCATATCCAAATTTGTTTCTCTATTAGATTATACCGTCCGGATCAGTCCGGGTTTCAATTTTTTTCCATTTTTTTTATTTCCTTTTCCAACTCCTTCGTGATCTCGGCACTTTCTTCTCCGGCATATCGGCCAAGCGCACGCTGCGCCCTCCTGTACAGCAGATCCAGCTCGCGGCAATAATCCGAATCAGGATATTCCCCCTTGAAATTCAGATAATCGTCCACAAATGTCATGTACCTCTCCTTCTGTTTCTGATGTACGCTCAACTGCGCATATTTATAAGAGGACATGGCTATGTAATACAGGATATCTTCCCTGAAAATATTATCGGCATCATCTTTCAGCACATTTCTGAAAGCCACTCTCGAAGCGATATAGTCTTCCATTTTATAATAAAGTCTTGCAGCTTCGAAAGCCTTGGTATCCAGACGCGTTTCCAGATCGGACATCATGAGTTCGCAAGTCTCCATATGTACAGAATTCGGATACTCCTGCATATATTCCGATATTGCGTTCATGGCCTTGTATGTCGGGCTCTGGTCCAGTTCATACCTCAACGTCGAACGGTACAGGCAGTCCAGACGGAGAAATCTGGCCTCAGGGGCAAACGGACTCCTCGGGAAATATTCGAGAAAATGATCGAAATTCGTTTCGGCAGTATAATAATCCTTGAACCTGTAGTTGCTCAGCCCCCAGTAATACTGGACAGTATCGTCTTTCTCCGTACCGGTAGTCAGCATGGAAAGAGACTCGAAAAGGGCTGCGGCCTTTGAATACTTGCCGTTATTGTAATACTCGAATGCCGCCTCGTATTTGGTATCCACATCATTGCTGTTCAGCAGCATTTCATACTGGGATTTGCATGAAAAAAGCAGCAGGGCTCCCAGGAGCATGATAAAAAACCGTTTCATTCGCATCTTTTGGCTTCAGTATCTTACAGATTAAGGAATTTCTCGGCATCCAGGGCTGCACGGCATCCTGATGCGGCAGCAGTGATAGCCTGCCTGTACAAAGGATCCTGGACATCTCCGGCGGCAAATACGCCCTCGACATTCGTCCTGGATGTCTTGCCGTCAGTAAGGATATAGCCGTTCTCGTCCGTCCTGATCCATTCGGAAAAGATTTCCGAATTAGGATGATGGCCTATGGCAAGGAAGAATCCGTCAATGGCGATATCGAAGACTTCCCCATCCTTTCTGATAAGGCGGGCACCTGTCACACCGGAAAGATCACCGATGACTTCCTGAGTGTTGCAATTCCACAGAATCTCGATGTTGGGAGTATTCATGACCTTGTCCTGCATGGCCTGGGAAGCTCTCAGGACATCCCTGCGGACTATCATGTAGACTTTCTTGCAAATATTGGCCAGATATGACGCTTCTTCGCAGGCCGTATCTCCGCCGCCTACCACCGCCACGTTCCTGTTCCTGTAAAAGAAACCGTCACACGTGGCACAGGCGGACACCCCCATCCCCCTGAATTTCGTTTCAGATTCAAGACCAAGATACCTCGCGGTCGCACCTGTGGCAATGATCAGTGCATCTGCAGATACTTCGTCCCCGTTATCGAGTGACAGTCTGAACGGTCTGGCGGAAAGATCGGCCTTCACGACGATTCCTCGTCTCAGATCGGCACCGAGCCGTTCGGCCTGGGCACGCATGGCATCCATCAGTGCCTGTCCGCCGATGCCGTTTTCGAAACCTGGATAATTTTCTATATCGGTAGTGGTAGTCAGCTGTCCCCCTGGCTGTATTCCCTCATAGAGAACCGGAGACAGATTCGCCCTGGACGCATAAATGGCGGCCGTATAGCCGGCAGGACCACCTCCTATTATCAGACATTTTATGTTTTCCATCGTATTCGGATATAATTCTAAATCTGCAAATATAATCATTTTTCAGAGATTGCGGACATGTTTTTTCACCAGCCCGTAAACCGGACCCAATATGAAATCCGGCAGCAGTACTATCAGAGGCAGGAAAATCTTGTTTATCAATCCTGGCAACAGCTGTTTTCTCTTGCGGAACATGGCCTTGAGAGCCTTTTCAGCAGCAGTCCGCGGCGGAATCATCACATAAATGCGCACAGCCAGCCGGCGCAGAGAAGGCTTCAGCGGATACAGAGGAGTATCCACAGCGCCGAAATAAGCCGTGGTGACGCTCACTCCGGTACCGCGGCATTCTATTCTGAGAGAACGTGAGAAAGCCTTGATGAAACGTTTCGTATTCGCATACATTCCCACTGCCGGCCATGGCATCCAGGCCGCAAGGGACGACACATTCAATATATAACCCCGCCCGCGCTCCTTCATGGCCGGAAGAAATTCCCTGCAAAGCATCAAAGGAGTATAATTATGCACCATCATGATGGTGGAAAGCAGTTTCTTGTCCGTAGAGGCTATCTCCTTGAAGAAAAACAGGCCGGCATTATTGATAAGGATATCCACCGGGACACCGAATCTTTCAGCGGCCTTCCCCACTTCCGATGCCGCGTCCATCCGTGAGAGATCCTGTGCCAGAGGCAATAACTTGAATTTTCCGGCGGTGTCCAGGCCGGATTTATCCACCAGATCACGCACTTCAGCCGCAGCCTGTTCCAGCCTGTCCTCTGATATATCGACCATTATGAGGCAATATCCGTTTTCAGCGAGAAGACCTGAATATATCCGGCCCATTCCTCCCGCGGCTCCCGTAACGACCGCCGCCGACTCAAAATTTCCGAAAGGAATTCCTTTAACACTCATATTATTGACAAATATTTACAGTATTGTGACAATTATTTAATTTTGAATTTTTCAATTTTATTTTGTCCGGACCTCATTTTTAATTAATTTTGCGCACTTTAAAATGCGCAATATGATCAGCCCGACTCCGAAAAACGACATGGACCAGTTCAGGAATGTGCTCAAGACACATTCTCTGAAAGCCACGCCGCAGAGACTTGCCGTACACGAAGCCATGCTGAAACTTGGACATGCGTCTGCCGACATGGTCACTGACGAGATCAGGAAAAGCAGCGGTACGAAAGTAACGGTCGCATCCGTCTACAATATCCTTACCAATATGGCAGAACTCGGGATATATCATTACCGGCTCAGTTCGAACAACAAAATGTATTTCGATGTCAACACGTTCAGGCATTTCCATATTTACGACTGCGAAAACCATGAATTCAAGGACATCGTGGACAACGAACTTGCAGAACTCATCGAAAACCATTTCAGCAAACGGCGTTTCAGAGGCTACAGTATCGAAAACATCGACATCCAGCTCATAGGAAGGCCTACGAGGAAAAAGAAAACGGCAGCACAGAAGCCGTAGTACGCCATCATTTCCCCGAGCGACCCGCCCTGACTGCGGTATATGTGAATACGGCCAGTGCCACGGCAGCTCCGATCACATATCCGATGACAGGTGAAAGATACAGGCCTCCCGACTTGTACGGAGCCATCATGAAATAGCTCACACATACGAATGTCAGGAATGTGGCAGGAACGGATGCTATCCAGTGAGGTTTGCCCGCTCCGATCAGATATGCGGTCACAGTCCAGAGGACCAGAGCGGCAAGTATCTGGTTGCATATTCCGACATAATTCCATACCGTAGAGAAATCCATCATGCAGCAGAAATAGGCCACGATAAAAACAGGGACTGAAATGACCAGCCTGTTCGAAATCTTTTTCTGATCACACCTGAACAGGTCGGCAAGAGTCAGTCTCATGCTCCTGAAAGCAGTATCCCCGGAAGTGACAGGACACACTATCACGCCTATGACGGCAATGACCGCACCGGCCTTTCCAAGCCAGCTTTTGCAAATCATGTCCACTGCAATGGCAGGAGTGACCTGAGTCAGGACACCGTCTATCATGATTCCTTCCGTAGCAGCCTTGTTCAGGCCTTCCGGACCTCCGAAATAAGCCATGGCCGCACTGGCCCATATCATGGCCACTATGCCTTCCGCCACCATAGCCCCGTAAAATACCGGCCGGCCGTATTTCTCATTTTTCAGGCATCTGGACATCAGAGGAGACTGAGTGGAATGAAAACCTGATATGGCTCCGCATGAAATCACGATGAAAAGCATCGGAATCAGGATATTGTTCCGAGGATCCGCATGGTAGTTTTTCAATGTATCGGGAGTCAGTTCAGGCATGGAAAGACTGCCTGTAATATCTCCAGCCAGCATGGCGCCGCCTACTCCTACCGCCATGAAAAGCAGGGCTGCCCCCATGAACGGATAAATGGAACCTATGATCTTGTCTATAGGCAGCAGGGTCGCAAGGATATAATATGCGAAAATAATGTACAGCCACCATGTCTTGTCCCAACCCGTAAGGGACTGCATCAGATCAGCCGGTCCGGTCACGAAAGAGACTCCGACTGCCAGAAGGAGAAACGGGACTACGATGGTCATGACAGTTTTCCCTGCCTTGCCGAGATACTTACCTGCTATGTCCGGCATGTTCACCCCGCCATTTCTGAGGGAAAGCATTCCTGAATAATAATCATGGACTGCACCCATGAATATACATCCGAAAACTATCCAGAGATATGCCGCCGGGCCGTAAGCCGCACCCATTATGGCTCCGAAGATAGGGCCGAGTCCGGCTATGTTCAGAAACTGGATCACGAATACTTTCCATGTAGGCATGACCTTGTAGTCCACATTGTCAGCCTTGGTCACGGCAGGGGTCGGTCTCTGCGGGTCGGCGCCGAAAAACCTGTCCACGAATTTTCCATAAAGCAGATAGCCAGCTATCAATGCAAGTATCGCCAGACAAAAAGTTATCATCTCAAATATTTTTACCGGATAAGATTTGCAAAGTTAGTTTTTTTCGTCAAACTGACATAAAAAAAAACGGACAGGCACAGTCTCGGTTTCCTACCTTGTGGACCTCGCACAATTATTCTTACAGCAAACTCATGACAGCCTCGGCCGGGATGTTCAGTCTTGAGAACGCGAACATCTTCTTGCCGAGGTCTTTCAGCGAGGCCCCGATGTGCCAGACCTCAGTCCCGTCTATAATCAGGAAGCGGTCGTGGCATGTCCGATAGATATGGATGCCTATCGGGGGATACTGGCTGTTATGCTTCTGCAAGTCCAGTTGCAACTGATGGCTGATGGTATGCGTGTAGATGTCGGCTTTTACGTCGGCATTCCGTTTGCTGAACATCAGCAGCACAGACTCGTCTACATAGTTATCTATCAGTAGGATTGACTTCTTCGAAGAACGTATTAAATCGGTGGCAAACTTATAGGCATCGAAGATCTGGCCGTCATGGAAAATACCTTCTACAGGTGGCAGCGAGGTGCGGACGAAGAAGTCTATCTTCCGTGAATGTTCCGCTACGGTATGTTCAAGTTCCGTCAGTCGGCGATTGACGGAATAACCTTTCAGCAGATATTCCTTTAGGACACTGTTCGCCCAACGACGGAACTCTATGCCTCGGTTGGATTTTACCCTGTAGCCTACTGATAGAATCATGTCCAGATTGTAATATTCCACATGTCGTGTTACAGTCCGTTCTCCTTCCTTTTGAACTGTCGCAAAATTTGCGACAGTTGCTAGTCCAGCCAATTCTTCTTTCAGCGCATTATTAATATGCTTGCCTATTGTCTTGACATCGCGATTAAACAACTCTGAAAGTTGCTGTCTGTTGAGCCATACGGTCTCATCTTCCAACCGCACTTCCAATTTGATCTCATTGTCAGGATATCGCCTTCATCGCTAATTTCTCCCGTAGCGTCTGTGATTACTTCCGCATCTTCGGGCACAACAGGATTCACACTGATGTTTATCGTATGTACCTGCCCGGCGGTTATGGGTACATCAGCATCCAGCGTTACCCGCACGGGGGCACCTTCCGCTTTTGCCACTTCAAAGGAGTTGTTCGCCTGTAACGTACCGGGGCGCAGGTTGGCTTCCCAATACTCCACACTGCCATAGGTGGCACGCCGCATGGGGACATATTGAGGAGTAAGGCTTCTGTCTTGGCTGTCCAGTGTGCCATGGCTGTGGGTAGAAGTGGGATAGCTGCGCACGGTGACCGCTGTCACTTCATCTGCTTTTGTACCCTCCAGTTTCACCCGCACCTTGGCAAGCTGGTGGATAAAGTTGAGGTTGATGGGTGTAGATTGATAGTCCCCGTTGCCTGTGGCTTTCAGCAGGTAGGTCAATCCTTGGTTTTGGTGGGTAAAGTCCAATTCTTCATTCAAGGGATACCAAGCCGTGATGGTGGCTGGTTGTTTGTCTTTCCAATAAACCGGCTTTTCGGGGGTGACGCCCACAACCCTACCTTCTGCGTCTACATTCATCACATAGATGCCTGTTTCCTCATTATCACCAATGCGCACTCCTATGCGGTCGCCGTCTGCCCATACGCTGCTCTTCCCGTCTGCCGGGTTTTCGCTGACCCGCGTCCACGGCTGTTCGCTCACCTCCGCCGTAAGCGTGACGCTGCCTATCTGCAACGGATATTCGCCTTCGGGCAATGTCGTGTTGTTCTCTGCCAGTTCATCTTGCGAACAGGCGGAGAGTAACAGTGCCGCCATCAAGCCTATTACTGTAAATGTTCTGTATCTTTTCATCTTGTCTATCATTTATTCGTTCTATGCTTCTCATGGCAGGGTTACGGATCCTTCGCCTCCTGTGCCAGTATTCCACTTGGGACTTTCCGATACCTGCACGTCAAGGCCGTAGTGGAAGATGGTGATGTCGTAGGTGTAGACATGGCCGGGCTTCCAGACGGCATCTTTCTGCAGCGTGTAGTAGAACGGGCCGTAGACGGTAGTGCCTTTCTTGGCGGTGAAGGCCAGCAGCCGTGTACCCGCTGTCACGGTCTGGGGGATGGCAAGGGCTTCGTAGGTGGCGAAGTTGCCGGTCTCGGTGGCGGTGGCGAGGTGGGGACTGATGCTGCCTTTAGTGGTGCCGGGTGTCCATGTGCCGAGCCAACGCCCGTCAGCGTCCACGGCTTTCGGGAGGGTGAACGCGCCGTCCAGCGCAAGGATGTCACCCTCGCCGATAGTCAGGCTGATGTCGCCCGGCGTGGCTCCGATGCTTTCGGGCAGACCGTCACTCTTGATGTTCACCACCACCTTGGCGGTCTGGTGGTAGAAGGTGAGGGCGGGCGTTTGGGCGAAGCTCACGGTCTTGGATTCACTGCAAAGCAGGTCTCCCGACTGATAGTCCGCATCGCTGCTCTGGTCTTCCTCCACACTCCAAGTCCAATCGTTGTTTTCCACCATGATATTCGGGTAAAGACCCTGCACGGTGATGGGACTTGGTTTTGTCCAATAGTATTCGCCGGACAGGTTGCCTTTATCATCCACCGTGTAGTCATACCACTCCGTGCCGTCCCCGTCGGTTACCTGCAGGGCTATCGTCTCATTGCCGTTCCACCGGTTGTCCACGGTGGCGCGAGTGTCGGCGCTGCCCTCTATGGCGGCGGTCAGCGTCAGCGGCTGCGTGCCGTCGGGCAACGTTCCCGCATCGTCCTGCGTGCAGGCTGCGGCCGCAAGGAGCAGGGCGAGTGCCGGGAATGTATATAGGGTATATCGTTTCATATCGTCCTGTTTTTACTGGTTACTCTGCAATACGGGCAGGCCGTCCGTGCCAAGTTTCCATTGATAGTCGTTGCCGGTAAGGGCAGCGTTCATGCCACCAACAGCGGTCTGCCAAGTAACGGTCGAGTTGTCCACCTTCGTGGTTTCTGCCGTTTCTCCTTGATTACTATATACCTCTTGTCCGGCATTGCCGCCATAGAAGCAGGCGGTGATGGTGCCATAGTTGTAAGCAGCGATGCCGCCCTCAACATAATTCGTTGTTAAATTTCCATCGAACCAACAGCCAATAATACTACCGTTGTTGATAGACGCAATGCCACCGATATCGCTGGTTCTTGCAGCAATATCTCCCGTTACGGAGCAGGCAGTAATGGTGCCGTAGTTGACATTTACTATGCCGCTGGCTACCCCTTGCTGCACATTGTAGTTCACCTCTACTTGCAGGTTCTTCACCGTTCCGTTACTCCCGATACCATCGAACAATACAGCATTCCCACCGTCTGTTGAGTTTGTGGTGATGCTCAGTCCCGTGATGCTGTGTCCCTGTCCGTCGAAGGTGCCTTGATAACCGGTATTAGAACTGAAACCACTGCCTATCGGTGTCCATGTTGTGCCCGTGAGGTTGATGTCGGCGGTCAGGGTACAGTTTAGCGAGAGGTCGCTTTGCACGGCCTTATTCCATGCCAGCAGGCCGTTAGCGTTATAGACTGTGTAGCTGCCGTCGTCCTGTATGAAATAACCCAAATCCTCTGCCGTGCCGCTCTCGCCGCCGCCGTCAGTCCAGCCGCCGATGGTGCAGCCTGCCAGTTCCAGCCCTTTGGCGGTGACATTGACGGTGTAGGTGTAGCGGCTACCTGCCTCTAATACCACATCGTTCTTCGGACGGAAATAGTAAGTACCTCTGCCTAAATCCACCTGTATGAACGGGGTATTCGCC
>CALUQB010000006.1 GCA_944322815.1 uncultured Bacteroidales bacterium | reverse complement strand
ATCTATATAATCCCATTATTCCGGGGCTATTTGATTAATTGTTTAACTCGTCCCATTTTAACGGGACACTAATGACCAAAGAAATAAAATCACTGATTCTGATTCCTGCCATCACTTTCATATGAATTTCAGATTCCTGTAATTGATGACTTCAATATCTCCTGCAGTATTTTCGAAATCTCCGTTGTAAACTATACATTTCCTTTCAATCGGGGTCGTAAGCCAGCCTGACAGTTTTTTCAATGTATTGCCGAATTCCGGAATGTAGGTCATAGAGGATTTTATTTCAAAAGCCTTCAACATACCTTCTTCTTTGATAAGGAGATCTACCTCATTGCCATTGCTATCCCTGTAGAAATACACTCCGCCTTCCTTTCCACTGTTCGTCCTGTGCTTGACGGCTTCCATGACTATATAGTTCTCGAAAATATTTCCTCTCATCTTGTCTTTTGACAATTGGGCAGGACTTTCTATATCAAGCATGTAGCAGGCAAGCCCCGGATCCGTAAAATACAGTTTCGGCCGTTTTACAAGCCGTTTCGAGATATTCTCATAGTATGGAGGAAGCAGATAGATAATATAGGATGCGGTCAAGACGGACAGCCATGCCGCTATCGTTTTGCTGTCAACCCCCACTTCTGAGGACAATTCGTTTGCATTGAATACCGAACCTATTCTTGCCGCACACAATTTAAGAAAACGGAGAAACTGCATGGTATCCCTGATATTCAGCAGATCACGGATGTCTTTTTCTATGTATGTCCTTACGTATGACGGATAGAAGAACCCGGCAATATTTTTACCTGTGCATATTGCCGGAAACAGTCCGTCATACAGAAATGTGTCCATATCCTTCACGAAAGCGTATGCCGGGATTTCAGTGTATGACATAGGCAACAGCTCATAAACACCGGCTCTCCCCGCAAGTGATTCGGACACAGACTTCATAAGTTCGAAATTTGAACTTCCCGAAAGGAAAAATTTCCTGTTCGGGTGATTGTCCACGATACCTTGTATATATTCAAGCAGCATCGGGACTTTCTGGACTTCATCAATGAAGAGCGGCTTATCGGTCTGATTCAGGAAAGCAATCGGATCACTTTCTGCAAAACTCCTGATATTGACATCTTTAAGAGAAAACTTTATGGCTTCAGGAAAAAGATGCCCCAGCAATGTACTTTTTCCGCTCTGCCGTGGGCCGGTGACTGCAATTACCGGAAAATATTTGGCGGCTTCCGATATGGTCTGCTCGATGTTTCTGTTTATATAATTCATTTTATGTAAAAGTGGAATTTGATTCCAAAATTACATAAAATATGAATCCCGGACAAGGAATCAGACAAATAAATTGATTTAACATCAAGACGGAGCCCCAGGCACTTCGGCATCGCAAATGGAAACAAGACCACCTCCCACTACGCCGTATTCTGCATGCAGGAATTTTGTCAAAATGACCTTCAAAACGTTTTCTGCAAAATTGGAATTGATTCCAGAATCACATTCTGTCGGTGAAGAGGATGTCGGCGAGGTGGTCGGTCTCGTGCTGGAAGATGAATCTCTGGACGGCGCCCCCCCGTCTTTTCAAGCCTACTACGGTCCTGCTATTCCGACTCAGTCCTGCGTGGAATCGTCATACGGCGGCATATACCCGAAAATATTCAATGCCTTTTGGTGCTTCTCGTTGATTTTGGCAAGGTGTTCCGCCTTTTCCGTATCGTTCAGCTCCTTTGCTCTCTTGTAAGACTTCCTGCCACGGTCTAAATTGTGCTTCAAATCGTTGATTTTCGTATGTATGGCAGTATAGTTGCCGGAATAGGCGATACTGTACACATACTCGAAGTAGTCCGTTTCCTTATCATGGGTCAGAAGCTCCAAGGCGGCAAGCACGTCCTCGTCCACACCTTTGCTACGCAAATCATCAATAGTCAAATCCGAGTCCTCTATCACATCGTGCAGGAAACCTGTTTTGATTTCAGCATCATTACTGCCCATAAGACCGACCGCAACAGGGTGCAGGATAGCAGGCTTTCCGTCCAAATCCTTTTGCCCCTTGTGCGCATCAAGCGCAATCTGTAATGTTTCTTCTATCGTCATAATTTTAACCGCAATATACTTAAAAAACAAACTGGATATACCGGACAGCACAAAATCAACATCCATATCGAGAACCTGTTCCGCATCAAAAACGATGGCAAAAACAAAGAAATTTCATGAAAATCGAGCGGAACAGCCAAAATATGTCATTCGCCAATGGCGAACGAAAGAGATGAAAATCACTCTGTTATGATTCGCCATATTCAGACTGCCAGGCATATCCATTCAGACAGGTTTCGTGCATGCACTCAGTCCTGCCTTATTTGTTACAATTTCTTTATCTTATCGTATATCGGTCTTAACGAGTCCGGAATGGCAATCTTGAGATTTTCAATCTCTTTGGAGCGGACTTCCTTTTCCCGCATTATCCTTTCTTTCAGGGCGACCATGCTATTTGCCCATTTTTCATGTTCGATCGACCAAGTGTCATTCTTGTGTCTCCAATCCTCATCAATACGCCTGTTAATCTCGTTCTTTATTCCATTGAGTTCCGCCTGTGCCTTGCGGTGCTCTGACTGCAATGAGAAAAACAATGCATCGATTTCCTGTTCCCCGACATTAGGGTAATATGAATATATCAATGTATCCTTCCCGTTCTCCTTGACCTGTTTCGGAGACAACTTCTTGTCCATAAATGCTTTTCTCGCATCCGAATACTCCCCGTCCGGATGTATGAACTTTCCTATGACAGCACATCTCGTTTCAAGTTCCAGATAACGGTTCCTTTCCTTGATAGATAACGTATCCAAAACTTGCTCAAATGTCAGTTTTTCTTCCTTTTCGGGTTCCTGTTCTGCAAGTTCCGAAATCTCCCCGGCCCCATAATCATCAAGTTCCCGGGCCATCCTGTCTTTCGCCTTTATCGCCTCACGCAAATACGCGATCAGACTCTTGCAGGCGATCACCTCATTGACCCAGTCGGTGATATGGGCGAACATCTCCTGCGAAGTGCCGTATGAAAGTACGGTTTCTTCTGTCGAGCCTATGAAACTTACAGTAGTCTGATAGAACTCCAACGAAGCCATCTGCTTCTCGATCGCCATATAATTTTCCTTTGCGATATTAGACAGATGATTGGCTGATGTGGATGTTATTCCGTTTTCTGCGAAAAATGCCGGAATTTTATTTTCTTTATTTTCCATGATATCCCGATTTTTACAATGCAAAAATAATTGACCATTGTGCCAGACTACGGCACTTTAAAAATAATTCTGCCCTGAAGCACCTCGCCTCTCCGCACTCAATGCGGTAACTGCCGATGCAAAAAGGCAGAAATCTCAATAATTCATCTAATTATCTTGTTACTTTAATTTCCAAGAAATACCATTTCTGGATATGATCATTTCGAGGGATATTATGGGATTCCCATTGAACAAAATACGATTGTTCCAATTTTACATCTCCTAGTGACTTTACATGAATCTTTTCCGAAGTTGTAGAAGCATTATTTTTCAGGCCGAATTCTATATTATTATCAGCATTATCATCCTGACAAGTTTTCTCAAAATACCCGGCATTATCGGTTATACAATAAAATCTGCCTTCAGAATAAGATGGCTTAGGCTTATCTTTTTCTGTAACAGATATTTCCTGCTCAAGATATTCAATATCTTTGTAAAACTTAAACATCCTGTCTTTCCCAAATGTTCCTTTAGCATCCCTTTTACGTTTGAATTTCAATTCTATCGCACAGGCATACTTTTCTTCTCCATCATCTATAATATGACAAGTTATGTCAATAAGTTTAGGCTGTACTGTGTCAGCTTTTGGATTACTCCACTTGGTTTCAAGATTTACCTCTAAGACTTTGTCTGAACCGACATATTCTCTGCCAGTAGACTGAATTTCATTAGCAAAACAGAATTGAAACATAACTTCACTCAAGCTTTTTTCTGAAGCCATGATTTCTCCTCGACGGAATTTTCTGATAAAATTCCTCCATGCAAGCGAAATAATCTCGTCAAACAATTCTTTATAATCTTCCATATAAGTCATAAATTTTTAGAAGAAACTCCTTCTATAAGCGTCACTCTATGACACTCATACATTATTCCATCCTCTCCAAAGCCTTCTTGTAGACTTTGCAGAGTTCTTTGCGGAGGTGTTCGGGGGCGATGACGACAAGGTCGTCGCTTTGGGACAGGAGTTCCTGCTTGAAATCGTATGTTATCTTGACATTCAGGCGGATACGGAATTCATTGCCATCGTCGACCAATGTTTCCTGCGACTCGTGGAGCGGGAATGCCTCATTGTACCGACCTCCTTTCGGGGAGAACGACAGGATGACTTCTTCGACAGGAAGATCATTATTGGAATAAACCCCTACGACATCCTTGAACTCCTTTTCAGGATCTACCGCAGGATTTCTCGTAAACCTGTTCACGGTAACAGTCAGATCCCGGATACGGTCAAGTCCCCAGCTCTTGATTTCGCCGGCATGGCGGACATTTTCCCCTATTTCTATTGCGAGCAGATACCATCTTCCGCGTCCTTCTTTCAAGGCATACGGCATGACACTGCGGGTATGCGAAATCGAATTGTTGAATTTCACATACGTGAATTCCACTATCAGGCTACGTTTGATGGCATGGATCAGCGGCGTCAGGAATTCTGTCCCCCGAGGTTTCCTCCTTTCCGGGAACACAATCGTAGACAATTCTTCCCGAGCTTGGAGAGATGTCATAAGGTCATATTGTTCCAGTATCCTTTCGATGTCGGATATCTGGTCCTCATCATCCGGTATATAGTAGCCGTTTTCAGCCCTGGAGTATTCAATGCTGATGCCCAATCCCGAGCGGATTTCCTTCAGGTCACGCAGTACCGTCCTTCTGGAAATGCCGACATCTTCCGTATCTTCATAATATGCCAGACCGTCCTCGACTTTGCGGATGAGTTCCGGCAGTGAAATATACCTATTGTTCCGTATCAACCGGATAATCAACAGATACCGCTGAATATAACCTTGTTTTGACATGGCAGATGAATTGCTCTATTAACAATGCTAAAGTTAATGAATTTTCTGAAAAGCCTTATCGTCTACTCCGGTATGGAACATACGACCTGTCTTTCTCTTCATCTTCGTCCCTCCATCCCCGGTCATTATCACTGCCTCCACCTCCGCCGGACACAGGGGCGATATGCGGTTGGACTCTGTCAGTCCTGTATGTAAAATCGACGGAAATTCCTTCTGCCATCAAGCCGTCCTTCAGTTCCTTCCAATCAATACATACATCAAGACCGCCCTTGACGGTATCATAGATTCTGTATTTTATGACATCCTTGCCTTTCTGCCTGTCACGGTTAACCCTCTTCTTTCCCTTGCCGAAAGCAAGGCCGTATTCCCGGGTAAGTTCCTGCGTTATCCGAGCCGACTTTCTGAAGTTCTGGTCTCCGGAAATGGCGTTGCCGTCG
Source organism: uncultured Bacteroidales bacterium (assembly GCA_944322815.1). GTDB lineage: Bacteria > Bacteroidota > Bacteroidia > Bacteroidales > UBA932 > Cryptobacteroides. The sequence continues at coordinate 84,888 of CALUQB010000006.1, read as the reverse complement.
TTATTTACCCGGTTGTAAACGATATGCACATCTGGGTGCGGTTTGTCGTGATGGCGCGAAATGATGTAACCATGGTTGTTTCGGGGAGCCATTTATTATTGTTGCATTTTTCTAATTAAGTAAAAACTATTTGATTATCAGCAGATTAGGTACATTTATATCTAATAAATTAAGTAAGCTATCCCCAAAAAGGAATGTATTCTGCAAATTTCATTGATATATTATTAGGGTCTTTTGGCTTAATCACGTGCTGCGCTAAAGCTTCTTTTTATACTGTGCTGATAACATGCTTCCACTCTTTCTTGAAGGGTTAATTTTGCAAATGGCTTAGGACTATACATTGTCACTCGAAAGGAATTTTCCAACTCTTCAAATTTTAATGGAGGCAATCCATACAATTCTATTGCCGAAACTGCCTTTTCAAATCCAGAGCCTCGTTCTTCACAAATTCCATATCTTCGAAAAGCTGAAGCTAAAATCTCATTCCTGGATTCCGGTGTTGTTCGGATCAATCGTTCAATCCTTTTAGACGGCAAAAGTTTTCCAGGATTGGAAATCTCTATCCGATCATCAAATATCTCTATCATAGGGCCAGCACCTCTGACAGTAAAATCCTGATGAATCAATGCATTGGCTATCAACTCTCTTAATGCAATCTCTGGGTATATGGTAGTTTCACTTCTAAGAGCATTCTTGATAATTTCACTACTTGGCAACAATGCGTTGATATAATTAATAAGGCCCTCATAACCAATTGCATAACCTTTTACATCAATCTGTTCCTTTTCCGTCTCTCTTTTAGTACCCCCCCCCTTATATTTGATAACGCGAACACTTTTACGGGAAAGGTCATCGAATTGATTCAGATTATAAGCACTCATTTTTTCTTCTTCCATCCAGCGCAATATTTCTTCTGATGTTTGAGGTTCAACTCGTGAGGGATTGGAGACAGTGACTGCTTCAAATATTCCACTGCCTTTTTTATCCATAATTTTGTCATGTCATTTTCCCAATTAAGTAAAAACCCTTTAATTATCAATTACATATAAAAAATTGATATTTTCCAGCTAAGTACAAATGCCTATCCGGATCCCTGTATTTTTCTATCAAAGCAAGCGCAGTATCATTCAACGGAACACAGACCGTTACCGGCCTATCCTCTTTTGTCTTGTGCTGAATGTACTCTATCGCGCCATCAACTATGTTGCTATAGGTCATCTTGAAATAATCGGCAGTCTTCTCGCTTCCTCAGGATTGACGGACTTGTGTTGCATCATTGCCACGGGGTAGCCCCCCCTATGGCTCCCGGCCGGGAAGTGCAACAGTCAGTGGCCCACGGGCTACTGACTGTTGCACTTCGGTGTTGAATCTACGAAATAATCGCCCTGTCAGGTCCGTGTGATACAAATTTTTCCGGAAAAATTTCGTATTCCGCAAGAAAGCGCTATTTTTGCGCCCCGAAATTCAAAAAGCCATGTTGACGATAATTTCACAGATGGCTGCCCTGTTCATACTGATACTCGTGGGATACGGTGCAGCGAAGCTCAAGATAATAGACGGCAGGTTTTCACAACAGCTGTCAGTTTTCGTAATAAACATCAGCAGCCCCTGCCTGATAGTCTCTTCCGTCATGGGAGACATCTCCCCGGACAAGGGACTTATCATTCCCGTCCTGGCCATAGGCTGCATCACCTATGCATTTTTCGTAGCGGTAGCGATGCTTCTCTCCAGAATCATCACGAAAAACAAGGACATGCAGGGAATCTACGGATTCATGCTGACTTTCGGAAACGTCGGTTTCATCGGCTACCCGATAGTCGCCTCCATCTTCGGCAAATACGCCATCTTCTACGCGAGTCTGCTGAACATTCCGTTCACGCTCCTGGCATTCTCTCTCGGACGCAAGATGATCCAGGGAGGCCCGGGAGGCCTGAAACTGGACTGGAAAGTGCTCATAAGCCCGGCCATGATAGCATGCTATCTATCGACAATGATAGTCGTTTTCGACATCAAAGGACTGCCGGACCTGATAACCACTCCGGTAACCCTGCTCGGAAACATCACCGTACCTGCCGCCCTTCTGATCATAGGTACATCCATGGCACAGATGGACCTCAGGCGGATATTCTCCGGGAAACTGGTTTGGGGAATATCCGTTCTCAGACTGCTTGTCCTGCCTGTCGTCATCTTCTACCTGACTCGTCTCATCGGCTTCAGCGGTGACATCCTCGGCATCAACACCGTACTCGCAGCCATGCCTGTGGGCACCTACGGTGCAATGTTCTGTCTCCAGTACGGAAAGGACGAGACCGTCATGGTCCAGGGAATCCTGATTTCAACCCTCCTCTCCATACTCAGCATACCGTTGATCACCCAGATTCTCTGAGCGCAAATACGGTCAGAACGGGTGGGTCGAAAGTCACGAAATGACCGCGCCCACCCACTCCCGATTTTCGTATCTATTCCGTCAGTTTAAGCGTCTTCCATGAAGATGACAGCGAATGCGAAGCTGAAACACTCGGTACCTGCGACTTCGAATTCTCCACAATGGATCTTTTGCTCACATTTTCGGTAACGAAGCCGGCGATTTCCCCTAATGTAGCATCTCCACCGCTTTCCTGAAGTTTCTTCAGAAGAAAATAAGTGAACATCCCGTGTCCTTTCTCGTCATAGGAATATGCTGTCTGATCCCCCTGTGCGGCTGAAAATACCACCATATTTCCTACCGGCTCTTCCTTCTTCGTCTTGATGGCTATTCCTCTGGCAGCCACGAGTATGTCACCCGTTCTCTGCACTCCGCTGAAGCACGCATCCAGAAAAACCACGGATGAAGCCGCCTTGCAGGAAGCCAACTGTCCGTACAGGGAACTGAGCTTGTATCCAGTAGCGGTATTCGATCCGTATCCGTCTACCGGAAGCAGATAAGATGTACCAGTCTTCTCGTCAGGAATACCATGGCCTGCATAGTAGAATATCAGGCTGGCCTCCCCGTTATATGCATCAGCCACTTTGGTGATCCAGTCCACTTCCGCCAGGATATTGTTCAGAGTGGCGTTTTTCACAAGATGGATATTCTCCTGAGGTATTCCCAATGTCTTGTGGCAATACTCGGCGAACGTACTTCCGTCATTCAGAGCGAACTGTACCGGAGATTCGCGCTGATAATCCTCATTGGCGATGACGACTGCGAAAGTCTTCTCGTTGCGGGCTCTGCCTTGAGGGATGTTGATATCCACATCTGATTTTCCGATGGATATGCTTTTACGGCTGATCTGCTGCGTACCGGTGGCCGCTGCACCTTCCTCGAATTCAAGCTCGATAGGGTCGAAGTTGTACTTGATATCCGCCAGTGCAAATTCGAGAGACCTGTCATTGCTATAGCTGTAACTTTTCCCGGAAGGAGTGGTCCAGGTTTCTGCCGCCAGTGCGAGACCATCGTCCTGGATAAAGTATTCCGGCGTCCTGAGACACTGGCTGAAACTTTTTTCGAAAGCTTCGGCTTCGCGGATAGGTACCGGCAGGAGCAGGATACCGAATCTGGAGTCGTGCACCATAAAGATTTCTCCGTCAGCATCGTAGTCTCCGAGTACCTGCTCCGTCCTGATTTCCTTCGACTGGGCAGCGATATATTCTTCCCTGGCTTCCAGCACGAGAGAATCTATAAGTTTCTGTCTGGAATTTTCGTTTACCCTCTGCTGCCAATGGACAGTTTTCTCATACTTGCCCTTTTTCTGCCAGAGATTCACTTTCGGCTCCACATACAGCCTGGCAAAACCGGAGAAACTGCCCGATACTTCCGCGGCACTTTCATACCACCTGCCTGTCTTGTCGATATAGCCCGGGGTTCCGTCAAGAACGACTTCCGCGATCCCGTAATTGAAACCAAGGGCTCTATCGTATTTGTATGGAATGGCAGATTTGCCGGTCCTGTCGATATAGCCCCATTTCCCGTTCATAAAGGCCGGAGACAGTCCTTCATTAAAGAGTCCGGGTTCTTCGAACCTGTAGGGAATGACAGACTGGCCGGAAGCATCGATGAACCCGTATTTCCCGTTGAGCCGGACTGAGGCCAGCCCCTCGCTGAACGGGCCGGCAGCCTCGAACCGGAACGGAATGACCGTACTTCCGTCTGTGGAGATATAGCCCCATTTTCCCATGAGCTTGACCGGAGCCAGATTTTCCGAGAACCCATACGGGGCTTCATCGAATTTCGGCTCTATCACCCAGATGCTTCCTGCCTTGAAGCCGAATTTTCCGGAATCATCGCACTGCGGACGATAGTTCTGGGCATATGCTTGCAGTCCCGCACCTGAGAGGACTGCGAAAGCTAAAAGAATCGTCAAAGAAAACCTTTTCATAATCAAATCAATATAAGTCCGATACCATAAACTTGGACAGTTCCGGAAAACGCATGTTTATCCCCTGAATGATCTAAAACGAATAGCCTACTTTCAGGGCTGCACCGGTCCAGTTGGCGTTTATCTCCCCATTCAGACTGATCCAGACTTCTCCCTTGCGTTTCTTTTTCACACAGATTCCGAATCCTCCGTCCAGATACAATCCGGTGTAAGCCGATTCAATAATACCTATGGAGACACCGGCACTGGCCGAGACGAAAGGTGAAACCCTCTTTTTCAGGAATGAGGACCGTACATGAGCATAAACAGGAATATATACCAGATTTATTCCTACTCCTCCTCCGACATAAAGGTACTGGGAAAAACTGTAGCCGTTGATAACATTGAGCATCACCAGTGGAGCGAATTCCGAAACATAGTTCGAACGGTGATAATAACTTATGACTCCTGCAGCCAATCCGGTATCCAGAAAAAGCTTGTACCCTTTCATCGGCGCAGCATAATCTCTCGTTGACGCTGCGGCTTTCCGCTGCTTCTTCATCTGTTTCTCGGAGAGTTCCTCTCCGGCATAGCTGACCTCCTCGGCAGTGTACTCGAAGATGTCTCCGTACTCGTTCGTCACCCTCGCGCCTCCGTCAGGAAGCTTTTCCACTTCCCCCTTGATGACTGTCCCGTCTTTCAGGACAAGCACCTGCGGCTCCTGCGCGTACATTGCCACCCCGGCCAGCACCATCGCCAGAACAATAATGATCTTTTTCATAGTTCCATAAATTAAAATGAATAAGCGACTTTTAATGTTAAGCCTTTATATTCGTAAAGAATAATCGTACCGTTCAGGCTCAGCCAGACCTCCCCTTTGGTCTTTTTCTTTATACTCACTCCGAGTCCACCATCGAAATAAAAATAGCTATAAGCATAAGAATTTCCTGCTCCAAAACAATAAATTCCATATCCTCCGCTTGCTGAAACAAACGGGGAGACTCTCTTTTTCAAAAACGAAGATCTTAAATGTGCAAAAACAGGTATATAAGCCGCCTTCAGTCCTGACATGTGCAATCCGACACCTCCGCCGACATAGAGGTACCGGGAAAAGCTGTAGCCGTTGATCACATTGAGCATCAATGACGGGACAGTATGTTCCCCGTAATCCCATTTATCATGAGAAGACCCATTATACGGGTCGGTCCAATAAACCAACTGTTCAATATATTGAGAACCGACTCCCACACCTGTCTCGATAAATAATTTGTATCCCTTTTCCCGAGCGGCATAATCCCTGACATTCACGGCTTTCCGCTGCTTCTTCATCTGTTTCTCGGAGAGTTCCTCTCCGGCATAGCTGACCTCCTCGGCAGTGTACTCGAAGATGTCTCCGTACTCGTTCGTCACCCTCGCGCCTCCGTCAGGAAGCTTTTCCACTTCCCCCTTGATGACTGTCCCGTCTTTCAGGACAAGCACCTGCGGCTCCTGTGCGTACATTGCCACACCGGCCAGCACCATCGCCAGAATAATAATAATCTTTTTCATAAAACTAGTTTCGGTTGTTTGATATGAAACATTGGATTTATTTTTTACTTACAGTTATATCCCTTATCTCCACACACATCCTGTCATCCCGGCTGCGGCACGAAGACAGCCATCTGCTGAAATCCTCAAATGAAAGAGTCCGTGGCAGAGCTGCATCCCCCGAATGCCTGTCATCGGCCTTGTAGAATTCCCGTGGCGAAAAAATCACATATATCCTGTTCAGCTCGGTCCTGCCTGAGCACGTCATCACATATTCATCCACCACATCGGGATTCACAGCGCCCTGCGTATCATCGGAAGAAAAGAACAGATATCTTCTCCCTGCCTCTGTCCGGAAAATGCTTTCATTCTGGTTTCTGTAAGGCAACAGACAGTAAACATTTTCCGTCCCGTCGAAAAGATATACACCCAGATATCCTGAAACAGGAGAGGAAAACGACAGATACAAATCATCCCCGTCCTTGAAATCCGCAGCCTCGAAACGGTCATCAGTTCCGTTCCGAAGTATTCTGGCTCTGACATCCACTCCCGCAGAGACGATTTCCCTGGCTTTTCCCCTGACTTTCACATTTATGACCAGTCCTGTATCTGAATACTGTATATGGTATTCAGGTTCCCCGATGGTTTCGATCCATTCCCCCTTCACGGAACTTTCCCCGAGAGTGAACTGGCTGATATCGGAACTGCCGTTCTCCGTAGCCACGGCTATGGTGGACGTAGCACCTACTACAGTCCCGAAAGTATCAGCAAGGATGCTGATTTTCGCCCGTTCGAGGGCTGTGACCTTCGCCTTGTCCAAAGACTCGTCACCGGGAACTACATAAGTGTATTCTCCATGCACCGTGACAGTCTTCTGTGCATGGAGAATGAACTGAGGGAACAGCAGCACCAGACATAGTGCCTGTTTCAAGACAAATCTCATGGCAGGCGGCGGTTCCTACAGTCCGAGCATGGCATCAAGCTGTGAAGAAAGCTGTTCACCCTCCTTTGCGAGTTCCTCCCTTATGGCTGTCTTGGCACTCTGCATCGCCATATCGGAAGAGCACGCTATCTGGACCCTGACTTCCTTGTTCTTGCCGGCCTTTACTCTGTAGCACTCTATGACAGTTATCACCCGTCCGAGCTTCTGCGCTATCATATTCTTGCTCGCCACCACGGTACGCGTCACTGACGCAGCCTCTTCCTGAGGGAGCTGGCCATTACTTACTTCATTATCTATCAGAGCTATGACCTGACTCTGCATCTGACCCGCCAGATTCAGCTTCGCAAGTTCCATCGCCTGGATCTTGGCTGCATCATAAGTCTCGCCTATCGACATGGCTTCGCTCATCATGTATTTCGGATACATGTTCTCGTCGAATTCGAACTGCATTCTGTAGGTGCGGTCAAGCTGTTTTTCCAGAGGAAGCTGCCCGGGAGCCACCTGCCAGCCCTCTTTTTCGTATTTTCTGGCTTCCTTGCGTGCCGATTTGCTGGCTCTGGCATCCAGCTCGGATCTGGTCATTTTCGAGATTTCCTTCCTTTCTTTCAGAACCTGTTCCATATCCTGCGAATATGCAAAAGGAAGAATCAGAAGCATCGACAATGCGATGAAAATAATTTTTTTCATGGTATAAGACGATATTCTCTGCCTCCAGCTCCGATACGGCAATCCATAAATAAAAAAGTGTGGAGCTGATTCCGTTCATCCATTAGAAGGTTGTGGCAAACCCAAGCGCGAACAAACGACACCCGAAACCCCACACTCGAATAGATATGGAGTACCGGGAGAACGGAATATCCCCCTGACCACATGATCTAAACAAGAATGAGTGCTGTGCGTCGTCCTTGCGCTTTGAAAACTGCCACATTTTCTAATAAGGACTAAGCGAAAAACACTTTCAGTATGTAATGTTGATTCCTCAACATGGCAAAGATATGAATTTATTTAGTAATTTTGAACTTATCAAACGACAGTTCTCAGGAAAAATTTCATCTGCGCCATCGCGGCCATAGCTTCAGCTACCGTCATTTCATCCTGCGGCAGCAACAACTCCGACATCGAAGGAGTAAAAACGATAAAGACATATCTGCAGACGAGGTAGACTGCATCTTCCTGACCCACCTGCACGGCGATCATATCGGCGGGGACATCATGCACGGGACAGCCCTACAGCTGCCTCACCCTGAAATATGCGCAGAATACGACATGGACAAACCTGCCGCAGCAGAATCGAGAATCAAGATTCTCGGCTACGCCAGGAAAAACGGCCTTACCATGGGCGGAATGCATTTCCCTGAGCCTGCATTCCTGTCACTGACCGAAGAATAGCTGTCCGTGGATTGACTGTCTGCCACTACCGTTTTACAAAAAACAATCTCACATCAATAATCATAAAGCACAACGCGCTTTATTAATCGTACGTTTGATTCAGGCGATCAAACGGCATTGTCGTGTCCCTATTTGCCTACGATTTTAGCTCATTTATTTTCTATTGAATGTCAATGTGTTAAGAAAAAAGACCTCGAAATGTGATGCTTTTTTGAAAATAATGTCTAACTTTGTAGTTCGACTATCGCTTTAAACGTACGTTTAATATGAAATGTTGTGTAAAGCAGGGATTGATTGTGAGTGCCTTATGTCTGTCATTCTGGGCCATATCCGGAATGACGGAAATCCGTGCCCAGAATCTTGCAGTCAAGACCAATCTGCTCTATGATGCTACAGCCACGATAAATATAGGAGCTGAAATAGCCCTTGCCCCGGAATGGACCCTGGATGTCTCGGGAAACTACAATGCATGGGACTGGAAGGACAACCGGAAGTGGAGACATTTTCTGATTCAGCCGGAAGCCCGCTACTGGTTCTGCGAGAAGTTCAACGGTCATTTCATCGGCCTGCACATGCATGGCGGGCAATTCAACACAGGTAATGTATGTACCCCGTTCGGGCTTTTCGGAGACTGCAGGACCACCCGTCATGAAGGGTGGTACTACGGAGCCGGAATCAGTTATGGCTACCAATGGATTCTCGGTGACAGATGGAATTTCGAACTCAACATCGGCGCCGGATATGTCGGTTCGGACTACGGAGTGTATGAACGGCCGGTCTGCGGGGCATACCTCGGGCCGGAACATCAGGACTGGTTCGGCATCACCAAGGCTTCCGTTTCCATAATCTTCTTAATCTTCTGACCATGACAGCATACCTTCATACAATATTATATATGATGCTGCTTCTGTGGCCGGCGGCCATAGTGCATGGACACGGAGCAGGTGACGACAGGGACAGGAACGTGTCATATCTGGACGGCATCCGGTTCGTGAACAGAGACATTGCGAAGGGAGGACGGGAAGTCTCCCTGAGCATGGACATCATTCTGGACAGTACAAAGATAAAGACACAGCATACGGTGGCATTGACACCTGTCCTCGTATCGGAAGACGGAAAGGAAGAATTCCCGTTCGGGACAGTGATTGTGGACGGCAGGACCAGACACAGGGTATTTTCGAGAAATGAAGCGCTGGGAAAAGAAAATTGTCCCGAAAGGGATTCCGCACAGATTGTCATCATGAGAAAGAACGGCAGGGAACAGTCTTATTCCTACCTGTCGGTGATACCTTACGACTGGAGAATGCCGGACGGGCGTCTGGAACTGAGGGAAAGCGTCAGAGGCTGTATCGGCTGCGGGGAAGGTGACACTACGGTAGTTCTCGAGTCCCGGGTAATGGAAAGATTCATTCCTGACTGGAAGACTTCACGGATAGAACCCGCTCCGGAGCCTGTCAAGCACAGGGAGGAAAGCCGCGTCGCACAGCTCCAGTTCCGGCAGGGAAAACACGATATCCTGCCGCATTGGAACGGAAACAAGGCCGTCCTGGATACCGTCACTGCATCTGTCGACCTCGTCAAGACTAAAGACTATATCGTCATCACCGGCATATATGTGGCCGGTTTCGCTTCGCCTGAAGGTACATGGGAATACAACATGGATCTGTCCAGAAGCAGGGCGGAAGCTTTCGCCGGATACATCGCGGAACACAATGACGTGGACTCTAATCTCATGCACGTGGAGTGGAGCGGCGAGGACTGGAACGGGCTCAGGTCGGAACTCATGAAGTCCGCTTTCGGTAAGAAGGACCTCATCGTCGGTATCATCGACGCTTGTACCGATGACAGGAACGAATGTGAAAGACTAATGCGCGACAAGCTGACTCCGGACGAATATGTCTGGCTGAAGGAAAATATTTATCCTGCCCTCCGTCGCTGCATGTACCGTATCGAATATGATGTGAAGGTCTTTGACCTCGATGAGGCCAGAAATGTGATACACGACAGTCCGGCAGACCTCAGCCTGCAGGAAATGTACATGGTCGCTCGTTCGTATGAATCAGGGTCGGATGAATACAGGTACGCCATGGAGATGGCTGCGGAACACTTCCCTCTCGAACCCGCAGTGCTCGGAGACTTGGCTCTGAATGCTCTGGAGTCCGGTGATGCCGGTGCGGCTGTCGATGCTCTCGAAGGGAAAATCCGGGATGCCGTCGAATCGGGGACAGGAGAGAGGCCGGAAATGGAGAAGACTGCCGGACTGCTGAACATTCTCGGTGTGGCATACGCCCGTACCGGAGAGAACGCTCAGGACCGTGACGAAGCCGCCCGATGGTTCGACAAAGCAAGGGAATGCTTCGAGACGGCGGCCGGGGCCGGTTGTGCTGATGCCGGAGACAACCTGCGGCAGGTCCTTTCAGTCCTGGATCAGATATAACAGACGGAATATCAACTACTAAATCATAGGAATCATGAAAATTTACCAGATTATTGCGACCAGCGCAATGGCAGTTCTCGTTCTCGCGGGCTGCAACAAGGAGACGGAAACTCCCGCTACTCCGGATCCGGATGCGGGGACCAAGACCATCACCGTCACTATCAACGGTGCCAACCTTACCAAGGTTGCGACAGATGGTGAAAATCCTTACGAGGAGACTCATAACTTCACCAGCATTGATCTTTATTTCACTACAGCCAGTGATGTAGTTGTTCTTCACAGACAGATTACAGAGGCTGATAATGTAACAGAATGGGCCAATATTACTGATGCTGCAAAAGGTGTACGTTATGTCGGTCTCACCGGAGTCGAAAAAGTATATGTTGTAGCGAATGGTGGTAATATCGCAGTTCCTGCCAGAGGCGAGAATATGAGCAAGATTATTCTTGATATGCAGAATTATGCCGCAACTGTTGATCAGAACACCATTCCGTTTGTAGGAGGTGATGCAGACATCACTCCTCTTCAGGATGAATTTGCACCTGATTTCGATGGAGCATCAGTGGATCCTGAAACAGGAGAGGAAGCAAGGCCAGAGGAAGGTCAGCAGTATTATACAGCGAATGTGTCTATACGTCCTGTTATTTCGAGACTCGAGATGGACAAGATTTCGGTTCAGACAAAAGGAGATACAGAATCAATCGATGGCGCAGACATTGATGCGGCATATGAGAACAGAACATTCAGGGTGCACTGGGAGAACTTTAAGCCTGTTCTTGGCGGTATATATATGTCGAATTTCTATGGAAAGTGGGCTCCGCTTCCTGCAAAGACAGCGGCAACTGAGCTTTTCGCGACTCCGACAGGGCAGAACGGTATCGCAAAAGGAAAATGGGTTAGCCTTGCCGCTGGTCTTAATGTAGAAGGTCTGGCTTACTACAGTAACTATACTGGAGATAAATACGGCCAACTTTTCAATTATACTCAGCAGGCAGAAGGTAACAATACGGTATATTTCGATGGAGCCGGAGCCAAGTGTGTTCCTTTCAACTTCCTTGTTAACTATGATGTCACTGCTGCAGAAGATGATATAGCATCTGCCCCTTTAATTAACAAGGCAGCAGGAAACCATCCTACTTTCCACTTCCAGTTCCAGTACGATGGTACAAATGCTGATGGCACAGCATATTCATGCAAGGCACAGGAACTGAAGGAAGGCTCTTGGGTAGATCTTGACAAAAATGCTGATGAACTTCTGTATCAGGCGATTGTAAGTGATTTTGCTCTTGCCGTAACTCCTGGCAACCTCTATTATGCCAACGTTGTAGAGTTTAAAGAAAGTAATGCAGTTGTAGACATCAAGCCTGCGAAGATTTACAAGATGGACGCAGTTGTCATTACTCCTGCAAACTTGACCACTGGTACTATAGCACCACAGGAAGAGTACAATGTTATAGTTAATGTTAAAGTTCTTGATTTCGACACTATAGCTGTAACTCCAGTATTTGAATAATATTTCCAGGGGGCAAGGTCTGCCCTGCCCCCTGTCTTTACTTAAACAATAAGAATAAAATAGAAATGTCAATTGTCAGACATATAGTGCTAGCTGCTCTTGCGCTGCTGGTTGTGGCAGGTTGCATAAGGGAGAACCGTGACGACTGCAGCGGAGATGTTTACCTGCATTTCATCTATAACGGGGATGGAGACACCGATATATTCCCGGACAAGATAGAATGTGTCGGTATGTATGTCTATTCTCTTGACAACTCATCCTTTCATTCTGAATATACATTTGACAAGAATGATCTGGCAGAACTTCAGGGTACACATCTTATGCTGCCGCCAGGCAACTGGAGACTTGTGCTGTGGGGAAATGCAGCAGAGCGTTCTATGCTTGACAAAAACTGGGGGACAGGCCATATTGCTGAACCTGGATACTTTGATGGGAGCAATAGTTATTCCGGCACGGACTCCTTGTATTTTAGTACCATTGACATAACGGTTCCGGAAACGCTTGTTGATGTCAATGAAACCTGCTACTTTGAAAGTTCACACATCAAAATGTACATTAAGCTCGATGGCTTTGCAGATATGGTTGATGTAAGTACAGGAGAATGTGCAGAGATAGTTCTTTATCATGAAGGTAGTGCGGTGTATACGGATTTTACTAATACACCATCCGAAGATGTGTGCGAAGTGATACCTGAAATATTTCCTGATCCGGATGATCCGGATGCATACGTACTGTTCTATAATGTTTTCCGCTTTGATGAAGACGATCCGGACAGCAAAATAGTCCTGAAATTCAAGGATGGCAGAGATTTGTATACAGTATCACTGAAGGATTTTATTGACAGATATAATATCAGGGTCAACGACAGAAATGAAGTCATTATACCGATCAGAATATTCTCTACAGGCACAGGAGTAAATGTAGTGGATTGGGATATTGTTAACGTGGATCCTGGTTTTGAATAAAATGAAGACAATGTTACGGATGCATCATATATCCTTATCGCTTGCAGCAGCAGTTTGTATCCTGCTCTCAGGATGCATAAGGGAACTGTGCCCTCGGCAGACAGGCGGTCATATCGACCATACTGATGTCTTGCTGAATATAAGTACACAGCATACAAAAGCCGGTGAAGATTATTATGGCATCCGCTCAATAAGAATTTATGCATACAGGCACGGGGAAACTGATCAGGAGGCCATAGGATATGCTTATTTCCCTGATATTGACAGAGAAGGCCCGTATCTCTGCCCTGTACAGCTTGGTGCCGGAGGCTCTGATCTCGAGTTCCCGTGTGAAATAGATTTCATTGTGCTGCTTAACGATGACAGTATTTTGCCTGAAATAGCGTTGTCGCAGGCTGCCACTATTGGAGACCTGGACCAGAAAATCTTTTCGACAGTATCATACAGCTCTGGGGTGGCATACGTTCCGATGTGTAATGAACGTTTAGTAAACGGTGATATCGACAGTAACAATTTTTCGTTTACAGTCAACGGCACGCCAGGCCGGACACAGATAATCCCCATTGATGTCAAACGTTGCGTTTCCAGACTTACACTCAACCTTACTAAGGACGGGGAATCTGATATTTTCGTAAAAAATGTTACATTGAAAAAAGGTCCGCAAGATGCACCGTTGATACTCAATAGCGACGTGGTAAACAACACAAGTAATTATTATTCAGGAGCCCCAGATGCTGTTTCAACGATTTTAGATTCTCAGGTAGAACTTGTAGATGGTGATCCGCTATCTAATGACGGAACTTTGACCGATGAGTCTTTGGTTGTAGAAACCTGTCTTCTTCCGAATCCGTACGGATCTGCTGATCCGGATAGTTATAAGGAAGAAGATCCGAAATACAATAACGAGGACAGAACGTATCGACTGGAAATAGAATATACAATCATCATCCGTAGTGACAAGGAAGTAAATAAAACGAAAACAGTATACCTCCCTTTAGTAAAAGCCAACAATCATATTCAAGTATATGGGACAATATCAGATGTGATTCAGGCGGATGTTGACTTAAATGTCATAGTTAATTCGTGGACGCTTCACGAAATTGATGTTCCACCATTTGAATAGGTTGATATTTCTCTATTTTTAAGAGAATATTCGCAGGACAAGAAAATGGAGATAAAGTAATTATGAGAAATAAATCCATAATAATCAAGACAGTCAGGATATCGGCACTTGCAGCTGCTGCTATATTTGTTATTTCTGCCTGCACCAGAGAAGAATTTGACACGAATGTAGTCGAAGAAGGAAAGCCGGTCGAGGCTACAATGACATTTTCGACAAATGATATAGCCGAGACTATCGTGACCAAGTCCAACTCATATTCTCAGCTTACTTCTCTCCTTCTGTTTATATTCAATTCAGATGGCTCAAAATGCGAACAGATTGTCGAGACTGGTGACGGGAGCCTGGATTTGTCTGGCACTCAAGGGATACAATATACTGCCAAATTCGGCACGACTACGGGCACAAAACGTATATGTGCTCTCGGCAATTATATAAGCGACAATAACTGGGAGCATTATGATATGACAGGTGTGGGAGGAGACGATTTTGATCCGGATGATCAAAATAGATGGGGTGACTTCTCGAAATATGTGGATGAGCTCAGGAGAGAGGCTTTGGATGAAGGAATGTCTTCGGCGGAACTTGGCAGGAGTCTGTTTTTCCTTGAGAGAGGATTCAGTGAGTATGGGAATACCCCGACATTCGATGACCAGCAGATGATAATGACTGGTGCGGATGTTATAACGATTGATGAAAACGGTAATGTTACCGGATCATCAAACCCTGATGGCAACCTTTATCTTGAACGGTGTATTGCTGACATTCAGTTTAATATTCAACAGGAATATAAGAAGTCGAACGGTAATACAATTACATTCAATGCTTCCAATTATTATGTATATAACATCCCCGGAGGGACTCGGCTTGCTCCGGGCAGAGGCATTGAGGAAAATGCCAATGAATCTTACAGAGAATTCTATTTTGATGGAACTCGCAAACCTATTAACCCGGTAGAAGGAGGAGTTTATTCCTTCCAGTTTTTTATTCCGGAAAATATTCAGGAGACTCTAGGCAAAGGTACAAACGATTATGGTGAAAAATATGACTTTAATATTCCGGACAACAGTGGTTACCAGTACAGAGAAAAATGGGATCCGGTAGGGACAGATGAGAAGAAGCCTACACACAAGCGCTGGAAAAATGCTCCTCTGAACGCGACTTATGTTGTAATTGAAGGCCAGTATTCCGAGATGGATCCAAATAACAATCTTGTATATGCTGGAAGTGTATCTTATACGATACATTTGGGGAATTTTGGCCCTGGCAAGTGGGGCGATTTCTCTGTTGAGCGCAATCACAGATACATATATAGCGTGAAAGTCCAAGGCGTAGACAATATAGCGGTTGAGGCAGAAAGCGATGAAGAGAAGCAACCAGGAGCGGAAGGCAGCATAGTCAGTACATCGGGTACGACAAGAAATTACGCACTTGATGCCCATTTTGAGCAGGTCCTATTGGAATATAACCTGTCAGATATTGCTGATGCGGCAGAAGCGACATTGAATTCCAATACGGGAATGCCTGTTGGGGTGGCTATCAGCGAACATCTTATAGTCACCATTGAGACTCCGTTCCAGAATGGGATCAAGGAACTGCGTCCGTATATGACGTTTAAGAAATATTATAACGGAACCACCAGCTATCAGGATGCGCTGCAAAAAGCCAGAGAAGAAGACATTACCGGACTTGACTATAAATGGGTGGAATTCTGGCCTCAGACAACAGATGAGACAGATCTGGAATCCTATCCCGGACTTCCAGCCTGGAAAAGTTCTGACGGGAGCGATTCCCAGTCTGATTCAAAATATCTTCTTGACGTCTACGATGCCTGCGTGAAAATGGGTCAGGTTGTAGAGAAGATTATGAGAGGGGAAAAAATAACCTATTACGATGAGGGATGGTTCGGAAACATTAGCGGAATAAGAGCAGAGAGTACTGGCGACGATGGGAGGGGTATTACTGTTTTCTATTCAGGAGGTAAATATTATGCAAGATTCACAGGATTTGTTGATGAGTATTACTACACTTCCGATCCTGTTACCGGATCAAATATTTCGTGGGGGGCATTTGCAAATGTTCCGCAGCGAAGAATGCTTATCAGTATGGATGTTCAGACATCGGCTGATGGAAACAGTTCATTGAGCAATGTTCATACCAATATCTCTCAGCGTTCGGTGCAGACATTTTATAACGCTAATCTAACCGGGCTGAATGCATTCGGCCTTGAGACATTCAATGAAACTCCATTGTGCTTGTATGGGAATCAGAGTTCTTCCGCTGATAGCGATACAGATGGCAGATCAAATCAAATATCCTTGATAAGGAATAGTAGTAGTTGGGATAATTATATCAATGCCAGCGAGAACGGCCATAAAAATAATGTTACCGGAAGAAGAAAACTTACCGCAGCCTACAGAGAAAATCAAAATAATATCGCATATTATGCCTGTATGTCCAGGAACCGTGATCTTGACGGTGATGGCAGGATTGACAATGATGAAGTTCGCTGGTATCTTCCTGCACTCAATGAATATTTGAGGATCGGTATGGGGGCTATATCAATGTCCAATGAATCTAATCTCTATATTGGAGATAAGAGCGAGATGAACAGGAACAGAAAATATCCTGATGATTATGCTGCAGATGGGGCGTTGTACTATACAAGTACATATGGAAGTGAAGTATATTGGGCTGTCGAGAAAGGGGCATCTGGAGGCTTGGGTTCAAGTTACGATTCTAATACCGCTCTGCCCTTACGATGTATTAGATCGTTGTCGGCAAATCTGGATAAACAGATACCGGCAGATGCCCTTTGTGAAGTTAAACTGATCGAATCAGGTAATTATTTACTTGATTTTAGAGGTCGGCTGGATAATAATATGTATCGTCCGACGCCTACTGCTACTCAACTCAATAATCACGATGAAGATGAGTTGCAGAACAGATTTTATGATGGCCTTGTTGTTTCCATGGAAGAACACAAAAGCAATGTGCCGTTATCTGAAATTCTCAATGTTGATAACCAAAGCAACCCTTGCTCTGATTATTATGAGGGGGACAGGAATGATCCCAGAAACGGTGTTGGAAAATGGAGGGTTCCTAATTTGGCGGAACTTACTGTGATGTCATCGGATCCGGATAGATTTTTTAATGACGCAACTTCTGATACTTACGCGAGTACAAGTTTTTCAAATGATCAGATCAGACTTGCATTCAGATATACTTTAGAAGGCAAAATGATAACTTGCTATGGCAATTGGAGTAGTGGGCAAACCCTTGAAAAAGGCAAAGGTGCTGTACGATGTGTCCGGGATGCTACTGATCAGGATTTTGCTGAAGCCCAAACGGTCAATTGATTGTCGGCTTTGTGCTAATCCCTGATTCAGCCAGTGCTTTCTAAGGAAAATTCTGTATGAAAATAAGGTCAGATTTCAATATCAGAAGTCTGACCTTCTCTCATCCTCCCCAGCCCTCATTTTATCCTCCTGAACGAGCTGCTTTGTAAGCCTCCGATAAAATGCATATTGTAGCCGGGATTTCTCCTGGCTACATTTACATAAAAACGGAAATGTTATGATGACACGGGAAGAAATCAATGTAAGCCTCCGATAAAGTGCATATTGCAGCCAGGGAGTACCCTGTCTACCTTTGTGCCAAAAAGGAGATAATATGATGACATTAGAAGAACTCCAGTCCATCAAGAACTATTGCACTGAAAACGGGATCACCGTGAAGCGGCGCCTGCAAGAACTCCACATCCCGGAGTCGAATTTTTATTATGCACGCCGCGCACATTCGGTGCGACAAAGTGTTTCGGAAGGCACCTTCATCCAACTGGGCAGTACTGCCGGACAGTCCTTTACAGAACCCGCAAGGGCGGCATCTGTCACACGCAAGAGCAGGGACATTCCGGTTGAAAGCCAGATGATGCTAGAACTCCGTACAGAGTCAGGAACGGCAATGCGTATCCAGGGCAGCTTCACGAGCGAGCACATAGGAGTGATAATGTCAAGCCTGAGATAGCCATGTTCAGCCTTGATGAGAGCATGCGCTACTGGCTCTTTACCGAGCCCACGGACATGCGGAAGAGTTTCCATATGCTGAGCGGCATCGTGAACGACCGGATGTCGGCCGACCTGCGGAACGGAGACGTGTTCATCTTTGTGAACAAGAACCGCAACCGCATCAAGCTTCTGCGGAAAGAACCGGGAGGTCTTGTGATCTACGCGATGATGCTGGACTACGGAAGACTCCGCCTGCCTTCCACTGAGCAGGGTGCAATCAGCAGATCACTCGAATGGCGGGATCTTGCCGGCATGATACGACACGTGATTGAGGATCCCGCCTACCGGTTGAGATGTCTGCGCGGCGGAGTAAAAATATACTGAAAAAGAGCAGTCTTATATTGAAGAAAAACGGCCTTTCACTTGCATGTGTGGCCGTTTTTCGTATCTTGTAGTCAGAAACAAAGGTACAGGATGACACTTGAAGAACGCATAAGGCAGTTGGAGGAGAAGAATGCGGAGCTTGAGAAAAAGCTCGTCGTAAAGGATCAGCGTATCGCCTATCTGGAGCGGCAACTGTATGGCCGCCGTTCGGAAAAGCATCTTCCGATAAATCCCGATGCACTTCAGCTCAGCCTGTTTCCGGCAGAGATAGACCCTCAGGAGCGGCGACGTCTTGATGCCGCAACGGCCAAAGATGAGGAGAAACGCGAAAAGCTCCTTAAGGTTGACGGATACGAGCGCAGGGTCCGCAAGCCGATCGACACATCCAGGCTCGAAGTCCGCGAGGAACACATATACCCTGAGGGGATCAATTCAGACGAATATAACGAAGTGGAGCCTCAGGTAACGGATAGTCTCGTCCTGGTTCCCCAGAAAATGTACATCCGCAGAATCGTACGCCACAAGTATGTCCTGAAGACTTCGCTTCAGCAGGCCCATCCGGAACGGCAGGTCTTCGAGGCCGCGGCCCTGCCTCCTGCCCCAATCCACAAGTGCATGGCATCCGAGTCCGTACTTGCCGATATCCTGGTCCAGAAGTTCGTATATCACCTTCCGTTCTACCGGGTCATACAGAAGTACCGCGAGATGGGCGTCACCGTCAGTGACTCGACCCTCGGAGGATGGTATGCGGCGGTATGCGAAAAACTGAAGATCCTGTATGACAGGCTGAAGTCAGAGATACTGTCCTGTCCATATATACAGGTAGATGAAAGCACAATCCCCGTCATAGACAACGAAAAGTCAAAGACGAGGAAGGGCTACATGTGGTGTGTCAGAGACGCATCGGGTGCAGGCGTGTTCTTTCATTACGACATGGGGTCGCGTGGCACACAGGTGGCGATGTCACTTCTCAGAGACTACCGTGGCGCAATCCAGAGTGACGGATACGAGGTATACGAAAAGTTCACGGGTCTGGATGGCAAGACCATGCTCGGCTGCTGGGCCCATGCCAGACGGAAGTTCGTGGAGGCCATGAAGGAGAATGAAAGACTTGCCTCCGAAGCGCTGGTGTACATCGGTGACCTCTATCACGTCGAGAGCCTTGCGGAGGGGCTGAGCGATGAGGAGCGGATGAAGATGCGCAAGGAGAAATCATATCCGCAGATACGCAGGTTCGAGGAATGGATGCAGGCAAAGTACTTTGACCCGTCAATGGGCCCGCTGATGAGGAAAGCCATAGAATACACCTTCAAGAGACTGCCGAAGCTGTCCATGTACGTGACAAACGGAAGCTGGAAGATCGACAACAACGGAGTCGAGAATGCCATCAGGCCGCTCGCCATAGGGCGCAAGAACTATCTCTTCTGCGGGAACGACGCATCCGCCGTGCGCGCCTCGATGATCTACTCGTTCATCGCAACCTGCAAAGCCTGCGGCATTGAGCCGAGAGAATGGCTGGAGGATGCAATCAGGAGAATACCTGAATATGAGAACGGCAGGTCTGATGTCACCCATCTGCTTCCCGGAAACTGGAAACCCCACTCCAGCGACTCCAATCAACGTTAGACAACCTTGCATAAAATTGACTGACTTTAATCAAATATCCCGACTTTGATCAGACTTCGTCATAGTCAGGATAATCTTTATGATCTTCGCAAGATGCACTTCGCCGGATGCTTACTTTATAACGTGAGTTCGATGAAAAGAACGTAGTGAATTTCAGAGAACTACCTCTTTTAGAGGATTCGTGGAACGAATCCGTAGGCAAGTCCTCCCATACGTAGGGGAGGATTTAGGTGGGGTGACACGTAAAAGGTAAAGAGATTTCGAAGAAATCGTAACGTCAGTTCGACGGAGTCTCTGGTACTGAGTAAAATAATTCGTCGAACTGACGTTATAGTATTATCGAAAGTATATCCTTCTTTCGTAGAATATAGTCTGATACCTTTGTCAAAACATTTCCCCATAATGGCCATAATCTCAGTCAGCGTTCTGCTCAGCCTGGATATTTCAGTGACAATCAGCGTATCTCCGGATTTCATGACTTTAAGCAGACGTCCGAGCTTGCGGTCCTTTTCACATTTGTTTCCGCTGGCCACCTCTATGACGAAACGATCCACTATGATGTTCTTCTGCGCAGCAAATCTTTCGATTTCATCTTTCTGATTCACAGGGTGCTGTTTCCCCGTACTAACACGTAAATAACCTACAACCATGATTTGAAACGTTAAAAACGCTCAATTTAGTCAATGACTGCCAACGCAGTGCTCGCAAAACAGCACATGGACCATACGCATTTTCGCCATGAAACTGCCGGAGGACATACCGATACCGCAGCGGCAGCACGGAACACATCACCAGCAATAAATCGTCTCTGACGGAAAAATGCGGCAATCCTGTCCATTTTACGGAACGCTGCGCTTTTTAAATTCTGAATTTTTAGTATTTTTGCAAGATTGGGATTTTAAATTGTCCGGAGGACAATGAATTGACAATTATTATCATAAAAATAAATTTTAGAACATGAGTTTGAAAATCGTAGTATTGGCAAAACAGGTTCCCGACACACGGAATGTCGGGAAGGATGCCATGACAGCCGAAGGTACCATAAACCGTGCGGCTCTTCCTGCTATCTTCAACCCTGAAGACCTGAATGCACTGGAGCAGGCTCTGAAGTTGAAAGAGACGCATCCCGGCTCTACCGTGACCATGCTGACCATGGGACCTGGCAGGGCCGCCGAAATCATCCGCGAGGGACTTTACCGCGGAGCTGACGGAGGCTATCTGCTGACTGACAGGGCTTTTGCAGGAGCCGACACTCTGGCTACCTCATACGCATTGGCGACAGCCATCCGGAAAATCGGAGAATATGACCTCATCATCGGCGGACGTCAGGCTATCGACGGAGACACAGCCCAGGTAGGTCCGCAGGTAGCTGAAAAGCTGGGTCTGGCGCAGGTAACTTATGCTGAGGAGATTCTCAACGTGGATGAAGAGGCGAAAAAAGTTATCATCAAGCGTCATATCGACGGCGGCGTGGAGACAGTCGAAGCTCCTCTCCCGCTGGTGATAACGGTCAACGGAAGTGCAGCGCCTTGCCGTCCAAGGAATGCCAAGCTGGTCCAGAAATACAAGAGAGCCATGGGTGCACAGGAAAAGGCAGCCGTCACGAAAGAAGGGGCAGAGCTTCCTTACGCCGGGCTTTATGACGAGCGTCCGTACCTGAACATCACCGAATGGAGCACAGCAGACGTGAATGCAGACCTTGAGCAGTGCGGCCTGAGCGGCTCCCCTACCAAGGTGAAGACCATCCAGAACATTTCTTTCCAGGCAAAGGAAAGCAAGACGCTGACAGGCAGCGACCAGGATGTGGAAGGCCTGATTACAGAACTTTTAGCAAACCATACGATAGGATAAGAGAGAAGTCATGAACAACGTATTCGTATATCTTGAAATAGAAGGCACGACCGTTGCCGATGTCAGCCTCGAACTGCTGACCAAGGGCCGCAAGCTGGCCAATCAGCTGGGATGTCAGCTGGAAGCCATTGCCGCAGGCCACAATCTCGAAGGCATAGAGAAGCAAGTGCTGCCTTTCGGTGTGGACAAGCTTCATGTTTTCGATGCAGAGGGACTGTTCCCATACACTTCCCTGCCGCATTCATCCATCCTCATCAACCTGTTCAAGGAAGAAAAACCTCAGATCTGCCTGATGGGAGCCACTGTCATCGGCCGCGACCTCGGTCCGCGCGTATCTTCAGCCCTGACCAGCGGCCTGACCGCAGACTGTACGGCTCTCGAAATCGGAGATCATGAGGACAAGAAAGCCGGGAAAGTGTACAAGGACCTGCTCTACCAGATCAGGCCTGCCTTCGGAGGCAATATCGTGGCGACTATCGTGAATCCTGAACACCGTCCTCAGATGGCTACCGTACGCGAAGGCGTGATGAAGAAAGAGATCCTGGATCCGGAATACAAGGGAGAAGTTATCCGCCACGATGTAGCCAAATATGTACCTGAGACCGACTATGTGGTCAAGGTAATCGACCGCCATGTGGAAAAGGCCAAACACAATCTCAAAGGCGCATCGATCGTAGTGGCCGGCGGCTACGGAATGGGATCCAAGGAAGGTTTCGACATGCTTTTCGAACTGGCGAAAGAACTTCATGCGGAAGTCGGAGCCAGCCGTGCAGCCGTGGATGCCGGATTCGCTGACCATGACAGACAGATCGGCCAGACAGGCGTGACCGTACGTCCGAAACTCTACATTGCCTGCGGTATCAGCGGACAGATCCAGCACATCGCCGGCATGCAGGAGAGCAGCATCATCATTTCCATAAACAATGACGAGAATGCTCCTATCAACACCATCGCCGACTATGTCATCAACGGCACTGTAGAAGAGGTAATCCCAAAGATGATCAAGTACTATAAATCACACAGCAAATAATATGGCAAATTTCTATACAGAACACCCTGAACTGCGCTATCATCTGAACAATCCGATGATGGAGCGCATCTGCGAGCTCAAGGAGCGGAACTACAGGGACAAGAATGAGTTCGACTATGCACCGCAGGACTATGCAGATGCCATCGATTCTTATGACAAGGTCCTGGAAATCACAGGAGAGATCACCGGAGAGGTCATAGCCGCCAATGCGGAAAGTGTGGATCTCGAAGGCCCTCACTGCGCAAACGGACGTGTGGAATATGCCAGCGGCACCAAGGTAAACATGGATGCCATGGTGAAGGCCGGGCTGAACGGCATGACCATGCCGCGCCGCTTCGGAGGTCTGAACTTCCCTATCACGCCTTACACCATGTGTGCCGAGATCGTGGCTTCAGCCGATGCCGGCTTCAGCAATATCTGGTCGCTCCAGGACTGCATCGAGACTCTCTACGAATTCGGAAACGAGGACCAGCACAGCCGTTTCATCCCGCGTATCTGCGCAGGCGAGACCATGTCCATGGACCTGACCGAGCCTGATGCCGGCTCCGACCTGCAGAGCGTAATGCTCAAGGCTACATTCGATGAGGCGGAGAACTGTTGGAGACTGAACGGTGTAAAACGTTTCATCACCAACGGTGATGCAGACCTGCATCTGGTTCTGGCGCGTTCAGAGGAGGGCACTCATGACGGACGAGGCTTGTCCATGTTCATCTATGACAAGAGGGACGGCGGCGTGAATGTGCGCCGTATCGAGAACAAGCTCGGTATCCACGGCTCCCCTACATGCGAACTGGTGTTCAAGAACGCGAAAGCAGAGCTTTGCGGAGAGCGCCGTCTGGGTCTCATCAAATATGTGATGGCGCTGATGAACGGAGCGCGTCTGGGTATTGCCGCGCAGAGTGTGGGCCTGAGCCAGGCTGCATACAACGAGGCTCTGGCATACGCAAAGGACCGCAAGCAGTTCGGCAAGGCCATCATCGAGTTCCCTGCAGTGTATGACATGCTGTCCACCATCAAGGCCAAACTGGATGCCGGCCGCGCCCTGTTGTACCAGACTTCGCGCTATGTGGACATCTACAAGGCTCTGGACGACATCGCACGCGAGCGCAAACTGACTCCGGAAGAAAGACAGGAGCAGAAGAAATACGCAAGGCTGGCTGACGCTTTCACTCCGCTGGCCAAGGGTATGAACTCAGAGTATGCGAACCAGAATGCATACGACTGCATCCAGGTGCATGGAGGAAGCGGCTTCATGTTGGAATATGCCTGCCAGCGTATCTATCGCGATGCACGTATCACCAGTATTTATGAGGGTACTACACAGCTGCAGACAGTGGCTGCCATCCGCTATGTGACGAACGGTTCATATCTGGCTACGTTGCGCGACTACGAGCAGGTGGCTTGTTCAGAGGAGATGAAGCCTCTGCTGGAGCGTGTGAAAGTCATGGCTGACAAGTTCGAGGCTTGCACGAATCTGGTGAAGGATGCCGCTGACCAGGAATTCCTTGACCTGATGGCACGCCGTCTCTACGAAATGGCTGCAGTGTGCGTAATGTCACACCTGATCATCCAGGATGCGACCCGTGCTCCGGAAATGTTTACCGAGTCCGCCAAGGTTTACCTGAACTACGCCGAGGCCGAAGTTGAGAAGCACAACGCCTTCATCGCGAACTTCAACAAGGATGACCAGGCCTGCTACCGCAAATAACAACGTGCTGTCGCATCGCCAAATAAGGTGATGGTTTGATGGCTCACGCCAATATTGTTGCAGGATACTCAGAAATGTTATTTTGAGTATCCTGCAATATTTTTGATAAAAGCTCAATTCCAGACTATCAAGCGGAATGTCGGACTAAAACCGGTACTGGGCAAAACGCAGTTAGTCCTGCGAGGAAATGCAGAACTACAATCAGTTTGAACGGATCATTAAAGAAACCCGGTAATGGATGAGGCAGGGATGGCAAGTTTCGAGAAGGCAAACATTTTCTTGCCGAGGTCTTTCAGTGAGGCGCCTATGTGATATACGTCCGCGCCGTCTATAATCAGAAAGCGGTCGTGGCTGTTTTTATAGACACGGATTTCTATCGGCTCATATTGACTGTTGTACTTTTCCAGATCCTGTCTAAGCCGACGGCTTATCGACTGAGTATAGATTTCTGCGGTCACGCCAGGCGCACGCTTTCCGAGCATCAGAAGAACGGACTCGTCGACATAATTGTCTATCAGAAGAATGGACTTCCGGGCCGACTTTATCAGATCTGAAGCGAACTTATAGGCATCGAAGATCTGCCCGTCGTAGAAAATGCCTTCGACTGGTGGCAATGAGGTGCGCACAAAGAAATCGATTTTTTCTTCGGTATCGGACACCCGTTTCTCCAGTTGTGTCAACCGCTGATTCACTGAGTAACCCTTCAGCAGATACTCTTTCAAAATTTTACTTGCCCAGCGTCTGAACTCAACACCTCTATAAGATTTTACACGATAGCCGACAGACAAGATCACATCTAAATTGTAATATTGGACTTTATATATTTTGCCGTCAGCCGCAGTTGTCGCAAAATTTGCGACAACTGAAATACCTGACAACTCCTCTTTCAAAGCATTCTGTACATGCTTGCCGATGGTCTTTACGTCACGGTCAAAAAGAACTGACATCTGCTGTCTATTCAGCCATACGGTTTCATCTTCGAGTCTGACTTCAAGCTTCACCTCCGAATCCGGCTGATACATTACGATCTCCCCTCGTTCCTCCATATTGAATTGGTTTTCTTCAAAGTTCTGAAATTCACTCCAGCTTTCCAAAGATTAAACGTTTAATTTCGTCTGGAAGGCCAGACTGGCAACAAGGAATACCGGACCAACGCCACCTGGCGGCGAAAACGCAGTTAGTCTTGCAGGGTAGAGTCTGACTAAGGCCGATTAGGGGTGGAAACGTGGTTAGTCCTGCGATGATTGGATTGCGGATCAGGAATCCGGAGCAAGGATTGAAAGGATGAAAAAGGACGGCCGGGCGAGAGGCCCGGCCGAACAATAATGAATAGATAAATCAGGTTATAGTAAATCTGGCTGATGTACCATCGGTGATTACTCTGCAGGAGTCCAGGTGACTTCACCTATTCGCAAAGCGTTATTTGCAAATATTGTAATGGAATCTCCGTTATTGGCAGTAATATTCCAGGTAAAGCTTTGATCCAGTTTGGTAAAACTTCCTGCATTGTACACACCTTCCTGAACTGTTCCTACAGTAACTTCATCAGCAGAACCGCCAACAGCCACATATATATTGCGTTCAGGCTGTCCGCTGCCGTTTGTAGCTCTGGCTGAAACAGTCAAGGTGCCGTTTCCGCTTGCTCTGAACCGGAAGAAACTCTTATCATAAGTCGCCGGATCTGCGCCTTCATCAAAACTTTTTGCAGTCAGCTGGATATACTCGTTTCCCTCAGCGACACGGAATTCTTCACCACCGGCATAAATCATCAGGTTATCTATGACTGCCGAATTTTCTGCAATTGCAAAGTCTTTTCCATAACCGATTGACTGATCTGTACGGAGTTCATAAAACTTGCCCCATACGTCACCGCCCCATGTCATTGCCTCAGTGACCGGAGTCAGACCGGCTACAGGAGGAAGCTGGCCGGAAGGTTCCCACGTAACATTCATGACATAGATATTGGCATCGCCATAGATGTCTATCGCATCACCGGCAGCTGCGCTGATATCAAATGAGAATGTCGAAGTCTCAGGATCCAAAGCTCCGGAAGGTTTGCCAGGAACCTCATAAAGGACATCGCTCTTGGTACCGTTTATACCATAACTTACCCTCCGCGGCTTTTCAGGATCAAACGTAGATGTAGAAGTGGCAACGACTGTCAGCTTCCCGGCCCCGGCTGCGAGGAATCTGATAGTCTGGGATGCCTCAGCCGCATCAGCCTTGACTGAACTTGAGCCTCCGGTGCTGTAATATGCGCCGAAATTGGAATCTACTCCGAACGAGACCTTGTCACCCTTGTTTTCAGTGAACATGAAATTCTTGTAAGTGATGACATGTCCCTTTGCAAGCTTGTCAGTACCCACTACCGCTGAAATGAACCTGAAATCGTCCTGAGTAAGGGTTCCGCTCGTCATGTTCGTGAGTGCAGGAGCGGCGACAGTGACGGAAGTGCCGACGATCATAGAGTTGTCGAACTTGTCAGGTTCTGCAGGAACTGCCTGCACGTTCACGGTGTATGTACCGCTCGGGAAGTTCTCCCATGTGTACTCAGGTGAAGTGGCAGTCACCGTATATTCATCTTCAGCATATTCCGCATCCGCCTCCTTCGAACCGAAACTGATGATATAGCTTCCGGCATTCTCCACTGCAGGCCATGAAAGTTTGAGTGCTCCGGCTGTGGAAACATCTGCAGTCACCTCAGGATCCTTGAGGGCGGAACTTCCGGTGTTCACATCATCCGACCATTCCATAGCCGTGAGTACGACAGGACCGCATGCATAGACATAGACGAGTCTGTTTTCTCCGGCAGGAATATCTTCGAACACAAGCTTCTGGTTCGTCGCACCTGCATATACTGCACCTACGACTTCAGCACCGTTTCCTTCTGCATCTCCGAGAGCCACGGTCAGATGATCATTGGATGAACCGGAAGATGACAGGGCAGTAGAAGCGAAGATGGAACCAGGTCCGCTGACCATGAATGAAATGGCACAGTCAGTAGGCACGCCGCCATACTGGAGGGCAGCCTCCGCGGTGAATTCCATACCGTTGTCGAGGATATTCACAGGGTTCTCATCGATGATGAACTTGAGATTGTTGATCACGGAAGTAGCATCGACACTCTGGCCGAACGCACTCTTGTCCGTAAGGTTCCATTTGTAACCGTACTCTACAGGTACCAGATCTGCCATAGGTTCAGGAACGTAAGCCACGAGCCATCTCGGGTCACCGGCCTGTGCTGCCAGAACCGCAGCATCGGTGACATTGAATATGCCCCTGACACTGTTCTCGCAAGGATCTGCAGTCAGAACAGCACCGCCGCCTGCGACTGCACTACTTTCCGGGAATTCATCAGAAGACGGACATTTATCCACTTCCTTATCATAGAAGAATGTATCCGCAAGATTGTAATAGTAGTTCCCAGACACTTCGGTAGGGAATGCGGCAGCCTGGGCCGGGAACATTACTGTTCTGGCAGGAACGCCGGTCAGATTCAGGAACAGGTTCTTCTTGATCTGGAAAGCGCCTGAAAGCGCAGCTCGTATATTGAAGAGACCCTTGTTGTTGCTGTTGTCGAAACTGCAGATGTTGTTCACGGTATTGTTCTCGAAAACGAGAGAACCGAGCGTACCCTTGTCAATACGGATAAACGATCTCATACCGTTTGAAAGCGTGTTGTTCCTCATGGTGACATTGTTGACGGTACTTTCCGCCCTGATGTCGAATCCGTCACCTCCGTCTCCAAGGATGTCTGAAATCATGGAATTTTCAATGGTTATAGTGGTATAAGTAGCTACCTTTGAATTATCATAGAAAATACCGTGCTTGTACCCGTGAATATCACAGTTGACGACATAAATCGAAAGCGGACTTTCTGCAGGGAAATCACCGTCGACCTGCAGAGGTTTTTCCTGTGCATAGGAATCACCGTCGAACTCTATGGCCTCGACTCTCAGATAGGTAGCTCCTACAGTGGCAGGTATCGTGGAAGGAGTACCGTCCGTAGCTGAATATTTATAGTCAGTCTGGGCCGGCAGAAGTTTCAGCTTGCCGATCACTACAGGGCTGGCTCCATCCACGCTCTGCTCTCCGAGGATTTCCACAGGTCCGAGGACATCGACCGTACCAAGATCATACGGAACTTCCCTGTTGGTCAGTTTGATTCTGAGAGGAGAAGAAGGATCTTCGTTCTGGCCGGCATCACGCAGGAACTGTTTCAAAGTGGCAGTATCTGCAGCTTCCGCTACTCCTGTCCAGTCCGGTGTAGTCCAGACGAACATCTGGCCGCGGTTGGCACTGTTGTAATGAAGGGCTACAGTGTATTTCTCCGAAGGATTCAGGCCTTCGACCGTAGCTTCGACAGCTCCGCTCTCTACCGGGACCTGAAGAAACGCCTGAGCCGCATCGGTAGGATGAGGAGACACCCTGAGCTGGTTCACACCGTATTCGTCACCGTCTTCGACAGTCCACTGTACTGAAATGGAAGTGGAAGTCCTTTCCTTGACACTGAAAGACGGGAGCTGGTCCATCACGCTGTACGTATCGATAGGATAAGGGAAGACAGCCCATTTTGAGTCACCTGCAGTCTTGGCGTCAGGGTCGGCACTCGACTGTGCGCAGACACGGGCATAGTAGCTCATCTCCGGCTCCAGACCTTCAGCCCTGTAACTGGTAGAGCTTCCGCTCTCAGACGGGGCTACATCAGTATCCACCACCGGAGTCATTCCGGCGAGGACATCATCAGTGATTTCTGCGGCTGATGCAGGGGCGGCATCCAGATCGAAAGCATAGACTTCAAGATGATAGTTGGCTGCATTCGAGTTTGTCCAGGTGAAATTCACCGTCGTTCCCGTAGATGCATCCACCACAGCCGAAGTGCTGCTTGGAGTGAGCACGTTCGCAAGTTCGAGCTCCTCGATCACTTCAGGGACTTCTTCGACACAGCCCGTTGCCAAAGCCGAAAGGGCGACTGCCGAAAGTCCTGCGGACAATATTGAAAATATCTTTTTCATATAATAATTTCTTTTGGAATAATTGTTTCAAAAAGGTCTTTCCGGCAATGATCAATATCCGTAATCATTGGTGAGAGTTCCCTGAGAGTTCGTGATGGTAGTGGCTGGAATCGGCCAATACTGTTTGAGATCAGGATCTGCATCATAGAAGCCTGCCGGCGATGCCTTGTCTCCTCCGGCGTCTGTCGTAAAGGCTGACTCGGGACTGATATACATGGACGGTTCACCGTCAGAATTCAGATAAGGCTGCCAGCCTGTACCTTCGGCAGGACATGAGGTCTCGGTAGCCTGATTCTCACCAAGGTGGATACCGTACATTTCGATGGCAGGGAGGCCGTCGGCAGTAGTATGACGATACCAGAGATAGTCACCGAGCTGACCATAATTCTTTCCTGTAATGGCACCCGTGGCATCTGAACGCATGGCGACAAGCTCGGCTGCAGCCTTGTCCATACAGCTCTTCAGGCAATTCCACCTGATGAGGTCGGCCTTGCGGAGGAATTCTCCGACAAATTCGAGGGCACGCTGCTTCTTGATTTGTTCGAACAAAGCCTCTTCACCGCTGACACCTTTCAGCACTTCTTCCGCACGGGACGAGCTGCCGTATGCCCTTGTGAGCACTGTCTGGAGACACTCCTTGGCAAAAGCTTCATCTCTGACAAGCGTCCCGGCATTATTTCCTTCCTCACCTTCTCCCGAACTGTTGGCCATCTCGGCAGCCATGAGAAGGACATCGGCATACCTCATGTACACCGGTTTTACGCCATCATCGTTTCCTCCACCGTACGGAGCAGTGGTCATCCATTCGAAACGGTATTTTCCGAAATACCAGTTCGCGATGCCTGCAGGATAAGGCAGGGTACCGTCTCCCCTGTTCTCCCACTCATAGTTCACGCAACTGATGTCGCGACGGGTATCGTCATCATCATACCAGTAGTAAACGTATGGCACCGGACCTGCCTGCCCTCCGCGGTTTGAAGTAGTCGGCGACCAGTCTGTCTGGCCATTGTTGCGGATAGCGAAAGTATAGTTCCAGCGGCCGCGGGAATTGCTGAACGGGATCACCCACATTACTTCCTTACCCGCAGTGAGGTCCATGTTGTTCACACCTTTCCAGAGTTCCTCATAGTCCATGAGATAAAGTCCTGAATTCGAGATACACTCCTTCAGATAAGCAAGAGCCTTGGGATAAAGGACATTCTTCGAAAGTTCCGGATCCAGAGAACGTCTGATGGAACCAGGGTCTCCTGTACCGACCTTGCCGTCGGCCGGTCTCTGGGCATATCCGGAAGCCATCAGGGCCACACGGGCATACATACCCTGGGCGAAAGCCTTTCCTACCCGGTCCGTAGTAGCTGCAGTGTTGTAGTTCAGATAACCTATGGCCTCCTCAAGATCAGCCAGCAACTGCCTGTAAATCACATCTCTGTCGGATTTGTTCAGGTATATGGTAGTTTCGTCTACCGGAGCAAAACGGGCCGGCACTTCACCGAAGCCTTTCAGAAGTTCCGTATAAAGAACCGCACGAAGTACCAGGGCTTCTCCGAGGAGGGCGGCCATCTCCGGACGGGTTTCAGGATTTCCGTAAGTACGGATGCCATCGATGGAAAGGTTCGCACGCTCGATACCCGAAAACAGTTCGTTATAAGGGCCGTTGGCCAGGTTCATCTGGCTGTTGGTAGACAGCATATCGTATTTCACGATATCCGATTTGTCATCAACGGTATTCGAGATATACCATTCTATATCGGTATTGTAACCGTACCACGGAAGATAACGTCCGCGGTGGCTGTTGGTCTCTCCGAAACACTGGGATATGGAGTAAATCTGATACGTGGTCAGTGTCGGATCAGAGAAGACCTGAGTCTCGTCGAATGTAGACTGGGACTCTGTCGTGAGGTCGCAGGAAGCCAGGGAAAGTCCGGCCAGAATACCTGCTCCGATGATGATTCTTTTTATGATATTCATAACTCAGTCTTTTTGGAATTAGAATGTAAGGTTGACACCGACCACATAACCTATGCTCTTAGGGTAGGCTGAATAGTCTACGCCCGGAGTCAGAGGAGTGGCGCGACGGGTATCGACTTCAGGGTCATAGCCTGAATATTTGGTCAGACAGAAGAGGTTCGTTCCTGTCACATAGAAACGCAGGCGTGATATCTTCGCCTTCATGGTGATATGCGACGGAAGGGTGTAACCTATGGTAGCGGAAGTCAGGCGGAGGAAAGAACCGTCCTCGATGGCCCAGTCGCTCAATACTGCGTTTCCGACTGCAGGAGACCAGAGAGTGGCGTTCGCATTCACTTCTGCCAGCTGGTCAGGATCTGTGATGAGCTGGCCTGTATTCCAGTCGATATTGGTCCATCTCTGCTCGTCAGTCTTCATGAAGTTACGGTTGTTGTACTTTCTGGATGAAGTGAACTCTATCTTGTTCGCATTGTAGATATCGTTTCCGAATACATAGTTGAAGTTAGCGGAGAAGTCGATACCGTAGAGATAACCGGTAAGTGTGATACCTCCGAAGCCCTTAGGCTGTGCGTTGCCTATGATGACCTTGTCGTTCGCATCGATCTTGCCGTCAGGCACTCCGTCAGGACCGCTGATATCTTTCAGCTTCATCGCTCCAGGACGCATGTAAGTGTCTCCTATGACT
The DNA here is from genome assembly GCA_944322815.1 of uncultured Bacteroidales bacterium. Classification (GTDB taxonomy): domain Bacteria; phylum Bacteroidota; class Bacteroidia; order Bacteroidales; family UBA932; genus Cryptobacteroides. The sequence continues at coordinate 52,383 of CALUQB010000006.1, read as the reverse complement.
CCGGAAGCATCGGCTACTCCAGGGTTCAGGGTCCATCCTCCGTTTCCGTCGGAAGTGAAGTCATTTACCGAATACATTCCGTCAGAGACATAGCCGTACATGTTACCAAGCGGCTGACCCACTTCGACTACATAGTCGGTACCGACTTCCGTGGAAGCCCACTGCGTTTCGGATTCGATCTTGTCCAGACCGCCGAGATCGGTGACCATATTCTCGTTCATGGAAAGGTTGGCTCCGAGCGTGAGGCCGAAATTGTCTTTCTCGACGAGAACTGCGTTCAATGATACTTCGAAACCTCTGTTCCTTACTGAACCCATGTTCCTGTACTGGAACTCATATCCGGAACCGGCTGTAGGGAACTGGATCAACAGGTCTTTCGTAGTGTTATGATATACTTCGAACGAACCGCTCAGACGACCCTTGAAGAAAGAGAAGTCAAGACCGAGGTTGTGCGAAAGGGTCGTTTCCCATGAAAGGTCCGGGTTAGGCATGATAGTGTCGCCTCCGTCCGTCACCGGAGCCCAGTATGTGTTGCTCTGGGAAATCCACGAAGTGGAGAAGGATGCGAAATTCAGCATGGTCATGCCCGCCGGAATGTTGTTGTTACCTGCAGTACCGTAGCTGTAACGGAGTTTGAGGTTGTCAAGCCAGCGTGATGCGCCCTGCATCCATGATTCATTGGAGATAGTCCAGGAAGCGGCGGCGGAAGGGAAATAGCCCCACTGGTTGCCTTTGGTGAACTTGGACGAACCGTCGGCACGCATTGTCGCAGACACTGAATATCTGTCATCGAACACGTAGTTCACCCGGCCGAAGAATGAAAGAAGCTTGTCATTCGGGTCGTAGTAATTGTTCGTGGAGATGGCTGTTCCTGTGGACATGAAATTCCACGCAGTCTCTGCATCGAAGAAATCAGGGAAGTTTTCGACTACTGCCGTCAGCTCGTTGGATTTCTTGAAAATGAACTCCTGACCGAGCATCAGGTCGAGGTGGTGACGCTGGTCCGCGAAGACCTCGGCGAAATTGTAGCTGAGAGTGTTGGTATTGCGGATAGTCTGCCTGTAAGTATCCGTATAGCGGGTGGCAGGCTTGTCCTGATATTGGGCAGTATTGCCCACATAATAGGTGGTCAGGCCGTAGAACCGGTTGTTTTCCTGGCTGTAGTCTTCGAGACCGCCCTCGACGCGTAAGTTCAGGTTCTTGATGATATGCCATGTCACAGCACCGTTCACTGTCCAGTTCCTGCGGACGCGGAGATTGTCGTTGTCTGCGACTGACTGGAGAGGCGGAGCATTGTCACCATAGTCCTCCTCGAGGTCAGAGCCTGAAACCGCACCTTCGGCGATAGGAATCGGAGTGTACTGTACCGAATGTTTGAGACGGCCGTTTCCTGAAGTGGAACCGGCATCGTTCATGGAGTTCGAACCTGATCCCCTGATGGAAGTGTGGGAGTATCTGGCGTTGATATCGAACTCAAGTTCCTTTATAGGCTTGTAGTTTGCCTTGAAGTTCAGGTTGTCCCTCTTGTAGTCCGAACCTGTCATGATGGCGTTGTCACCGATGTGCGAGTAGCTGGCAGTCCACCTTACCTTGTCCGTACTTCCGGATACCGAAAGGTTGTGGCTGAAGTTCGTACCGGTATTTCCGAACACCTGTCCGATCCAGTCATTCCCCTGCACATTCTCATAGAGGCCCATGTCATCGTAAATACCGAAGTATGAGACGTAGTCTTCATCATATCTGCCTCTGATCTGTGAAAGTTCGTACTGGCTTTTCACGAAGTCATACGCGCTGTTCACTTCGATGGCATCCTTGTTCGCCATCCATTTCTGTCCCCAATAGGCGTTGTAGCTGACAGAGAACTTGCCGCTGGTACCGCCTTTCGTAGTGACGAGAACTACACCGTTCGCACCACGGGAACCGTAGATGGCCGTGGAGAAGGCATCCTTCAGGACATCGATGCTCTGGATGTCGGAAGCAGGAATGTCGGAAATGCTCTCGACAGGGAAACCGTCCACTATATACAGAGGGGAACTGTCCTGTGTGATGGAACCGGAACCGCGGACACGGATCTTGATTTCGGCATCGGGATCTCCTTCAGTGGTGGTGACCTGGACTCCGGCCATCCTTCCTGTGAGGGCCTCGCCGACAGTGGTTACAGGCATGGCTGCAAGAGCCTTGCTGTCCACGGATGAAACGGAACCGATGAGGTCCTTTCTCTTCACGGTAGCATAACCGATGACCACGGTTTCTTCGAGGAAATTCGCATCTTCTTCCATCACGATGTCATAGACCAGGCTGTTGCCTATACGCACTTCCTGAGTCCTCATTCCGATGAATGAAAAGATCAGGGTCTTGCCTTGCGGATTATCCACGTCTATGACATATCTACCATCGATGTCGGTAGATGCTCCCGTAGTGGTGCCGTCTATAAATACGGAGACGCCGGTGAGCGGCTGGCCTCCCGTGTCTCTGACGACACCCGTGATCTGCTGGGCTGATACCGTCATAGTGACGAAGAGGCCCACGATCAACAGATAAATTTTAGAAGTCAGATTATTCATAAAACTTATTAGTTAGTGTTATTCGAATGTGCGAAATTACTTATTGCGGTAATATATGGCAGGCAATAATTGTCGTATTGGATGTATTTTTTGACAATCGGTAAAAATCCATACAGATAAGTATGGAATGGCATGTAAGGGAGTCCACCCCTCCTGCCAATCAGAGCTGCATGTAAGTGGAGCCTGATGCCTGTGATGCGACTATGTCACGGACGAGATAATGGAGATACATTTCGAGATTTGTATATCGTCCTTTCCCGTCGAGAGTCTTTGCAGTGCCGTCGGCGGCATCTGACGGATCGAGGCCGAACTCCGTTTCGAACCAGTCAGGCATGCCGTCTCCGTCTGTATCCTTCACCAGTTCCGTTTCTTCGGTGGAAGCCGTGTATTCAGGATAGCCGCCGGCATCAGACGGCAGATCGATGATCGCCCCTGTCCCGGATTCCGCTCCGCTGACGGCCCTCTCGTCTACGGCATCACGGGCATCGGACGCTCCTCCGAAGTCACAGACAGCTTCGAACGCATCATACGCTGAATGCGTGCTCGTATAAATATCCTGTCCGGACGGGCCTTCCAGAGAAAGAGGAGACGAAAGTATGACGGCATCAGAAGGTACTTCATACGAACTGTCATCATGCCAGTAAAGCCCGGTCAGGTTGTCCGCGGTAATGCCGGGATAGTCATGATAGACATTTCCTGAAACATACAGTTCAGGATACCCGTAATCAATATCCTTTGAAGTATAAATGCCGTTCACATCGTAGATATACTTTCTGTCCCGTGAATCTTTCCCTTGTTTGTAGTAATTGTTGATCAGATTGAACCAGCCGCCTTCACCTCCGTAAGTATTGTTGTTTCCCCAGTTGAAAATCACATTGTTCCTGAAATCGACATGGCCGCGGCGGGCAGGATTGTCAGGATTTTCATAGACCTGAGGATGGTCGAAACGAGGATTCCGGCTGTCATGGTTGGCGAGCATGTTGTGATGGAAAGATGCGTTTTTGCCTCCCCATATTCCGCCATAGCCATGCTCTCCCTTAGGATGGTTCGAATCTTTCAGGCTCTCCGTAAGGATACACCACTGCATGGTGAAATTCTCGTTTCCGTAGAACGATGCACATTCGTCGATGGACCATGCCATGGAACAATGGTCGAGAATGATGTCCCTGTGTCTCCTGCCCCAGATACAGTCTTCGCCATCTGTATCGAGCACCTTGTTTCCCAGACGGAAACGGACGAAACGGATGATGACATTGTCAGCCTCGACTACCGTGGCGTAGTTCTTAATGCAGATACCGTCACCCGGAGCTGTCTGCCCGGCTATCGTGAGATTCCCGTTCTTTATCCTGAGCTGTGACTCAAGCTCTATGATGCCGGCGACATCGAAGACCACTGTTCTGGCACCGCTGGCTTCCACAGCCGCACGAAGCGAGCCTGTACCGCTGTCATTCAGGTTCGTGACATGGATGACCCTGCCTCCGCGGCCTCCCGTGACATACATGCCGCCGCCTTCGGCTCCGGGAAATGCCAATGCGCCAAGATCCTCTTCGTATGACGGTATCCGGAACTTTTCATATCCTTCGAGCGGGACATCAGGCTCATCATCCGGGATATCGGGATCCGGCTCCGACTGGCCCGGTACAACGGAAAGCGGATCGGAATATTCCGAGTCGCCGTCTGCCGTCTTCACCCGTACCTTGAACTGATAAGCGGCACCTGATTCCAGACCTGTAAATGTCACCGTATTGGTCGTCACCTGCTTCTGCCGGTCATACTTGCCGTCTTTCTCCAGCCTGGCGGTATAATTTTCAGCCCCGTCCACCGCAGTCCAGCCGAATGTCAGACTGGTTTCGTCAGACTGGAGCAGACGGACTCCGGCCGGCGGCAGGACTTCCACCGGAATTTCAGGTTTCACTTCAGGGCCGCAGGCTATCGCCAGCGGCAATATAATCAATGACAAAAACAAACGTATCTTCATATCCACTAAAAAATATTTCGATTTTCCGATGGTATTGGCTCCCGAAAAGGGAGGGGACCCACGATGTGGGGAGGACCATCGGACTCACTTTATTTGCTGTTTGCCCATGGCATTATAAATACAGGATTTTGCAGTAAGTATTTTCCGATGGCATTGGCTCCCGAAAAGGGAGGGGACCCACGATGTGGGGAGGACCATCGGAAAATACTTACTGTAATACATCATTTTCTGAATCTATAATGCCAGGCAGTCCTGTGACGGAACCGGCAACAGTCACCTTACCTGTCTTTATCTGCTTCACCACCCTCTTGTCCGTCTCGTCACGGCTGAGCGATGCCCCGGCATCCTTGAGCACAGCCTTATATGCATCCATGACAGGTTCCACAGCCACAGGAGATTTCATGAAAAACGGACAGGCAGCCGATATCCCGGAATATTCGGCAGCATAGCCGGCGACAGCCTCATTGTCCGGAAGGACACCTTTCCAGTTTCCCTTATCGACACGGGACGTGTCGTAAATATTGTCCTTTATATAAAAGGACCCCGGAATCATGGACGTGGTCTCGGAAGTGTAGACTTCGAGATAGCGCCCGTTCAGGTTTCTGGTCGCAGGGCCCGGGATGAAGAGGTTCGATACGACGTTGAACCAGCCCTCCTCGCCGCCGTAGATGGCTTTCATGCCCCAGTTGAAGACGACGTTGTTCACGAATTCGACAGTCCCGCGGTAGAAAATACGGTCGGAGCCGCTGTAGATGGCAGGATGGTCGAAACGCGGATTCCGGCTGTTGTTGTCAGCGATGATGTTGTGGTGGAAAGACACGTTCCGTCCTCCCCAGATGCCGCCGTAGCCATGCTCTCCCTTGCGGTGTATGGAACTGTTCAAGGCCTCGGCGATGATGCACCACTGTATGGATGCGTCGCTGATGGCATAGAACGAAGCGTTTTCGTCCGTAGCCCAGCTCATGGAACAGTGGTCGATGATGAGGTTCTTCACATGGCGAGCCCCGAGGGCATCGTTCTCGTCTTTCGATGCAGAGCCCATACGGAAACGCATATATCTGACTATCACCTCATCAGCCCCTATATACATCCCATGGTCCCTGAGAGTGATGCCTTTCCCCGGAGCCGTCTCGCCGGAAATGGTGATGTACGGATTCTCGATTTTGAGCGTGGATTTGAGATGGATGTCACCTTCGACCGCAAATTCGACGATTCTCGGCCCCTCAGCCTCAACGGCATGTCTCAGAGTGCCCTCCTCGCCGGTATCTTCGAGAGATGTCACGACATAGACTTCGCCTCCGCGTCCGCCCCGGGTATATTTTCCGCCGCCTTCAGCCCCTTCGAAAGCCGGTTCGGGTGTCACGGACTGTTCCGTGACAATTTTTCCGTCTCTGACAGCCTTGCCGTCAGGGATATACTCGATATTGTTCGCCGCCTCGTATTCGAGCGAGGCCCAGATGAACGGACCTACGCCTTTGCAGTCGTTGTCGATGACCGGTTCGCTGAGATAATATTCGTAAGTGCCGCTCCTCATTTCCTTTCCTCCAAGTCCGGCCACGGAACAGCACGAAGTTATGGAAATGGTGCCGTCACCGTTCACTTTCACGAACGTGTCTATGAACTTCCAGTAAAGGTCTCGTGAATAGCCGCGCCATTCGTCTGAAAGCCAGCCCTGGCGCACGCCCTTCAGGTAGCAGTAGACGAACATTGAAGAAGCTGTGGCTTCCAGATAGTTCCCTTCCCTGCCCGGACAGTCGAGCACCTGATACCACATTCCGGTCTCAGGGTCGGCATACTTCGGAAGAAGTTCCATCATATAACGGAATTTCTCTATGAGATCCTGTCTGGCAGGGTGCTTCTCAGGCATATAGTCTATGGTCTCGGCCAGTGCCATGACATACCAGCCGCAGGCCCTTCCCCAGGCGTGGGCTGACTGACCGGTGAGAGTGTCGGCCCAGAACATCTGCCGTGACTCGTCCCATGCATGTCTCGGAAGTCCTGTTTCAGGGTCGAGAGTGTGTCTGAAAGCCACATCGAAGTGGTTCGCGATATCACAGAAAAGGGAATCCCTCTCCTTTTTCGGCGAGAACTTCGCGGTGTATTCCGCATAAAACGGCTGGGCCATATAGAGACCATCCAGCCATATCTGGTGAGGATAAATCTGCTTGTGCCAGAATGCCCCTTCGGAGGTACGCGGATGGGTGTCGAGCTGTTCGCGGATTTTCCGCAGCACGCGGCGATATTTCTGATTTCCCGTATCGTAATACAATCTGTAATAGATACGTGCCGGACATACATGGTCCACATTGTAGTTCTCCTTCTTATATGTAACGACCTTCCCGTTCTCATCGGCCATGGTATCCGCCCAGTCTTTCACATAATCCACGGCATAGGGGAGGTCATAACGCTCCGCCACGTCCAGAAACGAAAGCAGTTCCAGACCTGTGGTATAGTTCCATTTGAGCTTGCCCTGACGTCCGTCAAGCCAGGTGGCCTCGGGATTCCTGAGCATCTCGGAGTTCATCATCCTGACGGAGTATGGTTCTCCGCCTGCGGCTTCTGCAGCCGCTATCTGCGTCACCAGTGCGAATGCCGCAGCCATGCATGCCAGATATTTCATTGTTTGTCAGTTTTATGTTCCTTTATGTAGTCTACCGGCGAGATGCCGAAATGTTTCTTGAAGGTCCGGCTGAAATAGCCCGGGTCCGAGAAGCCTACCTTGTAGCAGGTCTCAGATACCGAATACTGGCCGCTTTTCAGATAGTACGTGGCCTTCTCCAGCCTGTAATCCTGGATGAGCTCGACAGGAGACTTGCCGGTAAGGCCCTTGATCTTGTTGTACATGGATGTCCTGCCCATTCCCACATGGGCGGCAAGCTGGTCTACAGTCACCTCGGCATCCGACACATTCTCTTCGAGCCAGCCCATGACTTTCTTGATCAGGGTCTCGTCCCTGTCGGTGATGACTATTTCGTCAGGCTGGATCTCTATTTTCGCCCCTTTCTTCCCTGTATTCCCGCTCTCCGCGAATCTGGACAGGAGCGTGCGCCTCCTTTCCATGAGATTCTCTATCCTCGCAGCCAGGAGTTCCATGGTGAAAGGTTTGGAAATATACCCGTCCACCCCGTATTTCATGGCCCTCAGGTGGGTGTCATCCTCGTGCTTTGCCGTGATCATGATGATAGGGATATGACTGGTATTGAAGTCGTTGCGGATATGGTTAACCAGACCGATACCGTCCATCTGAGGCATCATCAGGTCTGTGACTATGATATCAGGCATCCAGCCCTGGCCTATGATGGAGAGGGCTTCCACTCCGTTCGAAGCGTCCCGGACATCATATTTGTTTATCAGGGAGTTATAGATATAGATCTTCAACTCGGCATTGTCCTCGACTATCATGACCTTGAGAGCATCGTCAGGATGCGTAGGGCGTACCTTGTATTTGCTGAGACCATAGGACTCGGCCTTCTCTTCCGCTGCAGGCCCGTCCGATATCGTGGAATTTTCCGGGCTGAAATGTTCCTTTCCCAGCGGCAGGCTTACATAGAATCTGGAGCCATGTCCCTTTTCGCTCTCCACCCAGATCCTGCCACCGTGGACATCCGCTATCTCCTTGCAGAAGGAAAGTCCTATGCCGCTGCTGGCCATTCCGTTGAAAGGAGTCTCCGATGTGGAGATGAAAGGCTCGAAGATGGCAGTCTGCCGTTCTTTCGGCACGCCTATACCGTTATCCTTCACCATGACGGTGCAGTTCTGCTCTCCGTCTTTCCAGTAGACGGCCACCTCTATGCGCCCTCCGTCCGCCGTATATTTGAAGGCATTCGAGATGAGATTGTATATCAACGCCTCTATCCTGACGGAATCGCCCCACATGACCAGAGAGTCTACCGAGTGCGTGAGACGCATCTCGATGTGACGTTCTATGGACATATCCTTGAAATCATCATAGACCTGCTTGACGAGCTGCACGATGTCTATCCTGCTCACGTTAAGCTTCATCTTGCCCTTGACTATGCGCCTGATATCCAGAAGCTGGTTCACCAGCGTCATCATCCGTTTCGAGTTCTTGTAGACGAGATTCACGCTGTACTCGTCCGGAGAGTCCGGGGACATCTTGCTTCTGATATCCTCGATACCGCCCAGAATCAGCGTGAGAGGTGTCCTCAGCTCATGCGAAATATTCGTGAAGAAACGTCCTTTTATATCATTCAGGCTCTCCTGCAGAGCCACGTCGTTCTTCAGCTTCACTGATGTCACGAACATGCGGACCAGAGCCAGGATGACGGCCAGAGCCGCGAGAACATACAGGGTTATGGCCCACCAGGAGGCCCACGGATGCGGCTTTACCCTCAAATCGACAGATATGGTCTGCGGATCGGAATATCCGTCTTCCGTAGAGGCCGATACCATGAAGGTGTAGTTTCCGGCAGGGATTCTGGAATAAGAGACGGAAGTATTGCCGTCAGCGGCGATCCAGTTCTTGTTGTAGCCTTTCAGCCTATAAGTATAGCGGACATTGCCCTGAATCTTGAAATTCAGGGAAGCGAAATCGATGTTGAAAAAGGAGTAGTCATGAGGAATGACCATCCTGTCCGCCAAAGGTATCCTGTGACCGTCCACGGCAAAGCCCGAAATGACCAGATGTTTGTCCTGCGGCTCATAAGTGAACATGTCCGGATCGATATGGTAGACATTGTTCTGAGTACCGAAAGTGATGGTCCCGTCTTCCAGTCTGGAACAAGCAGCTTCACTGAACGTAGTGGCCACTACTCCGTAATATCTGGAATAATTCACGACAGACCGGTCGGCCTTCGACACTTTCGATATGCCTGTTTCCGTCGCGAGCCAGATATCCCCCCTGTCGTCATCGACTGCCGACAGGACAATGTTGCTGCTCAGGCCGTCAGCCTTGCCGACAATTTCGAAACTGACTTCATCGCCTTCGAAATTTATCCTGTTCAGCCCGCCTCCAAAAGTACAGAGCCAGGTATCCCCTCCCCTGTCGGTAAAGATATAGATGATGTCGTTGTTGCCGAGAGAATGGATGTCTCCCGGTATCTTCCTGACCGTATGGAAAACCGTGAGTTCCGGACTGTCGTCAGGCATGAACCAGATCAGACCGCTGACTGTGGCCACGAGCATCCTCCCGTCCGGCATGCAGTGCACATAACGCACTTTCTCGCCTGTTTCCAGAGGATAGTCAGGGAAATGCGTGTAGACATTCAGGAAATCCGTGCTGTCCGGATGCTGCAGCATGGAGAGTCCTCCGCCGTATGTACCCACCCATATCCTGCCGGAATGATCCTGAGCGATGGAGTAGACATCATTTGAAGATAGAGAGAAAGGGTCGGACGAGCAATGTCTGAACCGGGCGGCGACTCCATAGCTTCCTTTTCCCGTACTTTGCAGCTTCACCACACCGTCTCCTTTGGTACCTATCCAGATATTGCCGTCACTGTCTTCGAACAAGGAATAAATGACTCCGAAACTGTCGGAACCGGGTATCTTGCGGCATGATGACATGTCCGGAGAATAGACGAAAAGCTCCTTGCTCTTGGTAGCGACCCACACCTGTCCGCGGCTGTCCGTAAGTATGGCCCGGACCTCTGCCGCAGAAACTTCCTCATCGGACTCGGATGGAGGATCGACTATTTCCACACGCGGTGTGATCACCGTAGCCCTCTCGAGACCGCGCCCTACCGTCGAGAACCACAGGACTCCCGAATCATCCACGGTATAGCATGCCACTCCGTTCATGAAACGGCAGTCGGGCTGTTCCTTGACATTGTTCAGAGGGATGATGGCATCCGATTCCCTGTCGTAGTATCCGAATCCGTAACGGTTCATCTTGATCCAGAGCCTGCCGTCGCGGTTCACCACGCGGGCAAGGGTATCCGCATAATAGGACATGACATTCCTGCTGTGCTCATAATGCCGGAACTTCCCTGTCTGCTCATTCCAGGATGAAATTCCCGTCCTGTCGGTGACTATCCAGAGCAGGCCTTCCGGATCGGGGAAAGTATATCTTATCCGCCCGACGGACTGCCCCCCCCTGTGGATTTCCGCAGAAAAACCAACGGTATCCACTGCCGCTACCGCACCGTTCCGGAAAGCCACATAAAGCCGGCTGTTGCCGTGAGAGCCTGTCGCCGTGACCGATACTGCCGGCCCGGTGCTGTCATCGCCTGCCGTAACATGCTCTCGGAGTCCTGTATTTCTGTCTATGGCCAGGATTTCGTTTCCCGAGATGAAGATGACCTTGTTCCCGTATTCTGTGAAACCGGTAACGGATGAATTCCTGCTGATGATCGCGGGAATATCGTCTTTCACAGAAGCCAGACCGTATTCGGATACTACATACACAGTACCGTCGGAATCTTCGTAAATATGCCGGATTTCCTTTCCGATGCAATTGTCTGCCAGACCTATGAACACGTGAGGACGAAGATCCGGACCTATCTTGTAAAGGCCTATGCCGGAAAGGGCTATCCAGGTGTTTCCCTGACGGTCACAATGATATTTGTCGACTCTGGCTCCGGCCAGTTCCGGAGTGATGTCTCCGGGAACAGCCAGGAATTTTTCCTGATGCGAGTCGAAACGGTAGATGGAATTGTCGTAAGTAGTCACCCACAGGTAGCCGTTCGCGTCCTCGCTCAGGGAAAGGATGCGGTTGTGCGAAAGATTCGAGTAGTCTCCCGGCTGGACGGTATAGTTCACGAAACGGTTTCCGTCAAAGCGGTTCAGTCCGTACCATGTGGAAATCCAGATATACCCTTCGCGGTCCTGGAGGATCTGGCTGATATAGTTATGTGAGAGGCCGTCTTCAGAAGAATAATGCTCGAAAATACAGTCCAATGGCGCCGCGGCCATCCGCAGCGCCAGCATCGGCAGTAATATGGAAACAATGCACCGTAGCTTCATATTTTCCTATCATTTCAGGTCTGAATGACAAGATAGTCAAAATACCTTGAAATACCAGTCTTCCGCAGGGCCGAGGACATTTTCAGGAGTGTAGGATTCCAGATCCTTCCGTTTCAGCTGATGGGACCATGACACCCGTTCCTCGGAAGAAGCAGCCCCGGGTCCGTAGTTCCCGTACTCTGCATAATACGAAGTCTTCTCAGCATGAGGCTTGTTCCAGTTGTGCCACCCTGCCTTCAGGATGTGGTCACCCAGCTCACACTCTATAAAGACTGTCTTGGCGAACGGCCTCCACGGCCGTCCGAGATAGACCTTCGTGGCCGAAGCGTCATGATACAGGCGGCAGTTTCTGAACACATAGCCATATTCCTGACCCTCCGGGGTGGAAGCGGCTGTGACATAACTGTTCTTCTTGCTCAGTATATCGCAGTTCCCGAACCAGGCCGTGGAAAATCCGAAAATGAAGTCAGTCGTTCCTTCGATATGGCAGTCGCGGAAATATTGGCGCTGGCCGGCGCCGAATGTATAGATGGTATCCTGGTTAGCGACGAAACGGCAGTTTATGAACGCGACACGGTCACCGTTCACCGTGATGGCGCAGGCCTGTGCCACTTCCCTGGAGCTTCCTGCGGTATTCTCGAAAGTCAGGTTCTCGGCCAGGAAGTCATTCGCATGGAGGAATACTGTAGACGTGGCGGAAGTACCCATGGTATAGCCTGTGGACCCCGTCTTGGTAGCGTAATCCGCCCATGTGATGACAGTGTTCACGGCGTCCTCCCCTATCAGGTGAAGCTTTTCCTTGTTGGCTGGTATGGTGACTTTCTCTTCGTAGACACCTTTCCGGATGCGTATGCGCGTTTCGTCCTGCTTGCAGTAGTCAGGTGCGGCGTTGACAGCTTCCTGGACAGTGAAGAAATCACCGCTTCCGTCCTTTGCCACCACGAAGTCATAGTCTGTCACATGGCCGGCCAGTTCCGGGATGACCTCTGTTATGGCCGGGAGGAGAAGTTCGACGAGCTTTCTGGCTCCGGCCACGTTCGTATGCGTATTGTCTGTCAGACCGTCAGGATGTCTCGGGCAGGTTCCCGGCTCGACCCACATATAATATTTCCTGGAAGCTTCGTCACCGAGAGACTCAAGCCATTCCTGGGTGATGGCATTCGCATCTATGACCGGTACTCCATATTCCTCCGCCACCTGGAATACTGCGGCAGGATAGTCTCCGTGACAATCTTTCTTCAGCTTTCCCTCATCATCGAACCACCTGCGCGACACCGGTGTGAAAAGTATCGGTTTCGCGCCTGTCTCCAGGGCATAGCCGATGAATTTCCTCAGATTCTCCTGATATGCGCCGAAAGCCGGAGCATACCTTGCAGGGTCATCTTCCTTGGAATCATTGTGTCCGAACTGGATGAAAAGATATTCGCCAGGTTTCAGGTCCCTTTTCACCTGGTCCCACAGACCGCGGTCAATGAAGCTTTTCGTACTGCGGCCGTTCTGTGCATAGTTGCACACCGTCACCATAGTATCCAGATGAGAAGGAAGCCTCTGCCCCCACCCCCTTTCGGGATTTCCTTTTGAAAGATCCTTGTCGGCCATGGTGGAGTCACCCATCAGTCTGAGGGTGATTTTATGTCCGCTCTCCTGACCCCACGCTTGAAGGCCAAGAGTCAGGAAGAGGGACATGATCAACGCAATATAACGGTTCATTTCACTACTACATTTTCATTCCTGTACTGGAATATTCCACTGACTGCCCCCGCTTTGTCCGAACAGTTCTCTATCACTACATTCCTGCTGTTCGCAATGATGTATCCCTCACCTTCCGACTGGACAATGTTCACGTTTTTAAGCTGCACGCCGTCGGAATAGCGGATATCAGCCCCTTTTTCAGCCACGATATTGCAGTTCTCTACCCGAATCCCTGCGATATTCTTCTCCGGTATGCCGTTGAAATACATGGCACGCCCTGCTCCGTTGCAGGTGATGTTGCGGATGAAAATTTCCCTGAACTCCGGAGTCGTCTCGTCCGCCGGGACGAAATCTATGTCGAACTCCGATGACTGTCCTTCTTCCGCTGCCTCGATTGCAGACTTTCCGCCATAGTGAAGGTCGAAAAGAAGCGGTTCCGTAGGAATATCAGTCATGACGATGTCTTCTATGTGAATATTCCTGACCACACCTCCGCGGCCACGGCAGCTCTTGAATCTCAGCCCGACATCCGTACCGAGAAAGCTGCAGTCCGTCACGGAAATATTCTCTACTCCACCCGACATTTCGCTGCCCACCACGAAACCGCCGTGGCCGTGGAAGACTATGCAGTTGTCCACTATGAGATTCCGGCATGGCCTGGCACGGCGGCGTCCATCCTCGTCCTTTCCGGATTTGATGCATATCGCATCGTCTCCCACATCGAAGGACGAATTCACCAGGATGACATCTTCGCATGAATCTATGTCTATGCCGTCACCGTTCTGGGAATACCACGGATTCCGGACAGTGATATTGTTTATGATCACGTTCCGGCACATCAGAGGATGGATGTTCCAGCATGGGGAATTCTGGAACAGGACGTCTTCGAGCAAGACGTTTTCACACTCTTTCAGACCGACAAGCACAGGTCTGAGATAGGTCTTCACCGACTCCCATTCTTCATCGGTCTCCAGCCCCTGCGGCACGTTGAAGGCATCGCTGACTATCGATCCTCGCCATGAACTCGAATCCGGATACCATACGCTGCCCTTCGGGTCAGTGAAACCTCCGGAAGCCAGCAGGTTCTTCCACTGCGAATCGGTCATCTTCGATCTCTTGACCTGTCGCCATGAGTCCCCGGAACCGTCTATGGTACCGCCTCCGGTAATGGATATGTTTTTCGCTCCGTCAGCATTCACGGGTGCCAGACACCTTTTCGTGTCGAGACCTTCGAACACTGTCTCGACTATTGGATACAGATCCCTGTCAGGAGAAAAAAGAATCACCGCATTGGAAGTCACGTGAAGGTCGATATTGTCCCTGAGAGTGATCGGTCCTGTGAGCCAGATGCCTTCCGGAACTATGAGATGCCCTCCTCCCTGAGACGAAAGATAATCGATGGCAGACTTGAAAGCATCCGTATTCAAGGCAATTCCGTCACCGATGCCTCCGAAATCCGTGAGATTCACTTCTCTCTCCGGTATGACAGGCCGGGACACTTTTCCCATTTCGAACGGGAGATCTTCATACAGATAGTCGAATTCGGCCGTGCCGCTCCCTGACTGGGAACATCCTGCCAGAAGTATGGCCGCCGCGAGCGGCAATATAGTCTTAGTGCATAGTCTTTCTATACCGGCTATCATAATTACATGGTTTTGGTTTATGCAAAATTAAGAATCGGGGGACAATAGCCGGTGGATTTTTTATCATAAAAGGATGATTAATCGTCAGTATCCGACGTCTCAGGCGTTATATGGTCCGTCAGCGGCTGCTGTATCGCGGACTCCCGCCGCAAATGCAGATCATGCCCGCAAAAAAGAGGGACCAAACCTCCCGGCCTGTCCCTCCGTAAATATGAATCTTTCCGGCACGTGACGACTGAACACCAGCGTGTCATACGCCTCGCGCCCCAGACTTGATACAATATTCCAGATTTAGTCAAGATAATCTACCATATAAAAAGGAAATCATAGACTGAAAATAAAAAGTCTTTTCATTTTCGATTGTCTGTTTTATGATTATTCAATTTTTTCGAGGGTCGGTATATAATAATATGGACAATATTCGTTATCAAACTGTCGACAATATTTGGCCGTCAACTTATATTTGGATGAGACATACGTCTGCTTGCTCTCCGGCTGATAGATTTTCAGAACGAATTCATACTCTCCCTCTTCTGGAATCAATATGCCAAATTCTTTTATAGCAAGATATGAAATGTCGACTTCAAACGCATCTTGCGGCCAATTAGTTGGATAATATGTTTCAGCATAATAACGCGTTCCCTTGATATTGGAAAGAATATTATAGCGGGATTCTCCAAAATAATCTGTCAGGATCAAATAATCTTTACCATCCAGCATTTCCAATGTCAAATAGTGTCCGGCATTCCAGAAATCCCACATATCATAATCATACCCCATAAAGATTCTGATCAATGACTCGGAGCCGACATATTCCCACCGATCACACTGTGAAAGATAATTCTGTGTGTATATATCGATATCAACAGGGATCGGCTCAGCAACCGGATCTTCAGATGCTTTTTCAGTGCAGGCAACTACAAGCAAACCGAATACGACAGCCGCT
Source organism: uncultured Bacteroidales bacterium (assembly GCA_944322815.1). Taxonomy (GTDB): domain Bacteria; phylum Bacteroidota; class Bacteroidia; order Bacteroidales; family UBA932; genus Cryptobacteroides. The sequence continues at coordinate 36,636 of CALUQB010000006.1, read as the reverse complement.
AACTGTACGGCACATTTTCTTACTTTCATAGTAAAGTGTTTTATGTGATTTAACCAATAAAGTGCGTCCGCGTCAAGTCCTAGTACCTAGTATTATATATATCAAATCCTTTAGTCCCACAAAAATAGCAAAAAAATAATTTTATCCGCAAGAGTATTCCTATAGAGTCACACGGCTCTTTCATTTAAAACAGGTGTTGCCTTTCAAGAATGATGTTATTTTATAGCGGGGACACGGACTATTTTTCAGCACATCCTACGCTTTTTCAATGCCGCACAGATTGTTTGCGAGACATCTTTTGCGATTATGTAATTTTCTGATTTTCAATAAAATAAGACAGATAAAAATTTGGTCAAGCGGCAGATTTTTCGTAACTTTATAAAAAAGATAATCAAACAGTTATGCGAAAAACAGAGTCACTCGACCAAGTATGTCCGTCCGGTGCATATGTGCCCACCTGGACTTCAAAATTACAAAATAAATCTGAATTCCGTGGCAGCATTCTGGAAGAACTGATAAACTTCGCCACTTCCGTTCCTGATTTCCGCAGGTCGAACAAAGGGAACATCCGCCACCGTCTGGCGGATATCATAATGCTGATGATACTCGGCGCGCTTCGGGAAATGTCGTGCGTTCCGAAATAATAGAATTCGGCAGGCACAACCTGAACAAATTCCGTAAAATGGGCATGCTCCGAAACGGAGTGCCGTCGGAGGCGACGCTGTGCCGTATCGAGCAGGGGATAGACGAACTGTCTATGGCCGAGAGGATGCGGGAGTTTGCTCATACATACCATTCCAGACTGCTCAAGGACAAATCCGGTATGGAGATAATCTGCGTTGACGGCAAGGCACTGCGCGGCACCGTGCTGGCGAGCGGAAGCAACCCGGACATCGTCTCGGCGTATTCACCTTCCATCGGCATCACGCTGGCTACCGAGGCTTGTCATGAAAAGAGCAACGAGATAAAGGCACTGCCCAGGCTCATTGACAGGATAGACGTGGCAGGAAAGGTAATCACAGCCGATGCCATGTCCATGCAGAAGGACATCATCGACAAGATCAGAAAGAACGGAGGGGATTTCCTTATAGAGCTCAAGGCAAACCAGCGCTCGCTGCGCTACGAGATAGAAGACAGGATCAAGACGCGCAAGCCGCTGCATTCATACACGGAAGGCGCGGAACAAGGGCATGGACGAATCGAGACACGCACATACCGCATCCATGACGGTCTGGGCATGATAGCGGACAGGGAGAAATGGGGTGGCGGCATGACTGTCGTGGAATATGAATCCGACACGGTCTTCAAGTCTACGGGGGTGCGCTCCACCGAGAAACGGCTGTATGTGACAAGTCTGGCTGCGGACACGCCGATGCTGGGTGCTGTCGTGCGCACGCACTGGTCTATAGAAAGCATGCACTGGGGGCTGGACGTCAATCTGCAGCAGGACCGGATCAAGCGCCGCTCAGGCAGAGCAGCTCGAAATCTCGACACGATCCACACAGAATCGTCCACTCAATATTCTCCATCTGGAAAAGACTGCGCAAGAAGAGGGCTGACAGAAGAAAAGGAATGGCTGAGATTATGAGGCACGTTTCGGCGAACTTCACGAAACTTATCCGGTTCTTGTACCAAAAATGAAAAAAAACAGAATTTTGACAGGAAGATAATTAACTTATAAACAACACAAAAAAATACCCGGCTCTCAGTAGAACCGGGTAAGGGGTTCTATAGCCTTTCGGCTATCCTAAATGAAAGAGCCGTGATAGAGTCACGTAGAGTCTACAATAGAGTCTACAATAGAGTCTACAATAGAGTCTACAATAGAGTCATCTCATCTCGCAGTCGAGAGATCTGCAATAAAACCATGCAGATTCCTTCACTCCGGGCTTCGCCCTCCGGTCGGAACGATAACAAGAGGTATTATTCCGGATACGCATTATAAAAAATCATGCCCGCAAAAAAAGAGGGAGCAAACCTCACGGCCTGTCCCTCCGTCAATATGATAAAGGTATAGTTCCTGATTCATCATTTCACGGTCACCTCAAGCGGATGAGCCTGTGCATAGGCAAAATCCTTTACGATCTTGTTCCATGCCTCGGGAGACTCGATGCCTCCCTTGCTCCAGCCTGAACCTGTCCAGACATCGGCACGCTTTCCTGGAGTGACAGTATATTTGAGTACTGCATGTCCGTCCATGGTACCGACCTCTACCGCATCCTCGGCTGCATCCACGACGAGACCTACGGAAATATTTCCGTCAGCTTCAGGATCGGCGCTGTCAGAAGCCTTTTCAGTGAAAGCGATGTAGTGATCACCGTCTTCCCTGTCTATGACATCATGAAGGACAGCTCCGAGAACCACCGGAAGTTCCTCGACAGGAGCGTTGAACCAGTTTGAAATCTTGATGAAATTCGTGTTCGCATCCACTGTCAGCTCCCTTTTGAGCGTCACGGTGTTTCCGTCAGCCTTGAACGGCTTGTATGTGAACACCACCTTGGTACGGATAGGACCGTTGCAGATACGGTTGTATGTCTCGTAATTGTCACCAAGCACGATCTTTTCGTCCTCGTATGGTGCCAGGGCGCCGCCGCCGAGGGTATTGGCCACCTTGTAGCAGTCCATACCATCGCCATGGTCATGATGATAGTCATTAAGCTCGTATCTCTTGTCTACGACCAGAGACTCCACCCTCTTGAGCCAGATGTCGGGACCGAGAGTACGCGGATCCGACAGTGCCGGACCATACACACGGCCTGCTATACGGTTGTTCTCATAAGCATAGTCATCCAGTCTTTCAGGGACATAGCGGCTGAATACGAGAGTGTCATACGCCTCGCGCTCACCTGCCTTGACAGTATATTCCACTGTCTGTCCTGCAGGGACGTCTGCCTGGAATATGAGTTTCACCATGCCATAGTCTTCAGTATAGACCTGGGATGGGATCTGGACACCGGCAGCATCAGTGATCACCACGTTTTCTGCAGTTATCTCAGGATGCGAAGCCACGATGTTCCCGAAGTCAAGCTCGACAGTCTCGGCAGTACGGTCCATTTCAGACGTATTGCTGACAGACACCTTCATGTCCTGCGGGCCACAGGAAATCATGAGAGCAGCTGCCACTGAGGCAGCTGCAATAGTAAATATCCGTTTCATATCCATTACTGAGGCTGTTTTCCGATATAAGCGAGGATACCGCCGTCGACATAGAGGATATGTCCGTTCACGAAGTCAGATGCCGAAGAAGCGAGGAACACTGCAGGTCCCTGGAGGTCTTCCGCATTTCCCCAGCGTGCGGCAGGAGTCTTGGCCACGATGAATGCATCGAACGGATGACGTGAGCCGTCCGGCTGGCGCTCACGCAGAGGAGCTGTCTGAGGAGTGGCGATATAGCCCGGCCCGATACCGTTGCACTGGATGTTGTACTCGCCGTACTCAGAAGCGATGTTCCTGGTCAGCATCTTCAGACCGCCCTTGGCTGCAGCGTATGCAGAAACAGTCTCACGGCCAAGTTCTGACATCATTGAGCAGATGTTGATGATCTTTCCGCCGCCGTTCTTGATCATGGAAGGAATGACAGCCTTGGAAACGATGAACGGACCGTTGAGGTCGATATCGATGACCTGACGGAACTCCTCGGCCTTCATCTCGATCATAGGGATACGTTTGATGATACCTGCATTGTTCACGAGGATGTTGATAGGACCGAGGTCCTTCTCGATCTTCGCTACGAGTTCCTGCACCTGATCTTCCTTGGTCACGTCACATACATAACCCTTTGCATCGATGCCTTTCTCTTTATAAGAAGCAATGCCCTTGTCCACGAGCTCCTGCTTGATGTCGTTGAAAGCAATTTTTGCTCCGGCCTCGGCAAACGCGGTAGCCAAGGCGAATCCGATTCCGTAAGATGCGCCTGTTACGAGCGCCACCTTACCTTCGAGTGAAAAATTAACCATAAATTTTAGTTTTATTAAGTAGTGTTAATATGATAGGCAAACCGATATGACTGGCCTTATTTGAGATCTGTCGTGTTGCACCCGTCCATATCGCCATAGTCGAGGTTTTCTCCGCACATAGCCCAGATGAACGTATAGTTCTTTGTAGCGCAGGCGGAATGAATGCTCCACTCCGGAGAGATGACGGCCTGTTCGTTTTTCATCCAGATATGTCTGGTCTCCTGAGGCTCGCCCATGAAATGGCATACTGCCTGGTCGTCAGGAATCTCGAAATAGAAATACACTTCCATACGGCGGTTGTGCGTATGGGCCGGCATGGTATTCCATGTACTTCCAGGCTTGAGTTCAGTCATACCCATCTGGAGCTGGCATGTAGGGACCACTTCCTTCACGAGCATCCTGTTTATCACACGGTGATTGCTTTCCTCGAGAGAACCGAGCTCCATGTGAACAGCTTCCGCACGGGTAGTAAGATGGTCAGGATATGCAGCATGTGCAGTAGACGAGCAGAAATAGAATTTGGCAGGATTTGCAGGGTCCGCACTTTCGAAAGTGACCTTTCTTGCACCCCTTCCCAGGTACAGGGCTTCCTTGTATTCGAGAGTATAAGTCTGGTCGCCTGCCTTGACGATACCTTTTCCGCCTACGTTGAAAATACCGATTTCCCTTCTTTCAAGAAAATATTCGGAACGGAGGATATCGATAGGCTTGAGTTCCAGGACTTCCTTTACCGGCATGGCACCGCCGGCTATCATCCTGTCGTGCATGGTGTACACGATATTGATTTCGTCGGCAGAGAAGACTGTCTCCATGAGATAATTCTTTCTGAGCTGCGCCGTATCATAATGTTTGACATCCTGCGGATGGGCCGCATACCTTACTTCACTGTTTATTTTCATGACTTTAACGTTTAATTAGTTCAGACAGGTCCGAAAGCTGCCGGAAAAATTTCCAAGACAGCGTCCCGTGTCCCCGGACAAAAAAATTACTATTTCCGGAGATTCTTTTAAATCATCCAAAAATAGTAATTTTAATCTGAAAATCAAGCAAGTTTTTCAAAAAACTTGCTTTTCCGTTCCCGTGCACGACCTACAGAGTCACCCCTGTCTTGAATATGGCTATCTCTGAATATGCGGACTTTTCGTTGCATGTTTTTTCGCCCGACGCTACGGAAAGCACGAAATCTATGAATTCGTCATCCACCGAGGTCACGGGTCTTCCGTCGAGAATCGTACCTGCATTGAAATCTATCCAGCCCGGCTTCATCGAAGCTATCCGGCTGTTCGTGGAAATTTTCGCGGTAGGGACGAAAGTGCCGAAAGGAGTACCCCTGCCGGTAGTGAAAAGGACTATCTGACAGCCGGAAGCCGCCAGAGCCGTAGCCGCCACCAGGTCATTGCCGGGGGCACTCAGGAGATTGAGGCCCCTGGTCCTGAGCCTTTCACCGTACTTGAGGACATCCGTCACAGCCGATGTGCCGGACTTCTGGGTACACCCCAGAGATTTTTCTTCCAGAGTCGAAATACCGCCGGCCTTGTTTCCCGGAGAAGGATTCTCGTAGACAGGCTGATGGTTGGAAATGAAATATTCCTTGAAATCGTTGATGAGACGGACAGTCTTGCCGAAGACTTCCTCATTGGCACAGCGTGCCATCAGAATGGTTTCGGCGCCGAACATTTCAGGGACTTCCGTGAGGACTGTGGTGCCGTTCCGGGAGACGATCCAGTCGGAGAACCTGCCGAGAAGAGGGTTTGCGGTGATGCCGGAGAATCCGTCCGAGCCGCCGCATTTCAGTCCTATCCGAAGTTCCGATGCGGGAATATCCTCGCGTCTGTCATCAGCACAGGCCTCCGCTATCTCTTTCAGGAGCGATACCCCGAAACTGACTTCATCGCCCTCCACCTTCTGGCATTCCATGAACCTGACACGTGTTTCATCCACAGGGCCGACCAGTTCCCTGAAAGCCTGAAGCTGGTTGTTCTCACATCCGAGGGCCACGACCAGCACGCCTGCGGCGTTCGGATGATGAACGATGTCTGCCAGTATCTTTCTGGTATTTTCATGGTCGTCACCGAGCTGCGAACAGCCATAGTTGTGAGGGAATGCCACTACCCGCTCGACAGCCGGCCAGTTCCCCATATCACGGCTGAAATTTCTCACAATGGCTTCCGCCACCCCGTTCACGCATCCCACAGTCGGCAGCACCCAGAGTTCGTTCCGTACGCCGACCTGGCCGTCGGACCTGCGATACCCCTTGAAAGTGGCCCTGACATCCGATTTCTCCACGCACGCCGGTATGGGACTGTACTTGTATTCGAGGACTCCTTCCAGATTGGTTTTGAGAATCCTGTGGTCGATGAGGCCTCCTTCCTGCACATCTTCCAGCAGGTGTCCTATCGGATAGCCGTATTTGATGACATTTTCGCCTTTCCGGAGGTTCTTCAGAGCCATCTTATGGCCTGCAGGTATGTCGGAGACGGCCTTTATCTGCCGTCCGTCCACATGACAGACATCGCCGGCCGCCACATTCGTGACAGCTACGGCGACGTTGTCCGCCTGATTTATTTTCAGAACAGTGGCCATAGGCTAGAGAACTACCGATTCGACAGCCTTGCGCATTCCCTCTGCCTGGATCAAGGCAAGCTTGTCCGTAAGCGCCTCGGTAAGGCCAGGTATGGCATTCAGGTCTTCACCCCAGATGAATCCTGCGCCGAGGACACCTTCCGCCACCTTGGCCACATCGCCTGTTGACCACAGGTCTTTCAGAAGAGCTATGATGGCTGCATCATCCGCAGGAACGATATCGACGTCGCCGCGTTTTCCGCCCTTATAATATGTGATGATACCGGCGAGACCGAGTACCAGCCCCTGAGGAAGTGTCCCCTTGCGTTTCAGATAAGTCTTGAGTCCCGGCAGATCCCTGGTCTTGTATTTAGGGAACGAATTGAGCATGATGCTGGTCACGAAATGTTTCACGTACGGGTTCACGAAGCGCTCGATGACTGCATCGGCGAACTGTCTGAGTTCTTCCATAGGCAGGTCGAGGGTCTCGATAAGTTCTTCATACATGACTTTCCTGACGAACTTTCCGATGAGCGGATCTTCCACGCATTCCCTGACCGTGTCCAGTCCTGACAGATAGCCGACAGGTGACAGCACGGTATGAGGTCCGTTCAGGAGGGTGACCTTACGCTCGTGATATGGGGCTTCGCTCGGAACGAAAAGGACATTCAGCCCGGCCTGGTCGGCAGGGAATTCCATTGCAATTTCCTTCGGCGCCTCGATGACCCAGAGATGGAAGATCTCGGCTTTCACCACCAGCCTGTCTTCGTAGCCTGCACGGTCGAGAAGTTCGGCGATGTTGTCTTTCGGATAGCCCGGAACTATTCTGTCCACCAGAGTGCAGTATACGCCGCAAGCGGTTTCGAACCAGTCACTGAAATCTTCACCCAGATTCCAGAGTTCGATGTACTGGCGTATGCATTTCTTCAATTCCTTTCCGTTCAGGAAAATAAGTTCGCACGGAAAGATGATGAGACCTTTCGATTTGTCGCCGTTGAAATGCCTGTATCTCCTGTACAGGAGCTGCGTAAGCTTTCCGGGATATGAAGAGGCCGGCCGGTCTTCGAGTTTGCATGAGGGATCGAAAGCTATGCCTGCCTCGGTAGTGTTGGAGATGACGAAACGGATTTCAGGATTCTCGGCGAGAGCCATGTAGTCATCGAAATCCCTGTACGGATTTATGCCGCGGGAAATCACGTCTATCATTTCGAGGGAATCCACGGCCTGTCCCTTGTCTATGCCCTGGAGATTCAGATGATAGAGTCCGTCCTGCTCGTTGAGGACGTCCACCATTCCTCTGTCTATAGGCTGGACTACGACGACTCCTGCATTGAAGTCGGTAGCCTGGTTCGTTTTCCATACGATCCAGTCGACGAAAGCCCTGAGGAAGTTCCCTTCCCCGAACTGGATGATTTTCTCAGGATATTTTTTTGCCTGAGATGCGGATTTTCTGTTCAATCTTTCCATAATGCAATCAATATTATCAGTTTCAATATTATCTGCCGGTCAGCATCCGTCCGGGCCGGTATGTTCCCGGCCGGACGGAAGCAAAATTAACATTTTTCCGTGTCCGTTCACGGGCTTTTTATTATATTTGTATGGTTTTGGCAAATATTGCTATAAATTTGAAAGATTTTAATAATACGGGACACGGATTCAGGCGATATTTGCACAGAAAGACAGCGTGAATAACCAATAATCAAGATAAGAAATGGATAAAATTTTCTCAAAAGTAAAAGAGAACATCGAGGGGCTGATGGACAGGAAGTTCATCAACGATGATTTCATGCTCACCAACGACTATGCCAGGGAGCTGTATCACGAAAGCGCCGAAAAGATGCCTATCATCGACTATCACTGCCATCTCGTACCGGAAATGATAGCGGAAAACCACCAGTTCCACGACCTGACGGAAGTATGGCTTGGAGGCGACCACTACAAGTGGAGAGCCATGAGGGGAAACGGCGTACCGGAGGAATTCATCACGGGCAACAGAAGCAGCTACGAAAAATTCGAAAAATGGGCGGAAACCGTACCTTATACAATGAGGAATCCTCTCTACCACTGGACACACCTGGAGCTGGCCAGGGTATTCGGAGTCTATGATCTGCTTAATCCGCAGACTGCCAGACAGATTTACGACACTTGTACTGAAAAGCTGCAGTCACCGGAATACAGAGGCCAGGAGCTCATGAAGATGTTCAATGTGAAAGTCGTCTGCACCACCGATGATCCTGTGGATTCTCTCGAATACCATAAATATATAGCGGAGCATCCGTTCGGCGTAAAGGTGCTGCCTGCATGGAGACCTGACAAGGCCATGGCCATCGAGAAACCTGGATATGCCGGATATATCGGCAAGCTGGCCGAAGTGAGCGGAGTGCAGATCACCGGCTATCAGGATCTGCTTGATGCCCTGAAGAAGAGACATGAGTTCTTCGAATCCATGGGATGCCGCCTGTCAGACCATGGTCTGGAAACATTCTATGCTGAGGATTTCGAGATGGAAGAGATAGATGCCATCTTCAGGAAAGGTCTCAGGGGCGAGGACCTCACTGAGAAGGAAATCCTGAAATTCAGGAGTGCCATGCTTCTGGATTTCGCCAGAATGGACTGGGAGACAGGATGGGCACAGCAGTTCCACATCGGAGCCATCAGGGACAACAACACCAGAATGTACAATATCCTCGGACCTGATACCGGCTACGATGCCATACACGATGTACAGTGTGCGGCTGCAGGACACAAGTTCCTCAACAAGCTCGCCATGGAAGACAAGCTCGCCAAGACCATACTCTACAATCTGAACCCTAAGGACAATGAAGTCCTGGCTACCATGGCTTACACCTTCAATGACGGCTCCGTACCTGGCAAAATGCAGCTTGGCTCAGGCTGGTGGTTTCTGGATCAGGAGGACGGCATGCGCAAGCAGATGAATGCGCTGTCGGCTCTGGGACTGTTCACCAGATTCGTAGGCATGCTGACAGACTCACGCAGTTTCCTGTCATATCCTCGTCACGAGTATTTCCGCAGAATCCTGTGCAACGTGATAGGTGAGGACCTGGAGAAAGGCAAACTGCCGAAGAGTGAGATGGCATTCATCCATCAGGTGGTAAAAGACATTTCATACAACAACGCCGCGAGATATTTCAATTTCTGATTCCTCCGGCCTGTTGCAGACAGGAAAGACCGGCTGCGCTTGCACAGACTAGAGTGCCAGCGACAGCCGGTCTTCCGCGTTTCCACGGCAACGACCTTGCTATTCCATGAGTTTCTTGTATTTGAAACGATGAGGAATATCGTTTCCAAGACGCATTTTCCTGTTCTCCTCGTATTCAGAATACGATCCTTCGAAGAAATAAACCTGCGAATCACCTTCGAAAGCCAGGATATGGGTGGCGATCCTGTCGAGGAACCATCTGTCGTGCGATACTACGACAGCACAGCCCGCAAAATTCTCCAGACCCTCTTCCAGGGCACGTATGGTATTCACATCCACATCATTCGTAGGCTCGTCCAGAAGCAGGACATTCCCTTCATCCTTGAGTGTCAGGGCCAGATGCAGCCTGTTTCTCTCTCCGCCGGAAAGCACGCCGCAGAGTTTCTCCTGATCAGCTCCGGAAAAATTGAATCTAGACACATACGCCCTTGCATTCACCTCCCGCCTGCCGAGTTTCACGAAATCGGAATCGCCGGCGATGGTCTGGTACACGGTTTTCTCAGGATCTATACTCTTGTGCTGCTGGTCCACATATGCTATCTTGACCGTATCTCCTATCTCGATGGTACCTGAATCAGGAGTCTCATACCCCATGATGAGTCGGAACAGAGTGGTCTTTCCTGCTCCGTTCGGACCTATGACACCCACTATTCCGGCAGGCGGCAGTACGAAACTGAGATGCTCGAACAGAAGTTTGTCTCCGTAGCTTTTGGACACGTCGTGGAAATTGATGACCTTGTTTCCGAGTCGCGGCCCGTCAGGTATGAAGATTTCCAGCGAAGCTTCCTTCTCTCGCGCATCCTGGCCTGCCAGCTTCTCATAGGCACCGAGCCTGGCCTTTGATTTGGCCTGACGGGCTTTCGGAGCCATTCTGACCCATTCCAGTTCCCGCTCCAGAGTCTTGCGCCGTTTGCTTTCCTGCTTTTCCTCCATCTCCAGCCGCCTGGCCTTCTGGTCAAGCCATGAAGAATAGTTCCCCTTCCATGGAATACCTTCCCCTCTGTCAAGTTCCAGTATCCATCCGGCCACATTGTCCAGAAAATAACGGTCATGGGTAACGGCTATGACAGTGCCCTTGTACTGATGAAGATGGGCCTCAAGCCACTGGATACTTTCTGTGTCAAGATGGTTCGTAGGCTCGTCCAGAAGCAGGACATCAGGCTGGCGGAGCAGGAGTCTGCACAATGCCACACGTCTCCGTTCTCCTCCGCTCAGATTGGCTATCCTGGCATCGGAAGGAGGACACTGCAGCGCATCCATGGCACGTTCAAGCTTTGAGTCTATTTCCCAGCCGTCACAGTGCTCTATCTTCTCCGTAAGTTCGCCCTGTCTCTCGATAAGGGCGGCCATTTCATCATCCGACATAGGTTCGGCGAACTTCATGTTCACTTCTTCATATTCCTTCAGCAGGTCCACGACCTCCTGGACTCCTTCCTGCACGACCTCCAGCACGGTCTTCTCCGGATCCATCTGCGGTTCCTGCTCCAGATAGCCGACGGAATAGCCGGGAGCCCACACGACTTCTCCCTGATATGATTTTTCCACGCCGGCTATGATCTTCAGGAGAGTGGACTTTCCTGAACCGTTCAGACCGATGATTCCGATCTTCGCTCCATAAAAGAAAGACAGATAGATGTCTTTCAGGATCACTTTGTTGTTGTGAGGCAGGGTTTTGCCTACCCCGTTCATTGAAAAGATGATTTTCTCGTCTGCCATAATATATTCGGTAGATTTTCGGCAAAAATAAGAAAAATACGGTATGGAACAAAACTACATTCTCCCGCCTTTCCAGCCCGTGTCGATAAGCTCCTGCCGGTGTGTACGGAACCAGTCTCCAGGCTTGTCTTTCATGAAAGCCCGGAACGAGATGTTGAAGGAAGTCATGGAATTGAACCCCGACAGATGTGCGAGTTCTATCATGCGGATGGCAGGCCTCCTTATATAAAGATTTATCGAATAGCATATCCTGTAGCGGTTCACATACTGGCAGAAATTCAGACCGGAGAATCGCTTCACAGCCTTGGATACGTACACCTTGTTCGTATACAGATGCCGTGCTACCATATCTATGGACAGATTGCTCTCCAGATACGGATTCTGCTGTTTGAAATAATCCTCCATCCTGACGAAAATACGGCTCAAGGTCTCCTCCATATGCGGATCCAGAACGGACACTTCAGTGTTTGCGCCGATCTCCGGAAGACAGCCTTCCCCGCCATGGCATCCTACGGACCTCCGGTCAATGATCTTTTTCGGAGGTCTTGCCAGCAGGACGATGATATAGAAAATAAACAATGCCAGAATGATTCCGGACATGAAAATCATAACGATTGGCTTCATAGTTCAGTTTGATTACAATTATCGGTTTTCGAGGCAAAATTATAAAATAGCCTCCCTCTGAATGCAAATCCAGAGGGAGGCCGGAGAGTTTTTTTCTTTTTTTAAAAGAGATTTTTCTTTTTTTTACTGTTTTTTCATCTCATCAGGAGTTTCAGCGACAGTTATTTTCTTTTTTTTATGACTGTCTTCTTTCAATGTATCGAATCCCAGACCATAAACACCCATGACATTCGAGACCGAGATAAAAGCTTTCGGGTCAATTATTTTCACATATCTGAGCAATGGATTCAGATCCGCTTTCCTGGTCAGGACCATCAGGATGTCGCTTTCCGATTTCGTGTACCAGCCTTCTGCCCTGATATGCGTCACTCCCCTGTGAAGCCCCTGCGTAACAGCATCGGCTATTTCAGCATATTTCTTGGAAAAGATAAAGACCTGGACAGACTGTTTCGTACCGGAAAGATAAAGATCTATGGCATACCCGTTCACCGTGATGAAAATAAGACCGTAAATGGAATTCGCCAGTTTCTCTGCAAAAGGAATGACCGTTTCAGTCCCGACATAATAGGACGGGACAAGCATGGATGAAAGGATGATGATGACATCCATGAGCAGTATGAGCCTTCCCGGGGATACGTTCCTGTACTTGGCCACTATCAGGGCTATGATGTCCGTACCGCCGGAACTTCCGCCCTGCGATATCGCCATCGCTATGCCTACGCCTGTCATCACGCCTCCGATGATAGTGGACAGCATCTTTCCGTTGGATACCGCCAAAGCCTGCGTTATATATTCCGGAATGAGAGGAGGGATTACATTCAGCATGACAGAAGTAATGACTATGGCATATACGGTCTTGCCTCCGAATCCTCCGCCCATGATCTTGAAGCCCATAAGCAGCAGGATGAGATTGATGACAAAGTAGGTATATCCCATAGGCAGGCCCAGAGCATAGAATATGATGGCCGATATTCCGGACACTCCGCCACCTACCAGATTGTTAGGCAGCAGAAAGATAGACCATCCCAGCACATAGCACAGCATGCCGAGTGTGGTGAGTCCGTATTCCTTGAATACTGTCCAGGCTGATTTTCTGAGCTCAAGCATTTCTCTCTTCCTTTTGCTTCAGTTTGATACCTGTCTTTATCTCTTCAAAACCTTCACCGTACACGCTGGTAGCCGTCGATACGGAAACGAAAGCCTTCGAATCGATTCTCTTGATGGCGGAGACTATCTGATGGAGCTGCGTCTTGTATGCCACTATCAGAAGCACTTTGTTGTCTTTCTGCGAATACCATCCCCGGGCATACAGCGCCGTCACACCCCTGTCCATATTCTTTATGATGAAGTCCGCCACTTCATCGTATTTGTCGGAAAACACCAGAATCTGCACGGACGACTTCCTTCCGAGCAGTATGGCATCTATCATGAACGAGAATGTGACCATGGTAGCATATCCGTATATCATGTCCTCGACAGTTTTGCCTGGGATCAGCAATACGGATGCGATGATGAAAAGGTCGGAATACAGATATACTTTTCCCGGGGATACCGGCCAGTATTTGTTCACGACCATCGCGGCGATGTCGGTTCCTCCGGAACTTCCACCCCTCAGAAGGACGATACCTATACCGACAGCCTCCACGATACCACCCACGACAGCCACCACCAGCCGCTCGTCGAAATGGGCTACCAGCGAGTCGAATTCCGGCAATATCTTGAAAAGGACGGTGGACAGCAATATGACATAGATGGTCTTGAATCCGAAGCCTTTTCCGAGTGCTATGAAGCCGATGATCAGAAGCAAAGCGTTAAGTACGAAAAAGGAATAGGATACAGGAATGCCTGTAGCGAAATACACGATGGTACACAGGCCGGTACCTCCTCCGCTTGCTATCCCGTTCGGGATGAGGAAAGAAGTCCAGCCCATACAGTACAGCAATGTGCCGACTGTCACTATGGCGTAATCCCAGATTACGGATAAGATACGCTTGGCAGATATGCTCATATATTCTTGTCGATTACTTGATAACGATATTCACTATCTTGCCCGGTACCACGATGACCTTGACGATAGAGGCCGTTCCCACATATTTGGCGGTTCTGGAATCGGCCCTGACCTCCGCTTCCACCGCGTCCTTGTCCATGGATTTGCTGAGATCGACAGTAAACCTGGTCTTGCCGTTGAACGATACCGCATAAGTGCAGGTATCCTCTACGGTATATGCCTCATTATACTCAGGGAAAGATGCGAACGCGATGCTCTCACGGTGGCCGAGGGCCTCCCACAGCTCCTCACAGATATGAGGGGCGAACGGAGAAAGCAGTATCACGAGAGGCTCGAGAATCTCACGTTTGTTGCATTTCTGTTCGTAGAGTTCGTTGACGGCGATCATGAAAGCACTGACAGTGGTGTTGTATGAAAACGCCTCGATATCAGCCTTCTCCTTGGCTATGAGCTTGTGAAGGGTCTTCAGTTCTGCAGGAGTGGCCTTCCCGTCAGTCACGATGAAGCCGTCCCTGTCATAGAACAGTCTCCAGAATCGCTTGAGGAATCTGTTGACACCGTCGATACCTTTGGTATCCCACGGTTTCGACTGCTCGACAGGACCGAGGAACATTTCGTACAGACGCAGTGTATCCGCACCGTACGTATCGCAGATCATGTCAGGATTCACCACATTGAACATGGACTTGCTCATCTTTTCGATGGCGTAGCCGCAGATGTATTCGCCGTTTTCAAGTATGAAGTCCGCATCGGCATAGTCAGGCATCCATTTTCTGAAAGCATCGATGTCGAGCCTGTCATTGTGGACTATGTTCACATCCACATGTATCTCGGTGGTCTCGTACTGATCCTTGAGTCCGCATGAGACGAAAGTATTCGTATTGATGATTCTGTACACGAAGTTCGAACGTCCCTGAATCATTCCCTGGTTTATCAGTTTCCTGAACGGTTCCTTTTCGCAGACATAGCCCAGATCATACAGGAACTTGTTCCAGAAACGGGAATAAATCAGGTGGCCGGTAGCATGTTCGGTACCGCCGACATAGAGGTCCACATTCCGCCAGTACCTGTCAGCCTTTTCACTGACCAGAGCCTCGTCATTGTGAGGATCCATATAACGCAGATAATACGCGCTGCTTCCGGCAAAACCGGGCATGGTGCTTTTCTCTATAGGCCAGCCCTCGTATGTCCAGTCCGCAGCCCTTCCAAGCGGCGGTTCCCCGGACTCTGTCGGCAGATACTTGTCGACCTCGGGCAGCTGTAGAGGCAGCTTGTCTTCAGGCATCGGAGTGGCGATTCCGTCCTTGAAGTAGACAGGGAACGGCTCTCCCCAGTACCTCTGACGTGAGAATATGGCGTCCCTGAGCCTGTAGTTTATCTTCCTGTGTCCAAGCCCGTTCTTCTCCACATATTCGATGGCGGCAGGAATGGCTTCCTTCACGGTCATGCCGTTCAGGAAACCGGAATTGCACATGATGCCGTCCTTCGCGTCAAAACTGCTCTCGCTGACATCGCAGCCCTCGATAAGCGGTATGATAGGCAGATCGAATGTCCTGGCGAAAGCATAGTCCCTGCTGTCATGTGCAGGAACAGCCATGATGGCCCCCGTACCGTAGCCTGCGAGTACGTATTCGGAAATCCATACCGGAACCTTGTCTCCGGTGAGCGGATTCACCGCATAAGATCCGGTAAAGACACCTGTCACTTTCCTGGTTTCGGCTATCCTCTCCCTTTCGGTCTTTTTCTTCGCCATGGCGAGATATTCTTCCACCGCCGCCTTCTGCTCAGGAGCGGTGAGTTTTTCCACCCAGTCGCTTTCCGGTGCCAGGACCATGAAAGTCACTCCGAAGACAGTATCGGCCCTGGTGGTGAATATGGTGATATCGTATTCCTGATCTCCGTTCAGAGCCTTGAACACTATTTCCGCCCCCTGCGAACGACCAATCCAGTTTCTCTGCATGTCTTTCAGGGAATCCGTCCATTCCAGATCCTCGAGATCATCGAGCAGCCTGCCCGCATATGCAGACACCCTCAGCTGCCACTGCGTCATCTTTTTCTGCTCCACCGGATAGCCCCCGCGCACTGAATAGCCTTCCTTGACCTCGTCATTGGCCAGGACAGTTCCCAGTTTCGGACACCAGTTCACCGACGTGACGCCCTGATAGGCGATACGCCAGTTCATCAGGGCATCGGACTTTTCCTTTTCCGACATCGCCTTCCACTGCCCTGCCGTAAAGCTCAGTTCCTCGCTGCAGGCCGCATTCACTCCCTCGGTCCCGTTCTTTTCGAAAGCTTCCACAAGTTCGGAAATCGGCCGCGCTGACTGGCGGTCATTGTCATAATACGAACCGAACATTTTCAGGAAAGCCCACTGTGTCCATTTGTAATATGCCGGATCACAGGTCCTCACTTCACGTGACCAGTCGAATGAAAAGCCTATCCTGTCCAGCTGTTCGCGGTATCTCGCTATGTTCTTGGCCGTAGTGACCGCAGGATGCTGCCCGGTCTGTATGGCGTACTGCTCTGCAGGCAGTCCGAAAGCGTCATACCCCATAGGATGCAGGACATTGAATCCGCACAGCCTCTTGTATCTGCTGTATATGTCGCTGGCTATGTATCCGAGCGGATGACCGACATGAAGGCCCGCCCCCGAAGGGTAGGGAAACATGTCCAGTACATAATATTTCGGTCTGGATTCATCTTCCGTGACCTGAAAAGTATGATTGGCAGCCCAATACTCCTGCCATTTCTTTTCTATCTTTTTAAAATCATAGTCCATATCCAGAAATTTTAGATGATCGTCACTTTATTCCGAACCTGCGCCTTTCGGTCTTCTTTTCGAGACGGAATTCCACAGGAATAGTCATGGATGTAGCCACCTTTTCTCCGCGGAGCCTGCCAGGACGCCATTTCGGAGAAGCGCTGACGACTCTCAACGCCTCATTGTCCAGAAGCGGATCCACACTCTTGGCTATGGTGACATCCCTGACCTTGCCGTCCTTGCCGATGATGAAATTCACCTGGACAGTACCCTGGATTCCGTTCATGACAGCCTCTTCAGGATACCTGAGATACTGATATACCCATTTCTCCATGAACTGCCGCGGATCCGTGCTGTTCAGGAACATCGGTCTCTGGTCACAGTCATAGTAGGCCACAACGCCTTCAGATCCTGTCGGACCGGCCTCGGCAGGCTCGTTACGGAAGGTCACATCCCTGTCCGTATTGGCCAGTTCCAGCACGAAGCTGTAAATATACTCCAGCTCCCTCTCCATCATGCCGTAGTCCAGAATGGATTCGGTATCCCGAGGGGTATTATGCTCCGGATACCGGCCTGTAGTAAAATGCACTGCCGGTATCTCTCCTGCATAGAAGGCCCTGTGATCGGACGGATACAGCTCATCGGCCCGAAGTTCCGGGTACACCGGCTGCAGCTGCCCCGAAAGCGATGCGATGATCGAATTGAGATCCGTATTCGAAGCCGTATATGCATAGAAGCCGTTCAACCCAGTTCCCACCATGTCCAGATTCACCATGGCGTCTATCAATCCGGTATCCTTGAAGGATCTGTTCAGGAAATACCAGGCACCTGCGTATGTTTCCGCAGATGCTCCGAACCCTATGAAAATCACGGAACGACGGAACAGAAGCGAATTAGTCGAAACCATCCGGGCCAGTTCCAGCATCATGGCCACCCCGGAAGCGTTCCCGTTCGCGCCGGCATATATCTGAGTCACTTTCTGACCGTCCACGGTCAATACATTCGTCCCGTTGCTGTCCATCCTGGCGCCCACCACGATGTAATGGCCGTTCAGAGACTTGTCATATCCCTGGACAAAGCCATATACGTTGCGCGAAGTCAGGGTGTCATCCTGGCTTCGCGCAATGCCGAACAGGTCCCCTTCCTCCGGTGTCAGCATATCGACGCCATAGTCGCCGAGCCGGCTGTAAACGTATTCAGCCACAGCCTTTTCACCATCGGAACCAGCCTTCCGGCCTTCAAACTGAGCGGAAGTAATATAAGACACATGCTCCTTGAATGACGCGACGGTCTCGCTGTCATACAGATCCGAATAGGCATCGGAACCGCCGGCATACTGGGCATACGAGACTGCACAGGAAAATACCGCAGCCAAGGCAGCGGCAATACGGAATATATTCATAAATCTATTCATTGACCAGAATCCACACATCGTCAGGACAGAAAGCCTCTTCCCTCACGGACTTGAGTGAACGGAAAGCTTCGCGAAGACTGTCTGTCGGTGATATCGCTATGGAATTGAAGCCGTTGCGGAAGTTGACAAGTATCGGACTGTAGCCCTTTTCGCTCACAGTGGAAAAAAGAGCCTCGGCATTGTGGCGGCTTCTGAAAGAACCGACCACTATATAGTACCTGGAATCCAGCCTGGTAGTGAAAAGCCCGCCCATCTCCGAAGGATTGAGTATGGTTCCCCTGATCTGTGCCAGAGAATCCATGATAGCCAGCGAATCTTCCAGTTCAGCCTGCCGTCTTGCAAGCGAGTCTATTCTGGCCTGTCTGACGGCCTCTTCCGCTTTCAGCTTCTCTATCCGCATGAGTTCCAATTCTTCCGCAGTAGGCCTTCCTGCAAGAGACCGGAACAAGTCACAGCCTCCCAACGGAAGCAGCGCCGCGAAAGCGAAGAAAAAGAGACAGGTCCTTATCAGTTTTTTCATTTTCATCACAATTAGCGCATCTTTGCAAATTTAACCAATTATTGCTCCTGCCCAAAATAAATATGAATAATTTAGTATATTTGGCTTCTTAAACGATTAATGAAATGTCTTTCTGGAAGAATTTGAAAGACCAGGCAAGTTCCATAGCGAGCCTGGCTGAACACATAGATACGGCAGCCGCCGAGAAAAACATAAGGAACAGCATATACTTCAGAGGCCCCAACGTATGGATTCTGGTATTTTCCATTATCATCGCATCGGTAGGGCTGAACGTAAATTCCATCCCGGTGATAATCGGCGCCATGCTCATCTCCCCGCTGCTGGGTCCGATATTCGGAATCGGGCTGGGACTTGGCATCAACGATACCGGGCTTCTGAAGGCATCCCTGAAGAACATTCTGGTGATGATGGTGATAAGCCTCGTGGCCTCCCTGGTGTATTTCCTCATCACTCCGCTGAACCTTTCGAACCCTACAGAACTGCTGGCCAGGACAAACCCTACCATTTACGATGTGCTCATAGCCCTGTTCGGCGGATTCGCAGGCATATTCGAACTGAGCAGGAAAGAAAAAGGTACGGTATTCTCAGGCGTAGCCATAGCTACAGCCCTCATGCCGCCTCTCTGTACGGCAGGCTTCGGTCTGGCGAACGGAAATCTGATGTATTTTATCGGGGCCCTCTACCTTTTCACCATAAACTGCATATTCATCATACTGGCGACTTACCTGACAGTCAAATACATGAAGTTCGAACAGCATGAATACAAGGATGAAAAGTCAGGGAAACGCGCCAGGCGCCTCATCACCGTCATCACGGTGATAGTGATAGTCCCGAGCATCTGGTCAGCCATCGTGATGATACGTGAAAACACCTTCAACGAGACCGTTTCCGAATTCATAAACGCCAACAAGAACCTGTATTCAGGATACATCATGGACTACAAGGTGGACCACAGGAACGGCTCCAAAGTACAGGTCTTCTTCACGGGTGATCCTTTGTCCGCATCCGAAAAGAACAACTTTCTGGAATCAGCGAAGGAATTCGGGTTGAAACCGGAACAGATAATCATCCAGGAACATGCTCTGGGTGAAGGTACAAACGAAGGAGAGATACTGAAAGGCATCTACGAACGGACGGACAGCGAGATCACCCGCAGGGAGGCGGAAATCAAGAAGCTGGAAGATGAACTGAAAATGCTGCATGCAAGCGAGATCCCATTCGAACAGATCACCAGGGAGGCCGTAAACCAATACCCGCATATCACAAGTCTTTTCGTAGCACGCGGAGCTGAAGTGTCAGCAAAAGATTTTTCCAGATCAAACGGGCTTCTCGCCGTGGTCAGGACATCGGAACCGCTGAGTGAAGAAGAGAAGACCAGGCTCACCGACTGGCTGAAAATCAGACTGAACATTCAGAATGTGACCTTGTATGAAATCAAGGATGGAACCCAGACTGTAAAACCGGATGAAAAATAGGAATCGAATCGGAATTGCGGTTTTCATGGCTATCCTGTCCGCAGGAATCGCCAATACAGAGACTGTGAACGACCGGTTGCTTCTGCAGCAGGCCATGGAATCATGTCCTGCACGGAAGACTTCAGGCACACTGAGAATCGCTTTCATCGGAGACGTCATGCTTCATCAGGCTCAGATCACAGGGGCCTGCAGGGGAAACGGGGATTTCGACTTTTCGGAATACTTCGCCGGTATAAAGGACGATCTGGAAGGAGCGGACCTGGCCATAGCGAATATGGAGTTCACCATGGCAGGGGAACCGTACACAGGCTATCCTGCTTTCAGCGCCCCTGACGAGTACGCGGAATACATGGCTGACTGCGGAGTGGACGTATTCCTCACGGCGAACAACCACATTCTGGACAAGGGTGAAAAGGGTCTGCTCAGAACACTTTCCGTCTACCGGAGGCTTGAAAGGGAACGTGGGATACGGATGACCGGAAGTGCGGAAAACGCAGATTCCGCAGCCAGGAACTATCCTTTGCTGCTGAATGCAGGCGGACTGAAAATAGCCATAATCAATTTCACTTACGGGACCAATTCCTCTTTCGGCAAGCCTTGGCCCGGCACGAACCTCACCGTTCGCGAGGAAATCCGGAAAGCATTGGAAAAAGCCCGGGACTCGGGTGCGGGCCTGACCATAGCCGTCCCGCACTGGGGCAATGAATATGAAACATCGCACTCCTCCACACAGGAAGAACTGGCCAGGTGGCTTGCCGCCAACGGAGCAGACCTGATAGTCGGCGCCCACCCCCATGTAGTCCAGGACACTGCGCTGCTTGTGACAAGCGATGCTGACGGGAAAATCAGGGAGGTGCCGGTAATATACTCCTTGGGAAATGCCATATCGAACATGAGTGCCGTGAACACGCAGATAGGGCTGCTCGTGGAAGTGGATATCGAAAGGGACTGCTGGGGCGGCGTGGTGGAAATTGTCCCTGAATACACTTTCCTGTGGTCTTCGCTTCCGGGAAGACTCGGAAGAGGGCATTGCACCGTCAAGGTGAAGGACTATCTGGGAAAAAAGGAATATTGGCGGCAGCCTTACGAATACGGAAAAATGGTAAACACTTATCGGAATATCAAAGCTTTGACAGGTATAGAGGACTGAAAATGAAGAAAACTGTAAAACTGGAAAATATCGATCCGGTCGAGATTTACGGGGCCGGGAACAGGGTGCTCGAAGCTCTGTGCGGATGGTTCCCGCAGCTGAGGGTAATAGCCCGAGGAGACGAAATCATTCTGGAAGGATCCGAATCCGACTGCGGAAAATTCGCCGAAAAGATAAGCCAGCTCATAGAGAGGAGACTGCACAAACGGAATCTTTCCCCTTATGATGTGGAAGACCTGTTCGACGGGGAGAAAACGGCTGACAGATTCATCCCCCTGGGTGATTCCGTAATAGTCCACGGACTTGACGGCAAGCCTATCCGCGCAAGAAACAAGACCCAGGAGGAAATGGTCAAAGCCTATTTCGAAAATGACCTGATCTTCGCCGTAGGGCCGGCCGGCACCGGAAAAACATACATAGCCATAGCTCTGGCTGTCAGGGCACTGAAGCACAGGGAAATCAAGCGCATCATCCTCACCAGACCGGCTGTAGAGGCAGGAGAAAGACTCGGTTTCCTTCCCGGAGACCTTAAAGACAAACTGGACCCGTATCTCCAGCCTCTTTACGATGCACTCAGAGACATGATTCCTGCGAAAAGGCTGGATGATTTCATGGCGGAAGGCATAGTCCAGATAGCACCTCTGGCCTACATGAGGGGAAGGACTCTGGACAGGGCCTGTGTCATACTGGATGAGGCACAGAACACGAACATGGGGCAGCTGAAAATGTTCCTGACCAGAATGGGATGTGATGCGAAATTCATCGTCACGGGAGATGCAAGCCAGATAGACTTGCCTGACAAACGGGAATCCGGACTTATACGCGGAATTAATCTGGTCAAGGATATAAAGGGAGTCAGCTGCATATTCTTCAAGCCGGAAGACATAGTCCGGCATCCTCTCGTAGGGAAGATAGTGAAGGCTTTCGAAACTGCAGAAAATAAATAACGTGAGTTCGATGAAAAGAACGGAGTGAATTTCAAAGAACTACCTCTTTTAGAGGATTCGTTGAACGAATCCGTAGGCAAGTCCTCCCATACTTAGGGGAGGATTTAGGTGGGGTGACACGTAAAAGGAAAGAGATTTCGAAGAAATCGTAACGTCAGTTCGACGGAATCTCTGGTACTGAGTAAAATAATTCGTCGAACTGACGTTAAATAGGGTGACCAAAAAGGAATTTTGATCACCCTCATTAGGTAATGTAAGGACACACTGCCTTTCACAAACAGGCATCCCCTTCCGATACTACAGACCGTTTTCCACTATGCTGGAATATTTCTGGTACCCTTCCATGTATTTAGGGTCCTGGTCACGGAAACGGTAATAGATATTTTTGAGATATTCGGCTATGCTGACCTTGATCTCATTGTCCTTCGAGATATTGAAAGCTTTCTCGAACGGATCGATAGCATTCTTCAGGGCGGCCTCGAATTCCACAATGATAGCCTCATACTTCGCATTGTCAAACTCGTTCGAAGCTTTTTCCTGAAGTTCGAGAGCCTCGTTATAATACATGATACCCAGACCTATGAGACCGAATTCGTAGTCAGGATTGATTTCATTGGACTTGAGGTATGCAGCCTTGGCCTCTTCCTTATGTCCGAGTTTGTTGTGGATGTCACCCTCGACATAATAGAGAGACGCGTTGTTCGGCTCGTTCTTCTTTGCCACATCCAGAAGGTCGAAAAGCTCGTCAGGCTGCTCGCCGCTCTCGATATAGTAGTTGATCAGACCGATGATGATGCTCTGGTTTGACGGATATTTGGAGAATCCTTCCTCCAGAGTGCTCTTGGCTTTCTCCGCATTTTCAAGTTTGGTATAAATATTCGCGAGGTGTGCGTAAACTTCACCGTCTTCCGCATAACCCAGCTCGATGCATTTCCTGAAGAAGACTTCAGCTTTGGACAAGTCTTCCGCCATCAATGCGGTGAAACCTGCATTGTAGATGGTCATGGTATCTATGACAGGGTTCGGTGCCTCGGCTCCTGCATCGACGGACTTCTCGAAATTCTCGGCAGCACCCTTGTAGTTGCCGAACATGTAGTCATTCAGACCTTTCTCCATGTATTTCGCAGCCACATCCTTGATGCCGGCATCGATATCTTTTGTCTTGCTGCCTTTTGCATCTACCTTTTCAGCTTCCAGATATGCCTTGAGGGCCTGGTCGAGAGCATCTTCATATACAGGCTTGGTCACTTCTATGATAGCCAGCTGCTGGCCGGCATTGAAGTAATAGTTCATCGTAGAGTATGTCTCTTTGGTATAGCTCTCACCTGCCAGAGTCACTGCCTGCGAAGAAGTCGGCTTGTCATTCCCCATCAGGAAAGTCAGCTCCTGTTTGTTTGCCCCGATCCATCCGTTACCCATAGGTGCGGTGTATGCATCCATGTATGCAGATGCCAGTTTCAGCCATGTAGCAGGTTTGGCAGCCTTTTTAGGATTTTCAGTCGCTGCTGCAGCAGCCTCCACAGCTTTTTTCGCGTCAGCAGGTGTCTTCACCTGTGCATCAGCTATCTGGATAGACAGCAGAACAGCCAATGCCATAAAAATACGTTTCATAACTGATTTTTAATTAAAGTATTATCACTAAGTTTCACATTATTCGTTCTGAGGTCCATCCGTCTGCTCCGGAACGGCAGCCGGCGCTTCAGGTCCGGCAGGCTGCTCCTGCATTCCCTCAGCCTGAGACTCATCTTCACTGCTGTTTACGGCGGAGACGGCCGCTATGGCATCTCCTTCCTTTATGTTGATCAGCCTTACTCCCTGAGTGGCCCTGCCCGCTACCCTGATGTCCGAAACATGCATCCTGATGGTCAGGCCTGAACGGTTTATGATCATCAGATCATTGTCATCAGTGACATCCTTGATAGCTACCAGCTTGCCGGTCTTTTCCGTCACATTCAGAGTCCTGACACCTTTGCTGCCCCTGTGCGTAAGCCTGTATTCATCATAGTCGGAACGCTTTCCGTAACCGTTTTCACTGACTACCAGTATGGTATGTCCTGCAGCATCCTCAGCTTCAGGATCATGGCAGATCATGCCGATGACTTCATCATCTTCGCCGATATTGATACCTTTCACTCCGGAAGCTGTCCTGCCGAGAGGTCTTGCATCGGTCTCGTCGAAACGCGCACAGTTTCCGTTCCTGCCTGCCAGGAAAATCTGGCAGCGGCCGTTCGTCATGGAAGCCTCCAGAAGTTCATCCCCGTCCCTGACCGTAATGGCATTCACGCCGTTTGTCCTCGGACGTGAGTAAGCTTCCAGAAGAGTCTTCTTGATGATACCCTTCTTCGTGACGAGAACTATGAAATTGTTGTTTATATAGTCTTCATCCTTCAGGTTTCTGACATTGATGAAAGCCTTCACGGTATCATCCGGTTCTATGTTGATGACATTCTGGATGGCACGGCCCTTCGATGTCTTCGTCCCCTCCGGAATTTCGTAGACTTTCAACCAGAAGCATCTGCCGTTCTTAGTGAAAAGAAGCATGGTGCTGTGCATGTTGGCCACATAGATATATTCTATGAAGTCTTCATCCCTGGTAGCGCTGCCTTTCATGCCGACACCGCCCCTGTTCTGTGTCTTGTATTCTGCCAGAGGAGTCCTCTTTATATAGCCCAGATGGGAAATGGTGATGACTACATCCTCGTCCGGATAGAAATCCTCAGGGTTGAATTCCTCCGCCGACAATGCTATCTCAGTCCTGCGCGGGTCGCCGTATTTCTGTTTGAGTTCCTGAAGTTCGTCCTTGATGACTCCCATCTGCTTGTCATAGCTGGCGAGTATCTCTTCGCAGTAATTGATGAACTTCATGAGTTCGTCAAATTCGGACTGAAGCTTCTCCCTTTCGAGTCCGGTCAGCTGCCTGAGCCTCATCTCCACGATAGCGGTAGCCTGAGCCTCGGTGAAAGCGAACCTTTCCATGAGTTCGGACTTCGCCTGATCCACGCTGCGGGATGCCCTGATGATATTTATGATCTCGTCGATGACATCCAGAGCCTTCAGCAGGCCTTCCAGAATATGCGCACGTTTCTTCGCCTTCTCCAGATCGAATTTCGTCCTGCGGACCACCACATCATGCCTGTGACGGACAAAATACTTGATCATGTCCTTCAGGCTCAGGGTTCTCGGACGTCCGTTCACCAGAGCCACATTGTTCACGGAGAAACTTGACTGCAGAGGAGTGTACTTGAAGAGGGTATTCAGCACCACATTCGAATTCGCACCGATCTTCAGTTTGATGACGATACGCATTCCCTTCCTGGTGGTCTCGTCGTTCACATAGACGATGCCGTCCACTTTCTTGTTCTCCACCAGCTCGACTATCTTCTCGATAAGCTCCCTTTTGTTCACCATATAAGGGATCTCGGTCACCACTATGGTTTCCCTGCCCGATTCACTCACCTCGATTTCAGTCCTGGACCTGATGACTATCCTTCCGCGGCCTGTCTCGAACGCATCACGGATGCCCTGATGTCCCTGGATGATACCGCCCGTAGGGAAATCCGGCCCCTTTATATAATGCATCAGTTCGTCTGTGGTGATTTCAGGGTTGTCTATATACGCACAGATGGCATCGCAGGTCTCGCCGAGATTGTGCGGAGCCATATTGGTCGCCATACCGACCGCAATACCCGACGAACCGTTCAGCAGCAGAAGCGGAGCCTTGGTAGGCAGTACTGTAGGCTCCTGAAGGGTATCATCGAAGTTGTTCTGGAAATCGACGGTATCCTTGTCGATATCAGCCATCACTTCTTCCGCAAGCTTCTCGAGTTTCGCCTCCGTGTAACGCATGGCTGCAGGCGAGTCTCCGTCCATGGATCCGAAGTTTCCCTGACCGAATACGAGCGGATATCTCATGCTCCACGACTGGGCCATCCTGACCATGGCATCATACACGCTGCTGTCACCGTGAGGATGGTACTTACCGAGAACTTCACCGACTATCCTGGCCGATTTCTTCGTCTGTCCTGAATAACTCAGCCCGAGTCCCGTCATACCGAAAAGCACCCTTCTGTGCACCGGTTTCATACCGTCCCTCACGTCAGGCAGCGCCCTTGATACGATGACCGACATGGAATAGTCGATATACGAACTGCGCATCTGCCTGTCGATGTTGACCGTCTCTATCCTTCCCACCGGGGTTTCCGGATCTATCTGATTCGTTTCATTATCCATAAAATATCTCCTGAATTTTCATCTGTCCGGTGCCGGTTCCGGCAATGTCAGACTTCCACGCACAGCCCGGACATATTCGGCAAAGATAGCAAAATTTTCAGCATACATAAATGTATTTCGATAGGTTCTTTGTAATTTTGCACGAAATTCAGGGAGGACAATGGAAATAAAGATATCGAGAGAACTGAATATAATCATAAACTTCGCCAGGGACGAGGCGATGAGGACGGGAAGCTACGGCATTTCCCCTGATCACCTGCTTCTGGGCATCATCAGACACAGGGAAAATGCTGCGGCCGAATCACTTCTGGGCCTGAGCGTGGACCTCGACGCCCTCAAACAGTCCATCGACGAAAATATCAGGACAGACAAATACATACCTTTTTCCGAATTCGAAAAGGTATCACTGTCGAGGGGAGCCTATAATATCCTGAGCATCACGATATTCGAAGCCACCAAGGCAGGCTCCGCCATAGTGCGCCCGGAACATCTGCTGCTGGCCCTGCTCAGAAGTTCTGTCAGCGGATTCGGTCAGACCTGGCTGAACGACAGGGGGATAGACTACGACTGTGTCCGGAACTACATGGAGGCTGCCGGACTCTTCCCGGGAACTGATAGCCAGGACCGGCACGATGAAACAGGCGGTCCGGAACCATCACAGGGCGACTCCGGACAAAAGGAACAGCATGCAGAAGAATCTTCCGTTCTGGAAAAATACGGCTACGACCTCACACAGGCAGCCATGAACGGAAAACTTGATCCTGTTTCCGGACGCGAACCTGAAATAGAAAGAGTCATCCAGATTCTCGGCAGGAGGAAAAAGAACAATCCGATGCTCGTGGGCGACCCTGGTGTAGGCAAATCCGCCATCGTGGAAGCCATAGCCTTGAGGATAGCCAACGGAGACACCACCCCTGCCCTGCTCGGGAAAAGGATAATTTCGCTGGACATAGCATCCATAGTCGCCGGGACCAAATTCAGGGGAGATTTTGAAAAGAGGCTGAAAGCCATCATAAACGAAATCAGCAATGATCCCGACATCATACTCTTCATAGACGAGTTCCACACCATCGTGGGTGCAGGAGGGGCAGGCGGCAGCCTGGACGCTGCCAATATACTGAAACCGGCACTCGCCAGAGGAGAAATCCACTGCATCGGGGCCACTACCATGGATGAATTCCGGAAAATAGTGGAAAAAGACGGTGCATTGGACCGCAGGTTCCAGAAAATAATGGTCGAGCCGACAGACATCCCGCAGACCATGAAAATCCTGAAGCTACTGCAGATGAAATACGAATTCTTCCACCTGGTGAGCTATACCGATGAAGCTCTGGAAGCCTGTGTGAAACTGTCTGACCGCTACATCACCGACAGATGCCTGCCGGACAAGGCCATCGACGTAATGGATGAAGCAGGCTCCATGGTCAGGCTCAGACATCCGGGAAAAAAGTCCGGAGACCTGCCGAAAGTCACTGAAGAAGACATCGCTGCCGTCATATCCACTATGACAGGGATTCCTGTATGCAAGGTCGCATCTTCGGAAAGGACCAGACTCATAAAAATGGAGGACAGGCTGAAAGAACACGTCGTAGGTCAGGATGAAGCCATAGAAAAGGTAGTAAAGGCCATCAGAAGGAACCGTGCAGGCATCAAGGATCCGCACAGACCGATAGGCTCGTTCCTTTTCTTCGGTCCCACCGGAGTAGGAAAGACACAGCTGGCCAAGTCTCTGGCGGAATATCTTTTCGACTCTGCAGACAGTATGGTGAGGATCGACATGAGCGAATACATGGAAAAATTCACCGCATCCAAACTGATAGGCGCACCTCCCGGCTATGTCGGTTTTGAAGAAGGCGGACAGCTAAGCGAACGTGTCAGACGGAAACCGTACTGCGTAGTACTGCTGGATGAAATAGAAAAGGCACATCCCGACATCTTCAACCTCCTGCTTCAGGTTCTGGACGAAGGCCGGCTGACAGACAGCAACGGCAGGACTGTCGATTTCAGAAATACCATACTGATCATGACTTCCAACGTAGGAAGCCGTGAAATGGACGAGTTCGGTTCAGGCCTTGGATTCGCCACCTCCGCAGGCTCCATAGCGGAAAAACGGAAAAACATCCTGGAAAAATCCATCAAAAGGCTGTTCCCGCCTGAATTCCTGAACAGGATAGACGAACAGATCTTCTTCAACCCCCTGAGCAGGGATGACATAGGGAAGATCGTAGAGATCGAGCTGAAAGATCTCAGGGAAAGGGTAGCCGCAGCCGGATACAAACTGACCATCACCGCAGCTGCAAAAAAGACAGTGCTGGATGCCGGCTTCGATCCGGCATACGGGGCCAGGCCGCTGAAAAGGGCCATCCAGAAATACATAGAAGACCCTGTATCCGAATTCATCATCGCAGATGACAAGACTCTGGAAAGCCTGACAGGAACCGACACTGAAAGGCGGCTGTACATAGTCCCGGACAAAGACGGGAAAGGCACCAGGGCCGCTATGAAAAGCTGACACCGGTGAGTTCAAGGTCAAAATCCTTCACCAGGTCGAGAATATCGCTGAAAGACTGTTCCGAAGAGATGAATGAACCAAGGCTCTCAAGTGTGAAATCTGTATTTTTCATGGCGTTCGAATTTAATGTTTCTCTTAATCACAGTGCAAAGATAACATCCAAATGTACCAAACTATGGCACAAGCAAAAATAAAACTCGCAATTTTCGATCTGGACGGCACCTTGCTGAATACGATAGAGGATCTGGGCCGGGCCTGCAATTTCGCACTGGAATCATGCGGTTTCCCACGCAGGGAAATGCAGGAATACAACATGCTGGTAGGACGTGGAATATACAATCTGTTCAGAGGTGCCCTGCCCGAAAAGGCCAGGACTGAAGAGATGGTACTGAAAATGAAAGGATATTTCGTGCCGTACTACAATGAACACAAGACGGACTTCACCAAACCCTATGAAGGCATACCGGAAATGCTGGAAAGGATCGAAAAGGCCGGAATAGCCATGGCCGTGGCATCGAACAAATACCAGGAAGGCACGGAAGCTCTGGTAAGACGCTTCTTCGGAGAAAGGAATTTCGTGAAAGTGCTTGGGCAGAGAGACGGAATGCCTATCAAGCCGGACCCTGAAATAATCAGGGAAGCCGGACGGGCATACGGGGCAGGCCTGACACCCGGAGAAATCTTCTATGCAGGAGACTCCGACGTGGATATGGAGACAGGGAAAAATGCCGGAGCAGTGACAGCAGGCGTATTGTGGGGATTCAGGTCAAGGGAAGAACTTGAGGCGTGGAAGCCGGACGCATTGTGCGCAAGTCCGGAAGAACTCTGCCGGACGATATTGGATTGGCCCGTTCCGGGCCAATGACCACCAGACCAATAAACAAAAAAAGAAATGATAAGGAAACTATTATTGGCGGGAGCCATCATGACGATGGCAGTCGCCGCAAACGCAGGGAATGAGAAGACAGAGCCGGCGATACTGCCGGATGCGACCTACATGTTCGCGCAGAGAGACACATGCGAACTGTTCATGGATGTTTACGAGCCGGCAGAAGGAAGCGAGACTGAAATCGACGGAAAGGAAAAACCGACGGTGATTTTCGTATTCGGAGGAGGCTTTATCATGGGAAGGCGTGACGAGCCGTACCATACCCCATGGTTCAAGATGCTGACCGACCACGGATACAGACTCATAGCCATCGATTACAGGCTCGGGCTGAAAGGGGCGGAAAAAGTGGGGGTAGCGCAGGTCAATCTGCTGGACCGGGCGATACACATGGCTGTGGAAGATCTGTTCAGCGCGACTGAATATATCATTGAAAACGCCGAAAGCCTGGAAGTGGACCCGGAAAACATCGTGATCAGCGGATCATCCGCAGGAGCCATCACAGTCCTGCAGGCCGACTACGAACTGTGCAACAGGACAGAATACGCTGCAAGTCTGCCGGAAAATTTCCGATATGCAGGAGTCATGTCATTTTCAGGCGGTATCCTGTCCAGGAAAGGCAAACTGAAATATGCCTCCGAACCTGCACCGACACTCCTGCTCCACGGGACCGGTGACAGACTGGTGAACTACGGCCAGGTAAGGTTTTTCAACATCGGCTTCTTCGGCTCGGACAGAATAGCACGCAGATTCAAGAAATTCGGATATCCTTACAGCATATACCGTTACCTGGACTGCGGACACGAAATAGCCACCATCATGGATGACAGCACCGAGTATCAGTTCCGCTTCATGGAAGAAGCTGTCATGGGAGGCGACAGGACAGTCGTGGACATGAAGATAGACGATCCGGGCATAGCCAAGGTCGGAAGCCAGTCCAGAAGGGAGCTGTACGGCGGGAAATAACAATGATCAGGGTAAATAAAGCGGGTGCATTCTGCGTTTTATTTACCCTCTACTCTCTGGTCAGACGGTCCAGCGACAGTTCTATGAGCTTGCGGACCTGCGGTTTGTAGTCCGGGTTGCTGGACTTCAGATAGCGGTTCGCGATGATACAGCAGACAGTCCCGGCATTGTGTCCGAGGTGTGCGGCGATACCTGCTATGGCGGAACCTTCCATCTCGAAATTCGTGATCCTCCAGTCACCGAAGCGGAATGAACCGAAAGTGTCCAGCATGTCAGGCATGGCCAGAGGCATGCGCAATACCCTGCCCTGCGGTCCGTAAAAGCCGGAAGCTGCGATAGTCATCCCCTTTATCGTACAGTCCGCGAATCTGGAAACCATTTCTTCCCCTGCCTTCACGAAATACGGATCCGGCAGATGCCTGTTCCAGTGCGTATGCGACTTGAAAGCCTCTTCGATATCCAGGAGAGCTATCTTGTCCCTGTCGGCATACCAGTTCATAAGCCCGTCACAGCCTATGGAAATATGGGCGAAGACAAAGGAGCCAAGAGGAATATCAGGCTGAATGGCACCCGATGTCCCGATACGCAGTATGTTAAGGGACTTTTTCCGCTCCTTGACCTCCCTGGTAGAGAAATCTATATTGGCCAGGGCATCCAGTTCATTCATTACGATGTCTATATTGTCCGTGCCGATACCTGTGGAAAGTACGGTGATCCTTTTCCCGCGGTACTTCCCTGTCACCGATACGAATTCACGTGACTGGTGACGGAACTCCTTGTCCTCCAGATATTCGGAAACAATGTCCACCCGGCCGGGGTCTCCCACCAGGATCACATTGTCAGCCAGTTCGTCAGGTCTGATATGAAGATGAAATACAGACCCGTCATCATTTATTATAAGTTCAGATTCCGGTATCATATTCTCAAGCATTTTCCCAAATATAGTTTTTTCTGATGATTTTTCCTATTTTTGCACTTCTTTCAGATAAAAAACGATACGACCATGTGGCAGAGAATACAGACATTATACCTGGCGATAGCAACGGTCCTGATAGGATCGCTCTTTTTCAGCAAGTTCGCTACGATTTTCGGCGAGGGAGAAAGCACCATACTTTACCGTGAATACACTCCCTACCTCCTGTTCACCATCATGACCTTCCTGGCGAATCTGATAAGTCTAGCTCTGTTCAAAGCCAGGATGATACAAATGCGGCTGTGCATAATCACGGCGATAGTGCTGCTCGCCTTCCAGATCTGGATAGGCGTAAACTACTTTTTCCCGCCGGAAGAGGTGAAAAACAACATAGTATTCTCGTTTACCGCGATTTTCCCTGTGATTGCAGCCATACTGGATGTTCTGGCAGCCAGAAACATCATGCTGGACGAAGCCATGGTACAGTCTGCATCCAGGCTCCGCTCCGCCAGAAGGAAACACTGACGGAAGATTTCAGACAGATTTCTCCACTTTGTCGGAAGGCGCCTCACGGAATCTGTCCAGAACGGCTCCGGTGTAGGTCTTGGATACCGAAAGCGGCGGGATGGAATCGCAATCCAGCTCCAGATAATAAGTATCCTTCTCCCGTCTCAGGACTTTCACCTTGTCCAGATTCACGATGTATTTCCTGTGGCATCTCACCAGGGAAGTGTCCTGAAAACTCTGTTCCACCGTTTTCAGACGGCATCTCATCATGTATGTCTTCAGTTCCCCGCCGGAATCCATGTACCACACCTTTATATAATTGTCGTCGGACTCTATATAATAAAGGTTTGATGTCCTTACGGACAATCTCAGGGCGCCGCTGTTGTCGAACAGCGTGATCTTGCCTTCGGCCTTCGATGAGACCTGTTCGTCGGAAACGACATCCGGACTGTTCATCAGGCGTATTGTCTTGTTCTTTTCCATGATAGTGAAATACATCCCTGTCAGTATGTAAGGGATAATCAGGGAAATGGAACCGTACAGCAATGCCCTGGAGAAAACCTGGATCCAGCCGCCGCCACCGGAACGGACGACATCGACAGTGACGAACGTATAGAAAGCGCAGATAAGCAGCACTTCCATTATGCACCACAGGACATATCCCAGATATGTGAACTCCCAGAGCCTGGACGTGTGATACATCACCGTGCGGCTTATTACCATGATCAGGATGGAAATGAAGGCAAAGCCTGCCGTAAAAAGGAAGGTCTGCGAATTTCCGAGACCGAACCAGGCCGTATCGGAAAACGGGATGTAGAGATTCAGGAAAATAAGGGCGAAAAGCACGGAGAAAGTCACCGTACCGACAAGCCTGTTCTTCTCAAGCAGATATCCCGGAAGTTTCTTGTTCATTCCCCGTCCTTCTTTATCCGGCAAATATAGGAATTTCGCCACAAATAGTCAAATTTCGCCACTTTCCGAGGGTATAAGCCACAATTTCAGATGAATTGCCACAATTATTTTACACTTCGGAAAATACCGATTATTTTTGCATGATTTCATACGAAAATTTTACTGTAATATTATGAGAATTGTTGGTACAGGAAGCGTAATTCCGAAGAAGATCGTCACTAACGACATGCTTTCAGAATTTCTCGACACGAGCGATGCATGGATCTATCCGAGAACAGGCATCAAACACCGTCACGTGATTTCCGACGAGAAACTCGAAGACATGGCCATCGAGGCTGCCAGAAAAGCTCTCGACAATGCAGGGATGAAAGCGGAAGACATGGATTTCATCATCTGCTCGAACGTAGTAAATGAATATGTGACCCCGTCACTGAGCTGCATCATACAGGGAGGACTCGGAGCCACATGTCCATGTATCGACATCAACTGCGCATGTGCAGGCTTCATATATGCACTGGACCTCGCCGAAGCCTACAGCAAGGCAGGCCGTGTCAAGAACGTGCTCATCGTCTGCGCTGAAGAGCCGACAAGGATGACGAGCTGGAAAGACAGAAACGTCTGCGTACTCTTCGGTGACGGTGCCGGAGCGGCAGTCCTCACGGAAGGCAACAATATCAAGGGCACCAAGCTTTCGGCTGCAAGCGCTACGGACAAGCTTTACCAGATCAGAACCCTCGAGCCTACCCCGTACGTAACGAAAGAAGAAGTGAACATCCCTCTCCAGATGAAAGGACAGGATGTATTCAAATTCGCTGTCAAGGCTTCGAGCGGAGACATAAAATATCTGCTCAACGAGCTGGGCATGACACCTGACGATGTGGACAAGTACCTGCTTCATCAGGCCAACATAAGGATCATCAATTCCATCAAGGACCAGCTGGAACAGCCGGAAGAGAAATTTCCCCACAATGTGGAAAGCCACGGAAACTCTTCTTCGGCAAGCTGTCCTATCCTGCTGGACGAATGCAACAGAAACGGAGTCATCAAGAAAGGTGACATACTCGCCCTCAGTGCATTCGGTGCAGGATTCATCTCCGGAGCAGCCATCATGGAATGGTAATCCGCCGAAACAGAAACGTACTAAAAACCAAACTTGATGATAAAAAGTAAAATATGCGACATGCTGGGCATCCGCTACCCTATCATTCAGGGCGGGATGGCCTGGATAGCAGACGCATCACTCGCAGCCGCGGTTTCAAACGCCGGCGGACTCGGACTGATCTCCTCCATCAACGCCGGAACTGAAGCGGTGAGAACGGAAATCAGGAAATGCAGGCAGTTGACCGACAAACCGTTCGGAGTCAACATCATGCTGCAGGCACCGAATGCGGCGGAAATCGCAGAAATGGTTGTAGAGGAAGGCGTTAAGATTCTTACCACCGGTGCAGGTTCGCCTGCACAGTACATGGACATGTGGAAAGCCGCAGGCATCGTTGTGATGCCGGTAGTGGCCTCAGTCGCTCTGGCACTCAAGATGCAGGCTCTGGGAGCAGCTGCAGTGATAGCCGAAGGCGCCGAATCGGGAGGACATGTCGGGGAAATCCACACCATGGCCCTGATTCCTCAGGTAGTCGATGCAGTCGACATCCCTGTAGTGGCTGCAGGAGGTATCTGCGACGGCAGAGGAGCCGCGGCAGCATTTATCTTCGGTGCAGAGGCCGTGCAGGTAGGCACCAGATTCATAGCCGCCGAAGAATGCACCGTAAGCCAGTACTACAAGGACCAGATCCTGAAAGCTACTGACATTTCCACTATCGTGACAGGAAAGACTCTCGGTCATCCTGTCAGATCTCTCAAGACCGTGTTCTCCAAGACTTTCGCGAAGATGGAGGCAGACCCTGCCGTCCAGCCTGACGAAATACTGGCCTACGGGACCGGAGCCCTGCGCAAAGCCGTGAAAGAAGGCGATGCGAACGGCAGTTTCATGGCCGGTGAATGCGCGGGCATGGTGAAGAAGATCGAGCCTGCAAAGGATATCGTCGAAGATATTATCGGCGGAGCTGAAAAAATCCTTGCCGGAGCACCGGATCTTCTCGCATAATTTCTTAACTTTAACACTTATTGACTGATAAAACTGAAAAATATGGATAAAAGAGTAGTAGTGACAGGTATGGGAGTCATCTCCCCTGTCGGAAACAATGTAGCGGACTTCTGGAAAAACCTTCTGGACGGTGTTTGCGGTATAGACTTCATCAAGGCCTTCCCTACTGATGACCTTCCTGTAAAAATCGCAGGCGAAGTGAAGGACTTCAACCCGGCAGAGCACGGCATCGAACCTGCATTCGCCAGGAAACAGGACAAATTCACCGTATATGCGGTGGCTGCCGCCAATGAGGCCATGAAACAGGCAGGACTGGATTCCAAGGAAGGCGGGAACATCGATCCGTTCAGACTCGGAGTATACGTAGGTTCAGGAATCGGAGGTTTCACCACCCAGTACAGGGAGACCGAAAAGATGATCAAGGACGGAGCCAAATGGATCTCACCTCTTTTCATTCCGACCATGATTTCGAATATCGCGGCAGGAAATGTTGCCATCAGGAACAATGCCTGCGGCCCGAGCCTCGACATTGTGACTGCCTGCGCCACATCTACACATGCCATAGGCGAGGCTTACCGCGCCATAAAGCACGGATATGCCGATGCCATCATCGCCGGAGGTTCCGAGGCTGCAACCATTCCTCTCGGAATAGCGGGCTTCGCCAATGCCAAGGCTCTTTCCAAGGCTGAAGATCCCAAGTATGCATCTCTTCCGTTCAATCTGAACCGCGGCGGTTTCGTGATGGCTGAAGGTGCCGGAATGCTGGTTCTCGAAGAATACGAGCACGCCAAAGCCAGAGGAGCGGAGATTTTCGCCGAAGTGGTAGGATACGGAAACACGAACGACGCCCACCATGTGACAGCTCCAAGACCTGACGGAGTGACACAGGCCAAGGCTATCGAGATGGCTCTGGCAGAGGCAGGATACGATGGAGAGAAAGATACCCTGTACATCAACGCACACGGTACAGGCACCCACCTGAACGATGCTTCGGAAACTGCTGCCTTCAAACTCGCCATGGGTGAGGAAAATGCACGCAAGGCCCACATCAGTTCTACCAAGTCCATGACAGGACACATGCTCGGAGCTGCCGGAGCGGTGGAATCCATCGCCAGCATTCTGGCATTGAAGAACGGCATCGTTCCTCCTACCATCAACCTCGACACTCCTGACCCTGAGTGCGATTTGAACTACACGCCTAACAAGCCGGAAAAAGTCGATCTGACCATCGCCATTTCCGATTCCCTCGGATTCGG